>CP134874.1:3454166-4145000 GCA_037318855.1 Candidatus Sedimenticola sp. (ex Thyasira tokunagai) | reverse complement strand
GGCGGGTGCTAACGTCCGTCGTGGAAAGGGAAACAACCCAGACCGCCAGCTAAGGTCCCAAAATCACATCTCAGTGGGAAACGATGTGGGAAGGCATAGACAGCTAGGAGGTTGGCTTAGAAGCAGCCATCCTTTAAAGAAAGCGTAATAGCTCACTAGTCGAGTCGGCCTGCGCGGAAGATTTAACGGGGCTTAAGATGTGTACCGAAGCTGCGGATACGTGTTTACACGTATGGTAGAGGAGCGTTCTGTAAGCGGTTGAAGGTGTGCTGTAAGGCATGCTGGACGTATCAGAAGTGCGAATGCTGACATGAGTAACGATAAAGGGGTGAGAGGCCCCTCGCCGAAAACCCAAGGTTTCCTGCGCAACGCTAATCGGCGCAGGGTTAGTCGGTCCCTAAGATGAGGCAGAGATGCGTAATCGATGGAAAGCAGGTTAATATTCCTGCACCTCTTATTACTGCGATGGAGAGACGGAGCAGGCTAAATCATCCGGGCGTTGGTTGTCCCGGTTTAAGCGAGTAGGGGAGTGGAATTAGGTAAATCCGGTTCCATAATTCTGAGACGTGATGACGAAGCACCCACGGGTGTGAAGTGATTGATGCCATACTTCCAGGAAAATCTTCTAAGCTTCAGGTAATAAGAGACCGTACCCCAAACCGACACAGGTGGGTGGGATGAAAATTCTAAGGCGCTTGAGAGAACTCTGGTGAAGGAACTAGGCAAAATGGCACCGTAACTTCGGGAGAAGGTGCGCCCCTGGTATGTGAAGCGACTTGCTCGTGGAGCAGAAGGGGTTGCAATAAATTGGTGGCTGCAACTGTTTATTAAAAACATAGCACTCTGCAAACTCGAAAGAGGAAGTATAGGGTGTGACGCCTGCCCGGTGCCGGAAGGTTAATTGATGGGGTTAGCTTCGGCGAAGCTCTTGATCGAAGCCCCGGTAAACGGCGGCCGTAACTATAACGGTCCTAAGGTAGCGAAATTCCTTGTCGGGTAAGTTCCGACCTGCACGAATGGCGTAATGATGGCCACACTGTCTCCACCAGAGACTCAGTGAAATTGAAATTGCGGTTAAGATGCCGTATACCCGCGGCTAGACGGAAAGACCCCGTGCACCTTTACTACAGCTTCACACTGGACTTTGAATCTATCTGTGTAGGATAGGTGGGAGGCTTTGAAACCGAGACGCTAGTTTCGGTGGAGCCAACCTTGAAATACCACCCTGGTATATTTGGAGTTCTAACCTAGGTCCGTTAACCGGATCAGGGACAGTGTGTGGTGGGTAGTTTGACTGGGGCGGTCTCCTCCCAAAGAGTAACGGAGGAGCACGAAGGTACCCTCAGCGCGGTCGGAAATCGCGCAATGAGTGCAAAGGCATAAGGGTGCTTGACTGCGAGATAGACACATCGAGCAGGTACGAAAGTAGGTCTTAGTGATCCGGTGGCTCTGTATGGAAGGGCCATCGCTCAACGGATAAAAGGTACGCCGGGGATAACAGGCTGATACCGCCCAAGAGTTCATATCGACGGCGGTGTTTGGCACCTCGATGTCGGCTCATCACATCCTGGGGCTGAAGTCGGTCCCAAGGGTATGGCTGTTCGCCATTTAAAGTGGTACGCGAGCTGGGTTTAGAACGTCGTGAGACAGTTCGGTCCCTATCTGCCGTGGGCGTTTGAGATTTGAGGGAAGCTGCTCCTAGTACGAGAGGACCGGAGTGGACGAACCTCTGGTGTTCCGGTTGTCACGCCAGTGGCATTGCCGGGTAGCTACGTTCGGACAGGATAACCGCTGAAAGCATCTAAGCGGGAAGCCCCTCCCAAGATTAGATCTCACCGACTCTTTTAGAGTCCTGAAGGGCCGTTGAAGACCACAACGTTGATAGGCTGGGTGTAGAAGTACAGTAATGTATGAAGCTAACCAGTACTAATTGCCCGTGAGGCTTGACCATATAACACCCAAGTATTTTGTGGTGTTGGTTGTGAATGCAACATACATCTACAATCTAAATCGAATGCTGTCTGCCGTGAAAACGTCGGACCAAGAGTTTGCCTGGCGGCATTAGAGCACTGGTACCACCTGATCCCATCCCGAACTCAGAAGTGAAACGGTGTATCGCCGATGGTAGTGTGGGGTTTCCCCATGTGAGAGTAGGTCACTGCCAGGCTTTAATTTAAAAACCCCAAGTCTTTTATTAGACTTGGGGTTTTTTCTTGCCTGAAATTTTCCGTATACAGATCGTATCACTACCGCCCAGACCAACCTACTTTGTTACACAGCTGTTGAGGGTGGCCTCTATCTTCAGATCTGATACAGTTTCAGCTGATAAAAATTGATGGTATTGAGATGATGTACTATAAGGTCCAGCGGTAATCCCCCCATTTATAGTGGCGCTCAAAAGTAGCAGTTATGCGGCCTGAGCCAACTTCTGTGCTGGTGTTATTCCTCCCAGCGCCATATGGGGTCTTTCATTATTGTAACGCCATAGCCATTGGGTCGCAGTATCTTGTGCATGGACGATGGATTCTGAATAGATGTTGATCCAGCCATTCGTGCCTCACGGTACGATTGAATCGCTCCACATAAGCGTTTTGCTGAGGATTGCCTGGTTGAATGTAATGGAGGACAATTTTTCTTTTGGCGGCCCATTCCACAAGCTGATGGCTGATGTATTCAGGGCCATTGTCACAACGTATTGCCCTGGGTTCCCCACGCCACTCAATGATTCGTTCCAGTGAGCGTATCACTCGAAGTGCGGGTAACGATAAGTCCACCTCAATGCCCAGCCCTTCACGGTTGTAGTCATCGATTACATTGAAAGTGCGGAAGCTGCGACCATCATTCAGCCGGTCATGCATGAAGTCCATCGACCACATGTCATTGATCTGCCGGGGTACTGACAGTTCATCCGGCCTGTCCCGCTTGAGGCGGCGTTTTGGTTTGATTCGCAGGTTCAGCTCAAGCTCCCGGTATATCCGGTATACGCGCTTGTGATTGTAGCCGTAGCCTTTCACATTGCGTAGATACAGGAAACAGAGGCCGAAACCCCATGTGCGGTTAGTCGTTGTCATGCGCAGCAGCCAATCTGCTATGTACGCATTATCACCGGACAGCTTTGCCTGGTAACGGTAACAGGTCTCGCTGATGCTGAAGGCCTGGCAGACGAGGCGAATAGAGGCGTGGCGTTCTTCTACAGCACGTTTGGCCATCTCTTTTCGTCGAGATGGCTTCACCACTTTTTTCAAGGGCTTCCTGAACAATCTCAGCCTTTCAGTCGCTCTTCGGCATACATCTTTTTTAGGCGCCGGTTCTCTTCTTCCAGCTCTTTCATCCGCTTCATCATGGAGACGTCCATGCCACCATATTTGGAGCGCCAATTGTAGAAAGTGGCATCACTCATACCATGCTTTCGGCAGAGTTCGGCAACCGGTATACCGCTTTCAGCCTCTTTCAGGATACTGATGATCTGTGACTCGCTGTAGCGTGATCTCTTCATGTAGATTCTCCTTGAACCTCTATATTGGAAAATTCTACTTATGAACGCCACTATTTCTCGGGGGGATTACCCAGCCAAGTTCGCCCAAGGCACACCTATTCTCTGTTGAGCTACGAGTTACCCAGCCTGCCCCTGAGGGTGTAACGCTCTTTCTCCCCGCCTGGATTCCGGGGAGTTACATGATTCGTGACTTTGCCAAAAATATCGTTACCTTAACTGCATCCTGTGAAGGTCATGAAGTCCCCGTTGAGAAGCGTGATAAGCAGTCATGGCAGTGTGCACCATGTCGAGGTGATCTGGTTATCAGCTATACCGTTTATGCGTGGGATCTCTCAGTGCGAAGTGCGCATCTCGATACTACTCACGGTTACTTCAATGGTACCAGTCTCTTTCTAAGTGTCGCCGGTAGGACGGCTCAACACTGCAGTGTTGAGATATTGCCACCAGAAGGGGATGCTTATAGTGATTGGAGGGTCGCAACTACGCTAGCAACAGCAGCAGAGAGAGAGCCTCTCAGTTTCGGTAAGTTTAGCGCAGCAAACTACAATGAACTCATTGATCATCCAGTGGAAATGGGCCTGTTTACCCATGCATCATTCGATGTTCGTGGTGTGACACACGAAATTGCTATCACCGGTCGACACTCAGCTGATATTGAGCGCCTATGCAGGGATCTGAAGCCCATCTGTGAAACCCATATTGATCTATTTGGTGAGTTACCCGTCATGGAGCGTTACCTGTTTCAGGTGATGGCAGTGGGTGATGGTTATGGAGGATTGGAACATAACTCATCCACCTCACTTATTTGCAAGCGGGATGACCTGCCCCTGCGCGGAGTGTCTGAGGTAACAGATGGCTATCGTCAGTTCCTCGGACTCTGCAGCCATGAGTATTTTCATCTGTGGAATGTCAAGCGTATCCGCCCAAGGGTCTTTCAGCAGGCGGACCTCTCTAAGGAAGTCTACACGAGGCTATTGTGGCTGTTTGAAGGCGTCACCTCATACTATGATGACCTAGCCTTACTGAGGAGCGGACGCATTGATTCTGATAGTTATATGGAACTCTTGGCTCAAGTGATCACCCGGGTGATTCGTGGCAATGGACGCCGAAAACAGACGGTTTCAGAATCAAGCTTCGATGCCTGGACCAAGTTTTATAAGCAGGATGAGAATGCCCCCAATGCTATCGTCAGCTACTACTCAAAAGGTTCATTGGTCGCTCTTGCCCTAGACCTCACGATTCGACGTGAGAGCGATGGTAGACACTCATTGGATGATGTGATGCGTGCGCTATGGTTGCGACATGGGGTCACGGATATTGGAATAGGAGAGGATGAGGTAGAGGCCGTTATAAAAGATGTGACCGGCGTTGACTGTGCGGGCCTACTCTCGCTGGCTCTCGATACTACCGAGGACCTTCCGCTTGAGGAGCTATTCGAGAGTGTCGGTATAGGTTTCCGTCTACGTGCAGCTCGCAATCCACAGGACAATGGTGGAGTAAAAAAAGAGGCGGGTAAGAAGGAGATGCCTTTGCGGGTGCCGGGAGCACGTTATCGTACACACCCATTGGGTGTTGAGTTGGCTCAGGTATTTGATGATGGAGCCGCTCAATCGGCAGGGCTGTCGGCTGGAGATGTGATCCTGGCCGTCGATGGTATCCGCAGTACAGAGAAAAGCTTCGCAAAACAGATGGGTGCTGCAGAAGAGTCCGATATAAGAGTAATACACGCCTTCAGGCGCGATGAGTTAATGACCTTTAATCTATCCCCTCAGTCACCGCCTATAGATACCTGTGATCTGTGGCTTGAAAAGGGTGCAGGTAGTCAACAGATAAACTGCCGTTTTGACTGGCTGCGGGTGAGCACTACCGATGTATAAGATAGCGACTGCAGTCACAGGGAAAGTGGGTGAATTTTATTTCGGATATAGGGTGCTGCCGCTCTGGTAAAATACACAGCCATGGAGACTCGATATAAGATTGTCAGGCTGCTGGCGGATGGCCGTTTCCACTCAGGTGAAGAGATGGCTGGGGCACTTGCCGTCAGTCGGGCGGCGATCTGGAAGCAGCTAAAAGCAGTACAAGAGCAGTTAGGCCTTGAAGTCTTTGCGGTACGAGGCAAGGGCTACCGATTGGCGCAATCGTTGGAACTGCTTGATCAAGAAAAGATAGAACAAGCGTTTACTTCCAGTACCCGGGAGCATCTCTATCGGCTGGAGATACATCCCCGGCTCGACTCCACAAACAGCTATCTGATGCAAGCGGGTATTGACGGCAGTGCTTCCGGCCATGTCTGCTTGGTGGAGCAGCAGACTGCCGGCAAAGGACGACGGGGAAGAGAGTGGGTCTCGCCATTTGGTAGCAATATCTACCTCTCACTGCTCTGGCGCTATAGCCTCGGTTTGGCCGACCTGAGTGGTCTCAGTCTAGCTGTCGGCCTTGGTGTTGTTCGCAGTCTGGAGGTGCTGGGTGTTACCGGTGTCGGTTTGAAGTGGCCAAATGATGTACTGTATCAAGATCAAAAACTGGCCGGCTTACTGCTGGAGGTTGCTGGGGAGCAAGGGGGGCCGAGTCGTGTGGTTGTCGGGTTGGGGCTAAACACTCGTCTGACAGGGCAACAGGGGGCTGCAATTGATCAACCCTGGACCGATTTAACACAACTGCCCGGAGGCAATGGTGTTTCCAGAAATCAGCTGGCAGGGGTATTGGTCACGCAACTGCTGGAGATAATGGATCAGTTCGGTAGGGACGGTTTGACACCGCTGCTGAAGGAGTGGCACCGCTACGATATCTACTACGGCAGAGCGGTCACCTTACAGATGGGAACCAGACAGATTGAAGGTATTCATCGAGGTATCAATGATGCCGGTGCTCTGCTGTTGGAGGAGGGTGGGGCCATTAGGGTTTATCACGGTGGTGAAGTAAGTTTGCGCTCTACCAAGACGGTGGGTCGTGCAGTGAATGGCATGAAACAAGACTAGCTTGTGGAGATACCGGTGACACCAGAGACCTTGCTGATTGATATCGGCAACAGCAATATCAAGTGGGCCTGGGTGGCATCGGTAGGCGAGTCACTGGAGATATCTGCAGCTCCCCATAAAGAGATGGACATAGGGGCATTGGGCTCACACTGCTGGGGCCGCGGCAGAGTACCGAAAAGGGTAGTGATGGCTAATGTTGCCGGTATGGAGCTTCAACGGCAACTGGCCGGCTGGATGGGTGACCATTGGTGCCTGCGCCCGGAAATCATCGAAACACAAGCCCAGGCGTTTGGTGTGACACTGGCCTATAGGCAACCCAGGCAGTTTGGGGTTGATCGTTGGTTGACGCTCATTGCCGCGTATACGATGGGAGGCCCACCTGCCTGTATCGTCGACAGTGGAACCGCCCTTACAATCGATGTCATCGATGGAGAAGGACAGCACATAGGTGGACAGATCCTGCCCGGGATCGATCTGATGCGTGGGGCTCTGCAGGCTGGTACCAGAATTCCAAGTATCAGCCCGGTAGTAACAACAGCCTTGTTGGGTGAGGATACTGACAGCTGTATCGCTTCAGCTTCCCTGCATGCCGCAGCCGCCTTGGTGGATAGGGTAATGGTGCAGGCTAAGTCAATGATCGGTGTGGTACCGGATTTGATCTTTACCGGTAGTGGTGCACCACTACTCATGGAGGTTGTTGAGCATACAGGCAAGCTGGTTCCTGATTTGGTAATGCAGGGATTGAGACGAGTGGCTGAAGAGGGTAATAAACCATGAAGTGGCTTTTTATCATGCTGGTGCTGGCTAATCTCGCTATTTTTGGGTGGGGGATTCAGCGAGAGATTGCCAGGCCGGAGACTATTGTTGTGGAGTACCCGGTTGTTGGTGATCTACGCCTGCTTTCAGAGATTGACAAGGAGGTTGTATTGCCAGGGCCGATCCAAGGCAGGGTGTCGCAGGAGCAAGCGTCCGAGGTTAATGAAGAAACGGATACAGTGGCAGTAGTCGCAAAAGAGATCCCGTTGGAAGGTGATGTAGCACCTTCAACAGATGTTACAGAAGCGTCACCGGTTGAGGTCGTGATAGAGGTACATGCAGAGGCAGAGACTGAAATACCACCGGAAGAGGAGTCGCTTCAGCCGGTGGTTGACGATATCTTGGAGCAGAAGTCGGTTCAAAGCCCCGTCTCAAATCTACCTGAAGAGAGCAAGGCTGTGACCGCTGTGATTGACAACAGCCAAGAGAGTGCGGTCGACGCCGAATCTGAGGTGGCGGAAGCAAAGGAGCCTGAGTTGGTAACCGCTGCTCCATTTATCCCGCCGGAAATAGTAGTGCAGGTACCCTCCTCTGAGGAGGAGGCTCTTCCACCCAAGGATGTGGCGTTGGTGTGTGGTGCCTACGGCCCATTTGAAAAAGGATCGGAAGCGAGGTCTGTGGCAGATCGGCTGCACTGGCGGGGAGTGGACTCTTCGTTGCGTCAGGAGAGCTATACCAAGACTATCGGCTACTGGGTGATGATCCCGCCCGTGGAGAGCCAGGAGATGGCTATTCAGACGGTCCAAGAGTTGAAAAATCTGGGGATCAAGGATGTCCGGCGCTTCTTCCGGGGTGAATTCAAAAACGCTATCTCCCTGGGGGCTTTTTCCCAGCAGAAGAACGCAGATAATCGAAGGCAATCACTGATTTCCAAAGGTTATAATGTGACTATCAAGCCGAGATATAGTGAGAAGCAGGCCTACTGGCTCGACTATCGAGACGGCATGGGGGAGAGTGCCGAGCTGTTTCATCAGCTGCTCGAACAGTATCCCGCAATAGATCACCAAATTTATCCTTGTTCCCGCATTGTCACATCGTCAGGAATCAACTAGAATTGCCCACCTTGAATATGCCGGTGTAGCTCAGTTGGTAGAGCGCCTCACTTGTAATGAGGATGTCGTGGGTTCGACTCCTATCACCGGCTCCATACAGTGAAAAGGGTGTAAGCGGCCTCTGCGCTTACACCCTTTCTTTTTTTGTGATTTCTCCAGACGCAATCAATTGTGGATGACGAAAGTGATTTCACCCTCATCCAGAGTGATGGCTACCCGGCTTCCTTCTGGGCATTCACCCTTCACGATCTTCATCGCCAGTGGATTTTCCACCTGCCGCTCCACTTCACGCCGCAGAGGGCGGGCACCATAGAAGGGGTTGAAACCGTCATGGGCCAGCTTTGTCACCACCTCATGGTCGACATTGATCTGTATCCCCTGCTTCTTCATCCGCTCTACCAGTTCACTTACGAACATCTCGGCAATTTTCTCTACGTGAGCCTCTTCCAGATAGTGGAAGACAATAATGTCATCGAGACGGTTGAGAAACTCCGGTTTGAAGAATTTCTTCACCTCATGCATCACCATATGTTTGGCATCTCTGTAATCAGGCATCTCTGACTGGATAAAGCCTATCGACCGTTTCTCTGGCGAGAGAGATTCAGTGCCCAGGTTGGAGGTGCCGATCAGTATGGTGTTGCGGAAGGAGATCGTGCGACCCTGGGCATCAGTCAGCTGGCCGTCTTCAAGGATTTGTAGCAGCATGTTAAAGACATCGGGGTGAGCCTTTTCGACCTCATCCAGCAGTACTACCGTGTAAGGATTACGCCGCACTTTCTCGGTTAGTTGCCCGCCCTCACCGTAGCCGATATAGCCAGGGGGTGCGCCAATCATTTTTGAGACTTCATGACGCTCCATGTATTCGGACATATCCAGGCGGACAATACGTGACTCATCATCAAGGAGGAATGCGGCGAGCGCGCGGGCCAGTTCGGTCTTACCGACGCCGGTGGGGCCGAGGAAAAGAAATGAGCCGATGGGGCGGCGTGGCGATGTGATACCGGAGCGGTTGCGGCGGATGGCATCGGCCACCGAGTGAACGGCATCCTCCTGCCCGACAATCCGCTTGTGCAGGTTGCTCTCCATGCGGGTCAGTTTATTTGCCTCTGACTCCACCATTCGTGCCACCGGAATGCCAGTCCAGTGGGAGACTACCTCCGCGATATCCTCGGCGGTAATAATGGCGTCAACCTCTCCCAATTCCATCTTCCATTCTGCCCGTGCCGCCTGTAACTGCTCTTCCATCTGTAAGAACTTCATCTGTAGTGAGGCGGCACTCTCAAAGTTCTGTGCATCGAAAGCCTCGGTCTTATCAAGTTGGAGCTTCTGTGCATTCAACTCCAACTCCTTCAAGTCGTGAGGTATGGAGATCAACTGGATATGTTTGCTGGAGCCTGCTTCATCCAGCAGATCGACCGCCTTATCCGGCAGGCGGCGGTCAGTGAGGTAACGCTCAGCCAGTTGGGCTGCCGCCTCAAGAGCTTCAGGCAGGTAGCTGACTTCATGGTGTTTCTCGTAGCGGGGAGCAATTCCCTCCATGATTTCTATAGTCTCTTCTACGGTCGGCTCACGAATCAATATGGTGTGAAATCGTCGCTCAAGCGCCCTGTCGACTTCAACATAGCGGTGGTACTCGTCGAGGGTGTCAGCCCCGATGACTTGCAGGGTGCCTTGGGCCAGGGCGGTTTTTAGCAGGCTGGGTGCATCCATTCCACCGGCTCCCGCACCCGCGCCGACGACGGTGTGAAGCTCGTCGATAAAGAGGATTACCTGCCCCTTGGCTTTGATGACCGCATCACGTACAGATTTAAGGCGCTCCTCAAACTCACCGCGCATTTTGGCGCCGGCAACAATCTCTCCCATATCCAGTAACAGCAGTTGCTTGTTGAGAAGCGTGTCCGGTACATCGGCGTCGGCGATGCGCTGGGCCAGCCGTTCGACAATAACGGTCTTGCCAACACCCGCTTCACCAATTAATACCGGATTGTTCTTCTTGCGGCGGGAGAGGGTCTGGATCAATAGCCCAATCTCCTCCTCGCGGCCGATCACCGGATCGAGCTCCCCTTTGCGGGCCAGTTCTGTGAGGTCACGGGTGTATTTTGTCAGCACGTTAGCCTCGGATTCGGCATCGTCACTGGTGATGGTACGTCCGCTGCGAAGCTCTTTTAGTGTCTGGTATACCTGCTTGCGTGTGATGCCTGCCTGTAGCAGAAAGTCGGTGGTGTGTCCTATCCTGGGGTCGAACATAGCGAGGAAAAGGGTGCCGGTGGAGACGAACTCATCACCTATCTGCTGTGCTTCTTCGTAGGCGACCCGAAACAGGTCGGCTACCTCCTGAGTTCCAATTACCTGGGTTTCACGAGTGGGTGCGACGTTCTTGTAGTGTTGGTGTATTCGCCCCTTGATCTCGGTGATGGTATCAACCGGATCTGGAGCAAGCTGCTCGATAATCTTTATCGCCTCGGAGTCAGATTGTGATAGCAGAGCCAGAAGAATGAAGTCTGGAGTGAGCTGGTTCTGTTTTAGTGAAACAAGCTCAGAAACAGCTATTTCCAAGATGTTGAGGACTTTTTTTGTGCTTTTCTGTACATATTCCTGGAACATCTCTCCCCCTGCTTTTCCCGTGCCGGACAAGAAGCGGCCACTTCCCTCAGCCGACGCATACTGGTGTTTGTGGCTGATAGCACTCCCTGTGACGAAGTATAGTAGAAAGTAAATGTCCAGCTCGGGTGTGGTTGATGGTCACGTATTTGCTGAAAAGTGCTATTTCACCTATCCTTCACCCTTTTTCTTTCGGGGCAAACTCTCATGGGCTTCAAGTGCGGTATCGTGGGGCTGCCGAATGTCGGTAAATCCACCCTTTTCAATGCGCTAACGCAGGCCACTATCGCGGCCGAAAATTACCCTTTCTGCACCATTGATCCCAATGTAGGTGTGGTACCGGTAAATGACCCACGTCAGCAGCGGATCGCCGAGATCGTCAAGCCGCAAAACATCATTCCCACCACCATGCAATTTGTCGACATTGCCGGGCTGGTTGAGGGCGCCTCCAAGGGTGAGGGATTAGGCAACAAGTTTCTTGCCAATATCCGTGAAACTGAGGCTATCTGCCATGTAGTGCGCTGCTTCGAAAATGATGATGTGATCCACGTTACCGGTCGTATTGAGCCACTGTCCGATATCGAGGTGATCAACACCGAACTGGCGTTGGCCGATCTGGAGAGTGTGGAAAAGGCGCTGGCAAAGGTGCTGAAGCAAGCTAAGACCGGTGATAAAAAGATACTCGCCCAGAAAACGCTCCTGGAGTCTGTTCGCGACCATCTCGATGAAGGTAACCAGGTGCGTTCCTTTGGTCTTGATAAGGATCAGGAGTTGGCCCTACGGGATCTGAGTCTGCTAACTATTAAACCGACGCTCTATATTGCCAATGTCTCAGAGGATGGATTTGAGAATAACCCTCTGCTGGATGTAGTACGTGATTTTGCTACGGCGGAGGGTTCGGATGTGGTGCCGGTTTGTGCTGCTATCGAGTCTGAAATTGCAGAGCTTGATGCCGATGAGCGTGAGGAGTTTCTCGCTGATATGGGGCAGAGTGAGCCAGGACTGGACCGGGTCGTCCGCGCCGGTTACAAACTGCTGGGGCTGGAAACCTATTTTACTGCAGGCGAGAAAGAGGTGAGGGCCTGGACCATCCCAATCAGTGCAACGGCACCCCAGGCTGCAGGTGTAATTCATACCGACTTTCAGCGTGGCTTTATTCGTGCCGAGGTGGTTCCCTATGACGATTTTATCGCCTATGGTGGCGAGCAGGGAGCAAAGGAAGCGGGAAAATTACGCTCGGAAGGGAAGGAGTATGTAGTCAAGGATGGTGATGTTATTCACTTCCGTTTCAACGTCTGACAATAAGTCATTGACACCAAAAGGGAGCCTCGGTATATTCCTCCGGCCTTTAGGCTAAGTAGCTCAGATGGTTAGAGCGACGGACTCATAACCCGTAGGTCGGCAGTTCAATTCTGCCCTTAGCCACCATACAAAACCCCATGGCTTATGCCATGGGGTTTTTTCTTTTGCTGCGTTTTTCTCTGTCTGGTTTAGAAAAATCTATTTGGCCGGTTCAAAGCTGAACTTCTGTCCCGCTACCGCCGCCTCATACATCAGCCCCTGTTTTGGCAGAGTGAATACAGCCACACCGTCATTATAATCGACATCGGCGGATATTCCCGCTGTCACTGCAATTGCCGATGCCTGTGCCCCTAATTCGAAGTTGCCGTTGATGAATTTGTTGAGGGCGTGCTTATCTTTAAAGAAGATGATCTCCGTGTAGGTTTGACCGCCCAGTTGGAGACCTATACTCAATTGTGTGAGTGAACTGGTTCCTATAAAGCTCCCCTTGCGATAGACCTCTCCCTCACCGTAAGCGCCACCGATAAACATCCCTGCCTTGCCTACGTTGGGAAATACAGCGTACCCATAGGCCTCGCGAAAGAAGATACCGAGTCCCGGTCCCTTGGCTTTCAGTCTGGCAATGGCCGTATCTACAGCACGGTTACCGCTTTTTCCAGTAGAAGGGGTGGCCTCCTTATCTCGCGGATCCCAGCCTGCGCTGCTGGTGGTGGAAAGTAGAGCGATGGCTATCAGTGGGATAATAAGCAGTAGGCCGAGGTTTCTTTTCATCTGTACTCTCCTTGGGTTAATGTCAATAATAGCGGCTGGTTTGTTTGAATGTTTACCTATGTTGGATTCCATGTGTGAACTTTTTCACACTGCTCGGGTCAGTACACGCATCGGTAACGGGATGCTTGTCTTGCTGCCGTAATCTAAAGCATGCATGGTGTGCTATGGATTTTCCTCCCGCTAGACATTTGGTCTGGACTTTTCCGCCACCCTATAATGGGTGGCGTTTTTTCTGCGTCCCGCTTTGCGTTAATTGATGGTGCTCAAAGTGCCTTTCTATTGCGCACCAATAGAGTGCATCCTTACGCTCCTATTGTACCGAAACGGTGTGTAACTATATTCAATGTGGTGCATTAGTCCTCTAATTAGTTGAAAATCAACGTAAAATAAAAGCGGCATGAGTCGTGCTCTCCTAACTGCCAACTATTTCCCTATTAAGGGTGGTGCAAAATTCTGGTTCGGAGGTCGCTTCATGAAGAGAGCGCTGTTTGGTATTACACTTTTGGCCCTGGTTCCCGGGGTGGCGCTGGCGGAGGAGGCAGCAATGAGTGGCGCCAATACCGCCTGGATTCTTACGTCCACTGCACTGGTGCTGTTTATGACGTTGCCTGGGTTGGCGCTCTTCTATGGTGGATTGGTGCGTTCCCGTAATGTCCTCTCCATCCTGCTGCAGTAATTTCTTGTGTCCCAATTTTTCTATTACTGTGATGGGTCAGTCTCCCAGCAGCTTCTGATAGTTGGTATAGATAGGGCTCTCTTTCGGAAAGTACTCAAGCATAGCCGCAGCGTAGCGATCAAATGGATTTTCAATGGCGTTGATCCTCCTGCGAGTGGTGCCGGATAGGTCGTAGCTGTTGTATTGGATTGAGAAGGGAACCGGATAGTCGCTGCCGAAGAGGATCTTGTGGTGTACTTCAGTCTGTTCACTGAGGTGACGTAACGCCCTGGCGCGTAGTGGTGCCAGAATGGCGGAGATGTCTGCATAGAGGTTGCTGTGCTGTTGCAACATATCGAGCAGAGTAAAGTAGTCTCGGTCAAAATGGTGGGGATTTTTCGACAGGTTTCTCCACAGAAAAATCTTATGGTCGAAACGCCCCAGACCCATATGGGCGGCGATCACCTTAACACCCACCGCGAGGGGCAGGTCGAGCATCTCCACCCGCTCGAATGGTGCAAAGGACTCGATGGTGTATTCGCTGCCGATATGGATGATGAGGGGGATCTCCAGCGCCTTCAGCTTTTCGAAGTAGGGGAGAAAGCGTTCGTTACTGAGATTCAATCCCCAGTAGTTCTGCAGGAATTTCGCCCCTCTACAGCCCCGCTCTACATACTCATCGATCAGATCAAGGGCATCTGGACGCCGGGGATTGATGCTGAAGAAGGGGATGAACTGATCTGGGAACCTATCGGCCACCGCCAGCACATCCTCGGTATGGGCGCAGACGGTACCGTCTCTCGCCGTCTCCTCTCCCTTCTCATTCAGACGACTGTCGACACCGAAGAGGCAGGCCTTTTCCACATAGCGGGACTCCCGAACGGCGGTTGTCATCGCCTCCACATAGCTATTGTACGGATCCGCCTGCAGCCGCTGCGGTGAGATGCCGAGTTTTTTTGCAAAGAAGCGGATGGCCAGTCTGTCGTAGAGCCGGTTGAAACTGACGTTTGGGTTTAACAGGTGAGAGTGTATGTCGATCGTCTTCATGACTTGTTTTGATGCTCCTCAGCCTCCATGGCCATCTCTTTCACTTGCTTAAAGTCTGTTTTGCCGCTGCCCAGTTTGGGGATTGCATTTACTTTGATCAACCTCGAGGGTGTCATCAGTGGCGGCAGGCCGGCTTCGTTGATTTTTCCTTTTATTTCCGTCTGCTCGATATCGCCGGCAAACAGCAGGGCAACACTCTCCCCCTTCTTCTCATTCGGTAGTGTGGTGGCGGCCACTTCCACCGACTCTGGAATCACCCCGCTGATGGCGCTCTCGACCGCACTTAGGCTGATCATTTCACCACCGATTTTGGCAAAGCGGGAGTAGCGGTCAACAATGGTGAGAAAGCCGTCCTGATCAATGTGCCCCTTGTCGCCGGTTTTATACCAGCGTCGCCCACCCAGTTCGATTACCGCCTCTCCTGTGCCCTCCGGATTTTTGAGGTAGCCGAGCATAATCTGAACGCCGCCAAACAGGATCAGCCCATCCTCCCCTGTTGGCAGGCTTTCCAGTGTTTCAGGGTCGACGATGCGGAAACTCCCCCCTGGAAGAGGCAATCCAACGGTACCGGCGCGGCTTCCCAGCTGCACCTGCCAGTCCCTGGGGTTGATTCGGTCAGGGATATTGACGCTGGCCACCGGTGTGGTCTCGGTGGTGCCGTAGCCTTCGTAGATCTCTTTATTGAACTTCAGCTTGAAGGTGTCCCGCACATTGGGGTTGAGCCGCTCCGCCCCGGCCACCACCAGTCGTAGTGACTCCAGCATCAACGGGTGGACTCGGCGATTGCGGGTAAACAGGCCCAGGAAGGTTGAGGTTGCACAGAAGATAGTGGCGCGGTGGCGGGCAATCGCCTTGGCGATGGTGGGCGCATCCGTCGGATCGGGGTGGCAGATCACCGGCATCCCCTCTATCAACGGGAGCAGGCCGGTAATTGTCAGGCCAAAGGCGTGAAATAGAGGCAGCGTAGCCATCATTTTATCGCTGCGGCGGCTATCGAGTAGATCGGAGACCTGCTTGATGTTGGCCATCATGTTGCGATGGCTTAATACCACGCCTTTGGGGGCGCCCTCGCTGCCGCTGGAGAAGAGTATGGCGGCGGCTTGGTCGATGTCGACCCGCTTGCCGTAGAGAGCGAGAATCAGGCGCGCCGGTAGCAGCAGGGTGGAGGTAAAAAGTGTGAGCTTGGTGAAGTGGCCGATCTGCTCGTTGAGCTCTTCCAGGTAGTGGACGCGGCAGCACTCCAGCAGCTGCGTTAGATCGACACCACGTCGTTCAAGCTGCTGGATAAAGCGTCTGGAGGTGTAGAGGCTGCTGATCTCGGCTTGATCAATGGCCGATAGCAGTGCCTGGAGGCTGGCTGTGTAGTTGAGGTTGACCAGCGTCTTGCCGAGAAGCAGAGCCGCCATATTGGTAATCAGACCGGCGCTACTGGTGGGGAGTAGAAGGCCGATGTTCTGCTCCGGGCTTCTCTGCCTCATCAGGCGGGATATCGCGATGGAAGCGGTGAGTGCCTTGCGTCCGGAGAGTGTCTCTCGCCCCTTGGCGTCGGCCATGCAATCGCTGCCGCCCTGTCTCCCGACGCGACGAATCCACGCCAGAGGAAGTGGGTCGAGGCTGTCGGTGTGCCTGTCCCAGGTATCGATGGAGAGATCGAATACCGCCCGTTTCAGCTCATCCGTTCGGGTGTCTATGGGTAGCGGTTTGCCGAAAGCGACAATGATATCGCGTCGTCCTCCATGGCTGCGGATCTCTCGCATGCGCTCACTCGAGCGGGAGAAACGGCTGCCCCAGAGCCCACGGAGATAGAACGGCAGAATCACACCCTCCACATCTTCTACGGTTCGTTCGTAGCCGCGTTTGAATTCGCCGAGTTGGCCGCTATGGCTAATTGCACCTTCGGGGAAGAGGCAGACCACCTCCCCGCTCTTCAGTAGGGTATTGATCTTCTCCAGAGAGCCTTTGCTGTCACCTGGAGCTATCGGAATGACACCAAAAAAATCGAGGAACCAGCGCAGGTACCAACGCTGATAGATCGCTTTGTGCATAACGAAGCGTACCGGGCGTGGGCAGGCGATCTGGATCATTGCCCAGTCGAGCCAGCTGATATGGTTGCCCAGCATCAGTACGCCCCCCTGCCCCGGCAGGTTGTCGAAGCCCATCACGTGGATGCGATAGCGACCGGCAAAGATACGACCGATGAGATAGCGCACCAGGGATTGTGGCAGTTGATAGAGGGTGTAGATCGCCCCGCCAAGCGCGGTAAGAGTGAGTAGGTGGAACAGGCCCAGGCTGCTGGTCCCGGTAACGGCAAATAGAACCGTCAGGCAGAGGAAGCTCAGCATCACCAGATTCTGCACCCAGTTGTTGCCGGCAAGAATAGTACCTAGCTCCTCGTCGCGGGCGTGGAACTGGATCAGAGCATTGAGCGGGATAATAAACAGTCCGCCTGAAAGCCCAAGGAGAAATGAGTCCAGGGCCAGCAGTGTTGGTGAACTGAGCTGAGGTAGGAAAAAGAGGCTGGCGACAACACCCAGGGCTCCCAAAGGAACCAGCCCCGTTTCAATATGGTGGCGCGATGCTTTTCCCGCAATCAGTGAACCGATCATGATGCCGATACCGGAACAGGCCAGTATGCCCTGTATCACTACGGTGTTGGTCTCTGACAAGACCTCCTTGGCAAAGGCGGGGAAGGCAGCCATCACCACCTGTGAGATGCCCCAGAACACCGACAGGCCGACGATGGAGAGCCAGATGGTGCGGTTGCTGAGAATTCTCTGCAGGTTGCTATGAAGGTAGTCGCCGGAGCGGTAGCGCTGAAGTTCAAACCGTTCAGCCACTGCCGGTTCGTGGTGGTCGGGAAGTGTCAGGGTGAAGAACCACTCCATCAGGGCGCAGGCTACCAGTACCCAGCCGAGGGGGGCAATTGCCTGCAGCAACTCTCCTTTTGAAGTGTAATCCACATCGGCCAGCCCCTGCTCGAAGAGCATGGAGAAGATAAAAACACCAGTGAGAATGGCGATAATGGTGACTGCCTGAACGGCGGCGTTTGCCGTTGCCAGTCGCTCATTGCCGGCAAGCTCCTTGATATAGCCGTATTTGGCCGGAGAGTAGATAGCACTCTGTATTGCCAGCAGAAAGGTCATGACAAAGGAGAACCAGAACCAGCCGAGGTAGTAGGAGAGGGTGATCAGTAGCGTCAGGCCAATGGCCACTGCCGCACTGTAGCGCATCACCAGTGGTTTTCTGAAGCGGTCTGCAAGGTAACCGGCAGGGCTGAACAGAAGGATGAAGGGGAGCAGGATCAGGCCGTTGACGATGGCCGTAAGGATAATCTGGGTCTGACCATCATAGACCTTGAATACAGTGTTCTGGATCAGGATCTTGTGACCCAGATCGACAAAAGCATTGAGGAAAATGATCAGGATGAAAGGGGCGAATCCAGTGAGCCGACGCAGCTTATCCATAGCCTGTTTCTTTAGTCTCCAGTGTCTTGGGGCCGACCGGGGAGTACGGTCAGGCTATTCCACTAGAGCTGATAATACTTAGCATCCTAATGGTTCGCAACCTCAGGCAGTGCTGTATTTCTCTGTTTTGTGACGGGATGGGTCTAAATGAAAGCGAGTTCGTCAGGCGTATCGGGCACGCCGGCTGAAAGTGGTTGGTCGGGATGAGAGGATGACATCGGGCATCCTGCCCTTCGCCCCTTCGGGGCCCGCTTCGCGGTTCTCATCTGCGTCCTGCAGATGAGTCGAACCTCTATCGGTTCGAACCCTCTCACATGAGAGGGTGTCGTAAAAGCACCAGTCCCTTCTCCCTACGAGGGAGAAGGTTAGGATGAGGGTCTATTAAATCAATAAGTTACCTATTGGTCCCCCTCACCCTAGCCCTCTCCCCGGTGGGGAGAGGGGACTTTTGCGACACCCTCCATGACACAGTGGTGCCCATGTCAGGTAACAGGATGGCTGGACGAGAGTGGTTTGAATGGATTGGTCGGGATGAGAGGATTCGAACCTCCGACTTCTTCGTCCCGAACGAAGCGCGCTACCAGGCTGCGCCACACCCCGAATACAAGAGCTAGTGCTTACGTTTTACTGCAAAGTCCGCCAGCGCGTCAAGGGCGCTGTGGTAAGGCGTGTCGGGCAGTCCGGCGATGGCCGCTTTTGCCTTATCAGCCTCCTCCTCCGCGAGCCGCGAAGTGTACTCGATAGCATCAGTCGATTCAATCGCCTTCATGACCACGTCGATATACTCCCGGCCCCCTTTTTCTATCGCCTCACGCAGGGCCGCCCGGTGTTCCGGAGCACCTACCGCCATAGCACGAATCAGTGGCAGGGTGGGCTTGCCTTCGGCCAGATCGTCACCGATATTCTTGCCGATCTCTTCATTGGAAGAGCTATAATCCAGAGCATCGTCGATAATCTGGAAGGCGACTCCCAGGTGCAGGCCGTAGTCGGCCAGTGCCTGCTCTTCCGTCTCGCCGGCACCGCAGAGCACGGCGCCAAGGCGGGTGCCGGCCTCGAACAGCGTGGCTGTCTTGCGCAGGATTACCTCGCGATACTTCTCTTCGGTGGTGTCCGGATCGTTGCAGTTGAGCAGCTGCAGTACCTCGCCCTCGGCGATACGGTTGGTGGCGTGGGAGAGAATCTCCATCACCCGCATCATGTTGACGTCCACCATCATCTCGAAGGCGCGTGAGTAGAGGAAATCACCTACCAGTACACTGGCGGCATTACCCCACACTGCATTGGCGGTTTCGCGGCTGCGGCGCAGTTCCGACTCATCCACCACATCGTCATGTAATAGGGTGGCTGTATGGATGAATTCGATCACCGCCGCCATGTCGATCTGTTTGTCACCCCGGTAGCCGAGTGCCCTGGCTGCCAGCAGTACGATCATTGGTCGCAGACGCTTGCCGCCACTATTGACGATGTAGTGACCGATCTGATTGATCAGCACCACGTCGGACTGCAGGCGGTGCAGAATAAGTTTGTCGACGGCCTCCATGTCGTCAGCGATCAATTCGCGGATAGCAGGTATATCCATACTAATTTAGGGCCACTGTTAGCGGCTTTTAGTAACAAAAGCCAGGGTAAAGGGGAGAAACATGCTAGGAGCGTGGATTTGCGCTGTCAAGTTAACTTGATAGGGCTGCTATTTATTGGCCTGTTTCGTTTGACTTGGGACCGCTGTGCGGGTAGTATTCCGGCTCTTTCGTGGGCGCGTCTCAAATTTCGCGCTCTGTGATACAGATTTTTGCGGGGATTTTGGTATGTATGCCGTAATTCAGACCGGTGGTAAACAGTACCGGGTTTCCGAAGGCGATACGTTGAAAGTTGAGAAGCTTAACAACGAAGAGGGCGCCGCCATTGAGCTCGATAAGGTGCTGATGGTTGCCGATGGCGAAGATATTAAAGTAGGCACTCCCTATGTAGACGGCGGCAAGGTTGCGGCCACCGTGAAGTCTCACGGTCGGGGTGAGAAGGTTAAGATCATCAAGTTCAAGCGGCGTAAGCATCAGCTGAAGCGCCAAGGCCACCGTCAGTGGTACACCGAACTTGAGATCACCGGAATCAGCGCAGGCTGAGGGAAGGACTAGACAATGGCACATAAAAAAGCAGGCGGTAGTACACGTAACGGCCGCGATTCGGAGTCCAAACGGTTAGGCGTCAAGGTTTTTGGCGGCGAGACCATCTCTGCAGGCGGTATTATTATCCGTCAGCGTGGCACCGCTGTTCACAATGGCGTGAACGTTGGCTGCGGTAAAGATCACACGTTGTTCGCCAAGGCGGACGGTGTAGTTAAGTTTGAAGTCAAGGGTCCACGTAAACGCAAGTACGTGAGCGTGATCCCGGCCTGATAACGCCGTAAGTAATACAGCAAAAGGCCTCGTCTGATGACGGGGCTTTTTGCGTTATGTCCAGGATGAAAGTGGCGAAGGCTATGCGATTAGAGTGATCAATCGTAAAGTGGTGATATCGCCGACCTACTGTAGTGAATAGTTTTCTCTTCCAACGAGCGGAACAAGTACCATGAAATTTGTCGATGAAGCAGTCATTCATGTCGATGCCGGTAATGGCGGCAGCGGCTGCGTCAGCTTCCGCCGGGAGAAGTATATTGAGCGCGGCGGGCCTGACGGCGGTGATGGTGGTGATGGCGGCAGCGTCTATCTGTTGGCGGACTCCGGCCTTAATACCCTGGTTGACTTCCGTCATCGGCGTCGCCATCGGGCGGAGAACGGCCGCCCCGGCATGGGGCGAAACTGTACCGGTCATAGCGGCCAGGATCTCTATATCAAGGTGCCGGTGGGTACCCGGGTAAAGGATACCGAGACTGAAGAGACCCTTGGTGAGCTGTTAGGTGATGGTGAAGAGTTGCTGGTGGCCAAGGCCGGTTTTCACGGTATTGGCAATGCACGTTTTAAGAGCAGCACCAACCGCGCTCCCCGCCAATCCACCCCTGGGTCCCAGGGTGAGCAACGAGAGTTGCTCCTGGAGCTGATATTGCTTGCCGATGTCGGTCTACTCGGCATGCCCAATGCGGGTAAGTCGAGCCTGATTACCAAGGTTTCAAGCGCTCGCCCCAAGGTGGCCAACTACCCTTTTACCACGCTCTATCCCAACCTTGGGGTGGTCAGTGTTGGCGAAGGACGTAGCTTTGTCATTGCCGATATTCCGGGCGTTATTGAAGGTGCGGCAGAGGGTGCCGGGCTTGGTATCCGTTTCCTCAAGCATCTTGATCGCACCCGCCTGTTGCTCCATCTGGTGGATATCGCGCCGCTAGACGAGACCATCGATCCGGCTGATGAGGTGCAGCGCATCATTGCGGAGTTGGGGAAATACAGCGGTGATCTGGCAGCCAGGGAGCGTTGGCTGGTCATCAATAAGATGGACCTGCTCTCTGATGAGGTGTTTGCTGAACGCCGTGATGCCCTCCTTGAAACGCTGCAATGGAGTGGGCCGGTCTTTGCTATTTCGGCCGTTACCGGTGATGGTACTCAGGAGCTGGTTTATGCCCTGATGGATCATCTAGCACTATTGAAAGAGAGTGAACAGCAGGCGCTGGGGGAAGATGATGACGATGAACCCTGGGATCCGCTTAAATAGGAGTCGTTACGGATGCTCACTTCAAGGGATAAGCTGACAAATACGCGCCGCTGGGTGATCAAGATCGGCAGCGCCCTGCTGACTGACGACGGCAAGGGTCTGGCACGGGAGGCGCTCGCCTCCTGGGTGGAGCAGATGGCTCGTCTGATCCACTCGGGGCATCAGGTGGTACTGGTCTCTTCCGGCGCAGTGGCAGAGGGGATGAGCCGCATGGGGTGGCGTGTGCGGCCAAAGAGCCTGCATGAACTCCAGGCCGCCGCGGCCATCGGTCAGATGGGACTGGTGCGCGCCTACGAGGATTGTTTTCAGACCCATGGTCTGCACACCGCCCAGGTACTACTGACCCACGATGACCTGACCAACCGCAAACGCTACCTCAATGCCCGCAGCACGCTGCGGACATTGATCGAGCTGGGAGTAGTGCCGGTAGTCAATGAGAATGACGCCGTAGCCAATGAAGAGCTGCTGTTCGGTGACAACGATACTCTTGCGGCCCTGGTGGCTAATTTGGTTCACGCTGATCTGCTGGTGTTGCTCACCGACCAAGCCGGACTTTTTGACAATGATCCCCGGTTTAACAAGGATGCGCAGCTGATAAGTGAGAGTCGTGTGGATGATCCTGCCCTTGATCAGTTTGCCGGTGGCAGTGGTAGTGGTCTAGGTCGTGGTGGTATGACCACCAAGGTACGGGCGGCGCGCCTGGCTGCTCGTTCCGGTAGTGCTACGATCATCACATCCGGAGTAGGGGATGATGTGTTGGGGCGGATTGCTGCAGGTGAGCAGTTGGGTACCCTGTTGACCCCTGTCCAGGGGGCGGAGGCCGCCCGCAAACACTGGCTGGCGGGACATCTTCAGGTGCGTGGTCGCCTGATACTGGATGCCGGTGCCACCAAAGTGCTGCGTGAATCCGGGCGTAGCCTGCTGGCGGTGGGCGTAATCCAGGTGATGGGCCATTTCTCACGCGGTGAGGTGGTCTCCTGTGTCGATTTGGATAACCATGAAGTGGCCCGTGGACTGGTCAACTACAGCTCGACAGAGGCCGACCGGATCAAGGGGCGTCCATCAGCGGAGATAAAACAGATTCTCGGTTATGTCGATGAGGATGAGTTGATTCACCGGGATAATCTGGTGTTGGTTTAGCCATATTAACCAAATCCTCTGCCGGGTGTTGAGTGTCACGTATAGAGCGCGACACTTTTCACCTGGGCATAGACTTTGGTACCCACTTCCAATCCCAGGTGATGCTGGGACTTTCGGGTGATTCTCGCCAGCAGGGTTGCACCGCCGATATCCAGGCGTAGCAGCATGCGTCCCCGTCCGTGAACCTCCATCGCTTCCACAGTTCCAGGCAGGATATTGAGAATGCTGGTGGGGCCGGGGGGGGCAAGGGTCAGGCTCACATCCTTGGCATGGATACGGATACGGATCTCGCTACCTACCGGGAGATCAATCCAGCTGACGGTAATCTCGCCACCGACGAAGCCGAGGCGGGAGAGGTGGTACTCCTCGTCGTGGGAGATGAGGGTGGTATTGATCACGGCACCGGCATCGGCATCCCGGGCAATCGGTAGATCCATACGTGCCAGTACTTCGTCCAGTGCGCCTTGGGCGATGATCTTGCCGCGCTCCATCAGTACCAAATGGTCGGCGATCCTCACCAGTTCATCCAGGTCGTGGGTGACATAGATGATCGGTATCCGGCTCTCCCTGTGCAGTGATTCCAGATAGGGGAGGATCTCTTTCTTGTGGTCCCGGTCGAGGGCCGCCAGAGGCTCATCCATCAGCAGCAGGCGCGGATTGTTGAGCAGCGCACGGCCTATCGCTACCCGCTGCTTCTCGCCTCCTGACAACTGGGCCGGCAGTCGTTCGAGCAGGCCGGCAAGCCCAAGTAGATCGACGACGCGTTGGAACTCCTCGGTGCGCTCTCCACTGTTGGTGCGCTTGTAGCCATAGAGCAGGTTGGCTTTTACCTGCAGGTGGGGAAATAGCGCCCCCTCCTGGAAGACGTAGCCGATACCCCGTTTTTCAGGTGGGATAAATAGCTCTTGCGTGCTCTCCTGCCACTTTTCACCATTAACTTCCAGGTGGCCGTCACTGGTGTTCTCAAGGCCGGCGATACAGCGCAGCAGGCTGGTTTTGCCTGAACCTGATCGACCAAACAGAGCGGTGACTCCTGTGCCTGGGATAGTCGCTTCAGCACTTAGGTCAAAATCTCCCAGGGGGAGCTGAAAGCGAAACTGTATCTCCTCGCTCATCGCAGATCACCCCCCTGGAGGATACGATTGCGATCCATGCGGTAGATGAAAAAGAGCAGTACAAAAGAGAAGAGCAGCAGGCCACCCGAGAGCCAATGGGCCTGTCCATACTCAAGTGCCTCGACATGGTCGTAGATGGCAATGGAGAGTACCTGGGTCTCACCGGGTATGTTGCCTCCCACCATCAGTACCACACCAAACTCTCCGAGGGTGTGGGCGAAGCCGAGGGTGGCGGCGGTGATCACTCCTTGCCGTGAGAGAGGCAGTACCAGAGTGAAGAAGCGATCCAGTGGGGTGGCCCGCAAGGTGCTCGCCGCCTCCAGGGTGCGTTCGCTGATAGCTGAGAAGGCGGTCTGTAGCGGCTGCACCACAAAGGGCAGGGAGTAGATGACCGAGCCAATCACCAGGCCGCTGAAGGTGAAGGCGAGTGAGCCGCCTCCCATCGCTTCAAGCAGGCCGCCGATGGGCCCATGGGGGCCGAGGGTGACCAGCAGATAGAAGCCAAGCACGGTGGGCGGCAGCACCAGCGGGAGGGCGACCACCGCTTCCACCACCGCCTTGAAGCGAAAGCGGCTGCGGCTAAGCCACCATGCCAGAGGGGTACCCAGCAATAGTAGGATCAGGGTGGTGATGCCGGCAAGCTTGAGGGTGATCCAGAGGGCGGCGAGATCTGTTTCATTCAGCATAGTGAGAGCGGTTTCATTCAGTGCGTGGCGTAGCCGTGGGCGCGTATGGTTTTCTGTGCGGTATCACTCTTAACATATTCGAGGAAGTTCCTGGCGACCGCTGATTCTCGCAACAGCACTGCCTGCTGGGTGATCGGGGTGTAGAGCCCCTGGGGTACTTCCCAGTATGAGCCGCTGATCGTTTCTCCCGGCCGTTTTATCTGTGAGTGGGCGACAAAGCCGAGCTCGGCATTGCCTGATCTGACGAACTGGTAGGTCTGGCCGATATTTTCGCCTCTTACCATCCTGCTTCTAAATGGTTTCCACAATCGGCGTGATTGCAACACCTCCTGGGCGGCTTTGCCGTAGGGGGCCAGCTTCGGGTTGGCAATGGCCAGATAGCGGAATTTTCCCTGCTCAAGTACCTTGCCACCCTCATTGACGAGATTGTCACTTGGGCTCCATAGCACCAGTTTGCCCACTGCATAGGTGAAGCGGCTGCCGCTTACCGTATCTCCCGCCTCTTCCAGCAGGCGGGGGCGACGCTCATCGGCGGAGAAGAAAAGGTCATAGGGAGCGCCATTATGGATCTGGGCGTAGTGCTTGCCACTGGAGCCGATCACCAGAGTCACCTTGTGGCCTGTCTCTCCTTCGAACTGCCGTGCCAGCGCCTCAATGGCAGTAAAAAAATTGGAGGCGACAGCTACACGGATTTCATCCGAGCAGGCATTCCCACTGATAAGCAGCAGTGAGAAAATGAGTTGTCGTGAAAATCTGAACATGCCGGTAACTATGTCTCTGGATCAGTGTGCATTATTGCACAGCGTCCAGGTTTTGGCGCTTTCTATAAAGAGCTGCAGGGCCGTCTCTGATTGAGGGGGGATTATTCAGAGGGCTGTTTGTCGTTCAATCGCCAATCGTAGTCGAGGTGGGTGATTGCTACACCACCTGCAGCAATCCGTTTTTGTGCAACCGGATCATCCGTAAGTAGGGCGGCATAGTGGGCAAAGAATCCTTTCAGGGATTTGAATCCCCGGTGACCCCGGCTGAAGTCCTCTTCATACCAGTCGAAGATTTTTGACACCTCAATGCGATCTTTTTTGGGGTTGTAGCGGTTGCGAGAGCGATCAGAGAGAAAGCGGGTTATGCCCTTTTCCAGTTGGTTATCCAGCTGCTGTGGCTTGAAAGCTTCATCGGGAAGCGCCGGGCAACCGATGGAGGCGCAGACCACTGCCATATGAATACGTGGCTCATTGAAAACACCGGGGGCACGTATTAGGCGGTGTTCAATATCGTCGAGGCTGCGTTTTTCACCCAGCAGTGAGAAGAAGGCTTTTTTCCACGGAGAGCTGAACAGCGAGCCAAGATCCTTGATGGAGTCAAGATCAGGATAGCGGCTGAGGATCAGCTCAACGGTGTAGGCGTTATAGGTATTGATCAGAAATGCCAGCTGTTGCTCTCTGCTCCATGCGTCGTATGTCTGTTGGTCGACTGCCGAAAGCGCTGTCAGGTAGCTGGTTAGCAGCGGCCGCTCTTTTTTTAACGAGCGGTAGTCAACCTGTGAGGCGTGTCCGCTCTCTATCCAGGTGACATGTCTCTCCAGCAGTGCATTCCACTGGCTATGCTGATGGTCGAATGCCTCCGTAGCCGTTGCGGCAAGAGAGAATAGGGTAAGCAGCAGCGAGGTAAGTAGTATCGAGTGGCGCAAGATAATTTCCTTGGTTCCCTTGTTCAGATCAGCAGGTCTGCGCGCGGTTTTGCATCGGCCGGCTTCTTCTCTATATGCGGTTTGCATGAAATCAGCCGGTCTGGCTTGGTTTTGTGTTGGTCGATCAGATGTTTCTCAATAGTTTGGGTTCGTCGCTTCGCCAGTTCGAGCAGCTGTTCATCTGAGATGGTAGGCGCGGGAACGGTTTGAGCTGTTTCACCTTTATCCACCTTCTCTTTATCGCCTTCTCTCTTCTCGCGCTGTTGCGCTGCCCTGATGGCCTCAGCTTTAATCTTCGCCTCTGCCAGTAGTGCCTGGCGATCACTCTCCACTGCTACGCCGCAGAGTTTGATGTTTATCTCAGGGCGCTCCTTCAGCACTTGAGCTATCTTTCCCAGGTACTCGCGGTCCTTGCCGTTGAAGCTGTCGCTGCCAACTTTGAATACCAGTGGATCGAGCTTCATCTTTGCTGCCTCCTCTCCGGCAGCCTGGACAATGGTCAAGAGGGTGCCAAAGGGGAATAGTGCGGCTGCAAGGTAGGTTTTTGCGCCACTCTTGACGGCACTACCGACCGCCTGGTTGATGGCGTCGCTTGGATCGATCTTGAGATTGTCGATATCACCGGTTATCGGCAACGCCATTTTGATGGTGTTGTTCTTGTCTCTCAGCATCCCCAGAGCGGTATCCAATGGGACGCTTTCAGCATCCACTTTCTTCTTTACCTTGTTGTCGAGTGGTGAGACATCGAGCTGGTGGATGGTCAGTTTATTGTCGCCTTCAAGTATACCGTTGTCGGCTTTAAGCTTAACGTCGGCGCTCAGTTCGCCGCTATCGAGAGTGTAGCCGAGGGTGGGGGCGGCGTAGGGTGAGAGTGGGGGTAGCTCCAGACCGATGATTTCACCCTTCAGATCAAGGGTCAGTCTTTCGGCAAAGGGTTGCAGTACGCCGCTGAAATTTATCTCACTACTCTGTCCCAGTTTGGCTTTCAGAGTCAGTGGGCTACCTTGCTCCGGGCGGTTGCTGTCGAGTTGCTCCAGCTTTAGCTGCTCAATCGTAATATCAGTCTTTAGCGGTGGATCGATAGCCCGGTCTTCGAAATCGATACGGTTGTTACCATGGAGACTGATTTTCCCAATCTTTAATGGAGGGGCTTCTCCCTCTTCAGTTGCGGGCGTTTTCTCAGTGGTAGACAAGGACTCTTTGAGGTGAGTGAAATTCCACTTTTTATCCTGATCACGCAGGAGCCGCCCTCTGCTGCCGCTAACCCGGATCTCCTCGATTGCAATGCCTCTCTCCGGGGAGTAACCGCTCTCGTTCAGCTCTATCGAATCGGCCTGGTGAAGGCTCAATGACTCCCCCTCTTTGGCCGCAGGTATTGTACCGACTGCCATATGGGTTATCGCAGTATGTGCCGCCGTGATGCGTTCGAGGATGTCTCCCTTGATCTCATGCACTTTGAGATTTTCCAGAGAGAGAAGTTTGTAGTTATCTTCCGGCCTGGTTACTTCCGCCTGGTCGAGTGAGAGAGTGCCGGAGAGGTTGAGTTGCTCAAGCGCTTCTCCGCTTTGGCCGCTGAGTGCACCGTCCCAATTAAGCGCAGTGTATTGCAGTGCCAGCGCTCGCTCGGTGAGATCGGCGTTTAGCTGCTCACTTCCAAGTGCTCCGGTGGCGGCAAAGTGTAAGTGTTCATCGCTTCGTTTGACCTCTGCCTCGCCTGACCAGTTGAGCTGCCGTTCGGTCAGGTTGATTTGAGGATTTTTCAGCGTGGCGTTGGAGAGATGGATCTCCCCCTGCTGTGTCACCTCGCTATCCCCACTTTCTGCTGCGCTGTTTAACTGCGCTTCACCCTGCCAGGTGAGCTCGCTGTAACCCAATTCGGTATCAGATGAGATAAGGAATCCTTTCAACTGATTGCTGCCGAGAGAGCCCTTGGTGGTTAGACTGAGCCCTTTGGCGGCATCACTATCGAGTTGCAGGCCGCCGTTCCAGGAAACTGTCTGATTCTCTACAGTCAGTAGAGGGTCAGTTAGGGTAAGTGTTGTCAGAGCGAGATCGCCCTGGTGGTCGATAGTGGTTGCCCCGCTCTGCTGTTGTAGCTCCATTGCCTGGTTGCTGAGGCTTAACTGCTCTACGCTGACTTCGGTTTGTGCCAGATTAGCTACGAGCTTGCGGACATTGAGTGTGCCTGTGGAGGAGAGTTTGGTGTCGGTCTGGTTGAGTGAGAGCTTGATCTTTCCCTGCCAGTTGGCGCTCTCGTTGCTGACCTTGGTCTCTCCCTCTGTCAGCCTGAATATGAGGGTACCGCTCTTCAGGGTGCCCTGGACCTCTAGCTCAGTCCGTCCCTTGGTCAAGGCAATCTGGCTCTCCAGATGTCCGTTCCACGAAACCCGGCTGTTCTCCAGTGCCAGCTGTGGTGTTGCCAGTTTTAGGCTGCCGAGGTTGATCACTCCGCGCTGGGAAATCTTGATAGTGCCGCCTGCTCCCTGTTTGGCGCTCAGCCTGCTTTGTAGCGTCAGGCTACCTCCGAGTTGGGTAACGGCGGGTTTGATTAGGGTACTGTAGTGGTCGAGTGCAAGGTTGGTCAGTTTGATTTCACCCTCGAATCCAGGGTGGGTCGCAAACGGAGTCAGTTGGCCTGTGATATCGAGCTTTGCGCTGTCGACACGGCCCTGGAAGCTGAGATTGGCCGGCGTTTCAGGTTGGAGGCTTTCGAGGTCGGTGAGCCAGAGTTTGTCTATGACCAGTTCGCTGCTTAGCTGTTGGTGTTGATAGCGCAGTGTGGATTCCACCAGGGTGAGGCGCTCCAGCTGCAGTTTCCAGGGTGAGTCTTCAGTTGCGGTGGTGTCGCCGGCCACAGGGAGAAGAATGCCTCCGATCAGGGGAGGGCTGTCGGGCTGACTATGATCGATGTCGAGCTCAATGCCCTTGATTGTCAGGCCCTTGATAACGATGCGGCTATCAAGTAGGGGGCGCCATGCCATATGCAACTTCAGATTGGGTATCTGCAGGGTGGTCAGGCCCTCTCTGCCTATCTCCAGGTCGTGGAGTGCGAGAGTGGCGGTAAAGGGATTGAAGTCGATGTTCCTGACGGAGAAGTTGTCGCCACCGTTGGCCAGAATCCAGCGTTTGGCACCGTAGCCAATGCCATAGGGGAGGGCTATCAGCTTGATAAGGGTAAGTGCCGCCAGGACCAATAGGACGATGCCCCAGGTTTTTCCTCGGTGGCTTTTCTGTTTGCGGTTGTTCTCTTCTACTGTTTCCCCGCTATTCATCACCCAAGCTCCTGCTCTACTTCCTTCGCTCTTTGGGAGTAGTATGGTCGGGCGGCGATGTTTATTCTAGTGCGTCTGGATTACAGGCAGAAAAAAACCGGCTTGTGGCCGGTTTTTTTGTACGCAGAGGCGGGGTACTACAGTGCCTTGATATGCGTATTGAGACGGCTTTTGTGGCGGGCGGCCTTATTCTTGTGGATCAGGCCCTGATTTGCCATACGGTCGATTACCGGTAGCGCCTGTTTATAGGCTTCGGAAGCGTCTTCCTTGGAGCCGGCTGCGATCGCATTCGACACCTTCTTCATATGGGTGCGCATGTTGCTACGGCAAGCAGCGTTGTGCTGACGGTGCGTTTCTGCCTGACGAGCGCGCTTGCGGGCTTGTGCTGAGTTGGCCAAGGTGTATCTCCCAAAAAAATATATTTGTATCTCGAAGAGCGCGGTATTCTGAGGGCTCAGGGCGGGGTTGTCAACCCCTTGTTCAGGTGATTATTCCCGAAATAGTTACCGCACCCCCTGTTTAGATGAGGGGGTAAGGGCATATAATTCGGATTTCGTGGTTCAATCATAGCACAGTGGGGGTAGGTCTCTGGCTTCAGTCTTTAAATCCTTGGCCAAGGTGGGTTCGAATACCATGCTTTCGCGGGTGCTCGGCTTTATCCGTGATCTGGTGCTGGCCCACACCTTCGGTGCCAGTGCCGGAACCGATGCCTTTTTTGTCGCCTTCAAGATTCCCAACTTCCTCCGTCGCCTGTTTGCCGAGGGGGCGTTCTCCGTCGCTTTTGTACCGGTACTTACCGAGTATAAAGAGAAGCGGAGCTTCGAAGAGCTGAAACTGTTTGTCGATCGTGTGGCCGGTACCCTGGGTGCTGCACTGTTGCTGGTCACTCTGGTGGGGGTGGTGGGGGCACCACTGCTGGTGATGCTCTTTGCCCCCGGTTTTATCGGTGATGGTGGCAAGTTGGCGCTGGCGGCGGATATGCTGCGGCTCACCTTTCCCTATCTCTTTTTTATCTCCCTTACCGCCTTTGCCGGCGGTATCCTAAATACACACAACCGTTTTGGTGTGCCGGCATTCACCCCGGTGCTGCTTAATGTCATCCTTATCAGCTGTGCCCTCTGGCTATCACCGCAGATGGAGCGACCGGTAGTTGCTCTCGCCTGGGGCGTGCTATTTGCCGGTGTTGCCCAGTTTCTCTTTCAGTTACCGTTTCTGCACCAGATTGGCCTGGCACCTCGTTTTCGCCTCGCCCCCAAAGATGAGGGGGTGCGCCGCATCGGTAGACTGATGTTACCGGCCCTTTTCGGCGTCTCGGTGACGCAACTTAATCTGCTGCTGGATACTCTTATCGCCTCTTTCCTGGTGACCGGCAGTATCTCCTGGCTCTACTATTCAGACCGTCTAATGGAGTTTCCTCTGGGAATTCTAGGGGTCGGTCTGGCAACAGTGATTTTGCCTCACCTGTCGAAAAAACACGCCACCGAATCACCAGAAGGTTTTTCTCATACCATTGATTGGGCTTTGCGTTGGGTCTTGCTGCTGGGTTTGCCGGCATCAGTGGGGCTGCTGTTGCTGGCGGGGCCGATGATCGCCACCCTCTTTCAATCCGACGTTTTCACCGCCACCGATGTGGCGATGTCCCAGCGTAGCCTGATGGCATACTCACTGGGATTGGTGCCGTTTATCCTGATCAAGGTGCTGGCCCCTGGCTACTACGCCCGCCAGGACACGCGTACACCGGTGAAGATTGCGGTGATCGCCATGGCCAGTAATATGCTGCTCAATATCATTCTGGTATTTCCCCTTGCTCATGCCGGTCTGGCATTGGCGACAACCCTATCGGCTTGTCTTAACGCCTTTCTGCTCTATCGTGGGCTGCGGCGGGAGCTCGTCTATGTGCCGGCGGATGGCTGGCCTCTGCTGATTCTGCGTGGTGCATTTGCCTCAATAGTGATGGGTGCCGTGCTCTTTTGGGGTGGTGGTGATCTGGACAGTTGGGTCTCAATGGAGACCTGGGAGCGGGTCATGCGGCTGTTTGAGTTGATTCTGGCAGGAGGGGCGGCCTATTTTGTGGTGCTCTTTGTTGTTGGTATCCGTCTCCGTCACTTTCGCGGTTCCGGCGTGGGTTGACGCCACTGTCAGTAGGTCTGTAAAGCTGGAAAGCGCAACGCAGATGCACATAGAGAACACGGAATACTTTCTTGGGTGATGTGCACCTGTAGGAGCGAATTTATTCGCGATCAGGCTCCCGGGCATGTTCTTCGCGAACAAGTTCGCTCCTACCCCTGGTTCCCCGATTATGGTGCATAGCCATATTGTTTTTATACAGGCACATTGTGTAGATGTGTTGGATTTTCTCTGAGTGCACTGTGCTTCTCTGAGTTCTCAGTGTTCCTTTTTGCCCCTCCTGAGCTCATGTTTGGGTGTTATTACCTGCCCAGCAGGGGCTATTGCCGCTATTTGCCTGTTTCTCATCGGGAACTTTGCATATAATGCACGGTTTTGGGTCTGAGTCTGGGTCATGCAGGTCATCCGCGGTCTCCACAATTTGCGCCCCCGACACCGGGGCTGCGTTGCCACTATTGGCAACTTCGATGGTGTGCACCTTGGCCATCAGGCGGTATTTGCTCACCTGCGTGAGAAGGGGGTGGAACTCGGCTTGCCGACAACGGTAATCACCTTTGAGCCCCAGCCGCTGGAGTTTTTTGCGCCTGATCGTGCACCTGCCCGGCTCACCCGCATGCGTGAGAAGCTTCAGGCGCTTAAGGATTCAGGGATAGATCGTACCGTGCTGCTGGAGTTTGGCCAAAAATTGGCGGCGATGCCGGCACCTGTCTTTGTCCAGGAGTTGCTGGTTGAAGGGCTTGATATCCGTTACCTTTTTGTCGGCGATGACTTCCGGTTTGGCCGTGGTCGTGAGGGTGATATCGGGCTGCTGCGCAGAGTTGGCGATCAGCACGGCTTTGGCGTCGAGAATATGAATACCTTTGCCGTTGGCGAAGAGCGGGTGAGCAGTACCCGCATCCGTGAGGCTTTGGCTCAAGGTGATCTGGAGCAGGCTGAGCACAATCTCGGGCGGCCCTATCGGATCTGTGGGCGGATCGCCCACGGTGATGCCCGTGGACGCACCATCGGCTTCCCCACTGCCAATGTGGATCTTCACCGTAAAGTGAGTCCATTGCGCGGTGTCTATGCCGTCAAAGTTCTGGGCCTTGAAGAGGGTTCGCTGCCGGGGGTGGCCAATATTGGTAACCGGCCGACGGTGGAGGGGGATGACCGCTATCTCCTGGAGGTGCACCTGTTCGATTTTTCGCGCATGATCTACGGAGAGCATGTGCAGGTGGAGTTCCGTAAGAAGCTGCGGGATGAGAAGCGCTTCGATTCCTTTGAGCAGCTGCGTCAGCAGATTGAGCAGGATGCTGACGCAGCACGACAATTTTTTACCATTTAATCTAGATTAACTTGAGAAGGCAGTAAGCCGTGGCTGAATATAAAAGTACCTTGAATCTCCCCAAGACCGCTTTCCCAATGAAAGGGAATCTGGCTAATCGTGAGCCGTTGATGCTGAAGCAGTGGGAAGAGATGGACCTCTACAAGAAGATTCGTGAGGCTTGTGCCGGTCGTCCGAAGTTTATTCTGCACGATGGACCTCCCTATGCCAACGGTGAGATTCATATCGGCCACGCCGTCAACAAAATACTCAAGGATATTATTGTCAAGAGTCGTACAGTGGACGGCTTCGATGCCCCCTACGTACCGGGCTGGGACTGTCACGGCCTGCCGATCGAGCTGCAGGTGGAGAAGAAGGTAGGCAAGCCGGGCCATAAGGTGAGTGCTGCCGAGTTCCGGGTCGCTTGCCGCAAATACGCAGCCAAACAGGTGGATAAACAGCGCGTAGATTTTAAACGCCTGGGTGTCACCGGCGACTGGGATAATCCCTATCTCACTATGGATTATAAGACTGAGGCCAACATCATCCGTGCCCTCGGTCGTATCGTCGATAACGGCCATATCCACAAGGGCTCAAAGCCGGTCCACTGGTGTACCGACTGCGGTTCTGCGTTGGCTGAAGCGGAAGTTGAGTATAAGGACAAGGAGTCCTTTACCATCGATGTCCGTTTCAAGGTGCTTGATGATGAGGCGTTGATGGCACGCTGTCACTCGGTGCCTGAGGGGCACGGCAGTGGTCCCCTCTCCATGGTGATCTGGACCACCACACCCTGGACTCTCCCCGCCAACCAGGCGGTGTGCCTCAATCCCTCTCTCGATTACGCCGTGGTGCAGGCGGACGGCCCCCAAGGTAAGGAGCGTCTGCTGGTGGCCGAGGGGCTGCTGAAGGAGACGATGGATCGTTGGGGCATCGAGCACTACAACGTCATCGCCTACGGTCGTGGTGACGCCTTCGAAGGGTTGAAACTGCAACACTGTTTCTACGACCGCGAAGTGCCGGTCATTCTTGGAGAGCACGTTACCCTCGAAGCGGGTACCGGTGCCGTCCACACAGCGCCCGGCCATGGTCTCGATGACTACATCGTCGGTCAGCGCTATGGCCTGCCGGTAGATAACCCGGTTGGTGGCAACGGCTGTTTTGTCGAAGGCACAGAGTTGTTCGCCGGTGAGCATGTATTTACCGCCAACGAGAAGGTTATCGAGGTTCTGAAGGCCCACGGTGTGTTGGTTCATGAGGCGCGTGTAGCACACAGCTATCCTCACTGCTGGCGCCATAAAACACCGATCATCTTCCGCGCCACGCCCCAATGGTTTATCAGCATGGAGCAGCAGGGGCTGCGCGAGACAGCAATGGAGGAGATCGCCAAGGTTGAGTTTACCCCGGACTGGGGTCGTGCCCGTATTGAGGGCATGGTGGAGGGGCGCCCTGACTGGTGTATCTCCCGTCAACGTACCTGGGGTGTACCTATAGCACTCTTTTTCAATAAGGTTAGCGGTGAACTCCATCCCGAGACCCCCCGCCTTGTCGAGGAGGTGGCCAAGCGGGTCGAGGAAGAGGGCATAGAGGCCTGGTTTGCTCTGGAAGTGAAGGATCTGTTAGGTGACGAGGCTGATCAGTACGACAAGGTGCAGGATACCCTCGATGTCTGGTTCGATTCGGGGGTGACTCACCACTCCGTCCTCAGGGAGCGTGAAGATCTACATTTTCCGGCAGAGCTCTATCTGGAGGGTTCAGACCAGCACCGCGGCTGGTTCCAATCCTCCCTGCTGACTTCGGTGGCGATCAACAACTGCGCTCCCTATGCCGGGGTGTTGACCCATGGCTTTACCGTCGATGCCAAGGGACACAAGATGTCCAAATCGGTGGGTAATGTGGTGAGCCCGCAGAAGGTGATGAATGTGCTTGGAGCTGATGTCATCCGTCTATGGGTGGCAGCCACCGACTACAGCGGGGAGATGACTGTCTCTGACGAGATTCTCAAGCGCACCTCCGATGCCTATCGCCGCATCCGCAATACCAATCGTTTCCTGTTGGCCAATCTCAACGGCTTTGATCCCGCTACCGATTGCGTGACGCCTGATGAGATGGTCGAGCTTGATCGCTGGGCGGTGGACCGTGCCCTGCAGTTGCAGGAAGAGATACAGGAGGCCTACAAGAGTTACCAGTTTCACCTGATCTACCAGAAGCTCCACAACTTCTGTGGCTCGGAGATGGGTGGTTTCTATCTCGATATTATTAAGGATCGGCAATACACCACGCCGGAGAATAGTCTGGTGCGTCGTTCCTGTCAGACCGCGGTCTACCATATCATCGAAGCGATGGCTCGCTGGATGGCGCCGATTCTCAGTTTTACCGCCGAAGAGATCTGGCTGCAGATACCGGGTGAGCGCAGTGAGACCATCTTTACCGAGACCTGGTACGAGGGGCTGTTTGCCCTGGATGAGGGTGACAGTTTTGATCGTGATTTCTGGGTCCAGATGATGGCGGTACGCGCATCGGTTGCCAAACAGTTGGAGGTACTGCGCAAGGAGGGGACTATCGGTTCCTCTCTGGATGCGGAGGTCGATCTCTACTGTGATGATGCACAGAGGGCGATGCTGGAAAAACTCGGTGAGGAGTTGCGTTTTGTGCTGATCACCTCCTATGCCCGCCTGCATCCGATGAGCGAGAAACCTGCAGCCGCGGTAGAGACAGACGTCGCCGGCATTAGTCTGGTGGCGGTCACGTCAGCACAGACCAAGTGTGTCCGTTGCTGGCACCACCGTGAGGATATCGGTGGTAACGATGCCCATCCCGAGCTCTGTGACCGCTGTGTTGAGAATGTTGAAGGTGCTGGTGAGAGCCGGCAGTTTGCCTAGGATTAATTTATGCTCCGCTGGTTAATCCTATCGCTGGTTATCATTGTTTTCGATCAGGTGAGTAAACAGCTGGCCGAGACGATGATGCTGGCCTACGAGACCGTGCCGGTGATGCCGTTTTTCAACCTCACACTTGCCTATAACGAGGGAGCGGCCTTCAGCTTTCTCAGTGACCAGGGTGGCTGGCAGCGCTGGCTCTTCGTTGTACTGGCTACAGTGGTGACTCTGGTGTTGGTTGGCTGGCTTGCCCGGCTACGTGATGAGCGGATACTGGCGATCTCTCTGGCGCTGGTGATCGGCGGTGCCGTAGGCAATCTCATCGACCGGCTGCTATTCGGCCATGTAATCGATTTTCTCGACGTCTACTACGGGACATGGCACTGGCCGGCATTCAATATCGCGGACTCGGCGATCACCATTGGTGTAGTGCTACTGCTGCTAGATAGCTTCTTTGAAGGATCAAAGAGAGAGTCGTCTTAGGTACGGAGCCGTCAAGCAGACGCAGCTCCCGCCACCTGCTGTATTCGGCCTCTCGGTTTATCAATGGCAGCCACAATCACTTGACCCGGTCGGGGGAAGAGTAATGAGTCAGATTCAGGGGTTGGCAAGGAACGGTGCGGCGCTGTTCTCTTCGTTTGACGAAAGCAAATTTCTATCCCTGTCCGCAATTTTCAGAAGGTGGTTACTGTAACCCTTCTTCCAGGCGTTGCAGGTGTTAGGGTCCTTCGCTTTAAGTATTCCCGTCTCGATCAGGGCCACAGCTCTGCAGCCAAGTCCACACTCCTCGAATGAATCACAATCAGCGCAATCTGCATTCTCAGATAGCAGGTCCTCTTTCTTCATATCCGCAATCTCTCGGAGGACGGAATCGCTCCAAAGTTTGGTGAGTGGCTTCTGAAAGACGCTGGGCATTTGCTCGTGGATTCCGCTTTCAACATAGCCGGGGCAGGGCAGCAAGGTTCCATCAGGAAGCAGGTAGGGTCGCTCTCTGCATGATCCGCAGTCATGGCTCTCCGGTTTGTAGGTTGGCTTGTATGTTTTGCCCGCCTCTCCCTTGAATCCTGTAAATAGACCGGATAATTGCAGATTGAAGGGTCTATTGTCCTTAAGCCAGGCTTGCAACAGTGTTTCGTATAGCCTGACTTCGTCATCAATGGGCAGGGCTGTAGTAGCCGTTTTCCAGTTTCCTACCCGCCAGGGCGTCGCCACTCGCCAGGAGCTCACTCCCAGATCTCTCATCAATTTGTACGTTTGCAGCATCTGCTTTGCATTTGTGGCGTCAAGTGATGTTGCTACAACCACGGGGAAATCTGCAGACTTGAGCATTTCAATTGCTTCAATGACTCTGTGTTCGCTCTTTGTGCTGCCTCGCATTTCATCATGTGCACTAACGCCATCAAAGCTGATTTGGAATGTGGGTCGGTATCCTGCCTTTTTGATGGCTGTTAAATGCTCTGGAGTGATAAGAAGTCCGTTAGAGTATATCTGATTGAGGTAAATACCATTTGTAGCCAGTGCGTCGACGATATCGAGAATGTCCCTTCTCATGAAGGGTTCTCCTCCAGTCAAAGAGATATTCAGAACGTTCGCTTCTACGAACTGGTCGATCAGGCCCAGCATATCCGACAAGGGTAGCTCTCCATACCGGCCGGAAGGTGACTCCATAAAACAGTGTCTGCAGTTTAGGTTGCAGCGACCGGTAATACACCAGTGAATGCCGGAAAGTTGAGGGTTGTTCGCCTTGCGATACTCCTGGTGAGCTGATCTGAGGTCTCCCTTATTGCATGTCTCTGCAATGCCCTGATTGATCAGGGCATCGAGTAATGCGTTGTGTTCGGGAAGAAATGCAAATGAATCGAAGTTCGTGTTGCCATCGCATGAATCGGTAACGTAGAAAGCTTTCTTAGTGAGTGGACGCACCTCACCGGTTTTCCGGTTCACAATGGCAATTGGTGTGTCGGACCAGCCCCGCAAAAGCCAATCGCTGCCTAGCCTGGCATAGCGTTCTGACATGGTAGTTATGCCCTATGTCCCGAGTAGTGGGTGGTTAGGGAACCTCTGAACGAATCATGATCACGCATCTTGGCGCCGGAATTTGCCACTTTATCGTTGTGAATCTTCGCAATAGCCTGCTATTACGTGCGATTCACGCCTCAAATTGACAAATTCCGATCACCAATCTGCTGTGACCAGATTCATTCAGAGGTTCCTTAGGAATAGAGGTTCGTTGACCAGAAAAAATCTTTGTCAGACTATCAGCTTGGCGGCTGTGAGCAGATAAGATTCAGAGAGCCCTCACCGCAGCCATCATTTGCATAGGCGCCGTGAGCGCAAGGAGGATCGGGTGGAGGTGGAGCATAAGTCCAGACCCAGTCACACAATCTGGTTTCTGTCGAGGGTGCTTCTTCAGGCTTTGGCTTGGGTTGATTCCTCGCAGCCATCAGGTCCTCGGTAGTGAATTCGAAGCCGGCTTCTTTGGCTATTTCAATGAGCTCCAGCATTACGGGCTCAAGATTTTTTGTTGCCTTGTTATCAAGTGTCCTCAATATATCCTGTAAGGCACTGTCTTCTTCAACCTTCTCATAAAACCGGGTTACGTTTTTTTCTGACATAGATCTGCTACCCCGTCACTGGAAATATTCTAGTCTGATCATCGAGGGGTTTCGCTTCGCCTCGACCCTGCATCTGTATTACAAAACAGACGAACATTGTAGCACTCAAGTGTTCAAATGCACGAGAGAACGATGGGTCGTTATGGATGTCCGGTCCCCTGAGTTGGCTCTGGTATAACATCAAGCAGCAACTGGAGGTAAAGATGGGCTAATAGTGGTGATTTTTGGTTTAGCAGGTTCACACCAGGCTACGTCTGGCCCCTATTTTTTCCCTCAAGTTCCTTATAAAGCCTCTTCCAGTCAAATGCCGGGCCGGGGTCTGTTTTGCGGCCCGGGGAGATATCGCTGTGGCCTGTGATTCGCTTAGGGGTAATGGCGGGGTAGATCGCCATGATCTCCCGGGCTGCTGTCGCCAGCGAGTGGTACTGTTTATCGCTGTAGGGGATATCATCGGCCCCTTCCAGCTCAATGCCGATGGCGAAGTCGTTACAGTGCTCTCTGCCGTCAAAACAGGAGACGCCGGCATGCCATGCGCGCTGGTCGAGGGGGACATACTGAATCAGCTCACCATCACGGCGGATCAGTAGGTGGGTGGAGACCTGGAGTTGGTGGATCTCCCCGAAATAGGGGTGAGCATCAGGATCCAGCCGATTGAGAAAGAGGTCCTCAATCCAGGGGCCGCCAAACTCATGCGGCGGCAGGCTGATATTGTGGATCACCAGCAGATCCACCCCACACCCGGTGGGGCGTTTGTCCCGGTTGGGTGAGAGGCATAGCCGTGCCATGGGCAGCAGCACCCCGTCACCGGGGCTCATCTGTTACGCAACCCCTTGACCACCATGTCGGTATAGCTGACGATGCCAAGGACTTCCCCGCCCTGGGTCACCGGTGCGCGGGAGAGGTCATAACGGGCGAAGAGGCGGGCGCAGTAGCGGATATCCATCTCCGGATCCACCGTGATTACCGGCTTCGACATGATCTCATAGATATTGATACGCTTCGGCTCTCGGTCTTTTGCAAGCACCTTGCGGGCAATATCAGAGAGCATGACCAGGCCGTATTCGTCATGTTCGTTGCGTTTATTTACCACCAGGGTCTTGGTTTCAACGTGGACCATCTTGTCCAGGGCCGCTGCGACGGTGTCCATGCCATCTACTCGGTCAAAATTGCTCTTCATTATATCGCGGACACGGATGATTTCTCGCTCGCTCATAGCTCTTCCTCCACTACGCTGGTCAGTTCTTCAATTTGATGGCTGACGCCAACGGCATCTTCCACATCAATCTGGAAGGCGATGCCGGTACCCGGTTTTTCCTCGAACTCCCCTACCCTTGCGATGGTTTCAAGAATCGTGCGGCAGAGGTGCTCCTCCACCAGCAGCAGCAGCATATCACGCTGAATCTCTAGGTTGAGCCCAAAGAAAGTTTTGTTTTTCTGCACCCCTTCACCGCGGGCCTGGTTGATCACGGTAGATCCGGTGGCTCCGGCTTCCCTCGCTGCGTCAAGTACGGCATTAGTCTTACTGTCTTCGATAAGAGTGATAATCAGTTTAAAGTGCATTAGCTATCCTCCAGATGTTCTGGTCGGTTTTTTCAGTTACGTTCTAAATTGCGTTTGGCGAACCACTCGCTGAGCTGCGCATAGCCCATGACACTCATAATGGGAAATAAGCTGGCAAAGGCGATAAGGCCGAAGCCGTCGAGTACCGGGTTACGTCCTGGGATATTGCTCGCAAGTCCAAGGCCGAGAGCCGCCACCAGAGGTACGGTTACAGTTGATGTGGTTACGCCGCCTGAGTCGTAGGCGAGGGCGATGATTGGTTTTGGGCAGTAGAGTGTCTGGAAAATTACCACTATATAGCCGGTGATAATGTAGTAGTGCAGCGGTGTGCCGGTAACGATGCGGTAGGCGCCGAGTGATATGCCGACAGCAACTCCGAGAGCAACGGCGAGACGCAGCCCCCAAGTGCCGACAGCGCCACCTGAAACCTGATTTGCTTTGATTGCCACGGCAATCAGTGATGGTTCGGCAATAGTGGTGGAGAAGCCGATGGCAAAAGCGAAGAGGTAGACCCACAGATAGTGTTGCCAGTTGTCCGAGATCTCAGCGCCCGTCTGCTGGATGCCGAGAAACTCCGGTGCGGTGAGCTGCGCCGCCATCAACTTACCGAGAGGAAACAGCGCCTGCTCCAGTCCCTGCAGGAAAAAGGCGAGGCCGAGAAGGACGAAGCCAAAACCGACCAATACCTGGCGCATATTTGCTATGTTCTTGCGCAGCACAAAGAATTGGAAACCAAAGAGGATGGCGGCAATAGGCAGCACATCCGTAACGGTGGCGAGAAGGGTATGTAAAAAGTCACCGGCCCAATCGATCATAGGATCATCCCGTAGGCCATAACGAAGATCATCGGGGTCAGGGAGGCGAAGGCGATAAGGCCGAAGCCGTCAGTCATCGGGTTACGCCCCCGGATACTGGTGGCGAGGCCGACGCCGAGAGCTGTGACCAAAGGGACAGTGATGGTAGAGGTGGTTACGCCACCGGAGTCGTAGGCGATGCCGATAATCTCTGCCGGGGCAAAAAACGTCATGATAACGATGCCGAGGTACCCTCCCATGATCAGGTACTGTACCGGCCAGCCCTTGATGATACGCAGTACACCGATGACGATAGCCAGGCCAACGGAGACGGCAACCGTCATACGCAGGCCATCGGCGTAGCTCTGTATCGAGGCCTCGGTATTCTCTATCAGGTTGCCGGTGGCAGCCACCCGTCCCGCCTCATCCGCCACTGCTATCAGCGCCGGTTCCGCCACCGTGGTGCCGAAGCCGAGGGCGAAGGCGAACAGCAGCAGCCAGAAAAGACTGCCCTTGGTGGCAAAGTCGTGGGCCATCGATTCGCCGATGGGAAAGAGCCCCATCTTCAGTCCGTGGATAAATAGTGTCAGCCCGATTACCACCTGCAGAGTGCCTGCCAGCAGGCCGATCAGATCAGGGATGGGCTGCTGAAAAACCAATAGCTGAAAGAAGGCGATCACCCCGATAATAGGTGCTAGATCGCGGATGCTATCCAGCATCGCTCTTCCAAGATGACGACTCAATGTTTTCATTAATATTAACTGGGCAATATACGGTTTCTTATTATTGACTCAAAAGGGGCTGTGTGGGCCGGCTCTCTACTAGGCAAGACCAAAACTTTACGTGACAACCACCAATAGCTTACCAATAGATAGCAGGATATAACATCTAATTATGCCTGATTAGTTATATCCGCCGGCTAAATTCAGCCTCTCTGCTACGACTCAAGGCGTGAGACAGGGTTCGTATTATGTCAAATTAGTAAAATCGACATCGATGCTATGTGAAGCTGTTCACGGCAGGCAGCTTCTGATGCATCCATACTAAACCCCAAAGTCTAATCAATAGAAGTCACACTTCTTTCAGCCAACATAGGCAAGACAATGGCGGCAACCAATAACATTATCGCGTTTGGTTCACTTCAGAATACAGATGTTACTGTCTCTTTTAAAGAGGAGTATCGGGGCAGCGTCAACGCCTGCCGGCAAGTGATCCTCAAGCTGTTGCCTAAGCGGATGGATGCGCTGTTCCAGCGACTGGACGACAACTTTTATGTTCAGGCTGACAAGGCTGATAGCAATCACCAGCAAACTCTCTATTTCGATGCGATGCGTGAGTTGCGTAGACAGCGTGATCCGATTGAGAGTCATTTCAATCAGCGTCTCCTCGAGGGCTATGATATTTTTTGGCGGCAGGGGCCTTCCGACGTGATGCTGGAGAAAGGTGTTGACTTTTCCATGGGGGATTTTTCTCTGGTTGAGGCACATGATCTGGAAGAAGAGCTTGCGGTCGGCAGCATGATCTCCAGAGGTGAAGGCAGCTACTTTAGGGAACTCTACGCCCTTGATCGCCGTTTCAGTCATCTACTGAACGATCTTGAAGTTTCCGGTAAATATAATCCGTTGTCGCCGGCAAAGATATGCACTTTTTTCAGCAGTGCGATAAACGGCCTGCCTGTAGATCTTCGGGTAAAACTTGTTGTCTACAAGCAGTTTGAGCTGGAGGTCGTTGATAAGCTCAGTGGGCTCTATGACGAGGTCAATACGGTTCTGGCCAGGGCGGGTGTTTTACCACAGCTAAAGCATGGCGTACGGCGGAGTTCAGCAGGGTCGGTACCCGTGCCCGCCCGGGAGGAGCGTGCGCCGGTTACTCCCGGTAATGAGGCGGAGGTTGCGCTGTCAAGTGAGCTGTTTGTTACACTGCAGCAACTTCTGGATCAGCGCCGAATCACCAGCGGCGGTGCACGAATTCCCTCCTCACAGATGCAGGTTGTTAATACCAATGATGTACTCTCCGCACTCTCCGCTCTGCAGCAGGGTGGGCCGTCTGCCGGCGAGGTGAGGGGGGGGTTGTTCCAGGTATTGGGCGTCGCGGGTGAGGGTAAGAGCGGCAAGGTGATAAACCAGTCGGATGAAGATGCTCTTGATGTCATCTCCATGTTGTTTGAGTTCATCCTTGATGATCCAGGGCTGGCTGATGGGATGAGAGCGCTGCTGGCACGCCTGCAGATCCCGATGCTGAAGGTGGCGATTCTTGATAAGAGCTTCTTTAGCAAGAAAGAGCACCCGGCAAGGAGGCTGCTTAACTCTTTGGCGCAGTCAGCAGTGGGTTGGAGTGAAGACGCCGGCAGAGATGAAGGTGGTCTCTACAATGAGATTGAATCAGTGGTGGGCAGAATCCTTTCCGAGTTCAGTGATGACATCGGGCTCTTCAAAGAGCTTAATCAGCAGTTCGACGCCTTTTCCGCCCAGCAGCAACGCGGTGCGCAGGTTACAGAGAAACGAGCCTCTCAGGTCACCCAGGGCAAGGAGCAGTTGCTTCAGGCAAAGAAGAGTGTGCAGAAACAGATTACCGCCTCTCTGACAGGGCGCACCCAAGTGCCGGAAGTGGCAATGACACTCATTCAAGAGGGCTGGAAAGATGTACTGCAGCTGATCAGTCTGCGCCAGGGCTTGGACAGTGAGGCATGGAAAGACGCGGTTCAGATGATGGACCGTCTACTCTGGAGTGTTGAACCAAAACGAGACAAGAGTGAACAGCAGAAGCTGCTGAAAACAATCCCTGAACTGCTGAGAGGACTACGCGCCGGGCTTGGTGATATTTCCTTTGATCAGCACAAAATGACACGCCTGTTCAAGGAGTTACAGGTGTGCCATGTGAAGTGTCTGCGCGGCGGTGGATCGAAAATAAAAATGGTTGAAGCGAAAAGTCAGACAGTGGAAGAAGAGAGTGAGCCTGCGGGGCCGTTCTCCGAAGAGATCATATTGGAAAGTGGAGGAGGGGGTACCGGGGCTGTTGCAAAGGATGCATTCTATGATATTGCGGCCTCACTTGAGATTGGGACCTGGCTGGAGCTGAACGATGACCGCAGTGGAGGTCGTCGTGTGAAACTCTCCTGGCGCAGTGAAGTGACAGACCGCTGTCTTTTCGTCAACCACCGGGGTGTGAAGGTTGAGGAGATATCGGTGCATGGACTTGCTATCTGGTTTAGGAGCGGCCGGGCGACAGTGATTGAGGCAGTTGGTGAGCCACTGATGGATCGCGCACTTGGCGCAATGCTGAAGGTGCTGAAAAAGGGTGAATCGGCTGAAGTGCCGAACGCCTGAACGGAACAGGGTTCTGTTTATTCCGCCCCCGCAGGTTGTTGGGGGCTTTTTTTTGCCTGCAGCATACCGCTGATAACGGGTACAATTGTCTCCTAGTTTAGATTTCAGAGATAGAGGAGATGTAATGAGTGAAAAAATGACCGATTCGGGCCTGAAGTATGAAGATCTGGTCGAAGGTGACGGCGAGGTTGCCGCCGCAGGGCGCAAGGTGCTGGTGCACTATACCGGTTGGCTCACGAGCGGTGAAAAATTCGACTCCAGTCTCGATCGCAATTCACCTTTTAACTTCAATCTGGGTGCCGGACAGGTGATCCGCGGCTGGGATGAAGGGGTTCAGGGGATGAAGGTAGGAGGAAAACGTAAGCTGACTATCCCTCCGCAGCTCGGTTACGGTGCCGCCGGTGCCGGTGGTGTGATACCGCCAAACGCTACCCTGGTTTTTGATGTCGAGTTGCTGGAGCTGCTTTGAAACTACCGCCAATGGATAGAATCCAGCGGCAGGTTCGTCTCGCCCTGGATGAGGATGTCGGCTCGGGCGACCGTACCGCCGCCCTGATCCCCAGTGACAGCCGTTCACGAGTGGAAGTGGTCTGCCGTGAGTCAGCTATCCTCTGTGGTACCGCCTGGTTCGACGAGGTATTTTGCCAGCTCAATCCTGAGATTGAGGTTGAGTGGTTGGCGGCTGATGGTGATCGGGTCGATGCGGGAAGTGTTATCTGCCGCCTCAGGGGCGATACCCGGGCACTGCTCACCGGTGAGCGGGCTGCTCTCAACTATCTACAGACGTTGTCGGCGACGGCCACCCAGGCACGGCAATATGCGGATGTGGTGGCTGGAACCAGCGCCCGTATTCTTGATACTCGGAAAACGCTTCCGGGGCTGAGGCTTCAGCAGAAGTATGCGGTTCTTTGCGGTGGTTGCCATAATCACCGTGTCGGGCTCTATGACGCCATTCTGATCAAGGAGAATCATATCCGTGCAGCCGGGTCGGTGGCACTCGCCGTCGAGACGGCAATCGCTCTCGCACCTGATATAGAGGTGGAGGTAGAGGTGGAGAGCTTGGATGAGTTGCAACAAGCGATCAATGCCGGGGCACGGCGGGTATTATTGGATAATTTTGGTCTCGTGCAACTGCGGGAGGCGGTGGCGCTTTCAGCTGGACGTGCGCGCCTGGAGGCTTCAGGTGGAGTTAGTTTGGAGACTATCCGAGCGATTGCAGAGACCGGTGTGGACGATATCTCGGTCGGTGCATTGACCAAAGATTTGAAGGCGGTCGATCTGTCGATGCTGTTTCTTGAATGAGGTGCGTCTGTTGTCAGGCTTTTATATCGAGAAGGGAACCAATGGCCGCATCCGTTGCCTTAAATGCTTTAACAGAGGCGGTGGTGTGATGACTGCTCTGGTGCAGCTCTACCATCGAACGCACCATATCCTTGCTCGCAATCCTGCCGGAGAGGGCGTTGGCGCTTGCGATCCCTGAGGTGCTGCGGCGCATATTTTGAAGGCCTCGCTGTATGCCTTGTAATGCCGCGCCTGTGATTGAGTTGATTGCCATCGCCTGTTTCAGATCCACGTCTACCTGCTTATATGTATAAACGCTATTTTACATATTGCCAAGGTAACATTGAAAAAAATGCGATGGAGTGCAAATAACTAATGGAAACAGTTGTTTAAGGTTTAGGAATGTTGTTTTTTATTCTTAGTTTGGAGTGTCGAAATACTCCATTGAAATGAGGTTAACATTTTGAATAACAAAGGTATTATCGGTTTTGTTGCGCTATTTGGCATGGCTGCCTCAGTCCAGTCGGCGGAGTATCAGACGTTGGAGCAGCGACTTGGTTACACCATGGGTTTTCAGTATGGCCAGGTTGTCAAATCTCAAGGGGTCTCTATCGATAGCGCCGCTTTTGCCGCCGCGCTGAAAGATGTGCTGCAAGGGAAGCCGCCACAGATGAAAATAGAGGCGATGAACGCCACCTTGGGTGAAGCTAAAAACAACCTGCTCAAAGCGAAAAAGGCGCAAGCCGGGGTGGCCCTTGAAGAGGGTAAGCATTTTCTCCAGGAGAATAAGGGGAAGGAGGGCGTAGTCACCCTGCCAAGCGGGCTGCAGTATCTGGAGCGTAAAGCGGGGAGTGGTGATTCACCAAAGATGAGTGACAAGGTGACTGTTCACTACGAAGGCAAACTGACCAGCGGTCAGGTGTTTGATAGCTCTTTTCGTCGGGGAGAGCCCGCCACTTTTCCTCTGGGAGGGGTGATTCCGGGATTCCGCGAGGCGCTTAGCTTGATGAAGCCGGGGGCTAAGTGGCAGGTCGTTATCCCCTCTGAGTTGGGTTATGGTCAGTCGGGTGCGCCTGGCTCGATCGGCCCCAATGAAGTGCTTATCTTTGAGCTTGAGCTGATTTCAATTGCAGCTAAGTAGTCGAAGCCCAAGTGGCCGGCACTACAGTGAAGGTTCCGGTGAGGGGCTGTTTTTTTAGTTACATGAAACTCCTTCCGGGATACCCATTTTTTTCAGAATTGAAGTAAAGTGGGCAGATGTTGGTAAAGCCACTCTGCAGCAGGTTGGCACCGACAAAAATAAAGCCGGCATCATGCCATGTGGTTAAGAATGTGCGGTGTTCATCGCGGCGAGGGCGCCGCTCCTACAAGGGGGGCGCTGCCTTTCTGGATAAGTGCGTGTAGGAGCCCCGCCCTCGGGGCGATAGGGCGGGCACATTGCTCACTATCGGCGTATGAATAAACTGCGTGGAACAGTAGTTTTGCACACAACCATTTTGAATAAACCGGTACAAGGGTGGCTGTGGGTCGGTGCACCTTGCGCCTCTGGCGCTCCACTATAGTCTGCGAAGATTATTTTCTCTAAGTTTTACTGCACCTGCCTGTGCCGCTTTTATCTGATCCAGCAGCCGTATACGGTCTCTTGGCAGGTTGCCTGCAAGGGCGAGGGCATTGGACGCGTGATTGGAGCGGAAGATGACTGCCGTTGGTGGCGTAAGGCCTGCGATCAGCCGTTTCTGCTCCTCCAGAATAGCCGTGTCATCCTGAGGTAGGAACGGCTCACCAAACTTCTCGGCAAACTCAGTCACCGCCTCCTCCTCAAGGTAGAGCTGCAGAGTAGAGAGGTAGCTGGTTGGGGCGCTATTGAGTAGTTCCAGGGTGCCATCAATATGCTCACGCCAGTGGTTTTGCCCGCCTAGTCCGAGGATGACTGTTGCGGAGACCTTCATTCGGCTCTCGGCCGCCCTCTCCATTGCCCGTCGGATACTGCGCTGTGTTGCCCCCTTGGTAATCCTCTTGAGTATCCGGTTATCGCCGGACTCCACCCCCAGGTAGAGGAGGGAGAGCTTTCTCTCCCGCAACTGCGTCAGCTCCTGTGGTGACTTGTGCAGAATATTGGCTGGTGTGGCGTAGCAGCTGACACGGCTGAGGCGTGGCAGTGACTCGGCCAGCCGGTCAAGAATCGGCAGTAGATTTTCCATCGGCAGGGCTAATGCGTCGCCATCGGCAAGAAACACCCGTTGAGCATTGGGCTGATGGGTTGCCGCTTCCTCGATATCCTTCAGTACAGTTGTCAGGGGGCGAGCCTGATACTGCTTTGACTTGTACATGGAACAGAAAGAGCACTGGTTGAAACTACATCCCAGGGTGGCCTGAATGATTAGATTGTTACCCTCGCTGGGAGGGCGGTAGAGCGGCATGTCGTAGTTCAGCATGGGGTGAGACAAAGTTGTCAGTTGTCAGTTGTCAGGCGGATGGGGCCCTAAGCTCTTTGAGTCCGTCTCTTTTATTTTGCTGGATAGACCAGCCGGATGCCTGAGAATAGGCTGTCGGCGTCCGGCAGGGCGGCCTTGCGGTAGCTGAGCCGTCGCAGGGCGCGTTGGGTGTGCAAACTGCCGCCTCGCAGTGGGAAGTGGTGGTTATCGAAGCCACCTGTGCGTGCCTCCTGGTAGTGGGTCGACTGAAAGCCGGTATAGGGCTCAAAGGTATTGGCGCACCACTCCCAAACGCGGCCAAAATCGCTGATCCCCTGGGTTCTTGTTGCCGCTTCCCACTGAAACTCGTGCTGCAGGACTGCACCCGTCAGCTCGCCGCCAAGGCCGGCGACCCAGTTGGCGTAGGCAAGGGCTTCATGGTGAGTGACACCGGTTACAGGGTCTTCGGCGATAAGGTCAAACTGGCCATTGATGCCGTTGCCGAACCAGTGGCCATCGTTGTCCTTGCGCCAGGAGTGGGGGTGGTTGGGACTCCTGAGGTTCCAGCTCCAGCCGGTCGGACTCCAGTATGTTTCGTTTTCATAACCCCCCGCCTCAATAAAGGCGAGAAAGGTGCTGTTGCCCACTGGTTGGCGATCAATACGAAAACTGCTCAACTCGACAATCTGGGCCGGCTGTTCGTTATCGAAAGCAGAGGGATCACTCTTGGCTCCGATGCGGTAGTGGCCCTGGGAAATGCCTGTGTGGTCTGCCTGTGGTGGACGACTGATCAGTGGCTTCTGTACCTGGTAAGGTGACTGCTGGTGCAGACGACGCTCTGCCAGTACCTGCAGCATCTTCTCGTAGACTTTGGCCTGGCCCTGAATGATCAGGTGCAGCAGACGCCCGTTCTCTATCAGTGGATGGTTCGGCAGCTGGTCAGGGTTGGCCAGACGCATGATGTTCTCATCCTGTAGTTCCATCACCCAATTCAGCAGGTGATCCTTGGGGGGGAGTCGCTTCCACTCTTCCTGGCTCGGCAGGATGCCGGGGATGAATATCTCACGCACCCGACTGGTCATATCATCGTCGCCTTGGACAATCTCCCTTAGCCAATAGGTCTCGATATACATACCGCGTCCGAGAAACCAGGCGAGAGGGGCCAGCTGCGGATTGTAGGATTGATAACAGTCCGCTTCCGGGAGCGACTCAACTAACTCTGCCATCATCTGGTGTAGGCCACTCAACTGCCCCAACAGGTTGTCATTGCTCATGCCGTTTCCGGTCTATCCAGTTAAAAGGGGCATAGTAACTCATACTCCTCAGGGGGACGAGTATCTTCCCTGGTATAGAGCACTACACTGGGTCGATCTTCTACGAAATGTCAGCCGGCGGCCACAGTGCGGTTGGATGCCCACTCCCGCAGGTAATCTATCTTCTCGGCCATCACTACTGAGATCGGGCTGGTGCGATCCAGCTCTTCCAGAAGTTGTGGAGTGTCCAGTGGGGTCTCTCTGGCGTGGGCGGCGTAGAGGGCTGAGACTATCGCCTGCTCAATCTCTGCACCGGTATAGCCGTCGCTGGTGCTGCTGAGTGACTCCAGATCGAAGCCGCTGGGTGGCAGGTTGCGCCGTCGCAGGTGGATATCGAAGATCTGCCGTCGTACTTCAGCAGAGGGAAGGTCGATAAAGAAGATCTCATCCAGCCTGCCCTTGCGCATCAGCTCAGGTGGCAGTCGCTCAATATCATTGGCGGTAGCGACGATGAATACACCTGACTCCTGCTCCGCCATCCAGGTCAGCAGTGTGCCGAGAATGCGGCGGCTCAGCCCCTCGTCGGAATCGCTTTCGGCCACTCCCTTCTCGATCTCATCCATCCACAGGGTGCAGGGCGCCATGGTTTCAGCAACCTCCAGGGCGTGACGCAGGTTCTTTTCGGTCTCGCCAATGTATTTATTATAGAGAGCGGCAAAGTCGAGGCGCAGCAGGGGGACGCCAAAAGTGCCTGCGACCGCCTTGGCGGCAAGGCTTTTACCGGCGCCCTGGACACCTAGCAGCATGATGCCTTTTGGCCTATCCAGTGCGCCGGAATTGCCATTGAACGCTTTGTGACGGTGGCTCAACCACTTTTTCAGGTGTTCCAGGCCGGCGACATCGGTAAAATCGGCGGTGTCGTACTCAAAAGAGATGACGCCCCCTTTGCCGAGGAGTTCGTACTTGGCCTGCATGATTTTAGGTAGATCATTTCGACTGATGGCACCATCATCCTCAATGGCGTTGCGTATCAGCCGGCGGGCATCGGTAGCGGTGACGCCGGTGAGGGTGGTGGCGAGACGCTTTACCGCGCTCTGATCGGCTTCGACCTTGCGGCGGTGCCTGCTCTGCCACTGTTTAGCCTCCTCTATGATTAATCTTTTTATCCCGGCACGGTCCGGCAGTTGCAGGTCGAACCGAGCGGTGAGATGACGCAGCTCAGGCGGTATATCGATGGCGTGACTAAGCAGTATCAGGGTGCGGGGGATCAGCTCATGCCCTTGGGCAATCTCCTTGATCAGGCGTACGTGTATCGGATCCTGCAGGTAGGGGTGAAAGTCGAGGAGAAGAAAGTAGCCCGGGCGTGACAGCGCCTTGATATGTTTCAGTACATCATCGGGGCCGGCCGTTAGCTTCTGTGCTGGGAAGTCGGCCTCCAGACGCTTCAACCCTTCTGTGACGGTCCATTGAAACATGGGATAGTCAAGGCGCAGGCCGATGCGGGCGAAGAGCTCCAGCAGACGCAACTCTTCGAGAGACTCGATAATAATGATCGGTGTGCGTGAGCTCAGAAGGAGTTCAAGGTCGTGCAACTCTTCCATAAATAAAAACTCCGGGTAGCCTTCACCCGGAGTTTATCAGCCTTTATGCAGCCACGCATTTTTCATCTGTTGTATGCTTCAACAGTCGCATAAATCAGCCCACGAAGTGGGCGTTGGCACTCCTGCCTAAGCAGAAATCAAACGCAACCGGTAGGCTTTGGCAGGCCGCCGTATTTTGTGATCGGTTTCATCGGACCGGTCAGCCAGAGCTTGAACAGATCCTTGGAGTTGGCGCCGAGGTACTTTGAGAATTTACGGATCGGTGGGACCACTGAATGCTCTTCGTAGTATTCACGGGCCTTGATGATCTGCCCCCATCGCTCGTCGTTCAGCTCATACTCGTCCGCATCGGCCATGGCGTGGGCGATCTCCGGGGTCCATATGTTCATGTCGGTCAGATAGCCGTCGCCGTCACGGGGTGGGGTTTGCGTATTCATCATGCAGCTCCTATTAATAACACAGTAAAATACTAGGTAAATTTAGAAGTATTCTATATGCTGGAAAAAATAAATCTACCACCAATTTACTGTGGAATTATTTTATTATCTTGATCTGCTCTAGATGGCGGGTTAATTCATCGATAGCGGTGACCGGGTGATCCAGTGGAAATCGCTGCAGCAGATCCCCCTGAAGTAGATCAATGCCTTCATGGTCTATGCCCACCACTTGTAGTGGGGTGGCTTCCGGCCGTGGCGGGGAGTGGTCAGCTGTGAGCGTGCGCATCAACTGCGCCTCCTCTTCTACGGAAAAGCGTTTTGGGTATGAGAGTCTCCCTCGGTCGAGCCAGCGGGCGGCGCCAAAACCACCCACCCAGTAGTAGCGTTCTGTCTCCAGCTGATAGAACTGGAAGTTGAGCTGTTCATAGTAGGGTCGGCTTTGGGGGAAGTAGCGGAAGTGGCGTTCAATCTCTTTCGCATGAAGCTCGACAGAGGGAGTGATGCGACCTAAACAGCTAAGCCTGGCCAGCTGTTGGCTGTCGCCGTCGCCCGGCTCAACGAGAGTGAGGCTACAGCGGGGGTCCATTTCCAGGTTACGTGTGTGTTTGGCAAGATGACTTAGCAGCAGCAGGGGTCGTCCCTGATGGTCCAGGCTGTAGGGGACCAGCGAGCCGAAGGGGTAGCCGGGCAGGTCGAGTGATTGGGTGGCAAGTACGCCGCAGAAGCGTCCCGCCAGGAGTTGGCGGGCGGCCTGAATGCTCTTTTCTGTATCATTCATGGCGATCATTATAACCAAGAGTCGCTGGTCAGAGCGCAGCCATCAGGTACAATTGACTGAAATACCGGAGTGCTGCAACGATACAGGGGGGTTCCCTGTCTGTTTCTGTGATGTAAATTGAGATTAATCAATGCGTTGAATTCTGGTGCGGACTAGCTTAGAGCTAATAGTTGTTGCCGGGTAGTCGGCATATTCAAGGTACCTTTGTGGATCTATCGCTGCCCCTGGCTTTTACTGTAGGTCTTTTTAGTACCCTCCACTGCATCGGCATGTGTGGCGGTATTATGGGGGCGTTGAGTTATGGCTTGCCGCCTGAGATTCGACAAAACAGCTCCAGATTTTTGCTCTTTCTGGTGGTCTACAACAGTGGCAGGGTGCTCAGTTACGCACTGGCCGGCGCCCTTCTTGGGTGGCTCGGCGGTGGCCTGCTGGAAGCGCTGGGAGAGGGGCAGGGGCACCGTTGGCTGCAGTGGTTGGCAGCACTGATGATGGTGCTGATTGGTCTGCATGTTGCGGGCTGGTTGCCAAAGCTGGCTCAGGTAGAGCGCATAGGTGTGCCGCTGTGGCGTCGTTTGGAACCCCTTGGGCGCAGCCTGATGCCGGTACAAAACCTGTCGAAGGCATTGGTCTACGGCTTTATATGGGGTTGGCTTCCATGTGGACTGGTCTACACTATGCTGCTGTCGACCGCCACCAAGATGGGTCCGGTGAGCGGTGCGCTCTATATGGCGGCATTTGGTTTGGGAACCTTGCCTGCAGTTGTTGCTACAGGTGTATTGACCGGTAGGTTGTACGGCCTTGCCCGTAATCCTTATCTTAAGGTTGTGGTAGGCTTTACCATTATATTGATTGGGCTCCTGACTTTGTGGTTTCCGGAGTTGTTGGATGTAGCGGCGCCCGTGGCCGATATGAACGCTAGTGAAACAGGTTGAGATCTGATGATGAATAGGCAAGAGAGTGTGCTGGGTGGTTCACCGGAATTTCTCCGGGTATTACACGCCGCCCGAATGGTTGCTGTCACCGATGCTCCGGTACTGATTTCAGGTGAATCGGGGAGCGGTAAGGCGCTTCTGGCTAAAGAGATCCACAATAACAGCCGGGGGGCGGAAAAGCCGTTTGTCACTATTGTCTGTGCCGGTATCGAAGAGGCTGAGCTTGAGAGGGAGATCCTCGCCGGTGAGAGTGGTGCCACCCTGTTTCTTGATCAGGTCGCCGACCTCTCGGTAGAGGGGCAGGCAAGACTGTTGCATCTCCTTGAGTCGATGGAGCGCGGACGTGACGGCTGCCCGGTGATGCGGGTGATTGCATCCACTTCCCGCGACCCCTCCGGCCTGCTGGAGAGTCAAACGTTCAGACAGGATCTCTTCTACAGACTGCAGGTGGTGCCTCTTGAGGTACCCTCTCTGCGTGAACGCAGTGATGATATTGTGCTTATGCTCAAACAGTTCACTGCCGACCTGGCGCGCTCCCATGGACGTAAGGCCCCCCGTTTCTCTGTCACCAGCCGTAACCTGCTAAAAGAGTACGCCTGGCCCGGCAATGTGCGCGAGTTGCACAACTTCTGTGAACGGATGGTGATCCTCTACTCCGGCAATATGGTGCAGCCGACAGACCTGCCTCTTGAAGTGCGGCGTAAATCCGAGGCACTGTCTGGCGAGGGACATTTCCTGCTACCGGCAGAAGGTATTGACCTGCTGGCGATGGAGGGCGATATGATTCGTCAGGCCATCGGCATGGCAGGGGGGAATCGTAGCAAAGCAGCCCGTCTGCTCGGTATCAGCCGTGATAAGCTTCTCTATCGCATCCAGAAACACGCTATTTGACGCGCTAAATCGGCACTAAAGACCGTTTTTTCGATACACAGGTCAGCTGTTGGCACCGAAACGTTGCCGCAGATAGTGCTTGATATCAGCCGACTCATAGAGCCACCGCTCACTACCGTCCTTCTCACGAATATGCAGGCAGGGTACCTGGCTTTTTCCACCACCCTGGATCAATGCCTGGGCGTGATCCTGTGATGATAGGGGGTTGCGTGCCTCAATATCCAGGCCAAGTTGGCGGATGACGCGCTCGACGCGGCTGCAGAAAGGGCAGCTGCTGTAGCAGTAGAGGGCAAGGCGGCTGCACTCCTGGGCAATACGTTGCTGCTCATCGGGGGAGCGGGTGATCACGGGGGGAGAGAGGCTCCCCCTGATCTGTTTTAGCAGTGATGTCAGTGCCTGTATCACTTCTGCTTGGACCCGCCCATGCACTCGGGGGAGTCGATGGTGCCGGCCCCCTTCTCATACCACTCCTCAGGCGTCATGGTGTGCAGTGCCAGAGCGTGGAGGGATCCACTGAAGGCCTCTCTCAGCAATCCATTGATTAGCCGGTGGCGGGCAACCAGCTTTTCTCCTTTAAATTTGTCACTGACAACAGTCACCTTGAAGTGGGACTGGGCCCCTTCCGGGACGCTGTGCATGTGACTCTCGTCGATCACCTCCAGGAACTGCGGCTGGAGAGCATCGGTGATGGCCTTCTCTATAGTCTCTTTCATATACAGGGTTCCTCTGATCAGCGTCAGAAGATTCTACCCTGCATTGCTCTGTAGTGAGAACCCCCGCTTAAGGTGCCTTTTGTGCAGAGGTTTCTTAACCGTTGTTAAACTCATCGGCAATCCGGTACTGAGCTTCGGCTTCATTTTGAAGCTCGTCGTCAGCAGCATCCATCATTATGCAGTTTCTTGCCATTCGCGCCTGAATGGCCGCCCGCCATGCGGGGTTCATTTTTTCAGTCAGCCGGCTGTCGGGTGTCAGGGCGGCAGCGCAGCTGGTGGCGACAAAGTGCTCGGCCTGGGCTTTCCAGTCGGCATCACGACCACAAGCGGTATAGGTCTGGACGGCAATTGACCTTGTCGTCTTATAGGCATCCTCAAGTTGCGCGTCGCTACAGGCTGCATCCGCTGCAGCCTCCAGGGCCGACTTGAGTTGAGGATTGTCAGCCAAGGAGATGACGCTGTCGGCAAAACGGGCACCCAGGGTGCGCTGTTGGTCGGTGGAGAGGGAGTCCAGTAGGTTCCGAAGATCGCGGTCGTTGGAAATGGTCATAGGTGTACTCCTGAGTCTGCGGCTCACCGGATGGCTTATTGCGTCGGGCTTCATCTGCAATGGCCGGTGATGTAGTGGATATGCGACAGCGAACCGGCTGCTGACAGGTATTAAGCTATCGGAGATGCTGCTTGCCCGACAATGACTTTACGCAATCAGTATAGTTCATTGTGAGCTATTCCGGCTTGTACCCCGATGGGGGAAAGGGGGTGACATTGGCGTTGGCATCGAGCTCAACTATTTTGCTCTGCCCACGTTTCTCCACCTCATCGATACGGATGACGGCATGCAGTGGGATCATGGTGCGGCTGACGCCGCTGAATTCACTCTTCAGCTTCTCCTCGCCGGGGTCGATTACCAGAGAGCTGTTTTCGCCGAAGATGACACCTTCAAACTCAATAAAGCCGGGAAGATTCGCTTGTCGCACGGTATCGGCATAGATCTCGTAGACCCTGCTCTGGTTGATGAAGCTGATACGGAATATGCGCATCGGTTAGACCTTTTTTCTGCATTTCGCACAGAGACCGTAGAGGATCATGCTGTGATCTTCCATGGTGAAACCGGTGCGTGCTGCAATCTCCTGCTGTCGCTGCTCGATCACCTCGTCATTAAACTCTTCAACATAGCCGCAGCGAATGCAGACGATGTGGTCGTGATGATCTTCCTCAGCGAGTTCAAATACCGAGCGCCCCCCCTCGAACTGCAGCCGCTTTACCAGCCCTGCCTGTTCGCATTGGGTCAGTACCCGGTAGATGGTGGCGATGCCGATCTCCTCACCCTCCTCCAGTAGCTGCCGGTAGATATCCTCGGCACTGGCGTGTCGCCCCTGGCGCTGCTCCAGGATGCCGATGATGGTGAGCCGTGGGTGTGTGACCTTTAATCCCACATCCTTCAGCTTATTTGATATCGCTGTCATGACTTTGATCCCGTTGCCGGATCAACAAATTGTAGCACCCGCAAAGAGTGAGTTGTAATCCGCAGGAGATGGGGGGTATGGAGAGGGTGAAGAGTGCTATCATTTAACAACTGAAAACTTACAACTTACTATTCCATGAAACAGACAGAAAAACTTCATATAGGCGAGGGCCTGCCCCTGGAGCAGGTGCTTGATGAGCTTCCCTACAACAGTGACGGGCTGGTTCCCGCTATTGCCCAGCAGCACGATAGCGGCGAAGTGCTGATGATGGCCTGGATGAACAGGGAAGCGCTGGAGGAGACCCTGCAAAAAGGGCGTGTCTGCTACTGGTCGCGTTCACGGCGGAAACTGTGGCGCAAGGGGGAGTCCTCCGGCCAGGTGCAGGAGCTCAAAGAGGTTCGTTTCGACTGCGATGGCGACACACTTCTGTTGCAGGTAGACCAGACCGGTCCCGCCTGCCATACCGGACGCCGCAGCTGTTTCTATAACGCCGTACGGGGCGACCGGGTAGAGGTGGTGTCTGAACCTCTGATTGATCCAGATCGGCTCTATGGGAAATAAGAGGAGATAGGCTGTTGGATATTTCACCTATTGCCGCCTTTGACGACAACTACATCTGGCTGTTGCGTGATTCCGGCGGTGAAGTGGCAATTGTTGTCGATCCCGGTGATGAAGATCCGGTGCTTGAGCGCCTGCAGCGGGAGGGATTGAGTCTTGGCGGCATACTGCTTACCCACAAGCACGGTGACCACACCGGCGGTGTCGCCGACCTGCTTCGTGCCTGGCCCGGGGTGCCGGTGTTTGGGCCGGCAGGGGAGCCGATAAGGGGGTTGACCGTGGCGGTGAAAGAGGGCGACCTTGTTTCAGTACCCGGTGTGGCGGCAGAGTTTCGGGTGATGGATGTTCCCGGACATACCGAGGGGCATGTCGCCTATTACGGAGAGGGTGCGCTGTTTTGCGGTGACACCCTGTTTGCATCAGGCTGTGGCCGGGTATTCAGCGGCACTCACCAGCAGCTTCATGATGCGCTTCAGCGCATTGCTCAGTTGCCGCCGGAGACATTGATCTACTGCGCCCACGAATATACCGAGGCCAATATCGGTTTTGCCCGCTGGGTAGAGCCGGAAAATCCGACGATACAGTTACGGCAGGCCAATGCACGCCGACTGCGTGATGCTGGAGAGCCGACAGTGCCCTCCACCCTGGAGCTGGAACTGGAGACAAATCCGTTTATGCGTACCGCAGAGCCGGCGGTTATCGCGGCGGCAACAAAGTACGCGGCTAGAGAGCTTGCCGATGGTGGCGAGGTGTTCACCGCAATAAGAGAGTGGAAGGACAGAGAGTACGACTGATGACCGATGAAATCCTGATCAAGAATGCCAGCATGGTCAATGATGGACAGATCCTCGAAGGGGATATGTTGATCCGAAATGGCCGTATAGAACAGATATCTCCAGAGATTCCGGCAAAGGGTGCGATCAAGCTTCTGGATGCGCGCGGCCGGACACTGGTGCCGGGGATGATCGATGATCAAGTCCACTTTCGTGAGCCGGGGCTGACCCACAAGGGTGATATTGCCAGCGAATCGCTCGCCGCCCTGGCGGGAGGCATCACCAGCTTTATGGAGATGCCCAACACCAATCCGCTTGCTGTGAATCATGACGCACTGGAGAGTAAGTTTACCCTGGCGGCCAACAAGGCCCACGCCAACTACAGCTTCTATCTCGGCGCCACCAATGACAATATCGAGTCGATTCGCTCACTCGATCCCAAACAGGCCTGTGGTATCAAGGTCTTTATGGGCGCCTCCACCGGTGACATGCTGGTGAACAGCGAGGAGGCTCTGAATGCGATCTTCAAGGATGCGCCCACACTGGTAGCAACCCACTGTGAGGATACGCCGACGATCAAATACAACGAGGGGGTCTACCGGGAGAAGTACGGCGACGATATCCCGATGGAGTATCATCCGCTGATTCGCAGTGAAGAAGCCTGCTACCTCTCCTCATCCTTGGCTATCGACCTGGCAAAGCGTCACGGCACCCGCCTCCATGTACTTCATCTCACCACCGCCAGAGAGCTTGAGCAGTTTGAGGCACGCCCCCTGGATGAAAAACGGATTACAGCAGAGGCTTGCGTTCACCACCTCTACTTCGATGAGACCGACTATCGGCGCAAGGGGGGATTCATCAAGTGCAACCCGGCAATCAAGCGCCGCGAAGACCGGGATGCCATCCGCAAAGCACTAAGCGATAACCGTATCGATGTCATCGGTACCGATCACGCCCCCCATACTCTGGATGAGAAGTTGTCACCCGGCTACTTCAAAACACCAGCGGGACTCCCACTGGTCCAGTGGGCGCTGCCGATGGTGTTTGAGCTCTACCACGACCGTCTGATCACCCTTGAACAGGTGGTGGAGAAGTGCTGTCACGGCCCCGCCCGTCTGTTCGATATCAAGGAGCGTGGCTATCTGCGGGAGGGCTACTGGGCCGACTTGGCGTTGCTCGACCTCACCAGTCCCTACCGGGTGGAGCGGGCCGACACCCTCTACAAGTGTGGTTGGTCGCCGATGGAGGGTGAGCGTCTGCGCACCCGTGTTATTACCACGCTGGTCAATGGCCAGGTGGCCTATCACGAAGGTCGGGTTAACAACGCGGTGCGCGGGCAGCGGCTGGAGTTTGATCGCTAATAGGTTTGTTTCTACAAATGCAGCCCTGTTTCCATCGAGATGGGTTTCAGGGTTATTGTGCATGGCCGGATGGATGAATTGAGCAGTGAGAGGGCAAGGGCCGCCCATAAGGATAGGATGAAAAAATCGCCTGAAATATCAGCTATTATTGATGATAATGGAAATATACCGATATTAGAGATATCCTAAGCGGCTTTTTCGCAAAACACCCCATAACCAGATGTCCGGCAAACTCTATATAAAGACCTTCGGTTGTCAGATGAACGAGTACGATACCGCCAAGATGGCGGATGTACTGAGGGCATCTCACGGCCTTGAGCAGACCGACCGCCCCGAAGAGGCGGACGTTTTGCTGCTCAACACCTGCTCGATCCGTGAGAAGGCCCAGGAGAAGGTCTTCTCCCAGTTGGGGCGCTGGCGCACATGGAAACAGAAACGGCCGGAACTGATTATCGGCGTCGGTGGTTGTGTGGCAAGCCAGGAGGGTGAGGCGATCCGTCAGCGGGCGCCATTTGTCGATCTGGTATTCGGCCCTCAAACCCTGCACCGTCTGCCGCAGATGCTCGACAGCGCCCGCAGTGAGCACAAGCCGGTGGTGGATGTTTCGTTTCCTGAAATCGAAAAGTTCGACCGCCTGCCCGAGCCTCGCGCCGAAGGCCCCAGCGCTTTTGTCTCTGTTATGGAGGGGTGTTCCAAGTACTGTACTTTCTGTGTTGTCCCCTATACCCGTGGCGAAGAGATCAGCCGCCCATTCGATGATGTGATTGCCGAAACAGCAGCGCTGGCCGCCCAGGGAGTGCGTGAGGTCAATCTCCTGGGGCAGAACGTCAACGCCTACCGCGGTCTGATGGATGATGGTGAGATTGCCGACCTGGCGCTGCTGATCCAGTATGTTGCCGCTATCGACGGCATCGACCGTATCCGCTTCACCACCTCCCACCCGATGGAGTTCAGCGACAGTCTGATCAATGTCTACGGCGAGGTGCCGGAGCTGGTGAGCCACCTGCACCTGCCGGTACAGAGCGGCTCCGACCGTATTCTGGCGTTGATGAAGCGTGGCCACACCGCCTTCGATTACAAGGCAAAAGTTCGCCGCCTGCGAGCCATTCGTCCCGAACTCTCCATGTCATCCGATTTTATTGTTGGCTTTCCCGGCGAAAGCGATGCCGATTTTGAACGCACCATGGAGCTGATCGAGGAGATCGGCTTCGATCACTCCTTCAGTTTTATCTACAGCGCCCGTCCCGGCACCCCGGCGGCAGAGATGCCTGACGATGTTCCTCAGTCGGTAAAAAAGGCGCGGCTGGAGCGGCTGCAGCAGACCATCAACACCTCGGCCCAACAGATCAGCCGGCAGATGGTGGGGACGGTGCAGCGGGTGTTGGTTGAGCGCGCCTCCAAGAAAGACTCCAAGCAGCTGGCCGGTCGTACAGAGAACAACCGGGTGGTCAACTTTGATGGTGGGCCTGAGCTGATCGGGGAGTTTGTCGATCTGCAGATCACCGAAGCGCTGCCCAACTCACTGCGCGGGATCATAGCGGATCGCTCCATGACTCAGCGGGCGTGCTGAACAGTTATGTTTATAGAAAAAGTGTACCTTAGTAGGAGCGAATTTATTCGCGATCAGGCCCCGGGGCCTGTTCTTCGCGAACAAGTTCGCTCACCCGACTTCAGTATTATTGCGCATAGACTGTTCTTTTTATGAGCCACAATTGCAAAGTGACCACTTACTTATCCTCTGCAGCCTCTTTTTTTATCACCAACAAGGGTTTACCAAGTTAATGCCCGATCTTCCCGAATCCTCCGATTTTACGCTCGAACCCGAAGACAACCATCGTCTTGCCAACCTTTGTGGCCAGCTCGATGAACATCTGCGTCAGATTGAGCGGCGCCTGGGTATAGAGATTAACTACCGTGGCAGCCACTTCAACCTTTTGGGCGAGCGAGCGTCGATAGAGGCAGGTGGTGAGGTGTTGAAGTCGCTCTACACGCTAACCGAGGAAGAGGTACTCTCTCCTGAGCAGGTTCACCTTCACCTTCAGCAGTCCGGCATCGACGAACTGCTGCGGGAGAGGGCGGACAAAGAGGTGCCGGAGGTGGTGATCAAGACCCGCCGTGGTCTTATCCGTCCTCGTGGCGGCAATCAGCATGAGTACCTGCATAAGGTGGTCACTCACGATATCAACTTCGGTGTCGGTCCGGCCGGCACCGGCAAGACCTATCTGGCAGTGGCCTGCGCGGTAGATGCTCTGGAGCGTGATCAGGTTCGCCGTATCCTGCTGGTGCGTCCTGCAGTGGAGGCGGGAGAGCGCCTCGGCTTCCTCCCCGGTGATCTCAGCCAGAAGATCGACCCATACCTGCGCCCTCTCTACGATGCGCTCTACGAGATGCTCGGTTTTGAGCGGGTGGCCAAACTGATCGAACGTAACGTGATTGAAGTGGCCCCTCTTGCCTATATGCGAGGCCGTACCCTCAACGACGCCTTCGTTATACTCGACGAGGCCCAGAACACCACGCCGGAGCAGATGAAGATGTTTCTTACCCGCATCGGCTTTGGCTCCACGGCGGTGATCACCGGCGATGTGACCCAGGTCGATCTGCCTCGGGGACATACCTCCGGGCTGCGCCAGGTGGTGGAGATTCTCGGCAAGGTCGAGGGGATCAGTTTCACCTTCTTCAACGCACGGGATGTGGTGCGCCACCCCCTGGTGAAGCGTATTGTCGGCGCCTATGAACATTTCGATAAAGAGCGGGGACACAGTAGTTGACCCTGAAGCTTGAAGTTCAGCGTGTTGCCAAGAGTGCTGATCTCCCTGCCGACGAGGCCCTGCAGCGGTGGGCGGAAGCGGCGCTGGCACCAGGCTTGGATCAGGGCGAGCTGGTAATCCGATTGGTAGATGAGGAGGAGAGTCGGGCCCTTAACCGCGAGTACCGGAGCAAGGATCGGCCGACCAACGTATTGTCCTTTCCCTTCGAAGCACCGGCGGTGGTGGAGAGCGACCTGCTGGGTGATCTGGTGATCTGCGCCACAGTAGTGGCGGCGGAAGCCGAGGCGCAGAACAAGCCCCTGGAGGCCCATTGGGCGCACATGGTGGTACACGGGGTCTTGCATTTGCAGGGGCATGACCATCAAAATGAGCGTGAGGCGGAGGAGATGGAGCGCCTCGAAACGGAGGTTCTGGCAACACTCGGAATTCAGAATCCCTACAGCGTTGTACCGCAGTGACCATTGATGACTCTCTGCAGGTAGCGATTCAAACAAAGAGGAACTTGATTAGCACGGATGTTCAGCCAGAATCCAGTACGTTGGGCTCGGCTTGTAGGAGCGCTTTCTTGAAGCGCGATGGACAATCGCACCATGACACCCTTTTCATCGCGGTTCGAGAAACCGCTCCTACAGATGCATCTCTGTTTCCATCGAGACGGTTTTCAGAACTATTGTGCATAACCACTAAAGGAAAATATGAGTAACGGTGACTCTACCAGCAGTTTGTCGCCCAAGTCATGGCTGGAAAAAATTCTCCATGGCTTTGATAACGAACCGAAAAACAAAGAAGAGTTGATTCAGCTACTGCGGCATGCCAAGCAACATGCCCTGATGGATACCGAGGCCCTCTCCATGATGGAGGGTGTGCTACAGGTTTCGGAGCTGCAGGTGCGCGACATTATGATCCCGCGGGCCAATATGGTGGCAATAGAGGTAGACGCTCCGCTGGAGGAGATGTTGCCTGTCGCCATCGAGTCGGCCCACTCCCGTTTCCCGGTCATCGGCGATGATCGCGGTGAAGTGGTCGGTATTCTTATGGCCAAGGATCTGCTGGCCTACTGCGGTAACAGCAAGCGCCGTTTTGATATCCGCGACCTGCTGCGTTCGGCGGTCTTCGTCCCCGAGAGTAAACGCCTCAACGTTCTGCTTAAAGAGTTCCGTGCCACCCGCAACCACATGGCTATCGTTGTCGATGAGTTTGGTGCAGCCGCCGGGCTGGTCACCATTGAGGATGTGTTGGAGCAGATCGTCGGAGAGATCGAGGATGAGCACGACTTTGACGAAGGTACCTCTATTCTAAAGCGTGGCGAGCGCGATTTTACCGCCAAGGGCCACACCACTATCGAAGACTTCAACGACTACTTCGACTGTGATCTCTCAGATGATGAGTTCGATACTATCGCCGGTCTGGCGACCCATGCACTGGGCCATCTGCCGAAGCGTGGCGAGAAGGTCGATATTCACCCCTTCCGCTTCAAGGTACTGCGAGCCGACAGCCGACGCATCCACCTGTTGAGTGTTCACCTACTGCCGACAGATGGAGAGCGTGGACGCTGACCGGCTGAAGCGCCTGTGGGCGGATGAGGGCCGGTACTTGGCGCTCGCCTTCCTCAGTGGTGCCGCAACGGTGCTTGCCTTTGCCCCCTTTTCGTACTCCCTGGTGGCGGTTATCGCCCCCCTGCCGCTGCTGTTGATGTGGCGAAACGGGACGCCCGCCCAAGCCTTTCGTCAGGGCTGGGCCTACGGCCTGGGGCTGCTCGGCTTCGGCGTATTCTGGATGCACATCAGCATCGATCAGTTCGGTAATCTGGGTACGCTTGCGGCCATCGCCATCACCCTGCTGTTTGTCCTCGGTGTCTCCCTCTTCTATGGCCTTGTGGGCTGGTCCGCTTCTCATCTTGGCAGGCAGCTGAAAAGGGGGGTTCACCAGCAGTCGGTTCTGCTCTTTATCCCGGCACTCTGGGTATTGGGTGAGTGGCTGCGCGGCTGGGTGCTTACCGGCTTTCCCTGGCTGGCCCTCGGTTACTCACAGATTGAGAGCCCACTGGCAGGCTTCGCTCCGCTGCTGGGTGTCTATGGTGTCAGTGGGCTGGTGCTGCTGACCAGTGCGTTACTCGCCTTGAGTATTACCGCCGGTCCACGTGGCAAAGTGGTGGCGGTAATAACGGTAGCACTGATCTGGTTTGGCGGCGGGTGGATGAGTCGCCTCAACTGGAGCAGCCCGGCAGGCCCACCACTCAAGGTAAGTATGATCCAGGGCAATATCCCTCAGGAGATCAAATGGAAACGGCAGCAGCTCGCGCCCACCCTCAGCCTCTATACCCGGCTGACCCGGGAGCACTGGGAGAGCGATCTGATCATCTGGCCGGAGACCGCCGTACCTTCCTTTGCCCACCTGATAGATGAGGGGCTGTTGCAACCACTGCAGAGCGAGGCGATAGAGCACGAGAGTGAGCTGCTTATCGGCATCCCGGTATGGAAAGAGGAGACGCGGCAGTATTTCAATACCATGTTGCTGCTGGGCGAGGAGCGGGGCAGCTATTTCAAGCGTCATCTGGTTCCCTTTGGCGAGTTTATGCCGCTGGCAAAACTACTCAGCCCGATCACCCGGTGGCTCAACATCCCAATGTCCAGCTTCTCCGCTGGTGACGACACCCCGCCCATTCTGAAAGTGGCCGGTTACCCGGCCGGTATCTCCATCTGCTACGAAGACGCCTTTGGCTCAGAGACAATCGAAGCACTGCCCCAGGCTGCGTTCCTTATCAACACCAGCAACGACGCCTGGTTCGGTGACTCCCTGGCGCCCCCCCAGCATCTTGAGATCGCCCGTATGCGTGCCCTGGAGACCGGCCGCTACCTGCTGCGCTCAACCAACACCGGCATCTCAGCGATCATCGACCACAAAGGTCAGTTGCTAGCCACCTCACCGGCGTTCAAGCAACATGTGCTGACAGGTGAGTTTCTCCCGATGAAAGGCAATACCCCGTACACCATGGTGGGTAACTGGTTGGTGATTGGTTTTGTTATTCTGCTGTTGATTGCAGCGCTCTCTCCTCCATCACGAAAGCAGCAGTAACTGCAGCAGTCCCTTCTCCCCACGGAGGGTGTCGTAAAAGCACCAGGATCTCTCCCTACAGAAGGGTGTCATTAAATATTTTTTCTCCCTGAGGGTGTCATAAAAGCACCAGTCCCTTCTCCCTACGAGGGAGAAGGCTAGGATGAGGGTGTATTAAATCTTCCGCTCACCCTGCCAGGTTATTTTTCTCTACACATCAAGCGACTATTGGGATACTATTTCTGCTAACAACAAAAAATATAGGGAAATTGGCCCGCGTAGCGAATGGGCGCCAGAATATGGATATCAGAACAACACCCACCCCCGGCCAATACGGCACCAAGCAACTTCTCAAAGAGTACAGCGACCAGCTGGTGTGCGTACGCTATCGCTACGACAAAAAAAGAAACAGACGCTACAAGACGATTGAACTGATCGTAGATGAGCAGGAGTGGATCGAAGGTGTAAGCATTCCCATGGATAGACGTGTCCATGTGAGAGTTGGCTATGGGGAGACCGAACTAAGGCAGAGAGTAAAGGCTGCCGGTGGCTTCTGGGATGCTAAGGAAAAGGCTTGGGTGCTCTCATATAAAACCGTTTTGCAGATGGAGCTGGATGAACGGATGGTGGGTGAGTTACTACCTTAATAGTTTCTATATATAGAAAGAAAATTGGCATATGTAGGAAGGTATTGGCGTATCTATAAAGCCTTTCTATATGTAGGAATGTAATATAATCAGCTGTTGAACTAAACCGCTTCGCGGAGCCTGTAGACCGACCACCGCAGAAGCAATAGCCCTCCCTCAAATCATCGTCAACACTCTCTATAGGGTTCATGCAGAACCTGGTAACAAGGAGAGAGACGATGACTCCCTTACGCAACAAAATGATCGAAGCCATGACCGTACGTGGTTTCTCCCCCCGTACCCATGAAAGCTATCTGAGAGCGGTCCGAGGACTGGCAAAGTACTACCACCGTTCTCCCGATACACTGACACCTAAGCAGATCCAACGTTACTTTACCTACCTAGCTGTTGAGCGGGGTCTGGCTTGGTCAAGCTGTCGACTGGCCTTTCATGGCATCCGATTCCTCTTCCTGCAGGTGTTGCAACGGTCGAGATTTGATATGGAAATTACCACTCCCAAGCGTAAAGAGCAGATACCGGAACTACTGAACCATGCTGAAGTAGCCGCGATTCTCAACACCTGCAAGAACCCCAAACACCGCCTGATGCTGACCCTCTGTTACGGTTGTGGGCTGCGGGTCAATGAGCTGACCCACCTGCATGTGAGTGACATTGATGGTGAACGTGGCCTGCTACGCATTGAGCAGGGCAAAGGCGGCAAAGACCGGCTGTTGCCCCTAGGGCCGACACTGCTGGAACAGCTGCGTGATTACTGGCGGCACTACCGACCCGATAACTGGTTGTTCCCAAGTCCGCTTCTTGTGAAGCCCTTGAATGTGAGTGCTATTCAGCGTGTCTTCGCTCGGGTCAAGCAGCAAGCTGGAGTGAAGAAGCGTGGAGGTATCCACAGTCTACGTCACGCCTATGCCACCCACCAACTCGAAGCCGGTATACCGATCCACCGACTGCAACACCTACTGGGGCATCAGGATTTGCACTCAACACTGCGCTACGTCCACTGGGTACCTAGCAAAAATGAGGGGAGCGGCCCTCATGACCTGATGGCTAATCTGGAAGTGGATCATGACTGAATTGGTCACAATGCAAAGCATCATGCAACAGCGCTTGGAGTCACATGCCCAGGATCACCCCCTGAACAAGCGCCAGTGGCAGGTCTGCCACCACATCCTCGACTGCCGCACCGAAGTCCTTGGGGAATGAAGCTGCAGTGTGATCACTGCCATGAGCCGCAGATACTCTACTACGCCTGCCGTGACCGCCACTGCCCACGCTGCCAGAAAAAGGCCACCGAAGAGTGGAGCGCGAAGCAACAGGCCAATGTGTTGCCGGTGACCTATCACCACCTGGTGTTCACCCTGCCGCATCTCCTCAACCCCTGGATAGCCATCCAACCGCGGCAGTTATATGGACTGCTGTTTGAATCTGCCTGGAGCACTTTGAATACCTTTGGCCGTAAACGACTGAAGGGTCGTATGGGCATGGTTGCGGTGCTTCATACGTGGGGGCAAAGTCTAAGTCGTCACGTCCATCTTCACTGCCTGGTGCCGGGTGGTGCGTTGAGCAACGGCAGGCATTGGCAGGGCGTTAAAGGCGACTACCTGTTTCCGGTGAGAGCGCTCTCCCGCCACTTTAGAGGAGGCTTTGTCAGCCGGTTGCGACACGGCACTGATACTGGTGAGCTGCCCCGACTGAAAGATATCCGGCAGATTAAGGAGACCCTGAACCAACTCATGGGCGTAGAGTGGGTGGTATACAGCAAACCCTGTCTCCATTACACCACCACGGTGATCGATTATCTGGCCCGTTATAGCCACCGCATCGCACTGAGTGACCATCGACTGCAGGGGGTGAATGACCAGGGCAAAGTGCTCTTGAGTTACAAAGATTACCGGGACCATGACAAACGCAAAACCCTCCCTCTAAAACCTGAAGAGCTGATCCGACGGTTCCTGCTCCATATCCTACCCAAGCGTTTTATGCGTATCCGTCATTTTGGATACTTGGCGAACAGTTGCCGAAAAAAGTGTCTGAGTCAGATCAGGGCGATGTTGGCGATCCCTCAGAGAGTGAAGGCGAGGCCGGGACGGCAATAGAGGCGCTCTTTGACGGCTACCCCTGTCCAGCGTGTCACGAGGGACAGCTCAAGATCATTGCGTACTTACTGCCCAGACGCTATGAAGGAGGGTGACCCTATAGTGAGGGTGAGATAAGAGGAAGGATACTGGGCAGGCTACGGCTTGCTTATGGACTATTGCGACCTGGAGGGTGCAAACTGAATGAAAATCGGGTAAAAAGGGTAGAAAGCCCCATTAAGTGGAGGGAGTTGCGGTGCTGAACAGGGAGTATATGGATGAAAGCGCGATCACAACCTATCACCGGCCATCAAGTGCTGTTTAGTCCAAAAAACAATCCCCTATTAAAGTAGAGTGCCGTGCAAGAATCGGCTCAGTCCAACAGACATTTATCCGTCATGCTGAACTGCGCACAACGGATAAATGCTTAGCTGTTAGATCAATGAGTAGTAATGAGATGTAAACTTATTTAAATTGAATCCGGGGATAGCAATCATGGACTTTATTGAAACTGCACTTAGCAATGCTGCAGAAAGACAACCCACGGGAGCTGACAACTGTCACTCAGCAGTAGTTATTTGGCTTTTCAGGGCTAATTTGATCACAGAAGAAGAAAAAAACGGGGTTCTAAACAAACCTGAAAACCATCCATATCAAGTATTTATTCCTTCATACGCTTCTTTTCTTGTATGCACTCAAGACCCTATATTAACCAGAAAAAAATTAGACAACTTATCCGGTGGTAACGTGCTTGGGTTTTATGAACGTTTTTGCCCAGATAATTTGACACATAGCATGGTGACACTTGAGAGAGGAGTGATATCTGGTTTTAACAACGCTGGAGTAACAGGTGGTCGTACCGACGCTTATAAACACAACAGGTTTTCTACAGATGATCTGGCATGGGGAAAGTCACAATCATATTTAGAGGGATATGGTGCCAATATTCACTACCAACACCCTGAAGTCATTGCAAACAGGATCAGTAGGTTTGTTGCTGGTAACAGCTAGTACGGATAACACGTAAATCCTGATCTAATTCCCTGTTGGTGCATCAGTTGAGGTCATTGCTAGTTCGATTAGGTCGTAGCTACTAGTTGGGGTTGAGATAGATGGTGATTTTGAATAGAGATGGATATTCCGTCGTTACACAACACACTTCTAATAGATCTAACAAGCGACTGTGGTGTCAAACCAGCTCTTTAACAATTCAATAGGCCCACTCAACCTGGTCACGTACCATAGCATTTAGCATGGTGATGAACTTGCGCATGCATGCTGTAAGGGCAACTTTTTTATGCTTTCCCTGATCAACAAGCTGACGATAAAAAGCCTTGATAATCGGATTGCACTGAGTGGCACTTAACGTTGCCATATACAGTGTGGTTCTGACACAGGCTCTGCCGCCCTGGATACGTCTCTTGCCTCGCAACCTCCCACTATCACGGTTGATAGGAGCAACGCCTACCAATGAGGCAGCTTGCTTGTTTGTCATGGTCCCAAGCTCCGGCATGTCGGCCAATAATGTATAGGCCAATGTGGTACCAACACCAGGCGCAGACATCAGTATCGCCTTCCGGTCAGCCCATTCAGGCTGCTTGCTGACGTACTGATCAAGCTTTTTCTCGATGCGGGAAATTTCAACATCTAAGCTCTTAATGATACGGCGGCATGAGGCCTCAGAACTCTTCCCCATTATCTGCACACGGTTCAACTCCTTGGTGCGCATCTCCATGAGCTGCCTTCTTCTTGCTAGCAGGTCTTTGATAATACGAAGGTTCTTGCCGACTGCAGGTGGTCGGTGACGGTTGTACGACAGCGGCAAACTCAGCTATGACCTGAGCATCAATCTTATCTGTTTTGGCCAGTTGATCGATTGCTCCGGCATAGCGTCGTATTGATAGTGGCTTGATGATGCAGACAGGAATACCCTTTTGTATGCTGTGGCTGCCAGTTCGAGTTGATATCGGCCTGTAGCCTCCATGACCAGGCGTTCAACATGATAGTAGGCGAGGCGTTTCAAAATTCTTTTGATACCATCCGCTGTATTTTCATCCTGCCAATGAATCCCTTTTTCATAGATGCAGACATCCAGCAGCCGCTTACCAACATCGACACCCACATTAACTTCAGATTTTCTCTTCTTAAGGTTTGTCATTATAACTCTACCTTGCTAAATTCGGGCTTGGAGCCCATTCGACTGTTCGAGATAAAATCGGATCGATTCAGTGCCCCCGCTTGTTAACGGTCTGTGAGACCATGGCATCATCGGGCTACTGAATCGGTAACTTGTTTGCCCAAGTTACGGGCTCCATTTAATCAGATTAATGAGGGGATTTGACCATACAAGCGCATAAACTCGGAAAAAATAAAGCTACGTCGCTCCGCTCCTCCGCTTTATTTTTCCGGTGAAGCGAAACGTTAAATGTAAAAAATGAGATGGTACGCCGACAACTCTGAACTCAATGGTCTTCGTGGAACCACGATTCCAGATATTCTCCTTTTTGGAGGTGTGGCCGTACCTCCTGATCAGGAAGCCGGATTGCGCGATGCTATTGAATCTGTCAAAGCGAAATATGCCCACAAGAGGGCGCCAGTAAAATGGAATTTCAAAGATCTAAAAGCTCTATATAAAAAACAAGGTATGGATTCTCTATACGATGACCTATTGAAATCATCGAAGGAATGGCGCATGGAAATTGCACATGCTACGAGTTCTTTTGGCTTCAAGATTATTGTTGCTGTAGTAGAAAGCCATAGCATCGTACGCAAAACCATCAAAGGCTATAAGCCGGATCTCACCAGGTACTCATTCAGTAATGGATTAATGCGCTATGCGTTACATGTTGAGGAATCCAAACCTGATCGCGCACAAGTAATTCTTGACTGGCCTGATAAAGGAGACTCAAAACCTTTCCCGATTACCCATAAACCTCAGCCATTCTCAAGAAGCGATAAGGCATTGGTGGTGTACGCAACGCAACAAAGAGCAATCGCTCAATCATTTCTGGAAGATTGAAGCGACGATTAAACCGATATTCGAATTCGGCAAGATAACGAGGTACATGTTTTTTTCGTATAGCATGAAAAGTTCCCTGCAAAGAATTCTTGACGTTGCCAAGCATGGTGTTCACCCACTTGAAGGTGGAGCTCTGTGCGCTTTTTCGACCGCCACCAGTCACAATGGCCACATGATCGCATTCAGCATCAGTGACAGCTCTGAAGCAGCAGAGACCATCAGAGAATACAGTGCTACCAGAAACCAGACTGGACTTGGCATATCGAGCAATTTCTGCACTACGAAAACCACGCACACGACGCAGATGAATTTTCAAAGGCCTGCCGTCCTGCGTCGTCTCAACGGCGGCTACGAAAGGGATTTTGTTGCGGGAGCCTCGTCCACGCTTACCAGGTTTTTCACCGCCAATATATGCATCATCCATTTCAATGCGGCCAGTCAGCTTTTTCTTACCCTGGCGTTCCATCATTACCTGCATCAGTTTGTGCTTGAGCTTCCACGCAGTGTTGTAGTTCACTCCAATCTCACGAGACAGTTGCAAGGCAGAGGTGCTCTTTTTACGCTGGGTCAGCAAATAGATGGCCAGAAACCATTTCTTCAAAGGCAACTTTGTGCCATGAAAAATGGTACCCGCAGTAAGCGATGTCTGGTGATGACATTTATGACACTGGTATATCTTGCGGCTTTTGAGTTCGCAGCACGTTGCGTTACCGCACTCTGGGCAAACATATCCACTTGGCCAGCGAAGTCGATGCAACGCTTGGCTGCATTGAGTATCGGTACCATATTTTTCCAGAAATTCGTGCAAACCAAGCCCTTTTTGAAACTGGATAGTATTTTTTGGCATGATGGAAACCCTCGTATATTCAGAGGGTTCCATTATGCGGCCACCACAGGCTCAATAGCTGAGCCTGGTGGGTAATCAGGAAGCCTTTTGACTCAGAGTACGCATCTGCATACAACGAAGGCAAGACAAAAGAAGGTAGCGTCACTTATCACTCGGGAGCACTGGAACCGCTTGCATTTATGGACTGTGCTGCTTATGTAAACATGCATCATTCAACCTTGCTGCAGTTCGCTGATTTAGTACTGGGAGCAACAAGGGAAGTTATCGAATGTGCAATCGGGAAGAAGTCATCTGGACTGGGAGTTGATTTTTCTAAGGCATTGGCATCCAAATATAGAGGACACCCTACCAGCATCATAGGTAAAGGTATAAGTGTTGCGTGCAGCAAAAGGTCAACGTTTAAATCATCTGTTACGGACTATGTTGATCGTGAATTATCCATTTAACAAGGCCTTCCATCGGATGCAGGCGCTACCGCGCCTGCTCCGCTGAAGGCAACGTTATATAAAAAATATGAGGAAGTACAATTGAGAGCAATAATTATGTTATGCGCATTGATGATCCTAAGTGGTTGCGCTGTGCAAAAAGTTAAAGTCGAAGACATTAAGCCAGATTCATCGCTTTCTGAAAAGCTACCACTAAGTGGTAAATTAGTCGTCTTTATTCCTAAAAATGAAAGTAAAGAACAAATGATGGTGCATAGTGGGTATGGTCATCAGTGGCTATTAAATCCTGGCGAAAATCTTAAAAAAGCAAGTAAAGATGTCGCTTCAAAATATTTTACAGAGGTTGATTATTTTTCGCTCGACAAACCTGCTCATTATCTACTAAAAATTGAGGGTGAGGCTGAACTTGATAAATATTGGGGTATTTATAAAACTGAAATTAGAGCATCCTTGTTTTCAAGTAAAGGAGAATTAATTGAAAAGAGAAAGGTAAGTGATAGTGTGGCATCTGCTGTTATAAATGATGAAAATGCATTTTACAATGCATACGTTAGTACAGTGAATAAATATTTCAATGAGCTATTTAGTAAGCAATTAAAGTCACTGGAATATTATGTGCTGTCAAATACTGCACATCAGTTGTCTTTTGAAAAGCTTAGTGACGCAGTTGATTTAGTGAGTACTGGTAGTGGTTTTGTTATTAATAGCTCTGGAAATATTGTAACTAATTACCACGTTGTAAAGGAATGTCTTGCTATAACTACTAACGAAAACGGCATTAAAAAGAATGCGAAATTGATTGCATCTGATAGTAAGAATGATATTGCTATACTGTCAACTGAAGTTGAATCAAAAAATCATGCTTATTTTCCAAGCAAAATTCATGCTGGTCGACTTGGTGACGAAATTATCACGCTAGCCCGCATGTTTCACCCAGCATTCGATTCGATGCTTTTTAACCCATACTAAGCAAGTCAGAAGCAAGATAGGAATGTATATCTTATCGAAGGTGGTTTTCTGACAATCAAAGCACACCTCCCCTTACCCCCATTGTTTATCATCGTGCCGGGGCGGCACTCCTTGAGAACTATCCGGGTCGCAGACGAGCAACCACCAAGGCGAAGAGATCCTGATAAGGGTAAGCGCTGGAGAGCAGGAAGCGGATACGGCGCGTATTGCGCAGCATAACTGCACCGATCTTTAACAACTTGATCCGGAAGCGTGCCTACTTGGCCTCTCGCCAGTTCTGTGCCCTTGAGCGCCAACCGGCGGATACTCTCCATCAGCACATAAGCCAGGCTGGAGAGGAGTAACCGGAACTGATTCGCCCACCAATAGTGGGCACTGGTACGATCTGCAAAGAGCCCCATCTGCTGCTCTTTAATCCGGTTCTCCATCTCGCCACGGGCACAGTAGAGATCATCGTAGAGTGCCTGCTTGTCACCTTCCAGATTGGTGACGATGAAACGTGGATTGCGCCCCTTGTCTGTGACCTCCAGCTTAGCAATGACCTGGCGAGTATGTTTCCAACTCTTGGCGGCATAGTGCAACCGGAAGAACTCCCGCTGTTTCTCGCCAGTCAGTTCGACAAGTTGTTCAACAATCTGCATACCCGGTTCAATCATCTGCTCCAGCCGCTTATTGCGGGCAATACCAATGATGTACTTCACACCACGGCGTTCACACCAGTCCAGCATTCTATGGCGACAGAACCCGGAGTCTCCTCGGAAGATGATCTGAACATCGGGCCATTCCTGGCGCAGCCGTTTCGTCAGTAACGCCAGAATCGCCCATGTATGTTTCGCCCCGTCAACATTGCTGGGCCTCAGGTAGCTGATGAGCAATTGATCACCACAAAAAGACATAGAGGGGAAGAAAACAGTAGTGGTCATAATAGCCATGGAAAAAGCGTCCCTCCTGCATACCATGAACTTGATCATCGGTGGCATCAAAGTCCAGGATCAACTCATCGGGAGGAGAGTCAAAAGAAGCGATGAATTGGTCGATCAACACCCTATGGATATCGACTGCCGCCTTTCTTCCAGTACGGCCCTCAAGCCGACAGAGGGTAGACTGACTACCCAATTTCTGTTCCCGGTCGACAGCCGTCTGCAAAGCAGGATCATTACGCAGGGTTTTGTGATCGTTGAGGTCTTCATAGCCCAAGCCTAGACCGTAAACACGTTGTCGTAGCAGGCTCAGTTGTGAGCCTCCCCAATAAAAGTTGACACCCTGTTTACAACCAGAGGTGTCAAATGAGAAAGAACCATTCAATCGATATCAAAGATACAAGCGGTACTAAAAGCGAGCAGGCCTGGCATACTTGCCAGTGAGGTTGCGGAGGAAATAGGGATACATACATTTTCTTTGTATCGCTGGAAGAAGGAATTACGAGATGCGGGGTTACTCGATAAAATGCCTGATAAAATCGATGTTCAGACAGATTTGAAGCTCAGGGAGCAAACTAAAACAGTTGGAGAAGGAGAATAAGCACCTAAGGATGGAGAATGCTGTTTTAAAAAAACTCGAGGAGATGGGCGACGCCAAAAGAAAGAAGCCTTCAAAATAATAGAAGATTTAAATGATGAGTTTGGTGTATCCCCACTTTGCCTCCTGTTGGATGTGAGTCGAGGTGGATATTATGCTTGGAAGAAGCGACCTGGTTCGTTCCAGTCCGTTTACAATGGCATGATCATTGATGAAATTCTCAAGATACACCGGGAAGTCAAGGAGACTTACGGTAGTCCTAGAATGACAGTGGAACTAAAGAGTAGAGGCTTTAGTCGTTGTGAGAATACTGTCGCTAAGTTGATGAGGAAGATAGGAATTCGAGCAAAAAATGGATAAACGCTATAAACCTAGGCAGTGGCAACCGGGCTCAAAAATAGCGAAGAGTAATCTTTTGGCTGAGTTGCCCATACCAAAGAATCCACATGAAGTTTGGGTAGCGGACTTTACCTACACACGTCATCACGGCCAATTTGTCTATTTCTCAGTCATTATGGATCTATGTACCAGGCAGCTTGTGGGTGAGGAAATAAGTAGGACTCGAGATGCAGATTTAATCGTCAGGACCTTTCAAAAGGCAAAGCAAAGGCACCCAGAAGCAAGACCAAAAATATTCCCATTCAGACCGGGGTATAGAGTATGCCAACCACAAGATTGGAAGGCTGCTAGAGAGTCAAGCGATCGAGCAGGGAGTATGTCAGGCAAGGGTAATTGCTATGACAATGCCCATATGGAGTCATTCTTTCATACGTATAAGTCGGAAATGTACTATACGGAGAAATTTGATGGCATTGAGGATTTCAAAAGGAAGACCAAGAAATACATTCGTTTTTATAACCGGAGGCGTTTACACTCAAGCTTAGGGTATATGAGTCCAGCAGACTATGCTGAGTCGAAAAGCTAATGTGTCAACTTTTTATGGGGAACATCAGTTGGGAGTGAGTGATGTAATCAGGATTTCGCGGATCTGGAATGACGGCATCAACCGCTTTCATTAAACCGAGTCGCCTGTCGATCTGTCTCAGTAGAAGCACACCCCCATCTGAAGTAATGTCGCCGCCGCTAAATTCGGCCTGTACCTTGCGGCGTTTAAGGACTGGAAATTCCAGAACAGTTTGGTTACAGTTTGTCACAGGCAGAATCCTTTTCGATTACAGTGTAAGTAACTGAATTATATCGAATATACGAGGATTCTGCCTTTTATTTTGTGAAATATTGGGGCTAGGCTATCCATTGCATGGGGTGCTATCAAGCAACCCAAGCTTAACCGCAGGTAATATAAGTGCATTAGCAGGGCTTGGTGGCGATGATGCTTTTCTGCAAATATCTGCACCAATTCAACCAGGAAATAGCGGTGGTCCATTAATTAACAAAAAGTGGTTAGTATTTGGTATTGTGCAAAGTAAGTTGAATGCAATTAAGTTGGCACAATTTACCGGTGATTTAGCACAGAATATAAACTTTGCTGTAAAAAATTACTCTGTCATACAAGTACTGGAAGACCATAAAATTAAATACCATACAAGTGATTCTGAAAATATGGAGGAATTATCTACACCAGATATTGCTGAAGAGGCCACAAAATATACAGTACAAGTAATGTGTCATGGATAAGTTTACATAACAAAGTAAATCAACCTGACATTTATTTCGCTAGTGAGCCTCCCCAATAAAAGTTGACACCCTGTTTACAACCAGAGGTGTCAAATGAGAAAGAACCATTCAATCGATATCAAGATACAAGCGGTACTAAAAGCGAGCAGGCCTGGCATACTTGCCAGTGAGGTTGCGGAGGAAATAGGGATACATACATTTTCTTTGTATCGCTGGAAGAAGGAATTACGAGATGCGGGGTTACTCGATAAAATGCCTGATAAAATCGATGTTCAGACAGATTTGAAGCTCAGGGAGCAACTAAAACAGTTGGAGAAGGAGAATAAGCACCTAAGGATGGAGAATGCTGTTTTAAAAAAACTCGAGGAGATGGGCGACGCCAAAAGAAAGAAGCCTTCAAAATAATAGAAGATTTAAATGATGAGTTTGGTGTATCCCCACTTTGCCTCCTGTTGGATGTGAGTCGAGGTGGATATTATGCTTGGAAGAAGCGACCTGGTTCGTTCCAGTCCGTTTACAATGGCATGATCATTGATGAAATTCTCAAGATACACCGGGAAGTCAAGGAGACTTACGGTAGTCCTAGAATGACAGTGGAACTAAAGAGTAGAGGCTTTAGTCGTTGTGAGAATACTGTCGCTAAGTTGATGAGGAAGATAGGAATTCGAGCAAAAATGGATAAACGCTATAAACCTAGGCAGTGGCAACTGGCTCAAAAATAGCGAAGAGTAATCTTTTGGCTGAGTTGCCCATACCAAAGAATCCACATGAAGTTTGGGTAGCGGACTTTACCTACACACGTCATCACGGCCAATTTGTCTATTTCTCAGTCATTATGGATCTATGTACCAGGCAGCTTGTGGGTGAGGAAATAAGTAGGACTCGAGATGCAGATTTAATCGTCAGGACCTTTCAAAAGGCAAAGCAAAGGCACCCAGAAGCAAGACCAAAAATATTCCATTCAGACCGGGGTATAGAGTATGCCAACCACAAGATTGGAAGGCTGCTAGAGAGTCAAGCGATCGAGCAGAGTATGTCAGGCAAGGGTAATTGCTATGGACAATGCCCATATGGAGTCATTCTTTCATACGTATAAGTCGGAAATGTACTATACGGAGAAATTTGATGGCATTGAGGATTTCAAAAGGAAGACCAAGAAATACATTCGTTTTTATAACCGGAGGCGTTTACACTCAAGCTTAGGGTATATGAGTCCAGCAGACTATGCTGAGTCGAAAAGCTAATGTGTCAACTTTTTATGGGGAACCACTACTGTCCGGTAAAACTAGTGTCGCTACCTTATAATTGCCTGTAGGACAAAGTAAAAATAACAATTTAAGGGTGTCATCGATTTGAATCGTCCAGAAAACCCTCAAAAATACCCATTTCTCAGGGATTTTGGGGATGTTTCCATGCATGTCGGCAAGCTCGTTTTTTCACAGATTATCGACCACCTGCCGATGCACACCTTTCGGCGATGTGTCACCCGCTACCATGGCAACCGTTACAAAAAATCTTTCTCTTGTCTCGATCAGTACCTCTGCATGGCTTTTGCGCAGCTGACTTATCGCGAAAGCTTGCGCGATATTGAGGCCTGTCTGCGAGCACAAAGGGACAAGCTGTACCATATGGGCATCCGTAGCAGTATATCCAGAAGCACTCTGGCGGATGCGAGCGAACGCCGAGATTGGCGTATCTTCGCAGACTTTGCCCATGCACCGATTCGCATAGCCCGACCACTATATGCTGACGAAGATCTTGGTCTCGAACTCGACAATACAATCTACGCACTTGACGCATCCACCATCGACCTATGCTTGTCAGTCTTTCCGTGGGCATTGTTTCGTTCCACCAAGTCTGCCGTCAAACTCCACACCTTGCTGGATCTTTCGGGGCAACATCCCGACCTTTATCCACATTTCTGACGGCAAGCTCCATGACGTCAACGTTCTCGATATCTTGCTACCCGAGCCTGGTGCCTTCTACATCATGGATCGCGGTTATGTGGATTTCGAACGACTCTTCGCTTTGCACATGGCAGGGAGTTTCTTTGTCATCCGCGCCAAATCCAATACAAAGTACAAACGCCGCTACTCGCACCCGGCGGACAAATCTGGCGGAGTGCAGTGTGATCAGACCATCGTGCTGACCGGGGTCAATACGGCAACCGGCTACCCGCAGTCACTACGGCGTATCAAATACCATGATGCCAAAACTGGAAAAACTTTCAATTTCCTGACCAACAACTTTGCCATTCCAGCGCAGACAGTGGCTGATCTCTACCGGTACCGTTGGCAGGTTGAGTTGTTCTTCAAATGGATAAAGCAACATCTACGTATTAAATCGTTCTTTGGCACTTCGGAGAACGCAGTAAAAAGTCAGATCTGGATTGCCATCTCTGTGTACGTGCTCGTGGCCATTATCAAGAAACGGCTCAACATCGACGCAGATCTCTACACAATTCTACAGATCTTGAGCTTGACCTTATTCGAGAAAAGCTCATTATTTCATATGCTTACTGAATCAGAATTTATAAGCGATGATAGCGATATGCCTAACCAACTGAATCTATTTAATAATTTCCCCGGACACTAGTGATGGGGAACATCACTAGCGCTCTCAAGGGAGAAAAGGGGGCAGTACCCTTTTTTAAGATAAATTGGGAGATAGGGTGCAGAGCACTTTGATTGATAGGGGAACAGTCGGCTGGTATGGTTTTACTGCAAAAATCTTGGTCGGAGTAAAATTATCAAAGCGAAAAGGGGTCAGTACCATTTTTTCGATAAGCCAGGTGATAAGTGACCCCCATCGATACATCGATATTTAATGAGAAGGGAGGTCTGCAATGCCTTGGGTGACCCACAACTTCGATGGAACTCAGAGAGCAATTATGAAGCAAGAGTATGATATGTCATGTGGCATATCATGCATCGCGATGTTGATGAACCGAGTTCAGAATACTCGGCCAACCGAGAGGGCCATTATTGGCCTCTCCATGGTCAGTGATGGTGATAAGTATGTGCCAACAAAGAAGGACTCGGTCACCAAGCAAGAGCCGACCAGGTGGACCGGTACAGGCGCAGATAACGTCTCTTCAGTACTACAGAGTATCCAGATCTCCAACAAGGTTGTTTCCAACCCATTCGGTATGACAACGAAGAAAGCCCTTGGGGCTGCCTCTTACGATAAGCCGGTGATCATTTTGTTCAGGGATGAAGTAGATGCAGGTGGGCACTTTGTTGTTTGTGATGGTCCCCGACAGAACGGAGCAGTGGGGCAGTATGTGTACTGCGACCCACAAACCGGAAAAGCGGAATATCTGGCCTTGGATGAGTACTTGATTGCGCTCATGCGCCGACTCATCATACCTACTTGAAAAAAATAAGGAAAAGAGAAAGAAACTGGATCAGTACCCTTTTTCGATAAGCTAGGTGATCAGAGATCTGCCCCGTTTATTGATTGGTAAACAGTCGGCAGGTTTGGATTTACTGCGAGCAAGAAAAAATCTTGGTCAGAGTAAGATCATCTTTAATGTCGTCGATATTTCCCAACCAACAAGAGCAATAATTGGAGGAGACATGAGTACAAGTAATTGTGTACCTGGAAAACCATTGATGGACCTGGGGAAAGGAGAAGCCCCCACACTTGATTACGACATACCACAGCGCTCTTGCTTCTCTTCCCTGGGTAGGATTCTACTTGATATACCAGAAGATTGGTTTCTGGACGATTGGAAAAAAGAGCCCTCTGATCACTGGTGGAAAATACCGATAGGCAATGTGGGCAGCGTCCGGGAAATGCTCGACAAGGAGTATTTGTCACCTACCAACGCCCTGTTTGATAAACTGACAGTCTCTGCTATTAATCAGCCGAGCAGAAACACCACAGCCAAATATACACGCTCACGACGCAATGGGCCTGCAGTGGTCAGAGACGATGCGCACGCCGCTATCCAGAAAGACCAGGTTGCGCAGTTGGTTGCCGATGGTTTTCGCCCGTTCCCCCGTGTAACTCTCGGTGGTGAAAAGAGTCTGGGATTTATTCCGAAACCGGCAAAACCCCGCCCCAGGCTTTATCTGGTCGAGGAGTATAAGGCTTGCTCATACCTCACTGACTATGGTGCCGGCAAAACCCTCAACACCTTCTCTCTGCTGCCGGGTGAGAAGACAAAGATCACCATCCGTACCTACCGTGATAGTGCAGAAACACGAACCGCCTCTGAAAATATTCTCGACTCCTTTTCACAGGAGAGTGCAGATGAGCTTGAATCACTGGTTCAGAGTGAGAGTGGGACAAGCAGTTCTTCAAGCTCAAGCCAAAGCAATACCACAACAGGCGATGCCGGACTGGGTGTTGGTATCGATCTCTTTGGCATCGTTGGTGTGGATGTCGGTGGTGGTATTGAGTCCAGCGGCACCAAGAGCGCAGAGACAACACAGGAGGAGTACTGCGATGTTCTCTCCAGTGCACTCTCCAAGCATGTGGAGCAGACCGATGTTCCCCATAAAAAGTTGACACATTAGCTTTTCGACTCAGCATAGTCTGCTGGACTCATATACCCTAAGCTTGAGTGTAAACGCCTCCGGTTATAAAAACGAATGTATTTCTTGGTCTTCCTTTTGAAATCCTCAATGCCATCAAATTTCTCCGTATAGTACATTTCCGACTTATACGTATGAAAGAATGACTCCATATGGGCATTGTCATAGCAATTACCCTTGCCTGACATACTCTGCTCGATCGCTTGACTCTCTAGCAGCCTTCCAATCTTGTGGTTGGCATACTCTATACCCCGGTCTGAATGGAATATTTTTGGTCTTGCTTCTGGGTGCCTTTGCTTTGCCTTTTGAAAGGTCCTGACGATTAAATCTGCATCTCGAGTCCTACTTATTTCCTCACCCACAAGCTGCCTGGTACATAGATCCATAATGACTGAGAAATAGACAAATTGGCCGTGATGACGTGTGTAGGTAAAGTCCGCTACCCAAACTTCATGTGGATTCTTTGGTATGGGCAACTCAGCCAAAAGATTACCTCTTCGCTATTTTTGAGCCCGGTTGCCACTGCCTAGGTTTATAGCGTTTATCCATTTTTGCTCGAATTCCTATCTTCCTCATCAACTTAGCGACAGTATTCTCACAACGACTAAAGCCTCTACTCTTTAGTTCCACTGTCATTCTAGGACTACCGTAAGTCTCCTTGACTTCCCGGTGTATCTTGAGAATTTCATCAATGATCATGCCATTGTAAACGGACTGAACGAACCAGGTCGCTTCTTCCAAGCATAATATCCACCTCGACTCACATCCAACAGGAGGCAAAGTGGGGATACACCAAACTCATCATTTAAATCTTCTATTATTTTGAAGGCTTCTTTCTTTTGGCGTCGCCCATCTCCTCGAGTTTTTTTAAAACAGCATTCTCCATCCTTAGGTGCTTATTCTCCTTCTCCAACTGTTTTAGTTGCTCCCTGAGCTTCAAATCTGTCTGAACATCGATTTTATCAGGCATTTTATCGAGTAACCCCGCATCTCGTAATTCCTTCTTCCAGCGATACAAAGAAAATGTATGTATCCCTATTTCCTCCGCAACCTCACTGGCAAGTATGCCAGGCCTGCTCGCTTTTAGTACCGCTTGTATCTTGATATCGATTGAATGGTTCTTTCTCATTTGACACCTCTGGTTGTAAACAGGGTGTCAACTTTTATTGGGGAGGCTCAGACCGCTTACGGCAGGGATATTGAGATTAACACCACGACCAGCGAGACGGTTACAGAGGGTGAAGAACAGACAACCGTTCGTGAAATCTCCAACATAAACCACAGCCGCGTGCTGAACTTTGTATTCCGCCAACTGCTTCAGGAATACATCACCATCTTCTACCTGAATAATGTAAAGGTGGCCTTTTCTACAGGCTATCCAGAGTCGATCGAAAGTATGGAGCTTTATAGTCTGGATGAGATATTGCCTAAATACATAAAGGAGGAGTATTTGGACGCAGTGAAGGAGAAGATACTGTTGCCTTACTGCAGTGTGTTCAACTACAAGCAGGAGCCGAAACAGTTCATTGAATTTGTAGAGCTGGAGTCTGCCAGTTGCCTGGCCGGTGCAGCCGGTCAAACCAGAAAGCGCAGCTTTTATCGGAAAAATGCCGATCTCAAGGATGAGGTTGAGGGCATTGAGATACACGGTGTTATCAAGCGCGTACAACGCAATGTGCTTCGCACTCCGACCGTCATTATTGAGGCCCTGCTGGGCCAGGGAGAAGCGCTCGACTGCTACAACCAGGAGCTCCAGGCATCCACGGTAGAGCGTGTAAAGGTGGAGAATATGATACAGCGACAGGGATTTGAGATTGTTGAGGCACTGCCCAATGTAGGGCGGCGCGTAGATGCATATGCCCGTATACACGCTGAAACGGATTCAGAGGAAGATAACGAGGAAGAGTCCGAATAATGGGCGAGCCGACGCTGAATGGCCCAACAGATGAGGTGGACTGGACCGACACCACGATCTCCGATGTACTGGATGAGGTCAGCAACAGTATAGATGCCCTTGCCAACGAATCGGACTGGGTGGAAATTGCCGAGCCGGTCTGGGAGGAGGTGCTTGAACCCAAGATAGCTGAAGTCCTGGAGGAGTTTAAACAGCAAACCGGCCATGAATTAACGATCGGTGAAGTGGTGGAGTGGCTGCGTTGTGTTGGTGTGTATAGCCCCGATCTTGCCGCTGAAATGGTCAGAGGAATGATGCTTGCGTGGGAAGAGCGGTGGAGTGAGCTCACACCCTGCCAGACCTGGGGATTGTCCCGGCTGGGTACCTGCACCTATCGCACGTCCATGGGTATGCCGCTGGCGGCGGATATACTGGACTGGTGGTTAATGGGCAGCATTGATGATGATACCGCCCCCTCTGTCAGGATAGTTGTCCACCCGGTAGGATGGGACTTCAATAACCAATGAGAGTGGGCATAGAGAGCAATAAATGGGTTATCCAAAAGAGCGGAAAGAATCGGTACTGAAAAAGATGCTGCCGCCGAACAATAAAACGATACCAGAGATATCCAAGGAGGAAGGGATCTGCGAAGGCACGCTGTACAACTGGAGAAAAGCAGCCCGTGCTGAAGGGCGATTGATGCCTGATGGAGACAGCACTCCCACCGGATGGAGTGCCACAGATAAGTTCACAGCGGTTGTTGAGACTGCACCAATGAATGAGGCTGAGCTATCCGCTTACTGTCGTGAGCGTGGACTGTATGCCGAACAGATCGGTGAGTGGCGAGAAGCCTGTGAACAAGCGAATGACTGGGATCGAAATCAGAACAAGCGGTTAAAGGATATCCGTAAAGTGGATGAGAAGCGGATCAAAGAGTTGGAGCGAGATCTTAACCGCAAAGAGAAAGCGCTAGCTGAAACCGCAGCCCTACTGGTTCTGAGAAAAAAGCCCAGGCGATCTGGGGGACGGAGAGGAAGAATGATCAATGTCCCAGATCGCCGTAGAGCTGTTGAATTGATCGAAGAAGCGGTAGGTGCCGGTGCATCAGCGCAAAAAGCCTGCGAGGTACTGGAGATCAGTCTGCGCACCTATAAGCGCTGGACTGATGGTGATGCGGTCAATGCCGATGGCCGACCGGATGTTAAACGCCCAGAGCCCGCGAACAAACTGAAACCGGAGGAGCGACAGCAGATCCTGGAGACGTGTAATGAGGAAGCATACCAAAGCCTACCGCCATCACAGATCGTACCGGCACTGGCCGACAAAGACACCTATATCGCTTCCGAGTCCAGCTTTTACAGGGTACTGAAGGAGGAAGATCAGTTGCATCGCCGTGGGAGAGTGCAAGCACCGAGGCGAGTGAGCAAGCCAGCGGCTTACAAGGCTACAGCCCCGAATCAGGTATGGAGTTGGGATATCACATTCTTGGCAACGACCATCACCGGAATGTTCTACAGGCTTTACCTAGTGATGGACATCTACAGCCGCAAGATTGTCGGGTGGGAAATCCACGAAAATGAGACAGCTGATAATGCCTCGCTGTTGATCCGTAAAGCCTGCCTGACGGAGGGTATCCATGAACGTGGGCTGGTGCTTCACTCTGATAATGGATCACCGATGAAAGGTGCAACCATGCTGGCGACACTGCAAAAGTTGGGTGTAGTGCCGTCATTCAGTCGCCCTTCGGTGAGCAACGACAACCCCTATTCTGAGAGTTTGTTTGGGACAATGAAATACACACCGGCATTTCCGTCGAAACCGTTTGAGAGCTTAGATGCTGCGCGTGACTGGGTTTACAATTTCATTCGCTGGTATAACGAAGAGCACCGTCACAGCGGGATTCAGTTCGTGACACCCGCCCAACGTCATAGTGGTGTGGAGCTGTCGATTCTTGCGAATCGGGAGACGGTCTACGAAGCTGCAAAGCAACGAAACCCAGAGCGTTGGAGTAGAGAAACACGGAACTGGACGCCAGTCGGTGAAGTATGGCTGAACCCGGAGAATCAGGACTCGAGAGGAGCTGGAATTAGAGACGAAGCAGCGTAGAGAATTGGACAACTATCTTGATAATCGTCGACCGTTGCCCGCACCGAGAATGTCATCGTATATGATGGCGATGGTATGCAAGTGCCCACGACCATCCGTTACATTCCATTATCCTCAGCAGACGTCTGGGGTCGTATCGGTTCTGAGCTTATTGTCAACAGATCGCTGGGTGAAGGCTATGACAAGTTGCTGAGAACCATTTGCGACCATCTGCATGAGCCCGCCGATATTGAGTTACCGCACACTGTATCGGAGCTGCTACCGGGACTCTTTTATTATCCATCAACCAATGGGTTAGCCGTGCATGGCCGACAGAAACTTTATGTGAGATCCAGCTTGCCCCATGATAGCCGGGTAGACAAAGAGCTCTATGTATTGGGCACGTCCACCGTGGTCTCTGAGGTTGAGGTGACGGCAGTGGCATCCACCTACGCAGATCCATCTGGTGGACCTGATCTGGAAGGCTGGGATATCGAACTCACCAGTTGGCGCTATCGCATGTGGGACATATTCGATTTCCACATCAGCACCGGCCTGAACATACCGATACCGGGAAAGGGAAACGTCACAGTACCGGATGCCATCTTTGTTGATCTTGTGAACAATCCCTGCCCTTCGTTCCCTGCTCCGAAGGATTACCTCATCATGACGGATAGTTGGAAAAACGTAAGTGTCAACGCTATCCCTGATATCAAACCCAGGTTCTTTCTGCTCAAGGACGAGAGTACAAACTGCGAGAACCCCGTAACCTACCGACGATAAGTGATGAGAGGGGAGGTTAATCCCTCCCGGAAAATTGGAGTCAGTGTAAGGTTATCAATGAATAGCCAGTCTACGCCCTATGAGTGAAATTTACTCCGACCCCGATTTTTCAGGTTTTTTCTAAAGACTTCACTACACATTTCGGGTGAGATGGGATACTATTTCCTTTAAACTTTGTTGGATGTAAGATAAACCAGCGAGTAAAACAAAAGGACTCCCCGTGATATGGAAATCAGAGTAATACTTACCCCAGTGCAATACGCCGCAAGACAACAATCCAAAGAGTACAGCAATCAGCAATGGCTTAAACTCTACCGCTGCGATAATCAGAATTTCACATTACAAAATCAGGGAATAAATTTTTAATAAAGTTAAACGGAACTTAGAGATGCACATGACTCTTTTGGGCTGCGGATAGTTTTTTGTGATGGTTGCCCCCGACGATTATCAAGATAGTTGTCCAATTCTCTACGCTGCTTCGTCTCTAATTCCAGCTCCTCTCGAGTCCTGATTCTCCGGGTTCAGCCATACTTCACCGACTGGCGTCCAGTTCCGTGTTTCTCTACTCCAACGCTCTGGGTTTCGTTGCTTTGCAGCTTCGTAGACCGTCTCCCGATTCGCAAGAATCGACAGCTCCACACCACTATGACGTTGGGCGGGTGTCACGAACTGAATCCCGCTGTGACGGTGCTCTTCGTTATACCAGCGAATGAAATTGTAAACCCAGTCACGCGCAGCATCTAAGCTCTCAAACGGTTTCGACGGAAATGCCGGTGTGTATTTCATTGTCCCAAACAAACTCTCAGAATAGGGGTTGTCGTTGCTCACCGAAGGGCGACTGAATGACGGCACTACACCCAACTTTTGCAGTGTCGCCAGCATGGTTGCACCTTTCATCGGTGATCCATTATCAGAGTGAAGCACCAGCCCACGTTCATGGATACCCTCCGTCAGGCAGGCTTTACGGATCAACAGCGAGGCATTATCAGCTGTCTCATTTTCGTGGATTTCCCACCCGACAATCTTGCGGCTGTAGATGTCCATCACTAGGTAAAGCCTGTAGAACATTCCGGTGATGGTCGTTGCCAAGAATGTGATATCCCAACTCCATACCTGATTCGGGGCTGTAGCCTTGTAAGCCGCTGGCTTGCTCACTCGCCTCGGTGCTTGCACTCTCCCACGGCGATGCAACTGATCTTCCTCCTTCAGTACCCTGTAAAAGCTGGACTCGGAAGCGATATAGGTGTCTTTGTCGGCCAGTGCCGGTACGATCTGTGATGGCGGTAGGCTTTGGTATGCTTCCTCATTACACGTCTCCAGGATCTGCTGTCGCTCCTCCGGTTTCAGTTTGTTCGCGGGCTCTGGGCGTTTAACATCCGGTCGGCCATCGGCATTGACCGCATCACCATCAGTCCAGCGCTTATAGGTGCGCAGACTGATCTCCAGTACCTCGCAGGCTTTTTGCGCTGATGCACCGGCACCTACCGCTTCTTCGATCAATTCAACAGCTCTACGGCGATCTGGGACATTGATCATTCTTCCTCTCCGTCCCCCCAGATCGCCTGGGCTTTTTTTCTCAGAACCAGTAGGGCTGCGGTTTCAGCTAGCGCTTTCTCTTTGCGGTTAAGATCTCGCTCCAACTCTTTGATCCGCTTCTCATCCACTTTACGGATATCCTTTAACCGCTTGTTCTGATTTCGATCCCAGTCATTCGCTTGTTCACAGGCTTCTCGCCACTCACCGATCTGTTCGGCATACAGTCCACGCTCACGACAGTAAGCGGATAGCTCAGCCTCATTCATTGGTGCAGTCTCAACAACCGCTGTGAACTTATCTGTGGCACTCCATCCGGTGGGAGTGCTGTCTCCATCAGGCATCAATCGCCCTTCAGCACGGGCTGCTTTTCTCCAGTTGTACAGCGTGCCTTCGCAGATCCCTTCCTCCTTGGATATCTCTGGTATCGTTTTATTGTTCGGCGGCAGCATCTTTTTCAGTACCGATTCTTTCCGCTCTTTTGGATAACCCATTTATTGCTCTCTATGCCCACTCTCATTGGTTATTGAAGTCCCATCCTACCGGGTGGACAACTATCCTGACAGAGGGGCCCCCTCTCTCTCATGGTTTCATACAAAACTATTTTACAAACAGAACTGGATTAGTTGGTTTGAATTTATATTCATTGGTTGCAGAAAGTAACGTACTTATCCTAATAATTAGGTTTAATAAATAAAGCAATGGTTGCTGTGATTAAATCGTGGAAAGGTGAGGAGAGGCTATCAGTAGTCTTTTGGATCTATTTTGTTATTGGACAAGTGGTGATAGCGTTACTGTTGGGTAGTTTGAGTAAGGTGAGTCAAGATATGGGTGCTTTCTATATGCGCCTAATTTTTACGATGACCTTTGTCGTACCCTATATGGTTTGGACAACTTGGTCTGTATGGCGCTGTGCTTTTAATGTCAGTTGGGCACCTTGGGGGTATCTTGCAAGATTACTTGTATTAACATTGGTAATCGAAAAGGTATACAGGGCAGTGGTATGAGTTGTTGGTTGCAGTGCTCATTGTAAGGTTCTTGTGATAGTGAAATTCATTCTCTATCTCATGATTTATATGTGGATGAGAGTGAATTGTAAAGAGAGAAGTTTTTTGTATATAAGATGACAGTTAAGTAAAAGGGAGAATTCATGAAAACAAATCTAATTATAGCTGCATTTTCTGTTGCTATTCTAAGTGGCTGTGCCGGAAGTGCAAATCATAAAGTGTTGAGTGCTCATGAGGCAGAAGATACAACGTTGACATGTGACAAGATCGATAATGAAATCATTAAGGCACAAGTTGTTATTGATGGTGTTAATAAGGATAAGGATGATCTTAGTGGGGCTGATGTTGTCGATGGAATCTTATGGTTCCCGTTTAATTTAATTGCAAAATCACAGAATTATGATAGTGCGATAAATGCAGCAGATCGTCGCATAGATAATTTGCAGAAACTTCAAAAGGGAAATGGATGTGTAGTTGCATCAAAAGAGACACACAAGGCTAATGCTTTAAGGTTGAGCGGTGAGCTTGATAAGTTGAATCAACTGCATAAAGAAGGAGCGTTGACTGATTATGAGTATAAAACTGCAAAGCAAAAAGTCCTGGATGACTTTAGTGGCTAAGGTTGTTTCCTTAACATGCTGTGATTGCTTATGCAGTAAAGGAGAGGGTGGTGTTTAGATTATCAGTAGTCATGATTTCAATGATACTCATCACTACAGGGTGTGCATCTGAGATTATGCGAACACCAGCCCATCTTAGTGAAGCGAATAATAATCCTCACAGGAGTGTGATCATATTTCATGAAGATATGAGAATAAAGCTGGGGAGTGGCTATTGGCGAGAGATTAAAGCAGGTACTAAATGGCTTTTTGTTGGAACCATAAAAGAAGGGGATGTTTTTAAGCCATATAGAAATGTTTTTACGATTGAAGGAGCTCATGTTCGAGAGGCATATCTTGTTATATCAAATGACCAGCTTATAGGTTTTTATATTCCAGGTGAGGATTCATATTCTTCACTTAAACCCTCGATTTCATTACCCGTGTTTCCGGAGCAAAAATATGATTCTTAAAAAAATATTTTTATTATTACTGGTTGTTACTGTTTCAGGCTGTGCCTCTGGCCCCAAATATACTGAGGTTGAGTCTTCTATTCCTACTGTTGAGCAAGGAAAAGGCCGTATCTATTTTTATCGATCTGCGACTATGATGGGTTCAGGCATCCAGCCGGAAGTGAATCTCAATAGTGAGAAAGTTGGTGATTCACAGCCAGGCGGTTTCTTTTTTGTCGATCGAGGTCCAGGGGATTATGAGGTAGTGTTATCTACTGAGGTAGATAAGAAGCTGACATTTGAGCTTGATAACGGCGAGGAAAATTATGTACGCATGACTGTTGGATTAGGCGTGCTTGTATATCGGGTATATCCAGAGTTGGTAAATCAAACTCAAGCTCTTAGTGAAATTCAAGGCCTGAGTTATACCGGCGCCCCGTTAAAGTAATCTAATAATCAACAAGTATGGTGATATGGGGGGGCTTTTGCCCCCCCCGATTTAGTACTTAAAAATTCAAGGCTATACGGCTTGGTCTGTATTGTTTTTTACAGTTCATCGGCCTACCGAGGTCATCCCCCCAGTAAATCCTGATCAGGCATCCCCAGGTTTTAGGCGCCCGTTCCCGGTTCTCACCCCCCCCTGTAGCACCAAAACAGGATCTTATTGTCAGGCGCGTCAGCGTTTACCCTTAGAGATGATCCGATCATTAGCCTGCTCCACAGAGAACATGATGACTGCCAATATCCCTGCAACATGGCATTGGCTCTGATCCTTGCTGGGCCCATTAACCTAGCCTTCTTGAAAGTATATGCATATTATTCTAGTATCGTATGCATAAAGAAAAGGAGGGAAAAATGAGAACAACCCTGGATTTACCTGAGAACCTGCTCAACGAAGCGATGAAGGTTACCCATACAGAGACCAAGACGGCTGTTATTGTTAAGGCTCTCGAAGAATTGGTAAGAAAATCCAAGATTTCTAACATCAAGAAGTACCGGGGAAAAATTGATTTAGATATTGATCTTAATGAGCTACGGGATCGCTATTAATGGAAGTATTGGTTGATACTTCAATATGGATAGATTATTTCAGGGCGGGTAACGGCTCTAGAGATCTAGATGATCTAATAGATGAGAACCTCATTGTTACCAACGAGATTATTCTTGCGGAGTTGATCCCATATTTAAAGATCAAGAGGCAAACTAAAGTCATAAAGCTTCTCCATGAGGTAACTAGAGTCCCACTATCCATTCACTGGGATGAAATAATTGGGTATCAAGTTAAGTGCCTTAAGGGTGGAGCTAACGGAGTGGGAATTCCTGATCTTATTATTGCTCAAAATGCCAAGCAAAATAGCTGCAAGGTTTACTCGCTTGATAAGCACTTTAGGCTGCTAAATCAAGTATTGAAGGTTAAGCTCTATGGATAGCACAAATAAAGGTGCAATAGAAATAAAGTCAGAGCCCTTTATTGGTACTATTCCAGCTGGGATTATGTGTATGAGACAGCAGCATAATGAACCTTAGCTTCCCGTTTTATTGAGACAGTGAAATGATCCAAATTGGTCAAACTTACACATTAACCGTTGCGAAACTGGTAGCTTTTGGCGCCTATCTTGATGCTCAGAATCTTGGCGAGGTGCTACTGCCGCGCAGATATACACCGGAAGGCCTCTCTGTGGATGACTCTATCGAGGTGTTTCTCTATCTCGATTCAGAAGACAGAGCAGTGGCTACCACTCAGAAACCCAAGGCCAAAGTGGGGGAGTTTGCCTACCTGAAAGTAGTGGATAGTAACGATTTCGGCGCCTTTCTGGATTGGGGGCTGGATAAGGATGTACTGGCTCCGTTTGCCGAGCAACACAGGCCAATGGAGGTGGGCAAGTCGTATTTGGTCTATCTCTATATCGATAAATTGGATGGTCGAATTGTTGCGTCATCAAAAATCGATAAGTTCTTGGATGATGAGAGACCTCACGATTTCAAACCGCAACAGCAGGTTGATCTGATTATCGCCAACACTACAGACCTGGGCTTTAAAGCCATTGTTAACCACAGTCACTGGGGTGTGCTCTATAAAAATGATGTATTCCAACGCTTGAGTTTTGGTCAGTACAAGAAAGGCTTTATTAAGCGTGTCCGACCTGATGGGAAAATTGATGTGACGCTGCAAGGTGGTCAGGAGACACGTGACAAATATGCCAAAATAATTCTAATCTACTTGAACAAAAACGGTGGCTTTGCGCCTGTGCATGACAAGTCTGATCCGCAGATGATTTCAGATATCTTTGGTATGAGTAAGGGTGCGTTTAAAAAGGCGATTGGCGGTTTGTACAAAAAGAGAATCATTACCATTGAAAAAGGCGGTATCCGTTTAGTTGAAAAATGACGCAAGTTGTCAGTGCTATCCCTGCAGGAGTATCGGCAACCTTACGCTGCGCTGAGCTTTCATGAAAAGCAGGCTGATTAATAATAATAAGCGGTTATGCATAATAGTCCTGAAGTTGGATTAGCAGGGTCATTTTATGACACCGAATTGTGGGAGCGCTTTCTTGAAGCGCGATGAATACCCATCGCGCTTCGAGAAAGCGCTCCTACGCAAGGTTACAGGATTTTTGTAGAGAGCCATTTAATAAAAAATAGGGAAAATAGTGTGTCGATATTAAAAATGCCGATGGTACTTGGCGTGCTGCTGTTGGGGTTTTCAGCACAGTCTCATGCTGATCTTCTTACACATTTAAAACAGGATGCCAGTCATATCTTTCCATGGAAAAAGCGTGCATCTGATCTGATTAAGAACGGTGTTCCGCGCTATAGTTTTGAGTGGGAGAATGACCTGTTTGGCAACACCGATAAAAACTACACCAATGGTTTGTTTATGGGGTACACATGGGAGCCGAAAGGCTTCTGGCTGCAGCGTGAATCTCATCTGGAGGAGATGGACTGCACCAAGGCAGCAGTAGGTGATACTCTGCTTTGCAAGCTTAAAGATAATGAGTCTGCGAAGGCAGAGGATCTTAAACGCCTGACTGCTACGCTCTATCTTCAGCAGTTGATGTATACCCCTCAGGATCTGAGAGTTATAGTCAAATCTGGTGTTTAACCAGTTGAATCAAGCGGCGACCTGATCGACTCCTGTTACCTCAACACCATCTTTAAATTTGATTCCGGTTATCACCTTCGCCAGGTAACCGAAACCCCGTAATCGTCTCCACTTCTTCTCGGCACACAGGCCGAGTTTGAACATCATGTGTAGCATGCCGTCACGCGATAGGCAGCCCTTGGAACGCTTGGTTCGATGGCGGATTGTCCCGAAGGTTGATTCAATCGGATTGCTGGTCCGAATGCTCTGCCAGTGCTGTGCCGGAAAGTGATAGAAAGCCATCAGTTCCTCTCGGTCTTTGTGCAGACAGATGGCAGCCTTCGGATACTTCGGCTCATACGTTTTGATAAACAGATCAAAGGCCTTTTCCGCATCGGCCTGAGTCTCCGCCTGCCAGATGTTATGCAGTGCCTGCTTCGCTTTCGGCTGAGCTGTCTTTGGCAGGCAGTTCAGCACGTTCATGGTCTTGTGCATCCAGCAGCGCTGCTGGCGCGTCTCAGGATATACTTCCTCCAGCGCAGCCCAGAAGCCCATGGCACCGTCACCGATCGCCAATTTGGGCGGGTTCAGTCCGCGTGACTTCAGCTTCAACAGTACCTCCCGCCAGCTCTGCGTGGACTCCCGCACACCATCCTCAATTGCCAGAAAATGCTTCTCACCACGCTCATTCACACCGATCACCACCAGGGCACACAGCTTCGTCTGCTCTGCTCTCAGTCCGCTGTAGACACCGTCTGCCCACACATACACCCAATGCTCCTTATCCAGGCGCTCCTCACACCAGCTCCGATATTCTTCTGCCCAGACCTGCTTCAGACGCGATACCGTGCTGGCCGACAAGCCTGTTGCATCCGGACCCACCAGCACTTTCAGGGCCTCACCCATCTCACCACTGGAAATCCCCTTCAGGTAGAGCCACGGCAGCGCCGCTTCCAGTGACTTCGTCTTGCGTACATACGGCGGTACCAGAGCTGATCGGAACGTCACCGGCTCGCCGGTCTTCGCTCGAACTTTGGGGATCTCGACCGTGACCGGCCCCAATCCTGTCTGCAGTTTACGAGCTGGCAGATGACCATTACGCACCACACCCGCCTTGCCATCCTCTGTCCGTCGCTCGGTGTGCTCCGCCAACAGCTCCAGCAGCTCTGCCTCTACCGCCTGGTAGATCAACTGCTCTGCACCGCTTCTCAGCAACTCTGTCAGCGGATCGATAATCGTATCTCGACCTGCCAGCTTAACAACGTTATTCTTACTCATGGTGGCGTATCTCCAATGGTTGTTTTGATGTCTCGCAACAACAAATCAACCAGATACGCCGCCCTTTTTCAACTACTCAAACACCAGATTCAGTTATAACTCAGGATCTGAACCTTCCACCCGCACAGTCAAGCCTGTATGAACGGCCCTATGCCGGGTGGGTGTCATTGGGGTGGCGTGTGCGTGAGACAAATGCGCTGGGTGATTATGAACAGTACGATATTGCCCTCGGATGCGTCGGGGGCTGTTCGATGGCGGAACAGTTTCAAAAATGGGCGCACGGTGGCGGATGGGCCAGCGGTGATGATCCCCAGGGGTGGAGTACCCAGATAGAGGGTGGCCCGGCACTGCAGGGTGAGTATCAGTGGTCTCTTGATCCACTGATAAATCCCCTGAAGCGCTCGCATCGAATAGGGAGTCTCTATGCAGACGTTCAGGTTGGTCAGGTCTTCAACCGTGTCGGTCTTGGCTTGCACCTGGATATTACGCGGCAGAACAGTACACAGAATCTAAAGTTATCGGAGTTGGGCACTGTCAATTTCCCACCTGACCGGGGTATAGGTAGTGGGCCGAAAATGGTACGACCGGTTAGCCCATCGACCAAATCATTACCGCCTGTTGAGTTCAAATTGGAAGAGCAGTCGCCGTGGGATATCTATTTCGACAGTGCTGTGCACTATGTGCTCCACAACAGCCTGATTGAAGGTATGCCTTTTCGCGATAACAGCGATATTCCAACTCGTAGTGCACGCCCTTTAACATGGAGCAATACACTGGGGGTTTCGGTGGATGTCGGGAGGAAGTGTACGCTTGGTTTTGAGTACCAGACCCGCAGCACCGAGGTTAAAGGCGTTCCCTTTAAGTGGTTTGATCACAAGTGGGGAAGGCTGATTGTAAATGCAGAGGACAGGAAATTTTTGGGTGTACCTCTGACGTTGGCTTTTTTCCTCGCACTGGATTCGATTTAGCGAGCTTTGCTCACTACCGCTGCCGCTCCAGAGCCTCAATGCGCTCTTCAAGAGGAGGGTGAGTCATGAAAAGGCGTTTGATACCGCCTCCTATTCCCCCTGCTATGCCGAAGGCGGCGAACTGATCAGGAAGGTCTTTGGGCTCATGGGCCGACTGTAGGCGGCGTAGGGCGGCAATCATCTTTTCACGGCCGGCCAGCGAGGCACCCCCCGCATCTGCCCGGTACTCACGACGTCGCGAGAACCACATAACGATGGCGCTGGCCAAGACGGCCAGAACCATTTCGGCAATGATCGAGGTGATGTAGTAGGCGGGGCCATGGCCTCGTTCGGTTTTGAAAACCACCCGATCAACCAGGTGACCGATAATCCTTGAGAGGAAGACGACGAAGGTGTTGACCACCCCCTGGATCAGCGCCAGTGTCACCATGTCACCGTTGGCTACATGGCTCACCTCATGGGCCAACACGGCCTCCACTTCGTCCTGCTTCATCTGCTGCAGCAGGCCGCTACTTACTGCCACCAGGGCGCTGTTTTTGTTCCAGCCGGTGGCAAAGGCGTTGGGCTGAGGGGAGTTGAAGATACCCACTTCCGGCATACCAATCCCCGCCTGACTTGCCTGGCGATTGACGGTACCCACCAGCCACTGCTCAGTGGCTGTAGTAGGGGATTCGATGACTTGCACCCCCATACTGCGCTTGGCCATCCACTTGGAGATAAACAGTGAAATCAGAGAGCCGCTGAAGCCGATCACAGCCGACATGACCAGCAGTGCGTTTAGGTTGAGATCTACTCCGCCCTCTTGCAGCAGCCCATCAATACCCAACAGGCGGAAGGTGAAGCTAATCAGCACCAGAATGGCGGCGTTGGTGGCGAGAAACAGTAGGATACGCATCAGAGACTCTCTATATATTCAGTACAGAAACTATCTATAGGGGCGGTGTCGGCATTTTTCAACTTATCTGCAGGTTGCTGGTGACCCTTGTCACAGTCTGTCCGGCAGGCCTTCGCCGGAACGTTTATTCAGCCACTCACCTTCGTTTAGCCTAGTACATTGTTCCTCAACGGTGTGTATTGGCAGCTTTAGCTTCCCTCGCTTGCCCTGGCCGGTGCGGTCACGGACCGGCGATTTCGCTTTCCACCCGGTTCCGGAGAGGTACCCAGGCCCTTTGCAAAGGCTCTGCGTGAGAAGGCCATTCCGGAGTTGGATCGCCTGGGGAAGCCGGACCGTGGGAGAGCCAAGACGACGGCGCACTGAGACACGTTTGCTGTGTTCAAATTAAGTTTATATGATCGGTTATTACTCAAGTTTCGGAGTTCATTAGTCCCCTCTCCCCACCGGGGAGAGGGCTAGGGTGAGGGGGATCAATCGCTGCCAGCCATGGAGAGCGAAGCGAAGGCTGGTAATCCCCGGTAGCCGTGAGGCCGCACTGCTTACCCGTCGTGCGCGCAGCGCGCCAGAGGGGAAGCAAAGTAGGCATCCGAACACGGCGTCCAGTCAATGGGAACTGACTGCGAAGCGGTAACGAGCTTGCGATGTTATCGCGTAGCGGTCAGTGACCAGGACGGCCGGGGCACTAATAGGTTGTCGAAGGCCGAGTTGATTTTGGGGACTGGGATGTCCCAAAATCTTTCACGAGGTCGAAGACTCGCTTACGCTGACCGCCAAGGAAGGCTGAAAGCCGAGGCGGTTAGTCCCCGGTAGTCGCGAGGCGATACTGGATGCCCGGCGTGCGCATAGCGCCAGAGGGAATCCAAAGATCGCATACGAACGCGACGTCAAGTCATCTCGGGAGTCAGCGACGAAGCAGTAACGAGCTTGCGATGTTATTGCGTAGTGCTGGAGACCGGGACGGCCGGGGCAATAATAGGCTGTCGAAGATTGAGTGCAAAAGGGGGACTTGGATGTCCCGTTTTGCATCACGAAATCGAAGACTCGCTCGCGCTGACCGCCAAGGAAGGCTGAAAGCCGAGGCGGTTAGTCCCCGGTAGTCGCGAGGCGATACTGGATGCCCGGCGTGCGCATAGCGCCAGAGGGAATCCAAAGATCGCATACGAACGCGACGTCAAGTCATCTCGGGAGTCAGCGACGAAGCAGTAACGAGCTTGCGATGTTATTGCGTAGTGCTGGAGACCGGACGGCCGGGGCAATAATAGGCTGTCGAAGATTGAGTGCAAAAGGGGGACTCGGATGTCCCGTTTTGCATCACGAAATCGAAGACTCGCTTAAGGTAGCTTATTGATTTGATACACCCTCACCCTAACCTTCTCCCTCGTAGGGAGAAGGGATTGGAGCTTTTACGACACCCTCCTCAGGGAGAGGGTTGGGGTGAAGGGAGTTGAAAAGCTAACGCTTTGATTCTTCTAATTTCCCTCATCCTGCCCTTCTCCCTGAGGGAGAAGGGACGGTCTATTCAAGCCTTTTGTGTCATCTGAACTCCGAAACTTGAGTTATTAAAGGGGCCGTGGTGCAGGATGAGGGTCAGGTAGATGAATGAGCATGAAAAAATCAACTATGTCGAGTTTCCTGCGAAGGATATAGAGATCGCAAAAACCTTTTTTACAACCGTGTTTGGCTGGACATTTGTCGATTACGGCCCTGAATATACCGCGTTCTCAGACGAGGGTCTTAATGGGGGTTTTTATAAAGCCGATCTCTCTTCTTCAACCGAAAACGGCGCTGCACTGATTGTCTTTTACAGTGGTGAGCTGGAGGCAACTCAGACAAAAATTGAGGCTGCCGACGGTTCAATTATAAAGCCGATATTTAGTTTTCCCGGGGGGCGGCGCTTCCACTTTGCCGATCCCAACAGTAATGAATATGCAGTTTGGTCAGACAGATGAAAGTAATTCCTGAGTCGACAATCAGGTGTCCGAAGTGTGGCCATGAAGAGAAGGAGCGGATGCCTGAAGACGCCTGCCAATACTTCTATGAGTGCAAGGGGTGTGGTGTACTGCTCCGGCCGTTAAAAGGCGACTGCTGTGTCTTCTGCTCGTTTGCCGATGTGCCATGCCCGCCCATTCAGCAGGAGAAGGATTGTTGTGGTGGATAGAACCGCCGGGCTTATTTACTCAAGTTTCGGAGTTCATTAGCCCCCTCTCCCCCGGTGGGGAGAGGGGACGGTCTATCCAAGCCTTTTACGTCATTTGAACTCCGAAGCTTGAGTTATTTAGTAGAGTTGCCGCGACGTTGGGCGCGTAGCTGTTCTTGGTAGAGCAGCTCCTCGGCATCGATATACTTGATCAACTCTCTTGTCTGACTCAGTACTTCTTGCTCTATATCCTTCCGCTGCGCTACTTCACTTTGGCTATCATCGGGTGGTGGTTGTGAGCAGCCGGTACTAAGTAGTGCCATTGTGCAGAGGGTAAGCCGACAGCCACTGAGTCGCCGTGATTTCAGCACTCCGAATCTCTTTACTCAGTGGCCTGCAACGACAGTACACCGTCCTTAATTGCCGGCAGCAATTTTCCTTCGAGCACCTGTAACAGCTTGTCACCCACCATCGAACCACGCCAGCCATGGAGAATTTCCGCCTCTTTGTCACCGTTTACCAGCCGCTCCAGCTCTTTACGGTTACCAAGAGCGGTGTGGGTGATGCCGTTCTGGTCGGCCAGCAGGCGTAGGCAGCAGGTCAGCAGGTCGGTCATTGCATCCTGATTTGGAGTAAGACGTGGGGGGCGCGCCTTCTCCTGGGGCCACTGCTCTTTTGGTGTTTTTTTCCCCTCACCGATCAGTTTCAGCAGGGTGTCGCCACGTCGTTTGAGGGTGCCCTGCTCGAGGCCACGGATACGCCCCATCTGAGTCTCATCCTTGGGTTGGCGGCGTGCCAGGTCTGCCAGCACCTCATCCTTAAGTATCCAGCGCTTTGGCTTGTCGGCGCGCTGGGCCTCGCTCTCCCGCCAGCCGGCGATGGACTGCAGGATCGCCAGCTGCACACCTTTGAGATTCTGCCGCCCCTTCACCTTCTGCCAGGCGTCTTTGAATTGGATAACGTAAGTTGTTGGGTTGGCCAGGTAGTCAAAGTCCTCCTGCAGCCAGCTGTCACGCCCCTGCTGTTCCAGCCTCTCTTTCATCTGCAGATAGAGATCACAGAGGTAGATGACATCGTCGAGAGCATAGCGCAGCTGTGCCGACTGCAGTGGTCGGAGCGACCAGTCGGTACGGGCCTGCCCCTTCTCCAACTCAATCCCCAGCACCTCTTTAACCAGGTTGCCGTAGCCTACCTGGTCACCCAAGCCCAACAGGGTGGCGGCCAACTGGGTATCAAACAGCGGGGTCGGCAGCTTGCCCCAGAGGTTGTGAAAGATCTCCAGGTCTTGCCGACCGGCGTGAAACACTTTAGTGATGCTGGGGTCGTAAAGGAGCTCCAGCAGAGGGGCGAGGTCATCCAGTGCCAGAGGGTCGACACTGGCAGCTACTTCACCGTTGCTGATCTGCAGCAGGCAGAACTGGGGATAGTAGGTCTTTTCACGGACGAACTCCGTGTCCAGGGTTAGCCAGGGGCTGTTGCGCAGTCTGTCGCAGAGTTGGTTGAGCCCTTCGGCGGTGTCGATGTGAAATTCCTGCATGCAGATGTCCGGTGTAGTAAAAGTGGGGGATCAGGATACCATTAGATTGCTCTCGGTGGTTTTTCTGTCCGTGCACACGGGTTATGATCATCCATCCTCCACGAATAGAAACAAGCCGTGAATAAACTGATCAACCTCTTTGTCAATATCTGTCTGCTGCGGGCGGCGCCCCAGGATGTTCCCGCCTCCACTTTTTTGTTGGCAGTTACCGCCCTCCTGGGATTGGCTACGGGTACTCTGGTAATCCACGACACCTTTGGTGGCTTGGTTCCGGCATTTCTGGCGCAGCTTTTAGACTTGGTGATGGTCTACATACTGCTCTCCTCTGTTCTCCGCTTTTTGGGTAAATCGGGGCGGCTGGTTCAGACGGCGACTGCTCTGTTTGCCAGTGGCACAATCATCAATCTACTCGCCATGCCGTTGCAGCTACTGATTGGTGGAGATCCCGCCACCTCGGAAATGGGCGGCCTGGGGGCACTGCTCTATCTGATACTGATGCTGTGGGGGGTGCTGATTGTGGCCCATATCGCCCGTCATACCTTTGAGATTAGTTTGAGGCACGGCCTGCTGATAGCGATCAGCTATTTTCTGTTGGTCAATGCGGTCGTCGACAGCCTGTTTCTGGCAGGCGTTCAATGATGCATATCCATATACTCGGCATCTGTGGCACTTTTATGGGAGGTATCGCCCTGCTTGCCCGGGCAATGGGCCATGAGGTGAGCGGTTCCGATGCCAACGTCTATCCACCCATGAGCACCCAGCTTGAGGCCGCCGGTATTGAGTTGATGGAGGGGTACGACCCCGCCCACCTGAAACCGGCACCGGATTGTGTGGTGGTGGGCAACGCCATGTCACGGGGCAACCCGGCGGTGGAGTATATGCTGGATGCCGGTCTTGCCTACACCTCCGGCCCTCAATGGTTGGCGGAGCATGTGTTGCAGGGGCGCTGGGTGCTGGCGGTGGCCGGTACCCATGGCAAGACCAGCACCGCCGGACTTCTTGCCTGGATTCTGGAAGATGCCGGTCTCAATCCGGGCTTTCTCATCGGCGGTGTGCCGCGCAATTTCGGTATCTCCGCTCGGCTTGGCGATGCCCCCTTCTTCGTGGTCGAGGCGGATGAGTACGATACCGCCTTCTTCGATAAACGCTCCAAGTTTGTCCACTATCGCCCCCGTACCCTGATCCTGAATAACCTGGAATTTGATCATGCCGATATCTTTGATGATCTGGCGATGATCCAGCGGCAGTTTCACCATCTGGTGCGGACGGTGCCAGCCTCCGGACTGATCATCACTCCCACCACCGATCCGGCGATGGATGAAGTGTTGGCTATGGGGTGCTGGAGTCAGGTTGAGCGTTTTGGTGCCGATGGTGACGGCCTCTGGAAGGCGCGTCGGCTGAGGTCGGATGGCAGCCGTTTCCAACCTCTTTGTGATGGAGAGCCGCTGGACGAGGTGGATTGGGAGCTGACCGGTGAACACAGTATCAATAATGCCCTGGCGGCCATTGCCGCTGCCCGCCATGCCGGTGTCCCCGCTGGGATAGCGGTTGAGGCGCTGCACCGGTTTCAGAATGTAAAACGGCGTATGGAACTGCGCGGTGAGGTGCGGGGAATTCGGGTCTATGACGATTTTGCCCACCACCCGACGGCGATTCGCACCACCCTCGATGGTCTGCGGGCTCAGGTGGGGGAGCAGCGTATCTTCGCCGTACTGGAGCCCCGCTCCAACACCATGCGGATGGGCGTCCATGCGGCTCAGCTGCCCGATGCCCTGGAGGGTGCGGACCGGGTGTTGGTCTACTCCCCCCCCTCACTGGGCTGGGATGCACAGAGCGTTTTCGCCCCCTTGGGGGAGCGTGGTGAGGTGTTTGGCGAGGTGGAAGCAATTGTCGATCTCATCCGCCACGAAGCGGCCCCGGGCGACCACCTGCTGGTGATGAGTAACGGTGGTTTTGAGAATATCCACCAGCGGATGCTGGATGCGTTGGCGACACATCTGTCTGGATAGACAACTCCTGATACGCCCTATGGAGTGATCTGCTCGATGGCGCTGACCCGCCCATGGGTGAACTCAACACGCGCCATATTGACCTCTTCATAGGTGGTCCTGTCGGACCAGACCCTGCGGTACACTATTTGTACCTTGCCCTCACCGTCGACATAGCTTACCGGTACACTCAACCTCTCAAAATTGGGGTGGGAGAGAGTTTTTGTATAGATCCATATCTTGGTGACCTTCCCCTTGACCCTGCGGGTCATAACCTGACTCGGTGCCCCCCAGGCAAGCTGCACCATACTCTGGTTGTAGCCGATATCGATCTGCCCCTGTCTAATGTTGGCCTGCACATCGGCGGGAAAACTGTTGAATACCTCCTGCTCATTGGTGATGCGCCGGTCACGTATCTCCTGCAGTGACATACAGCCGGTGAGCAGCAAGATAGCTAATAACCAGAGAGCTAACAGTGGTCTCATTGCGCTTACCTCCAACCCTTTTATAGGTGTCCCTCTGCTTAGTATGGTCAATTATTAGGCTTTTGGTGAAATAGACTCACTACACTTACCTGCCCGATATGACTATATTGTGAACATTGTGGCAGCAGAGCGTTGCTCAGCGCTCTTAAACCAAGACGGAACAGGCAAAATAGACAATGACAGATACCGGCTCTCCTATATCACTGGCCATAACAGGCGCTTCAGGCAGCGCCTACGGCCTGCGTCTGCTCGACTGCCTGATTCGTGCCGAACGTCAGGTCTACCTGATGGTCTCCAAGGCGGCCCAGGTGGTGATTCCGATGGAGACCGGTCTCACCCTGCCGTCCCAGCCCCGTGAGATGGAGGTGCTGCTCTCAGAGCGCTATGGTGCACAACCCGGTCAGCTACGCGTCTTTGGTCGTGAGCAGTGGACTGCACCCGTAGCCAGCGGCTCCAACGCCCCGGAGGCGATGGTGGTCTGCCCCTGTACCACCGGTACTCTCTCCGCCATTGCCACAGGTGCGAGCAACAATCTGATTGAACGGGCCGCCGATGTGATGCTGAAAGAGCAGCGCAAACTAATTCTGATGGTGCGCGAGACCCCCTTCTCAGCTATCCACCTGGAGAATATGCTGAAGCTTGTACGCCTAGGTGTGGTGGTGATGCCGGCCAGTCCCGGTTTCTACAACCGCCCGCAAACGGTGGAAGATCTGGTCGATTTTATGGTTGCGCGGGTGCTTGATCATCTCGGTATCGAGAGTGACTTGGCTCAGCGTTGGGGTGGGGATGGATTGAATTAAGTCGGTGGTCTGGTGTAGGAGCGCTTTCTCGAAGCGCGATGGAGTTTGGTTGGGATTGTGCGGCGTTCATCGCGGTCCGAGAGACCGCTCCTACAGAAATATGTGGACAGTAAGTGGTGGCTTGATTGTAGGAGCGAACTCGTTCGCGAATAAGTTCGCTCCTAGCGGATTTTCTGATTAATAGGGCTGCGGTCTAACTAACACCCTGCCGTCTACCTGCTTTGTCGTACCCGCCGGCAACGCTTCAAGATCATCTGAAATAATCTTGAATGGTACTGAGAAATTCCGGCCGGTTGCCGCCAGGGTGACTAAGTTGACGATTCGCACCTGCTGCTGCTCCGAGACATTGCCGATCCACACGGTTGCACCGCCGGGTACCAGTCGAACTCCTGTCTGCCAAAGTCTCAAAACCAGCCGCCGGTCATCCGCTAGTCTTTTCTCCAATAGCAGCGCTTCATGCCTACCATCGTGAACCTGTGGCAGCACCGGTAGTTGATGCAGAGGCAGGGTAGGGGAGAGCAGGTGCAGGCTGTTGCCCCAGGAGAGCACTTTCGCCGGCTGCCATCCACTCTCCGCCAGCCGGCTATTCAGCCAACTCAACTCTCCGGAGTACTGTAAATTGAGTGGGTCGTCATGGTGGCCTCTGATATCACTACGCTCTCCAGGCAGTATAACCGTGTCACCTTGCCACCACTGTTTAGCGCTTATTTCCCGACTCTCCTGCAGTGGTTGGTAGCGGCTGAAATCCCGCTCATGGTGCAGCCCGCTCTTGAGTAGGAAAGCGACCAGTGTGAGGGTGACAGCGGTAGCTGTCAGGCTACCCCAATGACTCTCGATATGGGTGTGGCGATGGTAGGCCATGGCGAGCACTGCCACCCAGGCGACTCCCAGGGCGATGCTGCCGAGAACGTCACTGAGCCAGTGTACGCCCAGGTAGAGGCGTGACAGGCCGACTGCGACGGTCACCAACGCGGCCAATCCATAGGGGAGCCAGCGCCAACGCAGGGAGAGTGGACGGGCGACAATAACGGAGAGGAAACCGTAGAGCACCGCCGCCCTCAGGGTGTGGCCACTGGGAAAGGCGTAGGAGTCCGGTGCCAGAGTCACCACATCAGGGCGGGGGATCTGCAGCCCCATCTTCAGCAGCGGCCCGGCGATCAGGCAGAAGAGGGCGGCGGCCAGCCAGTAGAGGATTGTGCGGCGGTGGCCACGCCAGATGAGAAAAATCAGCACACCGATAATCAGAGAGAGGACGACGCCGTCATCAGCCAGCCGGGTGAGATAGATCATCAGGTGATCGGACCAGGGGGTGCGGATGCTCTGCAGTGCTTGCAGTACACCCTGGTTGATACTCTCTATGTGACTCCCCTCGACCACGGTGGTTAGCAATAGGGTGAAGATCGCTGTTGTGGCCAGCAGCAGGAAGGCGAAGATCGACAGTCCCCGCGCCTCGGGATGGTCTGGGTCGGCCAGTGCAGCGGCAATCTCCCCACTCTTTGGGTGCAGGCGGCTCCAGCGCAGGGTGGCCGCCACCCAAGCGGAGGTGTGGGGCTGTAGCAGCCGGAAGGTCCATTTACTCAACAACAATCCCAGCCAGACGATCAGTGCCAGCAGCAGGATTAGAACCACCAGTCGCAGTGCAACTTCTGAAGCCAACTCCAGAGAGGCACCAAAGACTATGCCGGGTAGCAGATAAGCCGGTGCCCACACCAGGGCGGAGATGACATTGGCGGCGACGAAGCGGCCGGGCGACATGCCCATCATTCCCGCTACCAGTGGGATGATGGCTCGCACCGGGCCGAAGAAGCGGCCAATGGCGACGCTCTTGCCACCGTAGCGATTGAAAAAGGCGATACCCTGTTCCAGGCTCTTGGGGTGACGGCTGAAGGGCCAGATATTCGTTAACTGCTGACGGTAGTGATGACCGAGCCAAAAACTGAGGCCGTCGCCGGCCACCGCACCGGCCACCGCCCAGCCCAGGGCGCTCCAGAAGGCGATGGCACCGACGGAGATGAGAGCGCCGATACCGAACATAATCACCACCCCCGGCACCAGCAGGCCGACGACAGCGAGGGATTCCGCCATCGCCACCAGAAAGATCACTACCCCCGACCACGTCGGGTGCAGGCTGATCCACGTCATCAGTTGTTGAAAAAATTCAGCCATCTACCCCAGGAGCCTGTCCGTGAATAGGACAACTACTGCGGAAATCCCATTTTGGCCCTTTTTTCCGCTCATTTTCGTTGAATAAGAGTAACTATTCGCTTCAAATGACCGGAAAAAATGACTCAAAATGGACTCCCCTCGCTACGGTGCCTATTCTCGGACAGGCTCCAGTGTGTTGGTGCAAAGCTCCATTCTAACCAAGATTCGACTCTTTCAGCACAATCATCTCACTGCATCGGCTTTTTCTGGATGTTCCCCGGTCCTTGAAAATCGCTTATGCAGCATAAAGGCTTGTGAAGCAATAATCCTGAAGTCGTTTGTAGGAGCGAACTTGTTCGCGAAGAACGTGCCTCGGGGCTGATCCGGAACAGGTTCGCTCCTAATCAAATGCAGCTTTATTTCCACCGAAATAGTTTTCAGGATTATTGTGTACTTAAGTTTCGGAGCTCAAATGACGTAAAAGGCTTGGATAGACCGTCCCTTCTCCCTCAGGGAGAAGGCCAGGATGAGGGAAATTAGAAGAATCAAAGCGTTAGCTTTTCAACTCCCCTCATCCCAACCCTCTCCCTGAGGAGGGTGTCGTAAAATCACCAGTCCCTTCTCCCTACGAGGGAGAAGGTTAGGATGAGGGTGTATTAAATCAATAAGTTACCTATTGATCCCCCTCACCCTAACCCTCGGCAAGCTGCTCCTGCGTTGCTCTACTACCTACGTCCATGTAGGCATCTCCCCGGTGGGGAGAGGGGACTTTTGCGACACCCTCCTGAGGGAGAGGGGGCAAATGAACTCCGAAACTTGAGTTGTGTATAACTACGAACAATAACGTAAAAAGTTACCTCTCTTTCAGCTTGGTTTAAGACTCACCCTCTATTCTCTCCCCAAGTTACAACCACAGGGGTATAGATATGCAGTCGTCCGGATGGTTACGGGTTTGGGATCCATTGGTACGTATTTTTCACTGGTCACTGGTGAGCGCCTACGCCATCGCCTGGTTGACCGAAGATCACTTTCTCACCCTCCATGTGTGGGCCGGATACACCATCATGGGACTACTCCTGTTCCGCTTGTTGTGGGGTCTTGTGGGCACCCGCCATGCCCGCTTCATCGATTTTGTCAAACGACCGGCCACGGTTGTCGCTTATATGAAGGATGTGGCTGCATTCCGGGCCAAGCGCTACATCGGTCACAACCCGGCGGGTGGTGTCATGATAGTGGCGCTGATGCTGGCGCTCTCCCTCTCCATCCTGACCGGGCTGGCGGCCTACGGTGCCGAGGAGTTCTCCGGTCCACTGGCCCCGCTCTTTCTCGATCTTCCCCACTTCTGGGGGGAGTTGCTCGGAGAGGTTCATGAGTTTTTTGTCAACATCACCCTGCTGCTGGTCTTTTTTCACCTGGTGGGCGTAGCGCTCTCCAGTTTTCAGCATCAGGAGAATCTGGTGCGCTCGATGATCAACGGCATGAAGCGGGGGAAGATCTGATGAAAACGGCGGGGGAGAGGCTGTTATTACCTATCAATTGGCTGCTTCTCTGTACTCTCGGAATCAGTGGTTGTGTGCCCGATAGCGGCAATAACGATTGGTTGGGCACTCTCCTCCTGGACGTGGCGCCGGTGGATAAGTCTCTCTACCTGGAGGAGTGTGGCTCCTGCCACTTTGCCTACCAGGCGGGTTTGCTTAACGCCGCCTCCTGGGGGTTGGTGATGGATGGTCTGGCTGACCATTTCGGCGATAACGCCGAATTGGATGAGGTATCGTTTGCGCTGCTGCGCCGCTATCTGCTCGACAATGCCGCCGACAGGTCGGAGTATACTCGTTCACAGGGAATTGCTGCGTCACAAGCGGGGAAAGGGGCAATGTTGCGCGTTTCGGAAACCCCCTACTTCCTGCGCAAGCATAATGAGCTACCTTTGGATAGGGTGACGGGTAATTCTGAAGTGGGTAGTTTCAGCCGCTGTGAGCAGTGTCACAAGGCGCCTGAAACAGGCTCGTTTAATGGCCACGATGTGCGTATTCCCGGGTTCGCTAAGGAGGGAGATTGATGAAAAGAGTTCTGGCAATTTTACTGCTGTTTCTCGCCGCCGGCGGCTTGTTTGCAGACGAGGATCACCGTATTGCCCGTGAGCTGTTGATGTCTGGAAAGGTGCTCTCTCTGGAACATATTCTTGAACAGCTGAAGCCCCAATTTCCGGGAGCACGAATACTGGAGGTGGAGCTTGAGCAGGAGGATGAAAATATCGTCTACGAGATCGAGCTGCTGGATAGCGGAGGGCGGGTGTGGGAGCTGGAGCTGGATGCGACGGATGGTCGGCTGTTGAAGCGTAAACAGGAAGAGTGAGATGCGCCTGCTGTTGGTAGAAGATGACGCCGAACAGGCTGCCGCATTGGAGCAGGCACTGCGTCGTGCCGGTTTTGCCGTCGATCTGGCGGACAACGGTATCGATGCTGAATATCTCGGTGAGGTGACCCCCTATGATGCGGTGGTGCTCGACCTTGGGCTGCCCCAGCGCCCTGGTCTGGAAGTGCTGCAGAACTGGCGCAACAAGGGATTGGTTATGCCGGTACTGGTACTGACTGCCCGTGACGCCTGGCATCAGCGGGTGGATGGATTCAAGGCCGGGGCCGATGACTACCTGGGTAAGCCGTTTCATGTAGAAGAGCTGCTGGTGCGGCTGCAGGCACTGATTCGGCGCAGCACCGGCCGGGCGGCGGCCGAGCTGGAGTCCGGTGGCCTGCGTCTCAACGAGGAGTTACAGCAGGTGATCCTTGTTGATGACCAGGCTGTGGACCTTACCGCCACCGAGTTCCGCCTGCTGCGTTACTTTATGCTCCATCCCGGGCGCATTCTCTCCAAAAGCCGACTGACTGAGCATGTCTACGATCAGGACTTCGACCGTGACAGCAACCTGATTGAGGTCTACGTGCGGCGCTTGCGGGAGCGTATCGGCAAGGAGCGCATCGAGACCCGGCGTGGACAAGGCTACCTGTTTGTCGGCGTAGCCAAGTGAACTCTCTTGGCAAACAGCTTCAGGTGGGGTTGGCGTTGGGGCTACTGCTGCTCCTGGTCCTGCTCTGGTGGGGCGGCAGTCTGGCACTGCGCAATCTCACCGAAGGCTTTGTCGCCTCACGACTTCAGCACGATGCTGAGACTCTGCTTGCCACTCTGGATCTGACGGCTGCCGGAGCGCCCGCGCTCTCCAATAGTGGTGGATTGGGTAAAATTTACCGCCAACCTCTCTCAGGTCACTACTATCAGGTGGTGTTTGTAGATGGCACCTTGCTCACCTCGCGCTCGTTGTGGGATCAGCGCCTGGAGTTTCCACTGTTTACTCCCGGCACTTCAGATCACTGGCGCATGGTGGGGCCTGACCGTCAGGATCTGCTGTTGCACGTCGCCGGTTATCGCAAGCAGGGTAAGTTGTTCACCCTGGCGCTGGCTGAAGATATGACGCCTTTAAACCAGGGTCTGGTGCGCTTTCAGTGGGTGTTCGCCTCGCTCTCTCTGCTGGCGGCGGTGTTGATTATCCTGATCCAGTCTCAAATTGTTCGTGGTTCGATGAGGCGGCTCGATCCGGTGAGGGAGGGTATTCGGCGGCTGGTGAAGGGGGAGATCACCGCACTTACCGAAGATATTCCCAGTGAGGTAAAGCCGCTGGTGCAGGAGTTCAATCGGCTACTGCAGATACAGCAAGGGCGTCTGGAGCAGTCGCGCAACGGCCTGGGAAATCTGGCCCATGCCCTCAAGGGACCGCTTAATCTGTTGATACGTCAGCTGGAGAGAGAGGAGCTGGTCGGCTATCCCGAAGTGAGGCAGGGGATGGAACTCCAGGTAGAGCGGATTCGTAAGCTGATGGAGCGGGAGCTGACCCGGGCAAGGCTGGCCGGGACAGGTATCGCCGCCGAACGTTTTCAAGCCAATCAGGAGATTCCCGCACTGGTGGGTGCGCTGCATCAGCTCTACGCTGAACGACGGCTGGAGATAGAGTATCAACTGCCTGATGAGAAGCGACTGCCCCAGGACCGGGAAGATATGTTGGAGCTGCTCGGTAACCTGTTGGATAACGCCTGTAAGTGGGCGCAGAAGCGGGTTCGTTTACGGCTTGAAACCGGTGACAATATGACGAGGTTACTGGTGGAAGATGATGGCCAGGGTGTCTCAGATGACGAGCTGGAGCGGCTGAGTGAGCGCGGTGTGCGGATAGATGAGTCGGTGGCGGGCCACGGGCTGGGGCTGGCTATCGCCAGGGATGTGGTTAACCGATATGGCGGCACCTTGCGTTTTGGTCGCTCGGCTGATCTGGAGGGGTTGCAGGTGACGGTGGAGTTGCCACGGTGATGTGACTTGAGCTAGTGACTTTCGCTAATACGAGACAGGTTAGCATCAATAGGATCAGGCTCGATTGATATCTGGCCGCAAGGGTGCTAATCCCATCCTCATCACTATCTGAGGGCTTCCAATGGCACGTTTACCCCGTTTTGTCATTCCCGGTCAGCCACAGCATGTGGTTGTTCGCGGTAATAATCGAGAGCCGATCTTCTATGCTGACGAAGATTACCGGTATTATCTGGAGAAGCTGAAGCAGGCGTGTGACAAGCACCAATGCGATGTACATGCCTATGTTCTGATGATTAACCATGTGCATCTTTTGATGACTCCCCGTCATGAACAGGGCATCAGTAAGGTCCTGCAGATGCTTGGGCGCTATTATGTCCAATATTTCAACTACACCTATAGCCGTAGTGGAACTCTTTCCGGCAGGGGTCGATTGCTTCTAAAATAGGTGGTAGTTGCCCACATCCATGTGGCCAAGTGTAGGGTTGTCCCATCAGAGTGGGTGTCGCTTTTTCGTCACTTGCTTGACAGTTCACGTCTGAAAATGGCCTGATGTATATCACTGAGGCTGACAATGCCGGCAACCCGATTGTCTCTTCCGATGACCGGGATGCGGCGGAAATTGTGCAGGTCCATCTGCGCGGCAGCCTTCATCACCGGCTCATCGATGTAGACCGAATGAACCGCTCGTGTCATCAGCTCTCCCACCCGTCTCTGCAGGGCACTGCCGTAGGCCTCCTCCATGGCACAGAAGTCCTCTGCCTGGATAGGATTTTCAAGAAACTGGGTATAACCGGGGAGAAGGGACTTTAGTATATCTTTCTCGGAGATCATGCCGACCAGGTGGTTATCCTTGTCCACCACCGGCACACCACTGATCTTCGCCTGGCAGATTACTTCAGCCACCGAGGATATGGGATCACCCTCTTTGGCGGTACGGACATTCCGTTTCATCACATCCTGCACCCGCATGGAGCCGTCTTCAGGGAATCTCTTGGTGGAAATAGGGGAGACGTTTTCCGCTATCTCCGGGAAGTTATCCTTGCCTTCACCCGGAACAACCATACGATCTTCCAGGGGGACAGGATCTGGCCGCGGCCACTGGCCGGGCAGGGGATTGGGCTCGGTAAGGAATTCAGAAGTAGCGGCCAGATCCTGCATCACCGGATTCCAGAAGAGGTCGAGGCCGGAGATATCACAGCTGAACTCAATGGGAATACCGTTGGGGTCATAGGAGTAGATCGAAATGAAGCAGCCGTGGTCGATCGCATCAGAACAGAAGAAGTCAGCAGCATCAAGGCGTGCCATGATCTCCCACAGGGCATCCTTGTCGGCTACACCGATCGAGATGTGATCGAATATGAACGGCCCCTTGACCGGGTCGCCGTGACGCCGTTTGGAGACAGGTTCCACGCCCTCCCATTCGAAGAAGGAGATACGGTTGTCCCCGGAAATCTGGAAGAAGTACTGCCGATAGCCTGGGCTGCCGTATGCATAGACCAGGCGAAGACCTATCAGATCTCGCCAGAACCTAACGGTCTCTTCGATATCGTTGGTGGCAAATGCGGTGTGATGGATTCCTGTGAATTCGGGTTTCATAGGGGTTATTGTAGCACCGAATGTAAGCAATTCGTGGCTCTAGAGCCTGTTAAACACTGTGGTTTTGTCAAAGTCAATTCATCGATTCCATCGAATTACCTTGATTCATGACGCCCATTATTCACCTACTCACACCTAATTCAGGATCAAAAGGTGGGTGTACGGTTTTTTGGAGATTCCCGCACTGGTGGGTGCGCTCCTTTCATCTCGTGCAAAGGCGAGGAAAAAAGGGCTCAGCATGCCCTCTTGTCTTGCTCACCCTATCGCACAATTTCCAATACACCTTTCCCACTGAATGAACCGGAAATCTCGGGGGAAGCGATCAGACAATCGACCTCCTCTGAAAAAATGTAGTCAAAGGAGCTTACCCCGGAAAAGCTCAGAATCGAGCGCGCAAATGGACCAATGGCAGCAAGAAGATCCACCCGTTGAAGCATCTTTCCGGTAGAGGTGCAGTTCAACTCAAACGCCTCCGTCTCTGCTGTGAGCCGGAAACCTTTTGGTACGCTGATGCCCCGCTCGGGATCGGTATGGTGTTCTGTCTCTTCGAGGCGATAATCGTGTCCGACGTGAAGCAGGCGGTCTTTATAGGCCACAATCAGTGAAGGGAGACGCTCCGGGTGAATTTTCTGATTTGGAAAATAGTCCAGGGTGGAGATGAAAAGATCCCCCATCTTTACCCTGAATGCATATAACCGGTCGGCAAACTCATTGGGAAGAAATGTCTGTCGTACATGATCGGCATATCCCCATCCTTTCCATTGAATCGTGCGGTCTCCAATCGTAACCTCGCCCTCTACCTCCATGGATGGCTGGTAGGTGACATCCATATAGTCTTTTTTACCCTGATCTAGGTATATTCTGCCATCTCCGTCCCTGAATGCAGGCGCTCGGGGGGTAAAATTCAAATCGACGGTAAAATCCTCCTCCTCAATATGCAGGCGTTGATTTTCCAGCGTACCCCCGAGACTGTTTTTCCCCAGTTTGATCTGGAACTGGTCGGTCTCTACCTCGATATCGCTCTTGAGATAGCTCTTTGTGCGGTAATACGCGGTGCCATCGGGCAGATAGACTCCAAAATCAACCGTATACTGCTCGAAGAAAATGTTGATTCTGGCAAGTGAAAAGTGGGAAATGAATAGAGCACCCGCCTCGGTTACACCAAGGTAGTACCAGGATTCCGAATAGGGTCTGCGATCCTGCGGCTGATACCGGAGTGCCGTTTCTTCAACCGAAAGGTGATCCAGCTCGTGAATCTCACCCTCAGGGTGAAAAAAATGCAGCTCGCCCGCCACCGGAGTTGCAGTGGCTAACAAGCCCAGGAAGAGTGCTAAAACTACTTTCATACGAAAATAACTTAAGTTTCGGAGTTCAAGTGACGTTAAAGGCTAGCATAGACTGTCCCTTCTCCCCTCAGAGGGGTGTCGCAAAAGTCTCCTCTCCCCACCGGGGAGATGCCTACATGGACGTAGGTAGTAGAGCAACGCAGGAGCAGCTTGCCGAGGGCTAGGGTGAGGGGGATCAATAGGTAACTTATTGATTTAATACATCCTCATCCTAACCTTCTCCCTCGTAGGGAGAAGGGACTGGTGCTTTTACGACACCCTCCTCAGGGAGAAGGATAGGTGGTTCAGCGTTAAACCTCGCTCGGCATCCCCTCGCGGAAGACAGTATGGAAACCCCGTCGCAGCTGGCTGTCCCGTCGCTTTATCAGCTTTTGTATCGCCTCGTCACGATCACTGAAATACTCTTTGGTCACCTGACCGCGCCCCCCCTGAACGCCTGATTCGCGCACCAGGCTCCAGCCCCCCAGGAGATCCTGCTGGAGCTGCAGCTGATAGAAGCGGAGCGGCTGCTCCGGCGACGGTTGTGTCTGCATGTAGATGCGCATGGAGGGTGGTGTCAGCCTCGGGCTATCTGATTAATTTGTGGGTAAGTTACCATATCTGTCAGATATCCCGTAATCCTTCAGAGGGTTCGATACGGGCGGAACGGTAGCCGGCCATGGCGGCAGCGATGGTGGCGGAGCCGAGGGTGATGCCGAGGGCGATCAGGTAGTGCTCTGGCAGCAGCAGGCAGACGTTTTCACCGCTTTGCAGCTGACCGGCAAACATCCGGTTGATGCTGAAGGCGACACCGAGATAGATGAGGGTGGCGCAACCCCAGCCGAGCAGACCGGTGAAGAGTGACTGAATTACCGGGAACCAGATGATATCCCCTGTGCGGAATCCCACCAGTCGCAGAACACTCAACTCCTTTCGCTTCCTGTCGACGTTGGCCCACAGGCTGGCACCGAGAGAGAAGGCGAAGCCGGACATGCTCACCAGTGCGATAAGCCAGAAGACGGCGCTGAGGTTGCGGTCCATACTCTGGACGATCTCAATATCCGCCGCCCGGGTACGCACTTCAACGCCCTCTTTTATCAGCAGTGCGGAGAGTCCGGCAACATCATAGATCGATTCGGCGTAGAGGCGGAAGCCGGGGTAGCTGCGGTTGTCGTTGCTCTCCGGATCACCCCTCCAACCAAGGGCGGGGACGGCACGGCCATCACGGAAATCCTCCGCCGACTCCACCAGATAGACAGGGGCAAAGGCGCCATCCCGGGGAAAAGCACCGGCCGGGGCAACGTCTGTCACAGTCAGCTCAATATGTACCCGCTCACTACGTCCTTTGAAGCGGCGTGAAAAGCTGCCGCTCACTGTGTCGCCAGGCTTCACCTTCAGTTTGCGTGCGGCAGAGTTGGATAGTACCAACTGCTGCATGTTATCGGGCAGTTTTAGTCCTTCGAGCAGTGGGTCTCCACGATCGGTCGGGATCATCTCGGCCGGTAGAATACGTTTGGCTGTGGTACTTTTGAGCTCAATGGTGGCGGCGATTGCGCGGGTACGGGGAACGATGAAGTCGACATCGGATCGGCTGCGCAGTGTCTCCATCCAGGCACGGTCAAAGTGGCCACTGCCTATGGGTCGGACCTCACGGTTGCGCGGGTCCTCGACAAGGTTATCGACCATGCTGCTGATAATGCCGAACTTGAGGCCGAACAGTACCATCATCGGTCCCAGCACGGCGGCGAGGGCGAGGACGAAGAAGCCGGACATCTGCCACTCGTCGCGATAGTCACGGGCTGCCAGCCAGGAGATATTGCCTAGTCTGTGACTCATTATCCGCTCACCACTGTTTCTGTCAGCGAGCCGTCACCCTCTCTCTGGGTACGCAGTGCGAGACGGCGCAGGCCCAGCCGCTGCACATGACGCCAGGCGTGGCTGGCGACGATAACGGTGATGTTGAGCTCCTCCACCAGTTCGATAAAGAGCGCCATGATGCGTTCGGCGGCGATGGGATCAAGGGAGGCGGTAGGCTCGTCGGCGATAACGATGGAAGGGCGGTGGGCCAGAGCGCGACCAATGGCGACCCGTTGGCGCTCACCTACCGAGAGCATGTGCGGACGTTTGTCGAGGTGGCGTTTGATCCCCAACCGGTGGGCAAGGTCATTAACCAGATTGTCATCCGGCATATGCAACAGTCGCCGGGAGAGGGTGATGTTCTCTCTCACCGTCAGGTAGGGGAGCAGACCGCCGGTCTGCATTACGTAGCCCATGCGCAGGCGACGTAGATCGCCCAGTTTGTTGAGCTGTTTCTTATGCCAGAAGTGATCAATATTCAGTGGCTCGGCACCCGCTTCGGGACGGAAGCGGAAGGCGCCGCTATGGCTTGGGCGTGAAATCATCGCCAGCATATCGAGCAGGGTGCTTTTGCCGCAACCACTCTCACCGATAAGCGCAATTTTTTCCCCCAGTGCGATTTGTAGGCTGGGAACCCGCAGGCGAAAGGCGGTTCCCTCGGACTCGCGGGTTTTGACCACATCGCGCAGATGGTAGATCAGCACCTTGTCAGTGGTGAGAGGGAGCTGCTCCTGGTATGGGATGGTGTTCACTTCTTTTTGTTGCCTTGTTGTAAATGGATTGGGTCAGCAGTGGCTTTTGTGTCGAATGGTGCTTATTTAAGGTCTCTTAATAACCGTAGGAGCGAACTTGTCGCGATGAATAGGTCTCGGAGCCAGTCGTGAACGAGTTCACTCCTACAGATCATCTGGTTTCCCTGTGCTAATGAACAAGACCATGCGAAGTAGTTACCGCACAATTATGGGAGTAAGTGTCTCCCCCTGTACTGAGCAGGATATTGCTCAGACCAAGATGTGAAGGGGTGCCTCAGGGCAACATCTCAAGCGCGATGGGAAAGAGCGAGTCACCGGAGATCGAACCACCATCAAGGGATACCCATAGATCGGTATGGTCATGCAGTACCTGGTAGTAGTTGATCTTCTCTTCCAACCGGTGAATGAAGGCAACCTGCTCCCGTGCCGGCCAATCCTGCCAGCTGTCGAGTGACAGCTCCATCACCTCGCCAGTGTAGGGGAGGTCCTCTATGTATTCGCGCATAAAGCCCATGTCTGCAAGGTTTCCCTCCTGGGCGCCCGAGGTGCGGGTGGTCGTTCCCAACTGTTCCGGGTCACGTGAGATGGTGGCGGCGAGGCTTTTCAAGTCGTTGAGGAAGTTGCGTGGCGACAGCAGCCCCTCTTCGGCGGTCTCCAGTACCTGCTTGAGGATGGCGTGGAGGTCGCTGAGTTGATCCCGTGTCAGCAGAACACGTACGTCGAGGGTCTGGCGCTCTGGGTTACTGAAGTCACGATCCAGTAGCCAGGCATTGAAAACGTTGGGAATCTGGTTGTCTTTTCCCTTCTGCAGATAACGCATACGCAGGGCGTGGCCCAGTTTTGCCACTTTGGCCTGGAACTGGGCGAGCTGCTGTTCGTCACGGGCCGGTTGGGACTCTTTCGCTGTCTCCTCCTTTTCGGCTAAACGCTGCTCTCCCTGTCGACGGCCTGCATTGGCAATGGCCGTGACTTTTACCTGATCGGTGATCTGCTGGGCAAGGGCATCAAGTACTCGGCCAAAGCGGTCGACATTACCGGTCTCAACACCAAAATAGAAGCTGCCGATACCGGGGTAGTAGGAGAGATCCCTATACTGGGCTTCCGCCCGCTTGTGGTCCGCCATTTTGCTTGGTGTCAGCAGGTGCAGTACCGACAGGGCAATACCCTTGTCCTGGGCGAGACGACGCAGGGTATCTGCGCTGAGATTGCTTCTGGAGAGAGGGTCGGCGGCATCACGGGGGCCGGCGTCGGTAATCAGTATCACATAGCGGGCATCCTGCTCCCGCCAGTCGATGTTATCGATCGCTTCGTAGACACCGGAATAACTATCCTCAATGAACCCCTCGCTGGAGACGGTCGCCGCCTTGAGGGTGGAGACCCCCTGGAAGAAGCTCTCCTCACTCTCTCCCTGCTGCAGGGTGACGTAGTTGTGGGTCAGGTACTCCAGCTTGGGCGCTGCCTCGGTGCTGTCACGGAACGCCACCAGACCAAAGCTGACGTCACCGCTCAGATCCTCACGGGTGATGGTGTCGTAAATCTTACGCATCGCCTCCCGGGTACGATCGATATAGGGATCCATGGAGAGGGTGGAGTCGATGACAAAGACAACACCTGAACGGAAAGCGGGGACCTTCGTCTCGTTTTCCGGGGTGGCGGTGGCTGCTGATTGCTCTTTTACCGGCTGGCTGGGCTGAGCCGCCTGCAACGGAACACTGGCGACCTGAAGGATACGCGCCTGCTCATTGCCGAGGTAGACGTCCTCATGGTCACGGATAGGCACCAGATAGAACTCTTTGAGAATATCAATATGGGTTGCCGGCTGAATGGCGACCACCGGTGACTCCTGGAGCAGGCTGCCTGTCTCCGCCGCTTGGTAGAGGGTCTGATACTGGGTTAGGTCTGAGGTGTCGAGTAGCGTCTTGATCGACGCTTTGTCACGGAACAGCAAGGCGCGGTCGTGCCCTACCGGGTCACGGAAAGCGACAGTAAGCCCCTGGTTCCAGGGGATCATCTGCTCTTCGGCTATCCAGCCGGTGATTTTTCCGTGGCGATTAACCCCCACCTGAATCCAGTTGCGGTCACCGTGGGTTTCGCGGGCATAGAGGTAGTAGGCGGTGAAGGGTACAGTATCGGCACCCTCCACTGCATTGGGTTCACTGAAGATCCGGCTGCCCGGTATGACGAGGGCACGCTGAAACAGGGACTGTTTCCCAGGCATCAGTAACGGACGGACAGGTTCCTGTGCGCTTATTGTGGTGCTACTGAGAACCGTGAGGAGGGCCAGGAGCGGAAGGGTAATCTGTTTTAATGACATGGGATCTGTTTCCTAACGGTCACTTCCAGTTGAGCAGTAGTCGCTGGGCCTTGGCGTTACCTGATGTGGCCGCCGATTCGGTGGTGCTACGTAGTACTGAAAGCCGCTGCTGGGCCTCGGTAAGTCCCCCCTCTGCAGCACGCCTATACCATTTGTAAGCCTGTGTGGGGTCTGCTCTTTGCAACAGGTCGCCCTCACCGGTGAAGTGGGCGGGATCATTCATTTCACCCAGTTTCAGCGCCGATCTATGGTGGCCTTCACGGGCTGAAAAGAAATAGAGGAGGAAGGCGTCGGTATGTTTTTCCTGCTGCTGGAACAGGTTGGCCTTGCGGTAGAGCGCTTCGTAATCAATCGCTCCCTGGCCGCTACGCGCTGCAGCTATCAGGGTGCGGGCGGCCTCCCCATCTGGAAGATTTTCAATAATACCGGCTGAGGCTTGTGCTGGTTGCCGGGACTCAACAGTCCGTGGCTCACCCACCGCCTTCTTATCGCCCGGCACATTGGCCCCCACTCTTGGTGTACGGTCTATTGGTGCTATCTCTGACCTGTTGTCTTGCTCTGCCGGGGGTGTCTGAGACTGCTCGGTGTAGATGAAATAGCCGACGGCGGCAATTGCTGTGAGCAGCAGGGCAGTGCGAATTCGGCCGTTGCCCTGTGCTTTCTCATTACTGCTGAAGTCTTTTTGTAATTGGGGACTGTCTGTAGTCATGCTGTCAGCGCTAAATGGAGTAGTGGTAAGAGAGAAACCCGTGCCGCTTGGGCGGTTGTGTGAAGGGCAGCTGTTATTGTTTTCTTTGTGCCGCTTCGCTATGGGCATTTCACCAGAAGAGGGCGGTAAAATCCACTGCCGATCTATGCACCAGATGGAAGTTCCTACTATGCCGGACGAGAGGTTCTCTCTCAGTCGTCTTTCAGAGTGTAGGCCATTTTGTAGTTGATCAACATGGGGCAGCTGACCCCGGAGGGTGGTTTGGGCAGAGGCATGGAGGCATTAACCGCCTTTTTTGCCGACCGTTTCAACAGCTTGTGGCCGCCTGATACTTTCATACTGCTGACTGAACCGTCACACCCCAGGGTGAAGGTTACCCTGATGCTGCCTTCAATACTCTTACGTCTCGCCAGTTTTGAGTAGGATTTATTCCTTTCAATATGTGCCAGAAGGTTGGCGAGAAAGGTTTCCCGGGATGGTGATTGCTGTTGGGGCAATGGGGATGGTGGGCTCTTTTTCACGGGCGCAGGTAGATTCTGCTCCACCGGGGGTGGCGGTGGGGTTATCTCTTTTGGTTCAGGCTTCGGCGCAGGCTTTGGTTTAGGCTTGGGCTTGGGCTTGGGCTTGGGCTTGGGCTTGGGCTTGGGCTTGGGCTTGGGCTTGGGCTTTGGTTTAGGCTTAGGTTTAACCTTTGGCTTGGGTTTAGGCTCAGGCTTGATTTCCGGCTCAGGTTTAGGTTCAGGCGTTACCACCTCCCGGGGCTTGGGTGGCGGCTGAAAAGTCAGTCGGACGTGGGTGGTTTTAGTCTTCTCTGCCGTTTTTGTGGTGGCGCTGACCGGCCTGTTGAGCAGTTGGCTTACCACTAATGCATGGATCAGTAGGGAGACGGCAATGGCGAGCAGTCTCCAGGTGAGATCAGGCCGACTCATGGCCTTTCGGTGAGGATGTCGAGGGATTCCGCCCCCGCCTGACGGGCGGCATCGATCACCTGAACGCCCAGTCCAAAGTGTGCCTCGTGGTCTCCTCGCAGACGGACAAATCGCTTGCCCGGCGCATGGAGTGCGCCACTCAGTGTCTGTTTCAGGTGTTCAGCAGTAACTGCCGACCCCTCTACCAGTATCTGCCCGTTAGGTGTGACGGTGACTTCAACAAAACCTTCATCGTCCGCTTTTTTTGCGCTGACCGCCTCAGGCAGGTCGATGTTGATGCTCTCGTCCTCGATAAAGTGGGCGGTGAGCATAAAAAAGACCAGCAGTAGAAAGACGATGTCGATCAGTGGGGTTAGGTTGAGTACGACATTGGAGTGTCTGCGCCGCTCACACCCCATCTGTAATCTCCTCCCAGTGGTGTGGTTCCTCTGTTTCGGTGGCGGTTGCCGGGTGTTCGCGGCGCTCCAGCAGCAGCGCGATGCAGTTCTCCATCGAGTGGCTGCGCCGCTCCACCACCCCTTCGAGGAAGTGGAGCAGGATCAGCAGGGGAATGGCAACGGCAAGACCGACACCGGTGGTGATCATCGCTTCCCATATGCCGCCGGCAAGGGCTTGGGCGTCGACTTTGCCACCGGCCTGTTCAATCACCATAAACGCCTTGATCATGCCGGTAATGGTGCCGAGTAGGCCCAGCAGCGGTGCAGTGTTGCCGAGTATACCGAGGGTACGCAGACCAAACTCCATACGCTGTAACAGTTGAGCGCGTATTCTGGTGCCGACACCCTGGAGGTCCTTGACACCCTGTTGGTCGGCTTCGACCATCGCCTGGAGAATCTGTGCCTCGGGGCCTTTCAGTCCCTCCACCTGCTGCGCAGCATCGGGCCGCTCAAGCAGACGGTCAAGTTGTGGTAGTAGTGCCTTTGGCAAGCGGGTCAGTCGCAGGAAGAGAAAGTAACGCTCAAGGACGATGGCCAGGCCAACAGCGGAGTAGGCGGAAAGGATCCACACCACCAGGCCGCCCTTAGAGAGGAGTTCTTCAAAGTTCATGGTGCAATCCATCCCATAGCGGTGCCGGTACCGAGCAGAAAGAGCAGTCCGACACTTGTGTTTTCCAGGGCGATTCGCCACTGGCTCAGGTGGTGGCGGATCTGGTCACCAAAGTGGGCCACCCCAAAGGCGAAGACCAGGGTGGGGATAATGATGGCGCCGATGCCAAAGCCGAGGCCGAGGGACAGGCCGGCCGACAAGCTGGCAGTGGTTGCTGCCGCAAGGATGACAGTGGTCAGGGGGGCACAGGGGTTAAGCGCCATACCCATGCCCATCAGAAAGAGTCCTGTGGGTAATGCATTTAAGGCTTTGCCGCCACTCTCGGGGGGATTGGCCCCTGGAGGAGCCACCTTCAGTGGTGCTTGTGTATCTGTGTGCTGGATTGTGCTCTTATGCTGAGCGCACTGGGCAGGCTGGTAGCGGCGGCGCCATAGGATCGATAGCGCAACCAGTATAGTGCCTCCACCCAGCAGCCAACGCACCCAGGGGGCGTCAATCCACTGCTGTGCCACCAGCCCGGCCCATCCTGCGGTCGCACCCAGCAGGGCGTAACCACTCATGCGCCCCAGAGAGAAGGGCAGCAGCAGGCGCCAGGAGTTGCGGATGCCGCCCTCTGTTGCGGTAAAGACCGGCCCCAGGTAGGGCAGGCAGGTGATGTTGCACGGGCCGGCACCAAAGCCGAGGCCAAGCAGCAGGGCGGCACCAAAGCTGAGTATGACGGGCTCTATTCCTGTCATGTCGCTTTCACTTTTTTACTGCCGGGATCTTTTACCGGGGGTGTTTTCTCCCAGTTTGTCTGCGCCTTTTTACGCTCCTTGAAGTATTGAGGGCTGGCACTAAATACAGGAATGATGGCGTATTTCAGCTGTAGTACATCCTTATCGGGGCAGAATTCGACGCAGCGACCGCAGAGAGTGCAGTCTTCGAAGGTGACATCCTTCTTCTCCATCTCGGTGTGGATCTCCTGGATATCCATCGGACAGGCTTTGGCGCAGATGCCGCATTTGTCACAGCGTGGAGTGGCATTTTTTACCAGCCGCAGCAGCCCCAGTTTTCTGAAGACGGCGTGCAGTGCCAGCATCGGGCAGACGCGGCAGAAGGGGAGTCGCACAGTGAGGGAGAAGGCGATCATCAGGCCAAACATAAGGTCGGCCAGGATCGAGAGCACCAGGGTGGTGCCGTTTGCCGTGTCGACGAAGACCTGACCGGTATCACCGTTGGCCAGTGTAGTCAGAAAACGACTGGGACAGATTCTGCAGAAGGGGTCGCCGAGATCGTGGTTGAGCCAGCCGAGGCCGGTAAGCAGCGGGAAGATGAATACCAGAACCGCCAATATCACCCACTTTATCGGCCTCATTCTCTCCACCAGTCCCGGCTCCAGAGACTCTCTGCGTTGCAGTCCCAGCTTTTGGCTCAGCAGGTGGAGCAGTTCCTGGAAGGTGCCCAGGGGACAGATCCAGCCACAGAACGCTTTGTTGAGAAAGACAAAAAACAGCAGGAAGGTACCGAGGGTGATCAGGGTCGGCATCAACCCCATCAGAATATTGCCGCCGTCGGCGATGATCGGGCCGAGACGATGATCCATCTGGTGCTGGAAAGGGATCAGGGTGCAGAGGTCGGATCCGTTGTGGTCATAGGCGCAGCTGAGAGCAGGCAGAGCACCGCTGAGTTTATCGGCCAGGTAATAGGCCCCAAGGCTGCTGCCGTAGACCAGAATGACAAAGGCAGTGAGCTGAACCAGCTTGCGGATAACCGAGAGATTTTTTATCGGGTTCATGAGGTTGCCTTCCCGGTCTTGCGGACGCGACCGATAAAACCACCGGCCAGCAGGCCGATGGCGGTGACGGTGACTCCCAGGCTCAGAGATTTCCAGTGTTGCGGGTTGACGCGATATTCGGAGCTGAGCATGGTCTGGTATTCAGTGCCGTTCTCCTCATAAGCTGCACTGACGGTGAAGTCGGCGCTACGCTTGTCGCGCTCCCCTTCGACAATGTTGGGGAAATCCTCGGGTATGTGGAACCGAACCGAACCGTTGGCATCGGTGATTCCCTCTAGTCGGCTGCCATTGGCAGTCTCCATGACCACAGGCACCCCGGAGAGGAGTGTCTGTTTGAAGCGTACTGCAAACGACCACTCCTGATCTGAGTGGTAGTGGTAGTGTCCGCGGGGAATGGGGGCGGGCACCACCTCAAACGTCGTCTTCTCTGCAGCGGAAAGCTGGGTAGGGCTCTCACCACTGGGCTTTCCCCGCAGGTATTCGTAGCGAATGATTGCCTCTTTCAGGTAGCCCCAATCCTTCTCCGCCACGATGGCGTGGTAGTTGTCTACGCCGGTGGAGGGGATGGTGATGACCCCCATCTTCGCTTCCAGTGGTAGTGTTGAGAGGTCGGGTTTCCAGAGTTGAATGACCGCACCATCAGCATTGCTGAAGGTGAACTGCTTTGGCCCACGACGGTGCTGCATCTGCTGTGCCTCAGCCGGTTTTTTCTGAGTCGCCGCTGCACCACTCCTCTCCTGGGCTGGCACTGACGGCGATATAATCGCTCCCGCCAGTGCCAGGGTGAGGGTCGTGGCCAGGATTCGCTGGCTTTTTTTCATCAATATGTCCCTGTATTCAGAAGGCGTAGAGGTAGGTGAGCATGGTGCTGCGTGGGGAACCTGCAGCATAGCTCACGGTGCCGCTGGAGCTCTTCTTCGCCTCGGTGGCGTAGCGTTTGTCGAACAGGTTGTCGACATTGAGGGTGATGGAGTGAGGGCCGGTCTCATAGCCCAGCATCAAGCTGGTGAGGAAGTCGTAACCGTCGTATTTCTCCGTATTGCGGTTGTCCATGTAGTACTCACCCCAGGTGTCGGTCTGGAGACGTGCTTTGAAGCCGTTGGGGTGCTTGTAGTTGACGTTGAAACCATACTGGTGGCGGGGCACGTAGGGGATCTGATTGCCGGAGAAATCCAGGGATCCGGACTCCTGGAAATCGACAAAGTTATAGTCGCTGAAGGCGTAACTGGCACCAACAGAGACATACTTGTTCAGATCGAGGTTGCCACTGAACTCAAAGCCCTTTTTCAGTGTCTCGCCGGCATTCATGAAGCTGCTGCTCCAGCCGCTATAGACCTGGATGATGTCGTCTTTCACCTTGGTGCGATAAATCGAGGCATCAAATGACCAGTCTCGGGCGCGACCCTTGATGCCGACCTCGATGTTGCGGGCGGTGGCAGCATCCAGTGTCGGGTTGTCGTTAATCTCTCCCTCTGAAGGCACCTGGCCGGACTGGGCAATATTGGCAAACAGGTTGATCTGTTTGTTGATGGCGTAGCTGGCACCGAGACTGGGAGCGAAGAGGTCAAAGGTAGCGTCGGTATCGATGGTACCGACGTTGGCGACATATTGGCCGGTACTCCAGTTGTACTCTGTATAGGTGCGGGTGAAGAGGTCAAAGTTCATGCGGTCAAAGCGGAAGCCGGCATCGATAGTTAGCTGCTCCGTCGGTCTTAAGGTTTCCTGCAGGAACAGTCCGTAGAGGGTATTGGTGGCCTCTTCGGTCTCCATCAGCGAGCCCTTGTTGTCGGAGAGGGTGGCGATGATCCTGCCGCCGCCAGTGGTCTGGGTGTCGGCGTACTGGTACTTGTTCGACTCTTCGGTGTTATCGATCCGGGCGGTGACGCCGGCGACCAGGGTACTGTCACCCCAGAGTTTGTGATCGAGGGAGAACTCCAGGTCGCCACCTAGCACGCTGGTGCCGGGATTTTCGTTGATTGCCGCAGTGACCGGATGGAAGTGATCCCAATGGTTGAAGTAGACCCGGGGGGTAAAGGTGAGGTCGCCAAACTCTTTTTCCAGCCTGCTGTTGAAAAACCAGATGGTGGAGTAGCGACCACTGTGCTTCCAGGCATCCTTGGTCTCGGTCTGCTCTCCGGTCGCCTTGAAGGTCTCGAATTGGACATCACTCATTGATCCCGGCAGCTGCATGTCGGCCTCTGAGTAGCTGAGCTCAGTCTCCAGGGTGGCACCATCCTCCAGCATCAAGCCATGTTTGAGGCTCAGTTGCTGGCTATCGAACTTGTTCCAGCGTCGCCAGCCGTTCTCTACCTCACGGTGGGAGGCGGTGACGGAGAAGGCGTTGTCGTCATTTATTTCAGCGCCGTAACGGCCGTGGAGCATGCGGCTGCCATGCTCACCAACACCCACTTTTACGCGGTTGATGTTTTCATCGAAGACCGATTTGGAGATGATCTGGATGGTGCCGCCTGCAGAACCGCTGCCGTAGAGAGAGCCCGGCCCCTTGGTGATCTCGATACGCTCGATATCCTGGGTGTCGATGAAATCAAAACGGGAGAAACTGTCAGGGTCGGTCATCGGCACACCGTCACGCAGGATCATGATCTCACGCACGCCGTAGTTGGCCTTCTGGCCTGCGCCGCGAATGATCAGCCTGACGTCGTAGCCACCGTTCTTGGAGTCGATCAAAACCCCCGGCGTTCCCTGAATTGCATCCTTGATGTTGAACATCTTGGCGTTTTCAATCTTCTCTTCATCGATGACGCTGATCGCAGCAGAGACCTCCTTGGTGCCGCGCTCTATGCGAGAGGCGGTGACACTGATGGTGTCCACCGCCTCATCTGTGCCGGCTTCTTCGGCTTGTGCGCTCTGTACGCTGGTGTAGCTCAGGGCTAGCAGTATGGCTGAGGCTAGAGGGGTGAGTCGTGGTTGCTGTGGGAGGGCGATTTCTTTCATCAGATTACTGCCTTATTTTCTTTAGGTTTGAATACCGAATAGTCAACGGCAAAACGGAAGATTAAGTCGTTTAGGAGGCAGGATATTTGCAGAAACAGGGAGGTGATGCAAGCGACTAACCGTGATAAATATCAACAAAAACATATAGATAGGTTATATGGCGCGATCTTTGTGTGATATCACGTATTTCTTTTTCAGTTCAAGCCAATGGATGTTGATGATGGCTTGTCGAGGGATGGCCAATAAGTCCATTCAGATAGGGGTTAATTTGACCCCCTGCGAGTGCATCTGGTATATATGACAGAATTTTCCCGTCCAAAGACAAGTGTGTTTGGGGTCACAGCTCAGAGTGAGCCTATGTCTAGGGCCTCATTCAGTCGATATCGCAGGTTTGACTATGAATAAATGGCTAGTTTCAGTTTCTATCGTTTTGGCAATCAGTAGCGGTACCATCCAGGCCGCTGGCGACGCGGCGGCGGGCAAGACCAAATCCGCAACCTGTATGGCGTGCCATGGCCCTGATGGCAACAGCCCCAATCCGATTTGGCCAAAACTGGCTGGACAGCATCCCAGCTACATTCAGAAGCAGATTGCTGATTTCAAAGCAGGAACCCGTAAAGACCCTCTGATGACCGCCATGGCGATGCCTTTGGCTGATCAGGACGTGGCGGATCTGGCTGCTTACTTCTCCAGCCAAAATCAGAGCAGTGGCACCACTGCTCAGGCGCAGGCGGAGCTGGGTGGTAAAATTTACCGTGGTGGCAACGGCGCCACCGGTGTTGCCGCCTGTATGGCGTGCCACGGTCCTGCCGGACAGGGTAATCCCGGTGCGAACTTCCCCCGTATAGGCGGCCAGCACGCAGACTACCTGACGAAAGCCTTGAAAGATTTCCGTAGTGGTACTCGTGCCAACGATAGCGGTGAAATGATGAGAGGTGTTGTCGCCCGCATGACCGATGAAGAGATTGCGGCGGTTGCACAGTATCTGCAGGGTCTGCGTTAATTTCAGCCGCTATTGGTATATAGCGGTTAAAACAGTTGGGGTATCTTAGGTACCCCTCTGCAAAGGGCGGCCGATGGCCGCCCTTTGACGTTTCCAGGTGGTTAACGAGAGGTTTTTTCTTAGATATTTTTCTCCCACCGGTGAACCAGCACCCGCCTCCAGGGTCGTAGCAATATATGGTCGGTTTTGCGCCCGCCTGATACTATTCTCCGACACCGTTCAGCTCCAAAGGTAATAATATGAAAAAAAGCGCCTGTACCCTGTTTCTGCTGCTAGCCTCCATGACCCTCTTTGCGCCTCTTCAGGCGTTGGGCGAACAGTTTAAAGAGGATGTGCACTACTCATTTATCATCCCTGAACAGCCCGGTGCCTCGGGTGACCGAGTAATGGTGATGGAGTTTTTCTGGTACGGCTGCCCCCACTGCTATGTGCTGGAGCCCTTCCTGGAGAAGTGGCTGGAGACTAAACCGGAGTACGTTGATTTTATCCGCTTTCCAGCGTTGCTAAGCGGTCCCACCAGAATCCTTCATGGTAAGACCTTCTATGCACTGAAGATGATGGGGCTGGGTGATGGTCTGCATGAGAAGATATTCAGCGCCATGCATGACAAGGGTAAGGCCCTCAAGACGCAGGGTGAGATGGAAGCGTTTCTCGAAGAGCAGGGTGTGGCGGTAGATGAGTTCCGCAAGCTGATGAACTCCAATGGTGTCAAACTCCCGGTAAGGAGGGCTGCCAAACTTGCCGGAAAATATGATGTTCATGGCGTACCCGCCATAATCATTGATGGCAAATACAGTGTTAGCGGTCTCTCCGGTAACCTTATGATGCAGGTGACTGGCCATTTGATTGAGAAGGTTCGTGCGGCAAAAGGCGTGAAATAACCGTAAGGATATCGTTTTGCTCACCCATCGGTGTAAATAGAGACTATGCTGAACAGTGAGTATCCACCCGGAATAGAGACTATTCGTCGTCCCGGCGTACGACTGCTTGGATGCGGGTGGCAGAGTGACGCAGGAGGTCAAGGCCGAGGCCGTGATCATGATTCGTTCAGAAGTTCCCTGGGTAAACCTGAGAGCAAGGCGGCTGCTCATGGTTTATTCAGAAGTTTCTTTAATAACTGCCATGTAGACTTAACCTGTTGAATAATAAACATAGTCAGTGCCGAGGGATTACTTGAAGCGCCTGAAATTGCTCAGTTACAATATCCAGACGGGGGTCGATACTCAGCACTACCGGGAGTATGTAACCCAAAGCTGGAAGCAGGTGCTGCCTCACCGTGAACGAATTGGTAACCTCAACCGCATTGCTGATGTCATCAAAGGCTATGACCTTGTCGGGCTTCAGGAGGTGGACTCCGGGAGTCTGCGAACCGGTTTTGTCGATCAGACCGCTTATCTCGCCCATCAAGCGGGATTTCCCCATTGGTACAAACAGGTAAATCGCAACCTCGGCAAGCTGGCGCAACACAGCAATGGTTTGTTGAGCAGGATGAAACCGAGCCACATTAGTGAATACAAGCTTCCCGGGTTGCCGGGGCGCGGCGCAATACTGTGCAATTTCGGTGGCGATGAGGGACTGTCGATATGCATTATCCATCTGGCGCTTGGGCGGCGGGCACGTCTTAAGCAGGTCGCCTTTGTCAGCGAACTGGTCAAGGGGCTTCGTCATGTGGTTATAATGGGCGACCTGAACTGCAGCTGCATGTCAAAGGAGTTGCGCTACCTTACTGAGAGCGCCAACCTCCACGAACCTGTATGCGATAGGAGCACTTTCCCAAGCTGGCAGCCGGCGCGAAAACTCGATCATATTCTGGTCTCGGAGACGCTGTCGGTGGAAAATGCTCGTGTGGTTGATTACCCATTGTCAGATCATCTACCGATTGGCATAGATATCATTATTCCAGAGGGGCTTGATCTGGCTGCATAGGCACGGAGAGTCACTTGGACTGGAAAGAGCGCTGTCTTCAACTCGAACAACAACACGCTGCTGAGCTTGATCGTGCCGATGAGAGTGAAAGCCGGTTACGCCGTGCTCTGGTGCAGCTGACCCTCGCCGCTGACGGTCTCGATCCACTGCTCGATCCTCATCTTGCATTACTGCGGCAGGCTGTCCGAGCCCCGTCCGGGGCGGATGCCGATAGTCGGTTGAGCGGAATCATCGATGCCCTTATCAGGAGCAGCGCTGCCTCATCCGGCTCCCCCCCCTGAGCGGCACCGACCTGTTCAGTCGTATCCAGCAACGCATTCATCAGCAGTCGGGTAGTACCGAGCGGCTGAAGTTACTGGCTCAAGATATGGTGAGTAATCCGGCGGCGGTGACCGATAATCAACTTGATGAACTGCTGAAACTACTTGCCACCGGCAAGTCGACGAGCCCCCGGAGGGGGATATTGGGCAATCTCTTCACCGGTGGAAGGAAGTCATCCGGTGACGGGGAGAGAATACGACCGAATCAGCAGCTATTGGCGCTGCTGGAGAAACAGAGCTGGCCGGGGCAGCTGACCAGTGAGATCGCTGGACTGGCAGCCGGTCTCGATGGCGAAAAGGATGAAAGTGCCTGGGTCGGGGTTATGGGGCAACTTTTCTCACTGCTGGCGGGTAGTCTTAGCTATACCCATTCTGAAATTATCGCCACCGAGGATTTCCTGGAAGGTTTGACGGCAAAGCAGCGGCAGATTGACCGGCAGGTCAATGATGGCCACCAGTTGCGCGAAAAGTCGTTTGAAGATGCTCAGACACTGAATCAGGTGATCTCAGAACAGACCGGAGGGATACGCCAGGGGATAGCCTCAGCTGGCACGCTGGATCAACTCCAGGAGGGGGTGGCAGGGTGTCTGGATGCCATCGAAGGAGAAATGGCCTCCTATATCGAGACAGAGGAACAGCTCCACCGCCTGGCTGAGGATAATGAACGAAAATTGCGGGAGCGACTCCATGAGGTGGAGCGTGAGAGCCTGGAACTGCAGAGGAAGGTGGTCGACGCCCACATTCAGGCGACCACAGATTCACTTACCGGCCTGCCCAATCGCATGGCTTATGATGAGAGGCTGGCCCAGGAGTTCGCCCGCTGGAGGCGCTTTGGTGAGCCCCTGACCCTGATGATGTGGGACGTGGATAACTTCAAGCAGATCAATGATCGCTTTGGACACAAATCCGGGGATAGAGCACTGGTTGCCATCGGGCAGGCGTTGAAAAAACGACTGCGCGAGACCGATTTTATTGCGCGCTATGGTGGCGAGGAGTTCGTCATCCTGCTTACCGGTGCCAACAAGGCGGCTGCTGAAACGCTCGCTGACCAGATTCGGCTCGAAGTGCAGGGGAGTGGCCTTCACTCCGGCAACAAGCGGATTGAGGTGACGGCCTCCTGTGGGCTCAGTGTTTTTACCGGTGAAGATGTGCCGGAGGATGTCTTTGTGCGGGCCGACAAGGCTCTTTACCAAGCCAAGCGGCAGGGAAAAAACTGTTTTGTCAGTGGCTAGTTTAGTATGGAACACTACACTAGAACAGTGACTGTACTCCCTTACCGGACTGAATCTGCGGCTCTTGAGCATAGAAGTAGCTCCACTCACCTCCCATTTCAGACAGCTTGTTGAGTAGCTCCGGCAGGGGCACCGCCTCGCTGGGAAATATCCCCGGAATCACCACAAAAAGACGGCTAAAACCGGCTTGTTGACGCCACTTCAATTCGGCGGGCTCCAGCGGTCGGCTGCAGTTTGGACACTCCCAGCCCGTTGGGGCAGCCTCATTGGTTAACCTGTTAAGCCAGTCGCCAATCCCTTTGCCACAACCGGGACAGCGGGGTGGTCTGGTATTTTTCCCAAAGAGCAGTCTGGGGGCGTCCGAGTGAAGCAGCAGCCGGATATGGCAGTAGTCCAGGTCGTTCTCATCCTTTGGCTCCATACGTACAAAGGGCGAGCAGCCGAGAAAGGTGATCAACTGCAGAAAGCGCTCCCCTGTGAAGTAGACATACCCTTCATCCTGCTGTCGATCGCCGGCCAGACCCATCTCCACCAACAGCTGTGCCAGTGTATCAACAGGTGGTGTAGCCGTGGAGTCGGTGGGGTAAAGGATCAGGTTGCCGCTGCTCATAATGGGGTCCGTGCTATATACCAGGTAAAAAACCGAGCTGTAAGTAGTTGCCTGTGGGGTTCATACTGCTTTTTTCAGGCGGATAAGATAACATCCCTGCAACTTTTTGGTCAGTTCCACTCTCCCGTAGGGCGCATTGCGCCGAAAGTATAATTCCATGAAACGTCTGCTGATCCTGCTGGTGAAGGGCTATAGCTACCTCATCAGCCCATTTCTCGGCAACAACTGCCGTTATTACCCCACCTGCTCTGAGTATGCCCAGGAGGCGATAGAGCGCCATGGTGCCTTGGCGGGAGTGTGGCTGGCAATCAAGCGTGTATCCCGCTGCCACCCATTCCATGAAGGGGGTGTCGATCCTGTGCCTGAAACGAAGAAGAAGCATCGCCACTGAGGTGGACACTACACTTCAGGCTAGATAATTCCCACTGAAATCAGCAGGTTGACTTTCCATGGCCGGGGTGTTGTTGTGAACACCCCATGGAACAGTTTCTCAACAACAGTTTGGCACTGGCACTCGACTCTGCCCCCTGGCTGCTTTTCGGTCTGCTGGCGGCGGGCTTGATACGAGCCTGGCTGCCGATGGATCTGGTGGGACGTTCCCTTGGTGGCAGTGGCTTTGGGCCGGTGGTGCGGGCGGCGCTGATCGGGGCACCCCTGCCGCTCTGCTCATGCTCTACGTTGCCTGCGGCCTTCTCCCTGCGTCGTTCGGGTGCTTCGCGGGCATCCACAACCTCCTTCCTTATTGCCACGCCCGAGACCGGTGTCGATTCGGTTGCACTCTCCTGGGTGCTGCTGGGGCCGTTTCTGGCTGTTATTCGGCCACTGGCGGCGGTGCTGTCGGCCGTTACCGCCGGTTTGATGGTGGGGGCTACAGAGGTTGGTGACAGGAGAGCTGAAATTGATGAAGTAATTCCAGCCTCCTCTTGCAGCAGCTCAAGCAGTTGCGGCTGTGCCGCAGTGGGGGAAGTGAAGATTGGGTCGCCGGGCCTGTTACACCGCACACTTGATGGCATTGTCTACGCCTTTACCGATCTCCTGGATGATCTCTCTCTGTGGCTCACTGTAGGTATTCTGGCGGCCGGGCTGGTGGTGACGTTGGCGCCCCCCGGCCTGCTGATGGAGTGGGGCGGCGGCCTGCCGGCGATGTTGCTGATTATGCTGATCTCCGTGCCGATGTATGTCTGTGCTACTGCCAGCACACCACTGGCCCTCGCCATGCTCTACGCTGGTGTCTCTCCCGGTACCGTGCTGGTATTTCTTCTGGCGGGGCCAGCAACCAATTTCGCAGGCTTGGTGTTGGTAAAGCGGGAACTGGGGAAGAGTGCACTGTTTGCCTATCTCGCCGGTATCTGTGGGGCCAGTCTCCTGCTGGGCTTGCTGCTTGATGGCGCAGTTACGCTCTTTGCCTTTGATCCTCTGATGGGCATGTCTCAAAGCGACGGTGCTGAAGAGGAGGTGGGGCTTATCTCCATGTTCAGTCTGTTGCTGCTGGTGGTGCTGGCGATAAAACCACTGCGCCGACGATTAGCCGGTGATAAGGGTGGGGACGGCGGTAGTTGCTGTGAATAGTTGGATTTTTATAAGCGCTGTGATTTTTCCTGTTATTACGCTATAAATCCTGGCTGGTTGACCCAGGAATATCACAATGCACTCTCCCTTCTCTTCTAGAGCAACATTTCGAGATGCCTTCAAGGCGGGGCTTGAGCAGTTGCTGCATAGCCATGATGAACTGGGTGTCTATATCCTGGTGCTGGCCAATGCCGGTTTTGATATTAAGATCTGGGCTCACCTGGCACAGCCTCTGCGCAAAAAGTTTGAGATGCTGGCTTCTGCCTATCATGAACAGCAGCGGCTCGGGCTGGAAGCAGAGGGGGCGGCGGATGATCTGGATGTATTCAGGCAACTGCTGGCATTGGGTTTTGATGGCCTGGAACACACCGCCTTTCACCGCCAAGGTCCCTGGGAGGTGCAATACAATCCACTGCGCTCATTTCGCCCACCCCGTATCTCAGGTGGATTGATCGAAGGTATCCAAGCCCCTTTTAATCCTGATGGCTTTCATTTCGCCAAGCCTTTTTTAGCAAAAGAGATTTTTTGGCAGGGAGAGCTCTTTGGGCGCAACTCGGCACTTTTCTACAATAAGTTCCCCTTTGTTGAACTTCACGGTCTGCTGGTACCCGAGCATCAAGAGGGTAATCAGCAGTTTCTACGGAAAGAGGACCATGACTACATCTGGGAGTTGACCGAGCAGCTGGGTGAGAAAATAGAGGGGGTCGGCTTTGGCTATAACAGCTATGGTGCGTACGCATCGGTCAACCACCTTCATTTTCAGATGTTCGTGCGCAGCCGACCGCTGCCGATAGCCCGCCCCCGCTGGCGGCACAACGGTGGCGTCATCAACTACCCGGTAGAGTGCAAACCCTTCAGCTCAAAGTCAGAGGCCTGGGAGTATCTCAATGGGCTTCACCAGGAGCAGAGGGCCTACAATCTCGCCTACCTCCCCGGTATGCTCTACTGCACCCCACGACAACAGCAGGGGAGCGTACCCGTAGCCCCCTGGAGCAGCGGTTTTGCCTGGCATGAGATGATGGGCAGTTTCTCCCTGTTCGACCATGCGGCCTTCCTGCGGCTGACAGAGAAGGATCTGACCAGGGCGCTGGCCGCAGCTGGAACTACTACTTAAGACGTTTGTTCCAAATTACATCTGCCTGATTGGCGTGCGTAAAAAATCCTGAAACCTGCCCGACAGGTAGGTGTTGCACCTGTAGGAGCAAACTTGTTCGCGATGGACATGCCTCGGTGCCAGTAGCGAACAAGTTAACTCCTACAAAATGCTATGCCCTGCAAAGCTTAACCTGTTTAAAAACCCCCAACTCTCTGTTAGCCTTGGGATAGCTAAGGAATATTATTCTCTGGCAGGAAGCTGATCACTACCCCTCCTGTCTGGTAAGAAATTTAATTGTTGCCCTGAGTTGATCGATTGGCGGCCTATGTCAGCAGTCGTGTCAGGGGCCTATGTCAGAAAACGTGCCGGCAACCTAATAAAACTGTTAAGCAAAAATAGAAAGGTATTGGGAATTGTGGATTCGCCCATATATAAAGAACATCATTCCCAATTAATAGGTAAAAATCATGGAAGAACTAGCTGTAAATCCAGGTGATGTTGTTGTAACCGATTTTGGTGTGTACCAGCATTGGTCACTCGTAACAGATCGAGTATGCGATCAAGGAAAGCCAATGCTTATTTCGGCAACAAAACGTAATGGAACTGTGCGAGAAGAACCATGGGATGTTGTTACACAAGGAAAAAACACTTACGTTGCAAACGTTGAAACTTCCAAACCAATTCATCAGTTGTTAGCTGATGCACGCTCACAGATAGGTACTTGGGCATACTCAGTAACATCAAAAAACTGTGAGCATTTCATCAATTGGACCTCCGGTCTGAAAGTTACTTCAAAGCAGGTTGTTGCTGGTGTGGGCGGCGCTGCTGCAGGTGCAACACTAGTAGGCATGCTTTCAGAGAATCCAAAGTTACTCAAGTTTCTTGGTGGTGCGTTGGTTGTTGGTGGTATTGCAGTTGTCACGACTAGAGCAGTTGAAAAGCGTCAAAGAAAAAATGCTTAACAAGCGACTGTGGTGTCAAACCAGCTCTTTAACAATTCAATAGGCCCACTCAACCTGGTCACGTACCATAGCATTTAGCATGGTGATGAACTTGCGCATGCATGCTGTAAGGGCAACTTTTTTATGCTTTCCCTGATCAACAAGCTGACGATAAAAAGCCTTGATAATCGGGTTGCACTGAGTGGCACTTAACGTCGCCATATACAGTGTGGTTCTGACACAGGCTCTGCCGCCCTGGATACGTCTCTTGCCTCGCATCCTCCCGCTATCACGGTTGATAGGAGCAACGCCTACCAATGAGGCAGCCTGCTTGTTTGTCATGGTCCCAAGCTCCGGCATGTCGGCCAATAATGTGTAGGCCAATGTGGTCCCAACACCAGGCGCAGACATCAGTATCGCCTTCCGGTCAGCCCATTCAGGCTGCTTGTTGACGTACTGATCAAGCTTTTTCTCAATGCGGGAAATTTCAACATCTAAGCTCTTAATGATACGGCGGCATGAGGCCTCAGAACTCTTCCCCATTATCTGCACACGGTTCAACTCCTTGGTGCGCATCTCCATGAGCTGCCTTCTTCTTGCTAGCAGGTCTTTGATAATACGAAGGTTCTTGCCGACTGCAGGTGTCGGTGACGGTTGTACGACAGCGGCAAACTCAGCTATGACCTGAGCATCAATCTTATCTGTTTTAGCCAGTTGATCGATTGCTCCGGCATAGCGTCGTATTGATAGTGGCTTGATGATGCAGACAGGAATGCCCTTTTTGTATGCTGTGGCTGCCAGTTCGAGTTGATATCGGCCTGTAGCCTCCATGACCAGGCGTTCAACATGATAGTAGGCGAGGCGTTTCAAAATTCTTTTGATACCATCCGCTGTATTTTCATCCTGCCAATGAATCCCTTTTTCATAGATGCAGACATCCAGCAGCCACTTACCAACATCGACACCCACATTAACTTCAGATTTTCTCTTCTTAAGGTTTGTCATTATAACTCTACCTTGCTAAATTCGGGCTTGGAGCCCATTCGACTGTTCGAGATAAAATCGGATCGATTCAGTGCCCCCGCTTGTTAACGGTCTGTGAGACCATGGCATCATCGGGCTACTGAATCGGTAACTTGTTTGCCCAAGTTACGGGCTCCATTTAATCAGATTAATGAGGGGATTTGACCATACAAGCACCTCAAAGCGACCCATTTTTTCGTTCCTTCGTCACTACAAAATGGACCGCTTTAGGTTAAACGTTGATATGAAGATGTTAACTAGGGATAGCGATACACACTATCTAAACGATCTTAGATGGCGTTTGGAAAGAAATGGAATACCTGCGGTTGTCCAGGGAGAAGATACGGCAAGAATGATAATTCCGCGCTTTGGATTCCAACCTACTCTCTGGGTGTATTTTGATGAGCAGTATCACGAGGCAGTGCAACTCATCGAAAATCCTGAGTACATAGTAAAAGCACCAATAGATATGGATGAGTTCAAGAAAATGCAGCCTCGTGGCCATCAAAAGCGCAATGAGCTGAATGCTGCACTAATCCATCTTCTGCTTTATATCGGTGCAATTCTGCTAGGTATAGTGGTATTAATTTGGATTCTAAACCGGCTATGACATAACAAGAATAGGTGCAAAAAAACGGGGCGGATAGCAATTTACCCTAAAATACTAATACCCAAGAAAGTAAATGATTTCATCCTTATCTACTCTTTCTACCCCAGTGTTTTACAGTCTGCAGATAACAATAAGCTACATCCTAACCTGCGATAGCAAGTAGAGGTCTATCGCAATAGACTCCACGAAAAAAAAGAAGGCGATGCCTGTCATTTGCATGGAAGTCAGCTGTCCTTGTTTCTTGGTTTTTATTATTAGCAGCCTAACCTCTACAATGATCCAGGTCAGATTCATGATGGGAACAAGAATAAATAAAAATATCATCAGGCTGAAGCCGGCATCTGTCTGGTTGAATCCAAACAGAAGGTCGTTGGCCCCTGCGATGAAATAGATAATCGGCAGTTGGGTAGTGACTATGGCGATAGATCTGAGATTAATCAGTTTTAGCTCCTTTAGCTTGGTTGTTACACAATATACGTTAATACACAGCTGTGCTATTCACCCTCACCCTGGCCCTCTCCCTCGCAGGGAGAGGGGATGCACTATTTGAACTTGTCATGCGTTGCTTGAATATGTTGCCTAGTTAATGGGGCGGCTGTGATATTAATACTATTTAATAATGCCAGTGACATCCAACCAGGTAGAGCGGTGTATTTTTCCTTGTCCGCTAATTTCCTATTGCGATAAATATCACGGCTACTACTCTTTAGCTACTCATGGAAAAAAACAGGGCACCGATAACCATGCCAAGATATCTTCTTGTTGCACTACTGCTGCTGACACTATCAGGCAATCTCCTCGCTACACCCAATTCGACTGCGGTTGCCAGCGCCCACCCGCTGGCTACCAGAGCAGGCTTGCAGGTGCTTCAGCAGGGGGGGAATGCCTTTGATGCCGCCGTTGCGGTGTCTGCCGCGCTGGCGGTGGTTGAGCCCTATAGTTCAGGTATTGGCGGCGGTGGCTTCTGGCTGCTGCACCTTGCTCATGGTAATAACGATATCATGGTCGATGGGCGTGAGCGTGCACCGCTTACAGCCCACCGTGATATGTACCTGGATAGTGAGGAGGCGATTGTTCCCCGTCTTTCGATGGATGGAGCGCTGGCAGCGGGTATTCCGGGTGAGCCTGCCGCACTGGTTCATATTGCGAATAAATATGGCAAGTTGCCCCTGGCTACACTGTTGGCGCCTGCGATCAAACTTGCCCGTGAAGGCTTTCCTGTTACTGCCCATTACCAACGCATGGCGGGATTTCGTCTCAAGGCGCTGAAAGCCTCAAAGAGTTCTAACACCATATTTCTCGACCAGGGAGAGATCCCTGAGATTGGCTACCTGATTGATCAGCCTGATTTGGCTGCAACACTGGAGGCGATGGCCATCCATGGCCATGATGGTTTCTATAAAGGGGAGGTGGCGGCCAAGCTTATTCGTGGTGTAACCGAGGCGGGGGGGATCTGGAGCCAGAAAGATTTTGATGAGTACCGGATTGTCGAGCGCGAGCCAATAAGGGGGAGTTATCTGGGATACGAAGTGATCTCTGCAGCACCGCCTTCATCAGGTGGTATCGCCCTTGTAACCATGCTCAATATGTTGGAGCACTACAACCTGGACTCTCTGGATGAGGCCACTCGGAACCACCTGCTGATTGAGGTGATGCGGCGGGCCTACAGGGATCGAGCCGAATACCTGGGAGATAGCGATTTTGTTGAAGTGCCGGTGGATCGCCTGATTCACCCTTACTATGCAGAGGGGCTGACTCAATCTATCCGTCTTGACCGTGCAACAAAAAGTAGCGAGCTTCCAGGCTTTGCAGTGAATGATGGAGGCAGCGACACCACTCACCTATCCATTATCGACAGTGAGGGCAACTACGTCTCTGCTACCCTGAGCATCAACTATCCCTTTGGCTCAGGCTTTACCCCGGAAGGAAGTGGCGTGCTGCTGAATGATGAGATGGATGATTTCTCATCAAAACCAGGTCTTCCCAACGCCTATGGCTTGGTCGGCGCTGAGGCCAATGCCATCGCGCCGGGTAAACGGATGCTCTCAAGCATGTCTCCCACCTTTGTCCGCAGTGATGACCGTATTGCTATTATCGGCACGCCTGGTGGCAGTCGCATTATCACTATGGTCTTGCTGGGAGTACTTGAGTTTATTGAAGGAAAAGATCCTGATGCCTGGGTAAGCCGGCCGCGTATACACCACCAGTACCTCCCGCCTAAGGTGTTTGTTGAACCCGATGTACTTTCAGAAGCAACGGAGAGAGAGCTCACTACGTTGGGTCACACGCTGGAGCATTCCAAACGAACCTGGGGAAATATGCAGGCTGTGCTGTGGGACAGAGAGTCGAATGAGGTGAAAGCCGCAAGCGATCCCAGAGGAGAAGGGGAATCCGTTTTTTGGGTACCGGTAATCCCACTGACAGTGAAGTGAATATATTGAGAAACGGCACTATTACTGTAATCCCAAAGCCGTTTGCTTGTGTAAGTGCCGCTTTATTTCCATCGTGGTGCTTTGCATAAACACTGCAGCCACCAACTGAAATCCTATTTCTTGTGCAGTTTTACCATAACCTCGTGTGCAGATTCCTCTACGGATTTTCCAGAGACATGAAGCACCGCCCAACCCTGATCACGACATATTGATCTTGCCCAGCGAAGCTCCTGTTTTACCTCATCGTAATCGATGTAATCGGTTAATGCTCCCGCCCCCATGCTTTTCACCCTGGCTTCTCTGCGCTCTACAAGCTGGTCCACCTCCAGAAACAGGCCGACTACTGATTTGGAGTCGGCTTGAAGCAGTGCAGGGGGTATAGGGATACCCTTAACCAAAGGTACATTTGCCACTTTCCATCCCCTGCAAGAGAGGTAGATCGAAAGTGGCGTTTTACTCGTGCGGGATACGCCGACTAAAATGATGTCCGCCTCGTTGAGGTGCCTTACTGTTTGGCCGTCATCGTTCTTTAGGGCGAACTCCATCGCCTCGACACGTTGAAAATACTCCTCCCCCACTTCATGTAGCAGTCCTGGCGTTCCCTGAGGGGAGTGGCCAAAATGAATCGCCATTTTATGAAGTACAGGGCTGATGAGATCAAGGGAATCAATGCCTCGCTTCCTGCACTCTTCATCAGTAAATGTAGCCAAGTCCCGATCTACAAAGGTAAAAAAAACCAGTGCATCTTCCTTTTCCGCACCGTCTAACTGTGTACACACCTGACTCTTGGTAAGCACATGCCCAATGCGCTGAAATTTTACTTGGCTGTGGTCTTTACGAAACTGCATGAGCGCGGCGGCTATGATCGCTTCAGCTGTTTCACCAGTAGCATCCGAAAGAAGATAAAATGCGTTTTGATCAACTTTATGCGACATTGTCTATTTTCCTCTTTAGGGAGCTGCGCAAACATCAGGGCATAGAGATATTTCTCTATGCTCTCTGCGTATCGCGTTTATTAGTTTTTCGGGCGAGTAGTGACCAGTTGGCTATCTCTTTGTGGGACTATCTCCCGGATGCCCAGATACCAGCGTGCAATCAACAGCGAAGTCCAGTAGACCACCCAGAAGGCGAAGATCACATCACTGAAAAAATGCGCCCCCTGCATAATTCGTCCACCACCGACGACTGCACCAATGACGATACCCAGTACCAGCCAGCGCCGTTGGCGAAAAACCCATGCAAGGCTGATAAAGAAGAAGCCCATACCGGCATGGCCGCTGACGAAAGAGCAGTTTCTGCTGCACTGATCCTTGAACTCCAGCAGCGGTGTGAACATCTTGTCGCCACCAAACTCCACTACATCCCTGGGACGTGCCCGCTCTGAGTGGGCCTTGAATACCTCGTTGACGATCAACCCAGGGCCGATGGCCAACACCATCAGCAGAAACAGCGCTTTGCGCCGCTGGGAGAGCTGATACTCCTTTCCCTTGAGTCGTTTTACCAGCCAGAAGATCAACAGGCCAAAGAAGACAAAGAAGTGAATATCGGCAAACACTTTATAGATGCCGTAGATCAGTGGCTGTTTGTCCAGGTGAAAACCGCTCTCCGGCAGGTAGAAGAGATTGGATACCCACAGGTCGATCTGGGGAAATAGCAGAAACAGCAGCAGTAGAGCGATGCAGATCAGCAGATCGAGACGCAGTTTATTGATGAGCTCAGTCATGGTAACCGCGGAATCCGCTGAGGTGATAGATATAGACCCGGAGTTCAAGGTTGGAGTAGACCTTGACCTGCTGCTCACCTAGGAAGGCCGCCTGACGGAAGCGGTGCCCTTCGGAGAACGGTCGCATGGTGACAAGCAGGTACTCCCCATCTTCAAAGCGGGTAATGTCGGAGGCCAACTGATACTGATCCCCAATTCGGCCACCGGGATTCCAGGCGATTGGGTCAAGCTGCTGTGGCTCCATATAGTAGCCGAGGTTAGCAAGCAGTTTGCGTGAGCGCCCGGTCAGCCTCGCCTTGGGGTAGTTTTCGGCAACCGCTGAGACTTTGTCGCTCAGTTCTCTCCAGCCTAGCATTCTTGAGTAGGGGTCCTTACCGCGCTTTAGTTCGATATCGAGAGTCCGGGCGATAAAGTGGTAGTGGTAGATGGTGCTCAATATCAGCAGATTGATGACGATGGCGGCCCCAAGCCAACGGTAGGCACCGCGCCTTACCAGCATGGCAACGACGAACGGGGTGGCGGTGACAAACGCCGGGGCTGCCCAGTTGGGATAGGCGCGGCTCATCAGTGCCTGCAGTGAGATCACCCCAAGCATTGCCAGTGCCGGCCACAGCAGCAGTTGCTGCCGGTCATCGGAGAAGGCTGAAGGTGCCAGACCGTGGCGAAAGAAGAAGAACATCATCAGCGGGCCGAAGACGACAAACTGACCGGCGAGAAACTCTACCAGTTGAACCGGGTGAAACAGCTCACGGTCGAGCTGGGATATCTCGGCAGTGTGGCGGAAACTGATGAAGTCGTTGAGGTAGTTCCAGTAGAGGTTGGGTGAAAGGATCAGCGCTGCCAGCAGCACCGCTACCCACAAGCGTCGGTCAGCCAGGAGCCTTCGGTAGTTGGGTGAGGTAAGCAGGTAGACCAGCAGGCCGACGGCCAGTACCCCCATGGAGTATTTGCTCAGCAGTCCAAGTCCGGCCGCGCCACCGGTGGCAAGCCACCATCCCCAGCCGCTATCGTCACGTGCCTTGATAAAGAGCCAGACGGTCAACCCCCAGAAGAAGAACAGGGGGGCGTCGGTAGACATGAACATCGTCTCCAGCCCCACCACCGGCAGACAGATGAAGGTGATTCCGGAGAGTGCCCCCACTTTCTCGTCATAGAGCGTCTTACCTATGGCGTAGACCACCGTCGCGGCCGCAGCGTAGAGGATCAGCCCTCCGGCCTTGATCGCCAGTTCGGAATAGCCCCAGAGACTGGTGGTGAAGTGGATTACCCAGGCCACCATGGGCGGCTTGGAGTAGTAGCCGAGGTCGGGCTTAAGAGACCACCAGAAGTAGTAGGCTTCGTCATAGAAGAGCTGGAGGTCGATGCCCTCAATCACCAGAATCCTATAGAGGGTGATAAATACCAACGTCAGGATAAAGGCGAGCCTTGGATTGATGCGTTCGACCATTATTGATACCGGGAGCTGGTTTGAAGGTGGGTAAGGAGAAGGCCCGTGATAAATGCCTGCTGTAAGCCTGTCGGTTGCTGCATCAATCTACTATTCTGGTCGGTTCTTAAAGGCCACAAACTAACATACCAGACGGCAAGTTTCATGGTCATAGCCAAGGCCGGCTTGGCTATGCACAATAATGCTGCAAATCACATTGATGTAAAAAGTCACATCTGTAGGAGTGAACTTGTTCACGATTGGCTCCGAGGCATGTTTTTCGCGAACAGGTTCGTTCCTACTCAGCCTCTTCGGAGCGTCTGTTTTTCCACCAGGGCAGCAGCAGGTAACCGATAAGGGTGGTCAGTAGCGCCACCGTGCCCACCGGCAGGCGCATCCAGGCGGATTTTGTATAGTCCCCGGCGTCTACTATCAATAGGTAGGCGGCAATCAGAGGAAGAATCAACAGCAGCAGGTGGCCGATTGGTCTCATGCCCCAGTGCCAGCGTTGGGCAAGATGAACCCCCGCCCAAGCCGCCAGTAGGCCACCGAAGGCACCCGCTGCCAGATCAACAGGCCAGTGAATGCCCAGAGCCACTCGGCTGATACCTGCGACTAGAGCCAGCAGCATAAGAAGAGTGCGCCAGGACGCCAGGTAGTAGGCCCAGACACCGAGAAGAAGAAAGGCGGTCAGGGTGTGGCCGGAGGGAAAGCTGTTGGAGTGGTAGGGGGGCATCAGCAGGTTAAAACTGCCCGGTTCCAATACCGCCGGTGGGCGGGCCATATCAAATAGCGGCTTCAGCCCCCGGCTGTAGAGGGTACCAATCACCGCCGCAATCATCAGGGCAAAGAGCACCCGGGGATAGAGGAGGGCAAAAAGCAGGGCGATGGCAAGGGCAAATCGCTCGTCACCGATCATGGTAATGCCCTGCCAGAAGGTGCCCGGCAAGGGAGCTGTAAAAGCATTAAGAGGCAAGAAGCCTGTGTGGTAGCCGTCGATCAGATAGAGCGCTGAACCTGTGATACAGGTCAGCAGCAGAGTGATAACAAAGAATCGGTTCCCATGGGGTGGTGGTGATGCAAAGAGGCGTCCGCGCTCCTCCAGGGTGAGTTGCAGGGCGTGCCAATAGGCTTTGAATGGGTTGCTGAGCTCTCTTATTGACATGGCGGGATATTTTTCATGTTTTCTTCTGTCTATAAATATTACAACTCGATTTTCGGAGCTCACTGGCCCCCTCTCCCCATCTAAGGTGTCGCAAAAGTCCCCTCTCCCCACCGGGGGAGAGGGTTGGGGTGAGGGGGGTCAATAGGTAACTTATTGATTTAATACACCCTCATCCTAACCTTCTCCCTCGTAGGGAGAAGGGACTGGTGCTTTTACGACAACCTCCGTAGGGAGAAGGAACGATCTAATACAGCTTCTTTGCGATACCTGCATCCTTTTTGTGTCACTCCGTTGCAGCAAGTTTCACCAGTGCCACAGTCCCCTCACGGAACACCACTTCGCACTGCTCTTTGGGAAACAGTTTAAACAGTCGCTCCAGTTTGTCGATTCGTACAAACACCATGTCACCGGGTCGGGGCGTACGCTTCTCGGTAATCGCATCACGGTAGACGCTAAAGCTCGGCATATAGATGCCGTAGGAGATCACCGGGGCTTCTTGTTCTTTGGCGATGACAGCGGCCTTCTTCACCGGTGCCTGCAGTACATCCATTACACGCGGGAGGATAAAGCCGGAGATGATGAAAACCTGCAGGAATCCGGCCAGAATCAACCCCTGCCAGCTGCTTATCTTTTTGCTCATGGCGATAACCAGCAGCAGTGCGGCCATCACCAGGGTGAATATCAGATAGTCACTACCGAGGGTCGCCTGACCGGCACTGAACAGTGTCTGCTCATAGAGTTTGCCGGTCTGTGAGTGGGCGTAGCCGAAGATAAAGGGGAGGGCCGCCAACAGCAGAAAAAAGAGCAGCGGTGGACTAAAAGCGAGCCAGCGGCTGGTCAGTTTTTCACGGTGCAGTGCCATCAGAAAGAAGAGCGGAGTGGCGCCGTAGAGGGCGTAGTGGGGTAGCTTGGTGCTGGAGAAGGAGAAGAAGATGAATACCGACAGGAACCAGATCCAGAGGAAGCGCTCCAAGGGATCGCTGAAGCTCTTTTTGATGCCTCCGACGATGGAGAGTATCCAACCGGCAAAGGGCATCAGGGCGACAGGTATCCAGATCGCATAGTAGAAGGGCGAGCCGCTGTGCCCCTCCATGGCGTCGGAGTAGCGTGACAGGTTGTGCTTGAGATAGAAGCCCTCGAAGAAGGCCATGCCCTGGTCGAGATAGACAAGGATATGCCAGGGGACGACGATGGCGAGAAAGAGGGCGATCCCCAGTGGGTTGAATACCGCCCGTGCCCAGTCAGCCAAGCGTCGCTCGGTACCATAGAAGATGGCACTGGCAAGGAACGGAAAAAGTACCGCTACCGGCCCCTTGGTGATGAAGCCCAAGCCAAGCCAGGCAAAGATGCGCAATAGGCCGACCCGGGAGGGTTTTTTGTAGTGCTGGTAGATATCCAGTAGTGCCAGGGCTAGAAAGAGGTTGAGCAGGCCATCGGCGATGGCCGCCTTCGCCACCATGCCGACATAGAAGGCGAGTGCCATCAGCAGGGTAGCCGTCTGGGCAGTCACCAGATCGGTATGGCGCCGGGTGAAGCGGAATAGTACCAATGCCCATAGCAGGCAGGCGAGAGCTGAGGGGAGGCGCAGGGCAAACTCATTGAGACCGAATGTGGCTACCGATGCCGCCTGGAACCAGTAGATCAGTATCGGTTTATCGTGGCGGGGAACACCATCGAGGTAGGTGGAGACATAGTTACCGCTCTCCATCATCTCCCGGGTCGCTTCTGTGAATGCACCCTCGTCGACGTCGTAGAGCGGCATGCTGCCGATCTGCCAGAAGAAGGCCAGCAGCAGGGCGATGATGATGGCTGTGCGGGAGGGTAGCCAGCGGCTGATCAGATCAGACATGCGGGTCACTCTTTGCCGTCTGTATCCCGATCTGCCTGGTCTGTCTGGAACCAAGTAGATTGCTCTGGGTTTTGCTGCCAGCCGATGGAGTGTGGCTGCCTATCCTCTGATTGGTAGAAGATGCGGCTCAGCATCTCGGCGATGACACCGGTGGTGAGCAGCTGCACCGAGGCCACCAATAGAAGAATACCGACAAACAGCAGGGGCCTGCCGCCGATATCCTCTCCAATGACGTACTTTACCGCCAGCAGGTAGGAGAGAATGCCGCCGCCAAGGATACCGAAGGCAAGGCCGATGGAACCAAAGAAGTGTCCGGGGCGGGCTCGGAAACGGAGGAAGAAGAAGACCGCCAGGAGGTCGAGCACTACACGGAAGGTACGTGACAATCCGTACTTGGAGGTGCCGAAGATTCTTGGGTTGTGGTTGACCACAGTTTCGCCGATACGGGATGGGGCGGTGACGCCGGCCACCCACACCGGGATAAAGCGGTGCATCTCGCCAAACAGCCGCACCTCCTTGAGGATCTCCGCACGGTAGATTTTCAGGCTGCAGCCATAGTCGTGGAGCTTGACCCCGGTGACCTTGGCGATCAACCGGTTGGCAACACGGGAGAACGCCTTGCGCACCCGGTCATCATGGCGTTCACGGCGCCAGCCCTGAATCATATCGAGATCCCGTTCCTGCAGCTCCTGGATCATGCGGGGGATATCGGCGGGGTCGTTCTGCAGGTCACCATCCATAGTAGCGATCAACTCGCCTCTGGAAGCATCGATACCGGTCTGCATCGCCGCTGTCTGGCCAAAATTGCGCCGTAGCATGATCACACGCAGGTGTTTGCCGTACTTCTCAATCGCCGCTTTCAGCCGCTCGCCGGTGCCATCGCTGCTACCGTCATCGACGCAGATCAGCTCCCAAGGGCCGCTATAAGACTCAAGCCCTTTATGTACTGCATCAATAAGGTGTTCGACGTTTTCCGCCTCATGGTACATAGGGACGACAACGGAGAGGGATTTATCCATGGCTGGGCTCTGATTCATGGGGAGTTTGAGATTGCTGAAGAAACCAGCGCATGTTAACCGCGCAGCCCCTATTCCGCAAACCGGCGGGGTTTAAGGGGCCTCTGAATAAGTCTGAGCATAAGGCAATCGTTCATGACTTGTTCAGAGGTTCCCTGACCGGCAACAGCAGGGAGGCGACACCGAGTAGCAGGGTGACGCCGAGGAGAAACAGGTGCAGATTGACCGCACCGTTCAGCGCATCGCTGGTGTTGACGCCGAGTGGCGCCAGTACCGCCAGCATCGCCACTTCGTAACTGCCTGCTCCGGCGATGCCGTGGAACGGCAGCACACTGCTCAGCTCTGCACCGATAATGCCGGCAAGAGACTGCCACAGCGGCAGTGGCAGAAAGTGCTGCAGCACCATAGCGAAGGCGACAAACTTGCTACCCCAGCTTAGTAGGGTGAGCAGGTAGATTCTACTCATGCGTCCACCGTCAGGTGGAGCGTTGTCGACAATACGATGGAGCAGCCGTTGCCAGCCCTTGTCGTTGCCGAGATGCTCTTTGAGTGTTTCCCGGAGCAGTAGTACCAACGGCAACGCGATCATCCAGACGATAATGGCCGGGATCCACCACCACTCCGGTGTCGCCAGTATCAGCGATAGCAAAGCGATACCGGTGATGACATGAAGATCCAGCAGGCGTATCCAGATAAGGGAGAATGTGCTGTCGGTCATTGAGGTGCCAAAGTGGCGCCTCATCAAAATGGGGAACAGCGCTTCGCCTGCACGCATTGGCAGCAGGTTATTGGCAAAGTTATGGAGGATACTGAGTCTTAGGGTGGTGAGAAAGCGTCCCTGCAGCAGCTCGGGGAAATAGGCCTGGATACGGATGGCACGCAGCAGGTAGCTGGCAAAACTGAGCAGTAGCAGTACGGCAATGGAGGAGAGGCTGATGCTCTGCCAGGGTTGTAGCAGTGGTCCCCAACCGACGGCGAAGTGGACCCAGAGCAGCAGGGCGACCAGTATCGCTCCGCCGATGATCCAATCGCGCAGCCGGAAGGCAGTGCTGCTGAGCCGGCCTTCGTCGGCTGCCGTGTTCAAATGGTTATCACTCATGCCCTGTTTGATGTGCCTTAAGTCAACGACAACAGAGCCGAGACCAGCAACTCATCATCATAATAGGGCGCACTGCGCTTGCTGATCAGTGGGGTATCAATAATCTGGATGCCGAGATCCCCCGCCTGCTTGAGTGCTGCAGGGGAGAAACCGCGACCTCTCTTGCTGTCAATCATGATGAAGTTGAGCAGCCTGCGGGTGGCACAATTCGCTCCTGCATCCACCCGCAGCTGGCTTAGCAGTGTAGTGATCATCAGCTCATGGTTCATTCCGATCTGCTCCGGGTCCTTTCCCTGGTTTGGGATGTAAACCTTGGGACAGCTGCGGCCTGCGATGGTGCGCCCCACTCCCTTTGGCAACAGGTTGACCAGCATGCTGGAGTAGAAGCTGCCGTGGGGGTAACAGATCAGGTCGGCTGACTCGATCAGCTTGCGGTTTTTCCCCTTTAGCAGGCAGTTCGCCGGGGTATAACGGTCGAGATGCTGTGACAGGAACAGGCGTTTGACCGGGGAGGTGAGTGGCGACATCTCTTTGCCGGTGAGTCGATGTTGACCGATGACGCGACTGCCATCAGCAAGATCGGCGCCGAGGTGCAGGTCATCTGTGACCACTGAGCGAACCGTACCCAGCACGTTGACCAGTTTGGAGAAGAGAAAGATGATTGGGTCGAGGTGGCGATGGTTATTGAGGTAGCCGCCGGCAAGAATCAGATTGCCGATACTGGCGCCGCGCAGATCGAATGAATTCGGCATCGCCTTCTGGAAGTAGCCCAGGTGATTGCAGATAAGGCGACGCATGGGGTTGGATATGCCCACCACCAGACCGCTTTTGCCCTCTACCATTTTGTTCAAGCGTTGACGCAGCTGCTTTTCACTTTTGTGCTTTGGAAAGCGGTAGTTGAAGAGTTGGTAGACTTCAGGGTGGCCGAGCACAGTCTCATCTGCCAGAGCAATCAGGCGACTACGCAGGTCGCCGATGGAAGGCATGCCAAAGGCGTTACGCAGCTCCGCCGAGCTGCCGCCGGAGTCGAATGGTGTGACCAGATGAGTGGAGTTATGAGTGTAGTTTTTTAGCGCTTTACTGAGACCGTTAAGAGCGGTGCCACCACTGAAGAAGAGCATCCTGGGCCCCAACTCCGGCGCCTTACGGTAGCGGCCAATTCTCAGTTGATCGGGAATCTCGACTGTGCGGCTAACCTGTAGTGTGCTCATGGCGGTGATGTCATCTCTGCTTGATAGAGTCAGTTTAGCTGAAATTTGCTTACGAAGCGCCTATCACTTGCCCTATCTTGCTCTGTGAGTTACCGAGCTTCCCGCATGGCCCACTAGTCAGTGACGCTGTAGCCAATGCCCGGCAGGTCGGCAAAAAGCGTCTGGGCGGCGCCTGTCAGTGCGGGATAGGGGGCGTCGATCAGATAACAGGGAATCCGCTCAAGGTATCCGGTAAAACGTCCATGCCGTTCAAAGCGCTCTCTAAACGGAGACTCAAGAAAGAAGCGTCCAAGTTTTGGTGGAATGCCGCCACCAATGTAGATGCCGCCGTGGGCTCCCAGAGTAAGGGCGAGGTTGCCGGCAACGGTTCCCAGTACAGCACAGAAAAAGGTCAGGCTTTCGCGGCAGATAGGACATTGGTCGGCTATTCCAAGACGACTGATCTCGTCGGCGGGTAGCGCTTTAGCGGGTTCCCCGTTAATCTCTCTCAGCGTCCGGTGGATGTTCTCCAATCCCTGGCCGGAGACTATACGCTCAGCAGACACATGCCCGAACCGCTGCTGCAGCCTGTCGATGATCGCCACCTCGCTTGCTGTGATTGGTGCGTAGGTGACGTGACCCCCTTCTCCCTGTAGGGGTAACCACTCTCCATCCTTGGTCGCTATCAAGCCTGATACGCCGAGACCCGTTCCCGGCCCAATAATGCCTTTTGCCCCCAGAGGGGCGGAATCCCCGCCACCGATCTGCAATCGCTCATCGTCGGCAAGGTAGGGTAACGACATCGCCAGAGCGGTGAAGTCATTGAGTATCAGCAGACGCTCAAGGCCAAGCCGACGGCGTAGGGAGTTGGTGGAGAAGGACCAGGGGCCGTTGGTCAGAGTCACTTGGTCTCCGCTGAGAGTGGCGGCCAAAGCGATGGACGCCTGTGTGGGAGTGGGCATGCCGCTGGTGGAGAGGTACTGTTCTATGGCATCGCCAATATCGCTGAACGCCTCACAGCTCACTATGTCCACCGCCGTCGGTCGGCATCCGGCATGGTCCCATAGTGCAAAGCGGGCGTTGGTTCCGCCAATATCAGCAATCAGCGTGGCTGTGGTGTTATCGGTGGTTGCCATCAATGCTCCTTACTCTTTTCCGATGGCTGCTCAGGAGAGGATTTTCCCCAGTAGTAGAGCCATGCGCCATACTCCGCCAGCAGCTGCCTGATCTGCCTGCCGCTGTGCCACCAGCGGTCGGGATCGAAGGGATCCTCATCAGCCGCCGCCATCTGGATTTTGAGTTGCCCATGATACTGCTGTTGCCAGATGTATCCAGCCCGTCGTGTATGAAATTTACTGGTAGTGACAATAACGGACTGAATTGAATGTTGTGCCAACTGAGCACCGGTAATTGCCGCCTCGGAGATGGTGTCGTAGGCATCCTCAGCATTTATGATAATCACCCTCTCCTTCGGGACACCAAAAAACTCAAGCATGGCAACGGGATTTTCATGCCAGGGGGAGGGCGCATTGAAGCCCCGGGCCTCCAGGCTGCGGATGAAATCGGTCTTGCGATTACCATTGATCACTATGTGATTCACCAGGCCTCTGTTATATATCTCAGCCGCCTGCATAAGGCGTGGCGAGTAACCGATACCGGTGCTGAGTACGACAGCGGCATCCGCCCTTTCGAGTTCTGCATTATATCGAATCAGGGAGTGACCAAGATAGCTTAGGAGCCGTGGAGCGATGAGCAACAGAATAAGCAGTGTGGCGGTGAGGAGTATGGCCTTGTGATAACGACAAAAGAGAGTCATTGCATTATTACCCCCGCTGCTATGTAGTCAGGCAGATAAAACCAGGGGCGTATTCGTAGCCGAGCAACTGCTGGTCTGCAAGTGCATCGTAGATTACCTTCAGTAGGCTTTGGCTCTGATCAATGTTACGGCAGAAGTTGCTTATTACCTGCACCAGCAGTTTATCGATCTCTTCAATGCGCTCTATATCGTTTAATGTCGGGTGCATCAACAGCAGGAAGCGGAGGCTGGTGGCACGTACCAGCAGCGGCTGCAGATACTCCTGCACACATGGCATGGTGATAAAACTCTCTCGATAGAGGCAGTTGATAATATACCGGTTGATTCCACGATCTATACGTCGCAGGAGACCTTTGTCCAACGAGGTCAGTCTATTGCTGATCTCTTGCCTGAAGTACTCCGCATCAAGAAACTCCCCCGCCCTGGCGGCGGGGTGCTGCTCTTCGATGGTATTGAATAGTTGGCTGATATCCAATGCGGCATCGTGCTGCTGCAGTAGCTGAAGGATCGGTATGATCAGGGAGATTGCCAGCGGCTCATCAGCTTGATAGTGGCTGATCTCATAAGCACAGCGTTGCCGCTCTTCCTGGGTTAGGCTCTTTGCCAGCGTGGTGGAGAGTAGCACCCGGTCGGGTGTTGGGCAGCGCCTGAAATAGAAGCTGGAGAGTTGGTTAGCGAGGGTGGCAAGGTGAAAGAGCCGGGCCTCCAGTGCCTCCTCCTCGTCTCCCATGATCAGCATCAGCGCATCTCTAACCCGTGCGAAATTTACTATATAAGGATCCTGCTCAGTGCCATCGATTTCCCGGTAGAGTGGAAAATCCAGCGGTCGGGGAAGGCTGGACAGAGGGTAGTCCACCGTTTTTAAAGGTGTCTCATCTTCCAGGCAGAGACGGACTACTTCGGGACAGGAGAGGGCACCAGCCATCTCGTAGTGATCAACGTTTTTTGATAGCACCCGGGGGTACATAGTGCAGACATTCCATAGTTTGTCGATGCCGTAGCTGTCGTGAATCAGGCAGAGGCCATCACTCTTCAGCATTGGACAGAAACCGTTTTCGCGCATAGTTACGCGGGCATATCGCGATTCACTGGATTGGTCGTTGACCACCACGTAACGTTCAAAGAGGGCGGCATTTTTTGGGACTCCTGTCATGCGCTTGCGCACGTCATCGTAGTGCCCTCGGTCGATGACGATATCCCACGCCTGACAGCAGGTGTCGGGGCATCCGGGGCCGGTACAGGAGAATTCGGCAAAGTAGGCGGGTGTACGGCAGGAGTGTTTCATTATTACCAGGCAGCAGCTAACAGACTGCTGCTAACTATATATAAAAAACGGCCTACCACTCAAACAGCTTTTTACGGTATGAGTTGCACTGGTGCTTTCCCGCAGGGTGGTGCGGATTACCCTCGATGGGGCTGCCATGAAGGTTGAGAGTAATAGCCCTCGCAGTATGGTGACACTGCGTGAGCTGATTTTACCTCAATGGGATGGGGAAGATCTTCTGGGGGCTGTCCTCAAGATAGCCCCCCACGACTCATCCGCCGGTGGCCTGGCCGACTGGCCAAGGCTCACCGCAACAGACTTTTGGCGACCTTTCCGGTTAGTTCCATCATCCGGTTTACATAGCCCCATTCATTGTCATACCAGATGTAGAGTTTGACCTGTGTATTATTGACCACCATGGTGGAGGGGGCGTCAATAATCGATGAGCGCGGATCATTGACATAGTCCACTGATACGAGGGGGCGCTCTTCATAGCCGAGTATTCCCTTGAGTTCGCCCTCGGCCGCCTCCTGAAAATAGCCATTCACCTCTTCAACAGTTACCGGCCGTGCCGCCTCGAAGACAAGATCGGTAAGGGAGGCGTTGAGCAGGGGAATACGTACTGCGTGACCGTTGAGCTTGCCGGTGAGCTCGGGAAATATTTTGGTGATGGCCTTGGCTGAACCGGTACTGGTCGGGATCAGTGACTGGCCGCAGGCGCGTGCCCGTCTGAGGTCTTTGTGCCCCTTGTCGATAATGGTCTGGGTGTTGGTGATGTCGTGGATGGTAGTCATGCAGCCGTGAACGATGCCGACTTTTTCATGCATCACCTTCACCACAGGAGCCAGACAATTGGTTGTACAGGAGGCGGCGGTGATCAGGTGATGCTCTGCAGGATCGTACTGATCATCATTGATGCCATAAACGATGTTAAGCGCTCCTTCGGTAGGCGCTGCAACGATCACCTTTTTTACGCCCTGGTCAAAGTAGTTGCTGAGTGTTTCAGGTTTTTTGTGGTGTTTGCCGGTGGCCTCGATAACGATGTCGCAGCCGGACCAGTCACTGTCGCCGATGGCGCTGTTTGAGGAGTAATCAATTGTGCGGCCGTCAACCTGCATGCTGTCGTCCGTTGCTGCGGTATCCTTGTCCCAGGTGCCGTGTACTGAATCGAACTTGAGCAGGTGTGCCGAACCCGTGGCATCGGTGGCAATCTCATTGACGCGCACAATTTCAAACTCCGGCCGGTTCCAGCCTGCACGTAGCCCAAGGCGTCCCATACGGCCGAAGCCATTGATACCAATGCGTATTGTCACTTGATTACTCTCCAGGTTATCGCTGTGCCTGTCCGGCACTGGGCGGAGTGAATTGGGTAAAAAGCTCCCACCAGCATATATCAGTTGATTATCGCGGATCAATTGTGATGTTTCTGATGTACGTTTGGACTATCGGGGGTTAGGTTGCTTTCCAACCAAATGAAGAGGGTGCCCGCCAATAGGCCGGCCACCAACCCTGCCGCGTGGGCTTCGGGTACCGCCGCCCATGCGGTGGATGTGAATATTGCATTGCCCTGTGATATCTCAACAGCGATCTTGAGTGTTGCGAGAGAGCCAATCAACAGGTAGGCAGGGTCATTTCTGCTTCTCCATAACGTCATCAGGCCACAGGCAAGGAGTGCATTGAGCAGCCCAGAGAGACCGCAGTAGGCTTGCATCCAGGGCATCTGCCACCAGAGCCAGGCATCAATGACAACGGTTGCCGTTGCCAGCAGCAGGAGTAGCTGCCAGAGGGGGGATTTCTCAAACAGGTAAGCGGTAATCGCCAGTCCGGCAACGTCAAACAGCAGATGCTGCAGGTCGCTGTGAACCCAGTGTCCGGTCAGTAGCCGCCACCACTCACCGGCGGCGATGGCTTCACGCTCATAGACCAGTGCCTCCGGCGCCGGACCCAGCAGCCAATAGAGCAGCAGGGCCGGGAGTGTCAGAGCGAGGGTGCGCCATGGCAGCAGTCGGCTGTCATGGCGCACCGGTTGTGGCTGGAAAGCCGTCACCGATCAGCCCTCACTTCCTTTTCTTCTGAAGATCAGAAGTGCGGGGATACCGGCCAGAATTATCAGGCCGAGTGGATCGATGGCCCCGCCTCCTGATGAGCCGCGTGTGGTCGCCCGGTTGCTGCTGTACATCGGCTGGGCGCTGTCCACGCGTCGGTTCTGTGCTGGGCGAGTGGCACGCTGTTGACGTGCGCTCTCCTCAACGGCCAGGCGCTTTTTATTGCGACGCTCGATCCCGCGTTGTTGAAATACCTCATCACGCAATACCACCATGGAGGTGTAGTCGGTTACCAGACCATACTCCACACCCAGATCGGTCACCGCCTGCTTGAGATCGGCCTTTTCACCGAAGTCGTTCATCTCATTGGCCAGATGTTCGATAGTGGCGTAGGCCCATAGGCGTTCCAGCTCAGGATTTTCACTGCTGTTTTTGGGAAAGGCAAAGCGGGTTTTGTAAGCGGTTTTGCTACCCGATATCTTGCCGCTAAGGGTGACATCCGCCTCGCCCTCACCCCAATAGTGCCCCAGTATCACCAGCTGCTGTCCACGGTAGAGTGAGCCGATACGTTTTGGTGTCATCTCGGCAACCTTGATCCCTTTGATATCGACCTCCACATCATGCAGCGCCTGGTGGGTCACCTTGCTCTTGGCCAACAGTATCTGCCCGACGATATCGTCACTGTTGGATACACTGATATAGAATCCGTTGGAGGCTTTAGTGATCGCCTCCAGCATGGGACGGTTGTTGCTGTTGCCCATAATAAAAGTGAAGAGCCGTATATCCCGTTTATCGATAAGCTCAAGGAATTTACGCTGCTCGGTCTCACCGACATTGGCAACACCGTCGGTGACCAGCATGATGGCTGAGGTACGATCGGCGTCAATCCCTTTTAGGCCCAACTTGAGGCCACTGTAGAGGTTGGTACCATTGCCGGGCTGCACCTTTGCCACTTTCTCAATATAACGAGCCACATTTTCGGCGGAGGCGGTGACATAGCCGTTGGTCATCTCATGAGCCCTGTTGTTAAACAGAACGATGCGAAAACGGTCGTTAGAGCGCATGGCGCTCAGTGCTTTCTCCACTCCCTCCGCCAAGGCGGCATATTTACCATTCATTGAGCCGGAGATGTCGAGGACAAAGGTCCAGTCGCCCCCCTCGGTGATGGGTTGCAGATCATCGCCCGGTGTTACCACCATCATAAACGTGCCTTTTTTTGCGTCGGCGGGTTTGTGTGCGATCAGTTCCACTGCTCCCGGCAGATTGTCGGCCTGACGCCAGTAGACTGCGATATCCTTGTCCAGGGTGTAGACAGGTTGTCCGGAGGTGGCGGTGGAAGGAGAGGTGTTAGGGGTCTCCTCCCGGGTGTTGCTCGTGCTCTGGGTGCCACTGTCGATCACCATGTCCCACTCTCCGTCACTCTTGTGGCTGATGGCGGCCTGGGGGTGGCTTGGGGCGCGTAGGGCATCCACCGGCCAGGCGGATTTGACCTTCAGTTTGAAGCTGAAGCGCTCCCTGACCTTTTCATTGGCGGTCCAGAAGGAGAGCTTTGCCTCGTCCACGCCACCCTCTTCAAGCGGGTATACATAGCGGCCGATGCCGCTGTCGATATGGGCGGGCTGGAGATAGACCAGGCGTATCTTTGTCTCTTGTCCGGCCCGTACAGGGTGAACGCTGACATCAAAGGTTTTATAGCTATCCTTCTCGGTGATGCCGGCTTCACGACCGGCGGCCTTCTCCTCTTCGTAGACTTTACGGGCCTCCTTTTTCTCCAGCACCTCGCCGCTTACCGGTTTGCCGTCGATCCAGAGAGTGAACTCGGCCACCGCGCCATGTTCGGGTACCGGAAAGGAGTAGATCGCCTCCAGGTCTCTGCTGTAGGGATTGTGAAAGGTCTGCTCGACGCGGGTAATGGCGTAGCTATCTTCGATAGTCACCTCTACTTCATGCTGTTTGATCTCCAGCTCCGGCAGACTTTTGTCCGCCGGGGTGAGCAGTCCGGCGGCATCCGCCAGGGAGAACCAAGTGGTAAAAATGGATAAGAGCAGCATCAATCCCAGACGGAATGGACTTTTTCTCAGTTTCATCGTTATCTCCTTAAATTGAACAGCGTTCAAAATAGAGTCCAAAAAAATGCCGGGATGGCGAGTTATTTTGAACTATGTTTAGTTTATAGCTGATAATTAAACAATGTTCAATATATTTTTTTGAACATTGTTTTATGATTAGCTAACCTGAACCTGACTAGGAGCTTGTCCGAGAATAGGAACCGTAGCGAGGGGTGCTCTTTTTGAGTCCATTTTTTCGATCATTTGAGGCGAATATTGGGCATATTTAACAAAAATGAGTGGAAAAATGGGCCAAAAGGAGCATTCCGCAGTAGGTTCTCTATTCTCGGGCAGGCTCCTAGAGATTGACTTAGAGGTGTAAGATGGGGCGACGTAGTGATCACAGCCGTGAAGAGATCAGCCGTATGGCGCTGGATGCGGCTGTGGAGATCGTCAGGCAGGAAGGACTTTCGGGTCTGACGGCGCGGAAGGTTGCCGCAAAGATCGGCTACGCCCCGGGCACCCTATACGTCGTATTTCGTAATCAGGATGAACTGATTCTCAATCTTAATGCCAGGACCCTGGACCAGCTCCACCTGTTTCTTGAGGAGGCTGTGCGGCACTGCAGTAAACCCCAGGATTGCATTCTCAAACTGGCCCATGCATACGTTGCGTTTGCCGCTGAGCAGGCCAATCTCTGGAGTGCCGTCTTTGAACATCGACTTGCAGAGGGTGAAGAGGGGCCGCTGTGGTATCAGGAGAAAATCGAACGCCTTTTTCTACTGGTAGAGGGGCCGCTTCGACAACTCGGCACCGGTTCCAGTGACAGTGAGGTACGTCTGGCGGCCAACGCCCTCTGGAGTGGCATACACGGTGTCTGTACCCTCCGTCAGGTGGGTAGCCTGGAGAGAGGCGGCGGCAAAGAGGCGGCGGCTATTGTTGAGTCACTGGTAAGCCACTATCTGGTTGGTTTCGTTGGGGAGCCAATGAGCAGGACATGACGGTCTGTCATGTTTTCAGCAAAAACTGATCGTAAATCTTGCTGATAATCTGCTATCGCCCCCTCGACCTTGTGCTTACTGAGCACAATTCAATTCGGCCAGACTTTTTCAGTAGTTTCTTAGCAGCTAATCCGCGTAATGAGGCGGATATTAGGGTATCATTTACTCTATTCGGTTCAGGGGGCCGCCATTATGGGGGTTTTCTGACTTTATGTCAGGATTTTTTCGGTTTTACAGCTTCCCTGCTGTAACCGCGCTGGGTATTTTTACAATCTGCAATAAGGAAAATAATATGGGCAACGATAATTATACGGAGGGGGTACGCTGGAGTCTCCCTCGAAAGCACCTGAACCCTACCGCATCACTGATGCTTTTTGCCACGCTGTTTTTTATGCCGATGCTGGCGTTTGCATCCGGTGGTGAGATGCATGACTTTACCACAAGCACGATTGGTTTCATCTGTGTGGCCATCTTCGTTGTGGCTTACGCGTTGGTTATCGCTGAAGAGAACATCCACCTGAGAAAATCAAAACCGGTCATGGTCGCTGCCGGTCTTATCTGGGCCTTGGTGGCGATTGCATATGTATCGATAGGTGATAATCACACTGCTGAGATGGCTGTACGCCACAATCTGCTTGAGTTTGCCGAACTGTTCCTCTTCCTGCTGGCAGCGATGACCTATATCAACACCATGGAGGAGCGCGGCGTATTTGATGTACTGCGCGTCTGGTTGGTTAGCCGGGGCTTCTCGCTAAGAACAATATTCTGGCTTACGGGTTTGCTGGCCTTCTTTATCTCCCCTGTTGCCGATAACCTGACCACTGCACTGCTGATGGCAACGGTTGCTATGGCGGTAGGCGGTGATAATACCCGTTTCGTTATGGTGGCCTGTATCAATATCGTGGTTGCCGCCAACGCCGGTGGTGCCTTCTCGCCATTTGGTGATATCACCACCCTGATGGTCTGGCAGAAGGGTATAGTTTCGTTTGAAACCTTCTTCCTGCTGTTCATTCCTTCGGTGGTTAACTGGTTGATACCGGCGGTCATCATGTCTTTCGCCGTCCCCAAAGAGCAGCCAAAGGCGATTGAAGAGGAAGCAGTGCTGGAACATGGCGCCTTTATTGTGGTCGGTCTCTTTATTCTTACTATCTCCATGGCGGTTTCCGCCCATAACTTCCTGCATCTGCCTCCGGTGCTGGGTATGATGACAGGGCTTGGTTTTCTGAAACTGTTTGGTTACTACCTCAAGCGTCGTGATAAGAAAATTGGTGCAACCGCCATGGATGCTGACCAGCTGTCTGATCCAGGCTTTGGTGCAGACCAGTTGGATCTGGAAACAACGGCAGAGTCTGTCGGGAGGAAAGAGCACTACAATATCTTCAAGTCTCTGGAGAGAGCGGAGTGGGATACCCTGATGTTCTTCTACGGCATCATCCTCTGTGTCGGCGGTCTCGGCACCCTGGGCTACCTCGCCCTGGTCTCCGAGCTGATGTATGTTGATCTGGGTGCTACCAATGCCAATATTCTGGTTGGCGTACTCTCAGCGGTCATCGATAACATTCCGGTGATGTTTGCGGTTCTGGCGATGATGCCTGAAATGTCTCAGGGGCAGTGGCTGTTGGTGACGCTGACAGCCGGTGTCGGTGGCTCACTGCTGTCGATCGGCTCTGCTGCCGGTGTGGCGGTGATGGGGCAGGCGAGAGGGATTTACACCTTCTTTGGCCACCTGCGCTGGACCTGGGCTATTGCCCTGGGCTACGCCGCCAGTATCTGGGTACATTTCCTGGTCAATGGAGATATGTTCTGACTTTAGTCTTCTGATCACGGAACAGAGAGGCCACCCGTCGGGTGGCTTCTCTGGTTTGGGGGTTCTAAATTAGCATGACCGTAGAGCTTCCTTAGTTTTACTGGGTAGAGGAACCACCACAAATAAACCTGCTTTTTAGCAGGTTTATTTGTGGTGCGCCCGATTTCGAACCGGCGGTCCCCAACTCTGGAGGATGATATGGATCTCTATTCACCTCATCCAGAATAGTGCTGAATAGTTACGGCACATCAAAAGCCGGTACCGGCTCATGGAATCCCTTCAGGTTCAACACACCAATCGGTTTGACTTCCAATACCCCCTCCAGGGAGGCTGCGACCCGTCGACTGATGAGAATCTGACGATCTCTTGCCTCGTCACACAATCGTGCCGCCAGATTGGGAACGGAGCCGATGGCAGAGTATTCGATACGGCCCTCGAATCCGACAATACCCAGGGTCGCATACCCCTCTGCGATGCCGACACCGAACCCCAGGTGAAAACCGAGTTTCTCCCATTTCGCTGATAGCGATTTGACTCGGTCACGCATCTCGATGGCCATTTCTACCGCCCTTCGGGATGGCTCGTTACAGGGCACGGGGTCATTGAAAAAAACCATGATGCCATCGCCTATAAAGCTGTCCACAGTCCCTTCATGCTGAAAAACCAGAGGACCGACCAACTCATGATAGTCACGCAGTACCTGTATCACGTCTTCTGGCTCCGCCGTCTCCGAAAAAGCGGTAAAACCACGCAGGTCGCAAAAGACCACAGTGATGTTGCGCCGGTGGCTGTCCAATACGCTCTCGTTATCCGAGCTGATAATCAGCTCTGCGAGCTGCGGAGAGAGAAATCGTTTTAAACGCCCCATCCGCTCCAGCTCGGCCAGCTGTTTATCCACACGGATTTTCAGCTCGAGGTTCCACTCCTCCAGCTGAACCGCTTGTCGTTCAAGCGTCTTTAGAGCATTCGCTGACCGCCAAGGAAGGCTGAAAGCCGAGGCGGTTAGTCCCCGGTAGTCGCGAGGCGATACTGGATGCCCGGCGTGCGCATAGCGCCAGAGGGAATCCAAAGATCGCATGCGAACGCGACGTCAAGTCATCTCGGGAGCCAGCGACGAAGCAGTAACGAGCTTGCGATGTTATTGCGTAGTGCTGGAGACCGGGACGGCCGGGGCAATAATAGGCTGTCGAAGATTGAGTTCAAAAGGGGGACTTGGATGTCCCGTTTTGCATCACGAAATCGAAGACTCGCTCGACTCCTTTGAATGATCATTCCGGCCAGTTTCAGATAGGACTCAATCAGGTCCTTCATGCGCAATCTTTGGTCGGTCTCTATCTGCAACGCACCTATAGCGAGTAACTCACCCCCCTGCACACAGGAAAATGCGGCATACTTTTCGTCCGTACAGCTACTGAGCGCATCACTGAATAGCGTACTCACCTGAGTCAGTTGATCGCTATCCTCACACTGGATCAAATATTGGGAGGTGAACAACGTTTCCAACTCCTGGCTGAGAGACAGGCTCTTTTCTCCGGCATCACCTCTTGCCCCCGCCTCAGAATGTGTGGATCTCAGTGAAAGGGTCTTCGATGCGGCATCATAAGAGGCAATGGCAGAGTGCTTTGCTCCACAGATACTCCGCAGGTTTTTGCAGATAATGTCATAGATCTGTTGTTCATCGGCCGATTCAACTTCGATAACGGTGTCATACATCAGCCTGAATACACGGCTTCTCGACTCCATCACCTCCAGGTAATGTTCTACCCTTGAATCGTCTGAGTGCGACATGGTTACAGCCCTGTTTTTCCTATCGTTTGAGAAGCCGGTGCAGAAGCAGAAGAGACAATAGGACCAATGCGGAGGTTACGAGGAGGGGGGAAGTACCCAGGAGTTGGGGCAGAAGGAGTTTCTGCACCTCATAGCCCCCACTCAAAATCGGATTGAGTCCGTAGAAAACGATTGCCATACCGGGAATAAAACAGAGTATGGAGATCAAATGCAGCATACTGCCCTCCCCAACCTGTCGCAGGGTGCCGAGAATACAGCCTCCATTGATATAGATTCCCGCACCGAAGCAGATGCCGGCGATGATATTGTAGAAGCCATACCCTCGCAGCTGACCCACAGCCTTCAAGCCCAACGAGGGGTCTACAGCGGCGGATAATAGAAAGCCGGCACTTGTTATGATAAAAATGGTCAGAATCAGCCTGAGAAAACGCTTTCCTTTACCAACAAAGATTTCACCAAGGCCATGTGCAATACAGAGCCCTGCACGCTGGGCAAAGAAGCCAAAGCCTATTCCGAACAGCAGGCCAATGATCAATAAGAGTGGAAATGACATCTCGTAAATCCCATCAACTCACCTACCCTTTCCAGGTTGCGCGAAAAGCGATGTAAGCACCAACGAAAATGCCGACGGCTGAGAGAAAAGAGGCGACTGAAAGCATCGGAATCCCGGTGACAAAGGCGGTGGTACAGGTGCCGGGCGCGAGGGAAACACCTATCCCTATCAGGAGCCCTCCCAGGACCACGCGGCCGATATTTTCACGTTTTATTGGGCGGAGGATGAATTCTCCATTTTGCCGGGCGGCAAGGAAGGCGCCGATAATTACACCGAGATTGACGACCAGGGCAAAAATGAACGCGTTGTTCGGCCCGAATTCACCGATAAGCGGCAGAAAACTACTGCCTCCGATCCAGAATCTCTGGATCGTCAGATACATTACGACGTTGAGCACGGCAAAGGCCGCAGCCCATAGCATGGTACTCCTACTGAAGATGGAAATCCTCACGTCAGGTCCTTCTTTATCGAGATAGCCCAACCCTTCTCTACTTTTTCGATCTCGTATGTGATCCCGTCGTATTCACTTAGCTCTTCAGGGACTGACTTGGTGGCAAGAGGGTCATCGACCAGAAAGGTTTTCTCTTCACCCTGTCGCATCCCATCTACCCCCCTGATCACGCACATCACGGCGAAAGGGCATAACTTCCCTTGTAAATCAATATGTTCACTGTCCGGCTTGGTCTTATTATCGGGGGAAGACGGCGGCATAGTTGTTTCTCCCTTTATCTGTATAAAACAATAGCAAAAATTTCCCTATTTCATATAGGTTATGCAAAAAGACAATAGTAAGCACTATTTATTACGGGTATCTGGCCCCCCCGCTGGAGCGTTTTATTGACTGCGGCGACCTGCACAAGGGATTTGCCCGCATCTACTGCCATGGCTGCGGTTATGGCTATATTCTCGCCTTCAGCTGCAAGATCCGCTACTTCTGTCCCAGCTGCCACCAGGAGCGGATGCTCGCTTATGGCGACTGGGTGGAGGATGAAGTGCCGGACGTTGTCTCTTAACCTTTCAGGGCGCCGGCTCCGCCGTCGTCCAAACCGGCTTCCTGCCGGTTTGTCGAACCTGCAGGTTCTCATCATGGCTGTCGAACTTGCCACACAAAAAAACCCGCTCGAAAGCGGGTTTGTTTGTATGGCGCGCCCGACAGGATTGATTCGGGCCATCCCTGGCCCTCACCCTTTCAGGGCGCCGGCTCCGCCGTCGTCCAAACCGGCTTCCTGCCGATTTGTCGAACCTGCAGGTTCTCATCATGGCTGTCGAACTTGCCACACAAAAAAACCCGCTCGAAAGCGGGTTTGTTTGTATGGCGCGCCCGACAGGATTCGAACCTGTGACCCCCGCCTTCGGAGGGCGGTACTCTATCCAGCTGAGCTACGGGCGCTTGAACTCTTCTCCACAATGGACGGTTGTGGAAGGCGCCATAGAATAGCGGCAGTTCAGTCGATAGTCTATGCTTGTTTCATGATTTTTCTATAGAAATCCCGTGTTGTTGTAGAAAAAGTACCCCGTAGTGTATTACCATATGCTGATAAACTATTTTGTTCTGTGGTGGCTGGCGGCTATTTTGTCCCTGCACAGATGGTCTTTAGCAATGAGGGGTTGTAACAGTGGAAAATAAAGGTGCTATGAGTTTTGGCTCGACTATTGTGGGTGTTGGTTTGATCCTGGTGGTCAACTTTCTGATCTATTCTCTGACTGCTGCACAGTTCCAGAAAGGAGGTGCGGCTGTTGCCGGCAGCGCCAACGCTTCTGTGAATGAACGTATCAAGCCAGTGGGTGAGGTCGTGATCACCGGCTCCGAGGCGGCTAAGGTTGCTGCTCCGGCCCCTGCTGCGGCTCCAGCATCCTCTCCTGTAGCGGCACCTGCGGGTGGTGGTGATCCTCAGGCCGTGGCCCAGGCCAAGGGTTGCATGGCGTGCCATCAGGTTGCAGTCAAGGTACTTGGTCCCGCCTATAAAGATGTAGCGGCTAAGTACAAGGGTGATGCTGCTGCGTTTGAGATGCTGGTGGCGAAGATTAAGAACGGTGGCAGCGGTACCTGGGGCCAGATTCCCATGCCTCCTAACGGTCATGTTCCAGAGGCGGACATCCGCACCGTGGTGGAGTGGCTGCTCTCCCTCTAAGTTCGCTTTAGTAGCTTCAATCCAAAAAGACCGCCAATCGGCGGTCTTTTTGCGTGTGGCATGCGCAATAACCTGTAATTTGACGTAGGAGTGGTTTCTCGAACCGCGATGGAAAGGAGACTGTGCTGTGATTGTTCATCGCGCTTCAAGAAAGCGCTCCTACACCCAGATACTTAATCTTGGTCTTTGTAGCTAAATGTTACGAATTTTTCAGATGGATAGCAGAAACCTTGTTGCCAGCTTCAGTCCTTCTCACCCACCCAACAGTGCCTTCATACTCGCTAGGTGGGTGTTGCCCCGCTCCTGTTTCTCTTCCTTCGAGAGCTCACTGTTTTTACTTTCCCAGTTGAGATCCTCCTCTGGCAGTTCATCAAGGAAGCGGCTCGGCTCGCAGGGGATGATTTCACCGAATTTTTTGCGTTTTTCGGCGTAGCTGATGGTAAGTGTGCGCTGTGCGCGGGTGATGCCGACGTAGGCGAGGCGTCGCTCCTCTTCGATATTATCCTCTTCGATGCTACTTTTGTGAGGCAGCAACTCCTCCTCCATGCCGACAAGGAAAACGTGGGGAAATTCCAGCCCTTTAGAGGCGTGGAGGGTCATCAGGCTGACTCTGTCTTCGCTCTCATCCTCACTCTGTCGATCGAGTACATCCTGCAGAGTGAGGTGACTGACTATCTCCGCCAGACTCTCTCCCACACGATCGCCCTTGTGCAGATTGTCGAGCCACTCGACCAATTCCAATACGTTGCCCCAACGCCTCTCCGCCACCTTGTCGCTGGAGGCTTTGTCGTAGATCCAGCCTTCATAGTTAATATCGTTGAGCAGGCTGCGCACGGTATTGACCGGGTGATCGGACTCGGCGCTACGCTGATACTCCCTGACCCATTGGGTAAAGGTACGGACACGCTCCAGGGGACGCTTCTCAAGGATCTGCTCCAGACCCAGCTCTTCGCAGGCTGCCAGCAGACCAAGCCCGCGTGAGGTGGCGTAGTTGCCTAGTTTCTCCAAGGTGGTGGAACCGATCTCTCGTCTGGGCGTGTTGACGATGCGCAGGAAAGCGGCATCATCATCGGGGTTGGCGAGCAGGCGCAGATAGGCCATCACATCCTTGATCTCGTTGCGGCTGAAAAATGAGGTACCGCCGCTGAGAAAGTAGGGGATATCGTTTTGCCGCAGGGCGGTCTCAAACAGCCGTGCCTGGTGGTTACCTCGGTAGAGAATGGCGTAGTCACCATAGGTGCTCTTTTTCGTTAGCCGGTGGTGAGTGATCTCGGAGACCACCTTCTCCACCTCATGAACTTCATTTTTACAGCTCATCACGCGTAGCGGCTCCCCCGGCCCCAACTCGCTCCAGAGGCGCTTTTCGAATACATGGGGGTTGTTGGCAATCAGCCGGTTGGCTGCCTTGAGGATACGCCCGGAGGAGCGATAGTTCTGCTCCAGCTTCACCACTTTGAGTCGTGGAAAGTCCTCTTTCAGGCGGATCAGGTTCTCCGGTCGGGCACCGCGCCAGGCGTAGATCGACTGGTCGTCATCACCCACCACCGTCAGCGCCTGTCGCACCCCTACCAGCTGTTTGACCAACTGGTACTGGCAGAGGTTGGTGTCCTGGTACTCATCCACCAGCAGATGACGGATTCGGTCCTGCCAGCGGTCGAGTACCTCCGGCTCTTCATCGAACAGCTGTACCGGCAACAGAATCAGGTCATCGAAATCGACGGCGTTGTAGGCTTTGAGCGAACGTTGGTACTGGGCGTAGAGCATGGCCGTGCGCATTCCCAGGTCATCTTCCGCCTGGGCTATCGCCTGCTCCGGTGATAGCATTTCGTTTTTCCAGCCGGAGATGCGCCACTGGTAACTGTTGGCCACCTCATCATCCCCTTTACCCTTGCGTAGTAGTTCCTTTAGCAACCCTTCACTGTCTTGAGAGTCAAAGATGGTGAAACCGGATTTGTATCCCAGTAACCGGTGCTCGCGTCTGAGAATATTGAGGCCGAGAGTGTGGAAGGTGGAGATGCTTAGACCTTTGGCGTTTTTTCCCTGAAGCAGTTCACTAACCCGTGCTTTCATCTCCCTGGCCGCCTTGTTGGTAAAGGTCACTGCAGTGATATGGCGGGGGTCAAAACCGACCTTCTCCACAAGATAGGTTATCTTGCGGGTGATAACCCGCGTCTTGCCGGAACCGGCGCCCGCCAGTACCAGCAGGGGACCGTCGATATGACATGCCGCCTCTCGTTGGCTGGGATTCAGGTCTTGCATATCAGGTGTGGCATAAAACTTTCATCTGCTGTGAGGTTCATTGGGAGGAGAGTGGGCCGCTATTATGCAGAAAAGGGGCGGCCTGAACCAGAATTTGAACGGCGTGAAGGATTTCATGCAGGAACTATAATAATATCTATCAATAATCCGTCGATGTTGCCGACAAAACAGTAAGAGACAGTGATGTTGGATGAGGTCACTGATTGAGCAAAGGAACTAAAATAATGAAAAAGTCGTTACTTACTCTGGGGTTGTCACTGGCCTTGCCTCTGGCCATCGCTCAGAACGCTCCTGTGCCGGAGCCACCGGATATTCCGCCACAGGTTGAGAGTGGTGAAGTGCTGGAACCGGATGTGAATATTGTTGAAGACAGTAGGGGCAGGGTAGAGCGCTATAGTGTCAATGGCCGGGTCTTTATGGAGAAGATCACTCCGGCGGCAGGTCCTCCCTACTTTCTGCTCGACAGCAATGGTGACGGGGTGATGGATGTCCGGGAGGAGGATCACCCGACCCACACCGCCATTCCTCAGTGGGTGCTCTTCAGCTGGTAACCTTATTCCGGATTTACCGGACGGCTGTCATCAAACGGTAACAGTCTCTCAGGTGTAATACTCTCTGTTGGAGCCTCTGAACAGCGCATTTCGTCTAGACTTAGCTCAGAGGCTCTCCCGTCGGTAAGAGGTGACTACTAGGAGCCTGTCCGAGAATAGAGAACCTACTGCGGGAAAGCCCTTTTGGCCCATTTCCCCGCTCATTTTCGTTAAATAAGAGCGACTATTCGCCTCAAATGATCAATAATATGGACTCAAAATGGCTTTTCCTCGCTATGGCTCCTATTCTCGGACAGGCTCCTAGACCATGTCAGCAACCATCCTGATCGTTGAAGATGAGCCCGCCATCCGGGATATGGTCAGTTTTGCACTTAAGCAGGGTGGCTATAAGACTGTCGGCGTGGAAGATGAGGCGGGTATCAGAGAGTACCTGATGCGCAAGGTGCCTGATCTGATCCTGATGGACTGGATGCTCCCTGGAAAAAGTGGCATAGAGCTGACCCGTGAGCTGAAACAGGACAAATTGACCCGTGATATCCCCGTGATCATGCTTACCGCCAGGGGCGAGGAGGATGATAAGGTAAGGGGGCTGGAGTGCGGCGCCGAGGACTATATCACCAAACCGTTCTCCCCACGCGAACTGATGGCACGTATCAAGGTGATTTTGCGACGGGTGGCACCCCATGCCACCGAAGAGGTCGTGGAGGCGGGTGGGGTGGTGCTTGATCCCTCTACCTATAGGGTGACCGTCGATAGTAAAGAGGTGGAGCTTGGGCCCACCGAGTTTAAACTGCTGCACTTCTTTATGGCGCACCGTGACAAGGTCTATAGCCGCGCCAGGCTGCTGGATATGGTTTGGGGTACCAATGTCTATATAGAGGAGCGGACTGTGGATGTTCATATCCGACGCCTGCGTAAGGTTCTTGAGCCATTCGGCGTAGATAGTCTGGTGCAGACGGTGCGCGGAGCAGGCTACCGTTTTTCTGAGCAGGACGACGGCAGGTGAGCCATAGACGGGCTTGGCGTGCTGAACTGGTGGTCGTCGGCTCTGTTGCTGTGCTGCTGGCTCTGCCGGCGATATTGATCGACCAACTACTCACCACACTGCTCTCAGCTCTATTTCTCTACCTCTGCTGGCACATCTACCAGCTTTACCGCTTCAGTCTATGGTTGGAAAATCCCAAACGGAACGCTCGCCCTTACGCTGTCGGTATCTGGCAAACACTAATAGACCGGGTCGATCTTCTCCATGCGCGGGCCCGCAAACGGAAGCGCAAGCTGAGCAAAATGCTCAGTGGCCTTCTGGAGTCTACCGGTGCACTTCCCGACGCCACCCTGGTGCTCAATGAAAAAGGAGGTGCCGAGTGGTGGAATAGTGTCGCTGCGGAGATGCTGGGACTTAAGCGCAAGCGTGACAAGGGGGCATCCATCGGTAGACTGGTGCAGGATCCGGTATTTCACTCTTACCTGTCAGCGGGTGACTACAGTCACCCGCTGCAGATTCCCTCACCGGCAAATGAGAGGACAAGTCTTGAGGTGCGGGTCGTCCCCTATGGCAAGGGTAAACGCCTGTTGCAGGCGCGTGACATCACTCGCCTGAATCAGCTTGAAAATATGCGTCGCGATTTTGTCGCTAACGTTTCCCACGAAATACGCACGCCATTGACGGTGGTTCACGGCTATATCGAGACCATGCAGGACAGTCAGGATGAAGCCTTTGCCCAATGGAAGGGTATCTTCCAGCAGATGGGGCAGCAGACCAGCCGTATGCAGCACATCGTCGAGGATCTATTGCTGCTCGCCCGCCTTGAGTCCGGAAGTGGTCCCAGCCGTGAGGGTGTAGTTTCTATGAAGGCGCTGATTGATACCATTGTTGATGGTGCCAGACAGCTCAGTGGTGAGAGGGCACACCGTTTCACTCTCGATGTCGATGACCACCTGATGCTGGTGGGTTATGGGCCGGAGTTGGAGAGCGCCTTTTCCAATCTGGTCTACAATGCCGTTCGCTACACCCCGGAAAATGGGGAGATAACAATCAGTTGGGGGCAGACCGGCTCCGGCCCCCGTTTCTCCGTAACCGATACCGGTATTGGCATAGCACCTGAACATATCCCTCGCCTCACCGAGCGCTTCTACCGAGTCGATGTCGGCCGCTCACGTCAGAGCGGTGGCACCGGTCTCGGCCTCGCCATCGTCAAACATGTCCTCTCCCATCACGAAACTCTGCTCAAGGTGGAGAGCACCCCTGGAGAGGGGAGTACTTTCAGCTGCTGTTTTCCTCATAACCGTAGCACTTCCTGACTGTTGTTGATCATCGGCCGGAAAAGTTGGACACAGAGAATGCTGAGAAGACGCAAAGAACATGGAGAAAACTTGTTCCTGGAGACAGCCGGGTACAGGCCAAGATTTTGACAGCCGAGGAGCTTAAGTGGCAGCCAGTTCCCAGTTGTCTATGGCATGAAGTCCTGCGTGGAATGAATGCCGTGCTACCATGTACATACGATAGTATCGTTTAAAGACCAAGTCTTTTGGCAGTCAAACCCGAAGCATCAAGAAACTGTGGTCTGTCCTTGGTTGTTGGGTCAACAAGGAGAATAGGATGAAGCGTACAGAAGCAACACTTATTGAGCAAATGAAGATTAGTGACGTTGAAATCGCTGGTCGCATGGAGTTGCTTGGCCTTGATAAAGAGTCTTTACACCTGTTGTCAAAATATAAAATTCTCATTGAAGATAATGTCGACATAATTGTAGATGAGTTTTATGAAAAACAAACGGGGATAGATGAGGTATCACTGTTAATTGGAGATGCAGATACATTACTACGTTTACGTAACGCACAGCGTAAATACATTATTGATCTATTTGCTGGTAATTATGACAGCGAATACGTTAATAATAGATTAAGAATTGGCATGGTTCATAAACGAATAGGCGTGGAACCAAAGCTCTATATTTCAGCAATAAGAATGCTAAAAGAGCTCATTGTGAAGGTATTGAAAAACAATATTGATAATAATGAAGTCTTAGGCCGCATATTATATGTGTTAGATAACCTGCTTTATTTTGACAATACGCTTGTATTTGATACATACATTGATAGTTTGGTAGGTGAAATTGAGTCGGCTAAAAGAAAAACGGAAGCCTATGCAAAAAGTCTGGAGGAAAAAGTAGCTGAAAGAACACGGCAATTAGAAGAGCAGGCAAGGCTGGATCCGCTTACTGGTATATACAATCAACGAGCTATGCAAGATGTATTGCGAAGAGAGCTTGCGACAGCAAAAAGGCGTGATTCAAAACTGTCGATAGTCTACTTTGATGTCGACCATTTCAAGAAAATTAATGACACACAGGGGCATATAAAAGGGGATGAGGTTCTTAAAAATATAGGACAAGCAATGCTCGATAGCATCAGAGAAGTAGATGTGGCTTGCCGATATGGTGGAGATGAATTTTGTTTAATTCTCCCAGAATGCGACATTGAGAATGCGAGAGATATCTGTAATAAAGTAATAAAGAGATTTTCTGAAAGATATCCAGATTATTCATTAAGCATGGGGATATCTGGGATTGGGCCTGGTGAGTATGTTGAGGGAGATATTCTTATTAAAAATGCAGATGAAAAGATGTATTTTGCAAAAAAAGAAAAAGGTTCATTTATTTGTTCTTGAGTCGTTTTATAAACAGACCTAACGAAATACACCAGTCGATACCAAAAATCGGTGGCTGAGATTAACCGTTTAAAACAATCTGTAACATACCACGGTTTCCAACTCAGAAACCTGAGTGGGGTCCTGCATACACATATCGTGCATAATAGAAAAACTAAGCACGTTAACGTTCTGCCCCCGTGGTTTCTGATGGCAACTAAATCAACCTTCTCTATTAGAGCTTTTCCATGATCAATACCATAGATAGCAATGACATTCTCCAGGATAGGCAATCTAGCAAAATTGAAGATTATTCCTTACTGGTAGATGGTGACAGCATGGAGCCGGAGTTTCCTGATCAGTGTGAAGTTATCATCCATCCGACCGATAGTGTCTATAATGGTGCTTATGTTTTTGCTGAAGTAGAAGGGGTGAACTGGTTTCGTAAATACGTTAGGGATAAGGAAGGGACGCGTCTGGTTGCCGTGAATAGCATGATCTATCCGGATATCACCCTTGAGAAGCTGGAGTGGAAGGTCCTGGGTGTTGTGGTTCAACGCAAGATTGGGGATAAAATAAAATACTATAAACAGGCCGCTGTTAATGGTCTCAAAGTGCCCATGCTTTTTCCAAGATAACCTTCAAAAATCGGGATGATTAGGCTACCCCTGGGGTGCCGGTGGCCGAGTCATGTTAGACCGGGAGTTGGCTCTCCACTACATTTTATCGAGACAGGGAGCAATCAGATTTTTCTCAATCATTTGATTAAATGCACTCTTTACATCCTCTTCAATTTGTAACCCCGGGGTCTCAGGAAAGGCGGCCTGTAAGGTATTGATAAGTTCTTGCATGGTGGCACTCTGTTCCAGATAGTGCCAAATTGCAGAACTGGTTTGATTGAGGTGATAGACCGTGTCATTGGTCTGATCGGCAAGAAAACCTGAACTACCCACCTTCCGGTATTCGATGTTTGGTCGGCGGCTAATCAAGCGGTTGTCTGTAGTGGCTTTACTCATGACTTTCCCTGGGTTTCCCTTGCTGTTGCTTGATCCATCTTTGTGCCAAACTTGGTTATTAGCAGTTCGGCTGCCTGGTCAGGTGTTGAGTAAGTCAGTGTATAGCAGGGTGTCCGTTCCACAAGATCATACAGTGTGTCGAGAATATTCAGAGCGGGGCTCCGGCGGGAAAAGTTACGCAAAATGACGTTGCGCAGTACCTCGCCTTTATCCGCCTCCTGGATCCTCGGTGCCTGCTCACCAGAGCGCTCAAGGATGGTGATACCTGCGATGGGTGCAAATTCCCCCAGGGGTGCCAGCATCTCTTCTTCTACATCACAGTAGAGAAAACGATCACTTTTCGGACCTTTGTGGGTGCTGATATAGTTACACATGTCATTGTCTTCGATATTGGGCAGGGGGATACGTAAGCGGGGTGGAATGCTCAGGGCCATGCCCTCTCTCTTGCTGATGGAGTAGGGTATGACGTCGTCACTGAATAGTCGTAGCCCCAAGGCCGCAAGCTTTACCACAAGAGTACTCTTGCCTGCCTGGTAGGTATTGGGAAAGAGCACCAGTCCGCCGGCAAACTCTACACCGGCACAGTGCAGGCAGAGCAGGTCCGGCTTATCTGAGAGATAAGCGTGTATCAGGTCTACGATAAAATCACAGACCGCATTGACAGGATGTTTGTAGAGCTTCTCTCCACTCAGCCAGTTTGACCTGCGAATGAAGCCTTTGCTGCTCTCTTCAAGGGAAATTAAGGGTGCTTTATCAATAGTAGAAAGAGTTGGATCTATATGCCAGTTGCGCAGCAGTTTTTCCATTACGGGCAACAGTTGCTTGTGGCCACCCCGAATGGAGATGGTGCCGGGTAAATCGTTAATTTGAAAAAGGGATGGCGTTGAGCTCACAGCCGAATCCTCTATCTGCATGGGTAGAGAATAGGCCCACCCATCTCGGGTGGGCCCTCTTTGACAAGAGTTTTGGCTAAACCCCTGTACCTGCCGGATCAGCACCGCCGGTTCCAGTATCTCCAGCTCCGGCACCACCTGCTCCCGTATCTGCGGCTCCAGTACCACCGTTTCCGAGGTCGGTAACGCCTCCATTATTACCACCACCTGAAGCACCGCCATCACCGCTACCGTTACCACCGCCTGAGGCCCCTCCATCACCACCGCCTGAGGCCCCTCCATCACCACCGCCGGAGGCCCCTCCATCACCACCGCCGGAGGCCCCTCCATCACCACCGCCGGAGCCGCCTCCATCACCACCACCTGAGCCGCCGCCATCACCGCCACCACCACCTGAACCGCCACCGCCGCCGCCTCCACCACTGGCATGAGCTTCGCTCAAGGCCATAAGCGCTGGGGTGGCATAGACAGCCGCAACACCCAGACCCAGTTTGGCCAGCGCAGCACGACGACTCAGGTCGACACTCTCCTCTTCTTGCTTTCGCTGACCGCCAAGGAAGGCTGAAAGCCGAGGCGGTTAGTCCCCGGTAGTCGCGAGGCGATACTGGATGCCCGGCGTGCGCATAGCGCCAGAGGGAATCCAAAGATCGCATACGAACGCGACGTCAAGTCATCTCGGGAGTCAGCGACGAAGCAGTAACGAGCTTGCGATGTTATTGCGTAGTGCTGGAGACCGGGACGGCCGGGGCAATAATAGGCTGTCGAAGATTGAGTGCAAAAAGGGGACTCGGATGTCCCGTTTTGCATCACGAAATCGAAGACTCGCTTAATATGATGCTTATTTTTCATGGTTTACTCCTTCATTTAGGTCTCAAAACGACCCCGTTAATTCGCTCTTATCCAACTATTTTTGCCCTGTTTTTTACAAACATTGCGGAGGTTGCTGGTACCTATTCGCCCCCCTATGTTGTAGATGCTTTTGTATTCGCGACAGCTTGAGCCTTCGTCGCTTCTATAACTTGTTGTAGGCACCAGCATTGCAGTGACCTTGCCGGACTTTGTAGTCCAGGTGCTTGCTATACCATCCGGGTTTCTATTCAGTGTTTTGTCGAGTGTGTTTATCAGCCGCTGATCGCCATGGAAGGCTGAAAGCCGAGGCGATTAGTCCCCGATAGGCGTAGGCGCGGTTGTATGGCCGGAATTGCGACCGGCAGGGAGCGATGTAGGGCATACAAGGAGTGCATCCGAAACGCCGTAGAGTCATTGCGGGAGTCATGATGGAGTAGTGCACAAGCAGCTTTGCTGCAATGTGCAATACGGAATCGTGACGTACGCAGGACGGTCGGGGCATAACGGCTGTCGCGTAGGCGAGTCGATTTTGGAGACTTGGATGTCCCAAAATCTTTCACGAGGTAGCGACACGCTTGTCTCCTGCTCACGCTTGGGTAGATAGGTGCTGTTAAAGCCGTATGCAACCAACTCCTGACGTTTATCAGGATTGCTGCGATAGTCATCCTCTTTCAAGACGTAATGGCCGATGCTGGGTGCATAATAGAAGGTACGGGTTGCTCTCAGGCGACCACTGGTCTCAGAAAAGCGCTTGCAGATAATTTGGTAGGTGTCGAAGGTACCTGCCATGACGCTGATGGTTGCCGTTTCCGCTACCGCGCACTCCCAGTCACGAGTGAGTGTCATTGGATCACTGCCGTCATGGTTTGTGATCACCTGATTGAAGGGGATAACCGCTCTGTTGCCGACTTTCAAAGGCCAGAGGGTCCCCGGGTGGGCTGTGGTCTCTCCTTTACTCTTGCGTGTTCTATTGGTCCAGGCCAGATCTGGTATTACAAAGTTACTAAGTGCCCGCCGAGTAATGTTGTAGTTGTTTTTCCACTCCACAATATTCCCGGATTTACTCTGGACGGTATTAACTATGCCTTTATCAAACATGAAAAACTCACCGGCGGTGTAACTCGGGAGTTCAGCGGGTAGGAGTTTTGGGCCTTCTGTCTGAGTTTTACTCTCCAGTACTGTTTGGCATCCGGTTAATGTCAGTAGTGATGTTATGAGGGGTAGCCAACGCTGTTTTTGAATCATTTTCTCGTCCTTATGACCTTTTATTTACTTGTTAATTGGATAACGTCCCAGCGGCTTGATTTATTCCCGAAGCTGTTGCGGAAATTTGATCCAGTTCAAACTTTGGCTTAGATAGAGGGAATAACCGCCGCACTTGTTAAGTGTGTGGGGGGGTATCGGAAGGCTTTTAGGGCAGAAACGTGAGAAACCGGCGGGTAGTAACCTCTTGAAGCTTGCTCTTCCGCTCAGTCAGAGACCGGTTCGGCTAAAATTATCCTGAATCCTGGCGATCTACTACTATACTTACTGCGTATATGTAGGCTGCGCCTGCTCTTTACGTAGTTGTGACTATATTAGTTAGATAGGGATAGGCTGAAAGCAGATAGATGACCATCACCGATATCAACACCAAACTCCTGGGGAGAACCGGCGGCGTATTTCTGATGACCACTCTGGCGGTCTGGAGCATAGTGCTTGGTTTTTCCGCTTACTGGAATGTTTCCTTAATTCAAGAGCAGACAAGTCTGGCCATGCAGCAGGATGCGGAGAGTCGCTATCTTGCCATTGAGACGCTACGAAAGTGGATCGGCTCCCATGGGGGGGTCTATGTTCCTACCAGTGAAAGAGTTCAACCTCATCCAGGATTGGCCCACATTCCTGAACAGAATGTGACCACCCCTTCAGGTAAAAAGCTGACCCTGATGAATGGTTTTGTGGTGGCTGCTGCAGTGGCCAAGCAGTTCGGCATCAGTGAGGGTAACCGGTTTCGCATGACCAGCGCTGATCGCCATGGAAGGCTGAAAGCCGAGGCGATTAGTCCCCGATAGGCGTAGGCGCGGTTGTATGGCCGGAATTGCGACCGGCAGGGAGCGATGTAGGGCATACAAGGAGTGCATCCGAAACGCCGTAGAGTCATTGCGGGAGTCATGATGGAGTAGTGCACAAGCAGCTTTGCTGCAATGTGCAATACGGAATCGTGACGTACGCAGGACGGTCGGGGCATAACGGCTGTCGCGTAGGCGAGTCGATTTTGGAGACTTGGATGTCCCAAAATCTTTCACGAGGTAGCGACACGCTTGTATGGATCCCGTGAGTGGTGAAAATGCCCCCGATCCCTGGGAAATTAAGGCGCTGCAAAGGCTCGACGAGACGGGCAAGCAGTTTGCTGAAATCACCAGTATGGGTGATGAGGTGAGCTATCGGGTTCTGGTTCCTGTTAAAATCGCTGCGAAGTGCTACCGCTGCCATCTGTTTACCGGCCGCACTCTTGGTGACGTGGCGGGAGGTATTGGCATTAACCTTCGCATATCTCCCTACATGGAGGCAGAGCATCAGGAGACCACCCGTCTTCTTTACACCTATGGGGTCATCTGGCTATTGGGGGTGATTGGTATAGGTATCAGTGGCAGAAGTTGGCAGCGACAGCAGCACGCGATGGCTCTCTACCAGCAGGAACTGCAGAGGCTTGCCACTCACGATCCTCTGACCGGTCTGCTGAACCGGAGCGAGATGAGGCGCCAACTGGGTATTGAGCTGGGCCGGGCGGATCGTTACAACCGTAGCCCCTCCATCATGATGGTGGACCTTGATCACTTCAAACGGGTCAATGATGTCCACGGTCACCAGGCGGGAGACCGTGTGCTGGAAGATGTTTCAAGATTGATAAGAGAGCAGGTCAGGGATGTAGATATAGTGGCCAGATATGGAGGAGAGGAGATCCTGGTTATTTTGCCCGAGACCAACAAGGAGAGCGCGCGTGTTCTTGCGGAGCGGCTGCGGGAAGATATTGAAAAGCAAGTCATCACGTTAACCAATGGGGTAGAGATTCAGATCACAGCCAGTATCGGGGTCGCAGGCTACGAGGATGATGGCTCCACGCTTGAGGCGCTAATATCCCGGGCGGATCAGGCGCTGTATGTTGCAAAGAGCTCGGGGCGGAATAGGGTCAACTGCCTCAGTTCCGATGAGGAACCGGGCGCTGGAGGTCATTGACGTAATTCAACCGTGGGTGCCTATCAAGATTCAAAACCTGAGGCACAGCTGAGTTATAGCTGTCACTCACTCCAGAAACAGTAACAACTCCCCAGCAGTGCGGTGGCAACAGAGAGTTCCACTCCCGCGAGTGTTAACAACATGTAATAGTTTCCATGTGCCAGTTGGGATAGATAGGCACCCATAAAAATCATCGTAAAAAGAAAGATAAAAAATTGCAGCCGGTAGAAGTTCCAGATCTTTGGCTGCAACAGGCTATCAATTCGCTTGAGATTTTTTCTGCATAGTCTACTGAATAAGTACTTTGCTTTTACACCGCCAACGAGTACGCCGGCAGCAATGGTTAACCAAATCCAGGGCTGATCAGGTAGCGTTCTCTCCGCCTCTATAAGGAGGTTGCCGCTTTTGATGAAAAGCACAACAAAACCGGTCACCCAGACTAAGGCGGCCAGATGTTTAAGGTTTTTCTGTGAGGTGTTAGGCATTGAGAAGAACACCAGTACCTGAGTTATTCAGATGCTCTCTGATGACATATTTTTTCCACCAACTGCAAACCCGTGAGTTTACAAGGTGGCAGGCTCGCATCAGATGTGCCGATGGGGGTGGTGCGCTCGCCCCATTGGATTAGATGTGCGCACCAGGTAAGCCCTGCACCAAAGGCGGGCATCAATACTCTTGCTCCCGGTACTATTCTTTTCTCTTCCACTGCTTCAACCAGCGCGATGATGGCTGTAGCCGAAGACATATTGCCGTAGCGCTGAATATTGATAAACACCTTATCTTTGTCTACCTTCAGACGTTTTCCCAGGGCATCGATAATGCGCAGGTTGGCTTGATGCGGAACCACCAGATCAATCTCACTATTTTTCAGCTGCTCTTTTTCAAGCACATCATCACAGGCCTTGCTCATCCCTATGACTGCTTTTTTAAATATCTCCTGACCTGAAAAGTCCCACTCAAATTCAGGAGAGAGTTCTCGGTTGGTATCGCTCAAACCCAAACCGCGTACCGCCAAAATATCGCGGTCGTCGCCGAAACACCCTAGCGACTCGGCCACCACTCCTGCTTTTTCAATTTGTGCTTCAAGAAAGAGTGCACCGGCGCCGTCGCCAAATAGAACGGCGACATTGCGGTTGCTCCAGTCCATCGCCCTTGAGATTACCTCGGCGCCAATCACCAGTGCGTTTTTTGCAACACCGGTTTTGATCATCGCAGTAGCGACGGTCAGGCAGTACATGCCACTGGTGCATGCGGTATTGATATCCATACAGGCGGCATGAGTCGCTCCCAGCAGTTTTTGTACCCGTGATGAGGTGTTGGGTACGATTTCATCGTAGGTGCAGCTGCCAAGAATAATCAGATCCACCTCCTGTGCACTCTTCCCTGCGGCGGCAAGGGCGTGCTCGCAGGCGATATGAGCCAGATCACTCATCGGGACATGAGAGATTCGCCGCTCCTCCATGCCGGTACGACTGACAATCCACTCATTACTCGTCTCAAGCAGGGTTTCGAGGTCGGAGTTGGTCAATTTGGCCGGTGGGATGCACTTCCCCCAGCCAGTGATTGCGGCGTATGTCATAAGGATTATCTCTGATTGCGGTGGTGGCTTTTCACCGGTTTGCTTCAGTCTCTAACAGGAGATTGAATAGATCCGGCTGGATATATGATAACCGATCCATTTTTAATTTGATTCTGGTCTACAGCAGCTTCGTGGACCGGATAATGATTGATGTGGAAAGTGGTAACTGTAGCGAGCTTGTATCGCCTGTATGGTGGCATGTCATTGATCATTTTTTAACGAAAGAAGGATTCCCGTACCGATGGCGACGGCACCAACGACATGGAACCAGTAGAGCTGCTCTCCAAGAAAAGCAATCGCCATGGCGGTGCCGAAAAGCGGCATCAGGTGAATAAACTGCCCCGCACTGCCCGCACCGACAATCTTTACTCCCTGATTCCAGCAGAGAAAAGCACCGATGGAGGCGAACAGCGCGACATAACCAATAGCCATCAGATTGCCGGTGTTGAGAGAGAATATCGGTTCGTTTAGCGGGTTAAACCAGTAGATCGGGCTCAGGATGAGAAAGCCGACAATTATAGTGACCAGTAGAAAGGTCTGCGCCGGCAGATCGGCAGGGCGTCGTCGCAGCCCGATGGAGTAGATCGCCCATATAAAACTGGCGGCCAGTATCCACAGGTCGCCCTGGTTGATTTTGAGTGACAACAGGTTTTCGAGACTTCCCTGAACAACCAGCAGTAGCACCCCGATGGTGGAGACCAGGATACCAGCCAGTCTTCCTGGGGTAATGGGTGTGCCTATTATTATGCGAGACAGCAGGATGATGAGGATCGGTATAAAGCTATTGATCAGCAGAGCGTTTGTGGCGGTGGTTTCCTGCAGCCCTAGATAGACAAAAGTGTTGAACCCGGAGACACCAAGGAGACCCAAAAAGATTAGCGGTAGCAGGTTGGCTCGGATGATAGGCCATTGGATAATCAGGGATTTGACGGTAAACGGCAGAATCAGTGCCAAGGCAAGGGACCAGCGCCAGTAGGAGAAGGTGATGGGAGGGATATCCGTGGCGATGGCGCGACCAATGACAAAGTTACCAGACCAGAAGAGGGCAGAGCAGGAGAGCATCAGATACGCCCACTTTTGTGACACAGGATGCCCCCCTATCCCTCGTTTATCAGGTGAGAGCCGCCATCAGTTTCCGCAGTGCCTGACCCCGGTGACTTAGTTTGTTCTTCTTATCTGCGCTCAATTCAGCCGAGGTGCACCCTTGATCCGGCACCAAAAACAGAGGGTCGTAACCAAAGCCGTTTTCACCCTGTGATTCTGTCAGGATACGCCCCTCCCAAGTGCCCTGGCAGATGATTGGAGTAGGATCTTCAGCGTGGCGCATATAGACCATAACGCACTGGAAGCGTGCGCTGCGCTCGTCCTCGGGAACACCCTTCAAATCTTCCAGCAGCTTCACATTGTTGTCCTGGTCATTGCAGCCGGGGCCTGCAAAACGGGCGGAGTAGATGCCGGGGGCACCCTTGAGTGCATCCACCTCGATGCCGGAGTCGTCGGCAATGGCGGGTAGACCGCTGAGGGCGGCGGCATGACGGGCCTTGAGAATGGCATTCTCAACGAAGGTGAGGCCGGTCTCATCGGCTTCGGGTATGTCGAACTCTTTCTGGGGTAACACTTTGATCGCCTGTTCGGCGAGTAACTGGTTGATCTCACGGACTTTTCCGGCGTTGTTGCTGGCAAGTACAACCTGCTCGCCATGATGGTTTTGTGGCATCTCTGATCCCTCAATTGGGGGTAAAAACTGATCGGATGATTCTACCGGTTTAGCTATCTCTGTTGAACCTAAAATTCTCAGTTGGGCAGGGTGGGGAGTGCATTTGCGGGGCGAACCGGCAGCAGTGACTATAGCGAGGTCACCTTTGCGGGTGGGCATATCGGTATCTACGTTAGTGGTACGGCGCAAAAGCAGACACCGCCGAAGGTCGGCGAGTGGTTGGATGAGCAGAGCGGCTGAGATGCCGCTCCGTTATTTAAAATAGGATGTTTACGCCAGTGAGCGCAGTAGGGTAAATACCTGGTCTTTCAGCCCTGCTCGGAGGTATTTAAGCTCTTCCATGTGCTCATCTGTGGTCGGTGAGCCCTGCTCTTCCAAATTACGGATCTCCCCATCGATCTTATCGTGTTTATCCATCAGACCGGCAAACTCCACATTGGTCTCATGAAGTTCGTTGATTTTACCTTCAAGGTTGGGGAACTCATGAAGGATATCGTGCATCTCCCCAAGCATGTCGTTTCTCCTCTTCAAATGTTACGAAGTCACACCCTAATCACTCAATGTGAAACCAATATCAGTGAGCGGGTTGGTCAATCATGAATTTTATTATAGGTAACCTGGAGTGTATGAAACCTTGACTCAACGCAACTGAATCTAAAATCCTCTCTACAGAGGGGCTGTTTTGTTCAAGATAGCTCCATGGCACTCAATCAGGCGGTGCTATTGTATATGGGGGAGATCCTATCCTTGCAGCGGAAATGTTCAGATGTTGTCAGTCATTCTTCTTGGCTTTCTTATCGGCATGCAGCACGCGACAGAGGCCGATCATATGGCGGCTGTGGCCTCCCTGGCGACCCGTAGCCGCTCAGCCCGCGAGACGGCGCGGCAGGGACTGTTTTGGGGCGTAGGTCACACCTTGACACTGTTTCTCTTTGGAGGGCTGGTGCTGATCATGGACAGTCTGGTGCCGCAACAGCTCTCACATCTGCTCGAATTGGCGGTGGGTGTCATGCTGGTGCTGCTGGGGGGGGATGTACTGCGTCGACTGGTCAGGGATCGCATCCATTTTCATAGTCACCACCACGGTGAGACTCTGCACTTTCATGCCCACTCGCACTCTCCGGGAAAGCCTCATAATGAAGAGGCTCATCATCACAACCATCCACAGCGGCTCCCTCTGCGTTCTCTACTGGTGGGCATGACCCATGGAATGGCCGGTTCCGCCGCATTGATCGTGCTGGCACTGGAGAGTGTCTCATCAATCGCCCAGGGGCTACTCTATATTGCGCTGTTCGGTGCTGGTTCGATTTTGGGCATGATACTGCTGGCAATGGTCATCAGCCTGCCGCTGAGATACTCTGCGGGAACGCTCACCTGGGCCCACAACGGGCTGCTCGCTATGGTGGGATTAGTCACGATGGGCGTGGGTGGTCACCTGATCTACCAGTTTGGGATGCTCTGAATGGTGGTTCCCAAGGCTCAATGCCAGGTCACCTGATTCGTAGCACCAAACCCCATTGTGTTTAGAGAAAGATCGCCTACCCAAAAGGGGGCTTGTGGCATCCTCGTCATCAACTAAGCTTCCACCCTCTTAACTCCCTGTTCTATCACCATCCCTCCTTCGTTAGATTGGTCTGAAGTTTAAATCTAGGGGGAAAATAAGATAATCAGGCTGCCATTTAAACTAAGGCGTCAATAAAAAGCCAACTGCAGGCTGTGTGACAGAACGCACGCCGATGTTGTGACAGGCTGCGGTGAAGACTGCCGACAATATGACTAATCTTTGCATAACGTTTCCTGATTACCCATAAACCTCAGCCATTCTCAAGAAGCGATAAGGCATTGGTGGTGTACGCAACGCAACAAAGAGCAATCGCTCAATCATTTCTGGAAGATTGAAGCGACGATTAAACCGATATTCGAATTCGGCAAGATAACGAGGTACATGTTTTTTTCGTATAGCATGAAAAGTTCCCTGCAAAGAATTCTTGACGTTGCCAAGCATGGTGTTCACCCACTTGAAGGTGGAGCTCTGTGCGCTTTTTCGACCGCCACCAGTCACAATGGCCACATGATCGCATTCAGCATCAGTGACAGCTCTGAAGCAGCAGAGACCATCAGAGAATACAGTGCTACCAGAAACCAGACTGGACTTGGCATATCGAGCAATTTCTGCACTACGAAAACCACGCACACGACGCAGATGAATTTTCAAAGGCCTGCCGTCCTGCGTCGTCTCAACGGCGGCTACGAAAGGGATTTTGTTGCGGGAGCCTCGTCCACGCTTACCAGGTTTTTCACCGCCAATATATGCATCATCCATTTCAATGCGGCCAGTCAGCTTTTTCTTACCCTGGCGTTCCATCATTACCTGCATCAGTTTGTGCTTGAGCTTCCACGCAGTGTTGTAGTTCACTCCAATCTCACGAGACAGTTGCAAGGCAGAGGTGCTCTTTTTACGCTGGGTCAGCAAATAGATGGCCAGAAACCATTTCTTCAAAGGCAACTTTGTGCCATGAAAAATGGTACCCGCAGTAAGCGATGTCTGGTGATGACATTTATGACACTGGTATATCTTGCGGCTTTTGAGTTCGCAGCACGTTGCGTTACCGCACTCTGGGCAAACATATCCACTTGGCCAGCGAAGTCGATGCAACGCTTGGCTGCATTGAGTATCGGTACCATATTTTTCCAGAAATTCGTGCAAACCAAGCCCTTTTTGAAACTGGATAGTATTTTTTGGCATGATGGAAACCCTCGTATATTCAGAGGGTTCCATTATGCGGCCACCACAGGCTCAATAGCTGAGCCTGGTGGGTAATCAGGTAACGTTTTGGGATGCCTCAGTTGAAGAGGCTTTCAAATCATAATAGCCAAAGGAGAAGTCAATAATGTCCACAAACTATTTCGATCGCATCAATGGAACAAATCTGAGTACAACAGGTACAGGTCTTGACCAACTGGTTGATACCATGAGCAGTGACTTGGGGCTTATGGGGCGTGTGTCAGATCAAGATCTGATTGGTGGCAATCAGGCAGCCAACGCAATGAACCAGATTATCGTTGATGCCGTCACTGCTACGGGTATCGCACCTGATGGTGTATTCAGCGAGTCTGATGTACGTACGCTCAATGCCTACATTCGTAGCAACTATCTGGAGGAGTGGACGCAGTTACACGGTGACGATGAAAGAGGGGAAGAGACCGGCTTTCATCTTATTCAGAACGATGGTGCTTCCGAGCGTTACCGTGGTGACAACCTGACCAATACCGTGGCCGATGGAATCTATCATCTCGGTTTCGAGATTCAGGGTGACAATATTCTTAATGAAGATGGCAATGCTAACGCCACCATTCAGCAGTTGTCAGAATGGTTGACCCAGTTCTGGACAGACCACTCCACAACACAAACCGGCCTTGATCGTATGACCGATATGGTCATGGCGGATAAGGGGCTTGACCGGAAAATCAGTGATGAGGATATCGCGGAGGGTGCCGATGCAGCCAATGGCATGAACGCGATCATTCATGAGGCGATTGCGGCTACCAACGCCACCGAAGGTGGTGCTATCACTGTCGACGATGTACGTGCCATCAACGCCTATATCCGTGCCTATCACCAGGATGAGTGGGTAGCGCTCCATGGTGATGATGAAGGTAACGGTGAAGAGACCGGTTACCACCTGGTACAAAATGATGGTGCAAAGACTCGCATGTTTGGTGAAAACTTTGTTAACACCGTGGCCGATGGTGTCTATCACCTGGGCTTTGAGATTCAAGGTGACAGGATTCTCAATGAGGATGGTAATGCCAACGCCACACTGACCGATCTTGCCGACTGGCTCAACTTCTTCTACACCGACCAGGGCACTACCGACACTGGTTTGGACGCCTTGGTTGATGTTGTAAAAAGTGACCGCGGCCTGTCAAAAAATACAGACGCCGGTGATATCAATGCGGGTGCCGCCGCTGCCAATGAGATGAACCATATCCTTGTCGAGGCCATTGAACAGACCGGCATAGCTGCCGACAATGTGATCTCGGTGGAGGATGTGCGTGCTATCAACACCTATATTCGTGCCAACTATCTGGATGAATGGACAGAGCTCCATGGTGATGATGAGAGGGGTGAAGAGACCGGTTACCACCTGGTGCAGAACGATGGTGCCAAGGAACGATACCGTGGTGACAACTTCGTCAACACCGTGATCGACGGCATCTACCACCTGGGTTTTGCCATCAAGGGCGACAATATTCTCAACGAAGACGGCAACCGCAACGCCAACCTGGGTGATCTTGCGACCTGGCTCAACAACTTCTACCTGGGCGAGGAGAACACCTTTGGCTCCGCCGGCAACGACAATATCAGTACCCTGAATGTGGACGATAAGATCTGGGCGCGTGAAGGCAACGATCAGGTGCGCAGCGGTGACGGTGATGATCAGGTGTGGGGTGGAGAGGGTAAGGATTACCTGGATGGTGGTGCCGGCGATGACAAGCTGTACGGCGAAGCCGGTAATGACAATCTCCAGGGCCGTGATGGTGATGACGAGCTGGATGCGGGTGAAGGTAATAACCGTCTCTGGGGTCACGATGGTGATGACACCATGAGTGCCGGTGCCGGTAAGGATTACATGGATGGTGGCTCTGGTAACGATACCCTGAGTTCCGGTGGTGGCGATGACAACCTCCAGGGCCGCGACGGCAATGATTCTATGGATGCGGGTGAAGGTAATAACCGTCTCTGGGGTCACGATGGTAACGACACCATGAGTGCCGGTGCTGGTAAAGACTACATGGATGGTGGCTCTGGTAACGATACCCTGAGTTCTGGTGGTGGTGATGACAACCTCCAGGGACGCGATGGTGATGACAAGCTGGATGCGGGTGAAGGTAATAACCGTCTCTGGGGTCATGATGGTAATGACACCATGAGTGCCGGTGCTGGTAAGGATTACATGGATGGCGGTGCCGGTAACGATACCCTGAGTTCTGGTGGTGGTGATGACAACCTCCAGGGACGCGATGGTGATGACAAGCTGGATGCGGGTGAAGGTAATAACCGTCTCTGGGGTCATGATGGTAATGACACCATGAGCGCCGGTGCCGGTAAGGACTACATGGATGGCGGTTCCGGTGACGATGCTTTAAGCAGTGGAGCCGGCGATGACAACCTTCAGGGCCGTGACGGCAACGATACCCTGGATGGCGGTGCAGGCAACGACGGCATGTTTGGCCACAACGATGATGACGTGATGCATGGCGGCGCCGGTAACGACTATATGGATGGTGGTGCCGGCGATGATATCCTGATTGACGGAGCGGGTAGCGATACTGTCATTGCGCGCAACGGCGATGACAAGCTGTATGGCGTATCCGACGGGAATAATGATGTGTTCTGGGGGCATGGTGGGGCTGACAGTTTCCACTTTTTAGCCGAAGGCTCGGGTATCGGCAGCGACACCATTGGCGACTTCTCTGCCGCCAATGGCGACCAACTGGTGATCGGTGGGCCGGATGTTGAGTACGAGATCAGCCAGCTGTCTGGAAATCGCAGTCAGGTCTCCTTGAGCAACGGGCAGGGAGAGGATCTCGGTAATATCACCGTTTACGGCAACCTGGATGCCGAAAATGTGACGCTGGACAACGATGCCTTCGTGGGCATCAGTCAGAATAGTCTTGCAGATATCGCATAGCGCATAGTGCTATACCAAGCGGGGTGACCTGGCTTTTGGTCGGGTCACCCCGCTTTTGTTTGAGGTTAAAAAAGCTTTGGCCAACCATAGTGGCCCAGGAAGGGATTGTGGACACACTTGGTAACTCCAAGAACAAAAATCTGCGAGATATCCTTGGTTCACTTCGCAAGGGTTTTCTTCAGGTTGGCTTTTTCAGCATGTTCATCAATTTGATGATGCTGATCCCTCCTCTGTACATGCTGCAGGTCTATGACCGTGTGCTGACCAGCCGCAGCAAGGAGACCTTGCTGCTGCTCACTCTACTGCTGGGCTGGATGTTTCTGACCATGGGTGTGCTGGAATTTGTGCGTTCACGCATGATGGTGCGCCTGAGCAGTCGCCTTGATGCGCTTCTCAATCGACGCCTCTATCGATCAGTGATGCAACTGTCCTTGTCGCAACCAGGAGAGGTCGGTTCGCAGCCTCTGGAGGACCTATCCAATATCCGCCAGTTTATCTCCGGTAGTGGAATTTTCGCTTTTTTTGATGCGCCGTGGATACCTATCTATTTGGCCATACTGTTTCTATTTGATTCTCTTTTTGGACTATTGGCTCTGTTTGCCGCCACCCTTCTTGGGATTTTTGCCATCGTAAACGAATTGAGCACACGTGGTTTGCAGCGGCAGTCTGCTGAGGGCCAGGTTGCTGCTATGAAGGCCGTTGATGCCCAGATGCGAAATGCCGAGGTGGTCCGCGCGATGGGTATGGAAACTGCTTTGCGGGAGCGTTGGTTTTCTGCCCACGCAGGATCAATCAAGGCGCAGTCAAAAGCTGCGGATCGTGCCGGGGTCTGGGTCAACCTGAGTAAGACCTTGCGTCTTCTGTTTCAGTCTTTGATGCTGGGTCTGGGTGCTTACCTGGCCATCAATAACCAGATAACTGCCGGCATGGTAATCGCGGGCTCTATCATTCTCGGACGTGCTCTCTCCCCTATTGATCAGATGATTGGAGTTTGGAAAGCCTTCCTCGGTGCACGTATGGCCTATCGCCGACTGGATAGCCTGCTGGAAGAGTTACCGGAACTACCCAAGCGATTATCCCTGCCTAAACCCCGGGGTGAGTTGGCGGTGGATAAGGCCGTACTGGTTCCTCCCGGTGCCTCTGATCCGGCGCTGCGCGGTATCAGCTTTGCGCTGAGACCGGGTGAGGCCATGGCGATTGTCGGCGGCAGTGCAGCGGGTAAATCGAGTTTGGTGCGTGCCATGCTCGGCGTATGGCCGTTGGCTGCTGGTAGCGTGTGCCTGGATGGCGCCGAAATCGAACAGTGGAATGCCGATGAACTAGGTCCAAGGATCGGTTATCTGCCGCAGGATGTGGAGCTGTTTGATGGCACAGTGGCAGAAAATATCGCTCGCTTCACCGACCCTGAGGAGCGGCGCATTATCAAGGCTGCCCGAATTGCCGGCATTGATAGGATGATTCGTGGACTACCCGATGGTTATGACACACTGATCGGTCAGGATGGGATGTCGCTCTCCGGTGGCCAGCGTCAACGCATCGGATTGGCTCGGGCGGTTTTCAACAAACCTCGACTGGTTGTACTTGATGAGCCTAATTCTAACCTGGACCGTTTCGGAGACAAGGCTTTGTCAGCGGCTTGCCGTTACCTTAAGGGCAAGGGTGTAACGCTGGTGATTGTCAGTCACCGACCGGAAATTCTTAAGCATGTCGACAAAATCCTGGTTATCGAGAAGGGAGTTCAGCAGGTTTTGGGTCCCAGAGATGACGTGCTCCGTCACATGGGTCTGCCACTGCCGGCGCCAAGGCGGGTGCAGCGAGCAGAGCGGCGGCTGCATCTGGCAACTACAGCAAAAGCAGGATAAGTAATGAGCGATACTGGAGCAGAAACGGTAACGGACAACGATATTGATGTGGATAGGCAGCCCTATGTACGACTGGGTTTGCTGACGCTGTTTTTTACTTTCGTGGTTCTGTTTGGTTGGGCCGCTATCGCGCCACTCAGTAGTGCCGTGGTCGCGGGTGGACGGATAATTGTTGCCTCAGAGAACAAGACAGTACAACACCTGGATGGGGGATTGGTTAAGGCGATCTCAGTTAGAGATGGCGGCTGGGTGGAGGCTGGACAGCTGATGATGAGCCCCTGCGTATTCGCCTGAATCAGACCCAGGCCCAGCTGCTGGATACGCGGGCCAATCTTGAGCGCTTATTAGCTGAGCGGGATAATCGTAGTGAACTTAGCTTCGCTGGTGATTTTCTCGACCTTAAAACGACAGCTTTGGGTAATGAAATTATCACCACTCAGCAGCAACTTTTTTCATCCCGCCGCTCAGTGCTTGCATCGGAAAAAAATGTACTTGAGCAGCGTTTGCGGCAGATAGAGCAACAGCTGAAAACCAGTGGAAATCTGCAGAAGACACAGCGCCTTCGCCTGGCACTGCTGCATCAGCAGCGGAAGGCGCTGAAGGGGCTCTCCAAGAGTCGAATTGTATCAGAGGCAAAGGTCCGTGAAATCGAGGGCAGTGTGGCTGCCCTGCAGGGTGAGATTGTCATTCAGGAGGGTGAGATGGCTCGTCTCCAGGAGTCTCTTGCCGAGACAAAGGTCAGTGCCACCCTGCGTGATCACGAGTATCAAAAAGAGGTGATCAGTCAGCTACGTGATCTCCAGTCCCAGCAGATCAATTTACGGGCCGAAGAGAGAGACCTGCTTGATAAACTGACGCGCATCGAGATACTCGCACCGGTGAGTGGCAAGGTGAAGGGCTTCAAGGTGGTGACAATCGGTGCTGTTATCAGTGCGGGGCAGAGCATTATGGAGATTGTCCCGGTTGAGCAGGATTTTAAGATCAACGCACGTATCTCCATTATGGATATAGACTCGCTCTATCCGGGATTGAATGCGGAGGTGCGTTTCCCCGTATTCGATGGCTCACAGCGTTTCCCAAGCCTCTTCGCCGACTTGGTGGATGTCTCAACGGATGCCTATCAGGATGAGGGGAGTGAGGAGGGGTATTACAAGGCCAGTCTGATTATTGATACGGTGAGTCTCGAGCGCCTAGCCGATGAAGAGCTGAGGTTGGTCTCCGGTATGCCGGTGGATGTCATTATCAAGACCGGTGAGCGCACCCTGGTTGACTATCTCTTGAGACCGCTTAGTGACATGTTGGCACGCGCCTTTAATGAGGCCTGAGTTTATTGGGTGGCAGTACTTCTGATCATGGTCAGGGCGTTCTTGCCACCGCCCAGGCATCCACCCGCTTAACCCCCTGTTTTTTCAACACTCTCGCGAGCTCCGACAGGGTGCTGCCAGTGGTGATCACATCATCCACCAGTGCTACATGGCTGGCGACGAGCTGCTCTGATACTGTAAATGCCTCTTTGAGATTTCGTTTCCGTTCCTGCTTTTTCAGGCTGGTTTGTGTTGAGGTTGCCTTAATTCGCTTGCAGCTGTGGCTGTCTATGGGGATCTGAAAGCGTCGCGCCAGTGGTCGGGCCAGCTCCAGCGCCTGGTTGTAGCCACGGTTGCCCAGGCGCCTGGGGTGCAACGGGACCGGTATGATCAGCTCCGGCAGGGTTTCCTGGTGATAGTCGATGAAGTCTCCCATCAGTCGGGAGAGTCCTTCACGAATATGGAGTTTGCCGTTGAACTTGAGATGACCGACCAGGCTGTTGGTCGGCTGAGTGTAGTGCAGAGGGGCGAAGCAGCGGTCGAAGTGGGGTGCGCTTTTTTGGCAGGCGCCGCAAAGGCTTTTGTCCGGTGCCTGGGGTGGCAGCGGCAGGGCACATTGGTGGCAGAAGTTGAGGTTGTAGGGCAGTTCCAACAGGCAGTTGCCGCAGAACCCCGGCTGCTCTGTCTCTCCCGCTCCACACAGCAGACAGCTGTCGGGGTAGAGTTTTGATAGTGTAGAAATTAGCCAATTGTAAACCATAAAAATCCTTTTCAGTTGACAGTCGCTTTGCAATCCTTACTATGGGCGCCTCATGGAATTATCTGCCAACTTCAGGCAAAACAACAGCAATTGAATCGAGGAATACCCCATGAGTGGTGCCGCAGTGAAACATGACTGGACTCAGGGTGAGATCGAAGCCCTACTGGATCTTCCCTTCAACGACCTGATGTTTCGGGCGCAGACTCTCCACCGTGAACACTTCGATCCCAACCGGGTGCAGGTAAGCACCCTGCTTAGCATCAAAACGGGCTCCTGCTCCGAAGATTGCGGCTACTGCTCTCAGAGTGCCAAAAGTGCTTCGGATCTGGAAAAAGAGAAACTGCTGCCGCTGGATGAGGTGAAGCGGTCGGCGGAGGAGGCGAAGTCCAAGGGTGCGACCCGCTTCTGTATGGGCGCTGCCTGGCGCAATCCCACCGATAAGAATCTTGAACGCGTCATCGAGATGATCCGTGAGGTACACAATCTCGGTATGGAGAGCTGCGTCACCCTCGGTATGCTCACCGGTGAACAGGCAACAAAGCTGAAAGAGGCGGGGTTGGATTACTACAACCACAACCTTGATACCTCACCCGAGTTCTACGGCAACGTCATTACCACTCGTACCTACCAGGATCGACTCGATACCCTGGAGTATGTGCGCGACCAGGGGATCAACGTCTGCTCCGGCGGTATCCTCGGCATGGGGGAGTCGCGTAGTGATCGCGCCTCGATGCTGCGTGAACTCTGTAACCTGCCTAAACACCCAGAGTCGGTACCGATAAATATGCTGGTACAGGTGGAGGGGACACCGCTGTTTGGTACAGATGAGCTGGATCCATTTGAGTTTGTCCGCACCATTGCCGTAGCTCGTATCCTTATGCCTACCTCCTATGTGCGCCTCTCTGCCGGTCGTACCGAGATGCATGATGAGATGCAGGCACTCTGTTTTATGGCGGGTGCTAACTCCATGTTCTATGGGGAACGCCTGCTCACCACCGACAACCCCGAAGCGGATGCTGACAAAAAACTGTTTGATCGCCTCGGCCTCAGTTTTGAAGAGTCGGTAGAGCTGCAGGCCACTGAGAAGGAGTGCACCAGCAAACGTGAGGTGCGGTTGGCGGCGGAGTTTGCTTGAAACCACTCCAGCCCGAACTCGACAGACGCAAGCGGGAGCATCTCTACCGCCGCCGCCGAGTCTCATTGGGCCCCCAGGGACCGGAGACTGTGCTCGACGGGCGTCCGCTGCTGTCATTCTGTAGTAATGACTACCTGGGCTTGGCCAACCACCCCCAGCTCACTGAAGCCCTCTGCAAAGGGGCCGAAAAATATGGTGTGGGCAGTGGTGCCGCCCATTTGGTTAACGGCCATAGTGCCGCCCACCACGCTTTGGAAGAGGAGTTGGCGGAGTTCACCGGTCGCCCGCGGGCGCTGCTTTTCTCCACCGGCTATATGGCAAATCAGGGAGTGATCACAGCCCTGCTGGGGCGTGGTGATACGATCTATCAAGACCGCTACAACCACGCCTCTCTGATCGACGGCGGCTTGCTTTCCCGTGCACACTTCAAACGTTTCACTCATTGCGACACTGCTGTGCTGGAGAAACAGATGTCGGGACAGCGAAGTGGTGAGTCACTGGTCGCCACCGACGGTGTTTTCAGCATGGATGGTGATCTTGCTCCACTGCCTGAGATGGCGCAACTCTGCCGTGACAAAGGTGCCTGGCTGATGGTCGATGACGCCCACGGTTTGGGTGTACTGGGTAGCCGGGGGGGAGGGTGCCTGGAACACTTCGGTCTGGGGGTTGAGGATGTACCGATACTGATGGGCACCCTGGGTAAGGGGCTGGGCTCATTTGGCGCCTTTGTCGCCGGCAGTGATGAATTAATAGAGACTCTGATCCAACAAGCACGCAGTTATATCTTTACTACCGCCACACCCCCGGCGGTAGCAGAGGCGACCCGCGTCGCCCTGCGGTTGGCTAAAGAGGAGAGTTGGCGGCGTGAAAAGCTGACTGAATTGATCACCCTGTTCCGTCGAGGCGCGGCCCAAATCGGCTTACCGCTGATGGAATCAGAGACACCGATCCAGCCAATTCTTGCAGGCTGCTCTGATCAGGCACTGAAGTGGAGTGGGGCATTGGAGGCTGAGGGCGTACTGGTGACCGCCATCCGGCCACCGACGGTGCCGGAAGGGCGAGCAAGACTGCGGGTGACCCTCTCTGCCAACCACACAGTGGAGCAGGTGGATAGACTTCTTACTGTACTGGATAGCCTGAATATTCCAAGAACAGCCTGTGGTGTTGCGGGTGATAAGTAAGACGAGAAGTAGGGCAGTCATGCAGAAAAAAACTGAAGCCAGGCTATCCACTGATGGCTGTAGGAGCGGCGCCCTCGCCGCGATGGACACCGTACAGGCCCTGCCATATTTCGTCGCCCCGGGGACGGGGCTCCTACACCTTAAATTTAGAACTATCGTACAGAATTAGAATTGAGATGAAACTTTCGACTGAAACTGACGGCACCGGCCCCGATCTTGTATTCCTCCACGGCTGGGGTATGAATGGTGCTGTCTGGTCATCGCTGATCACGCCCCTGGCAAAGCGCTTTCGTATCACCGTTATTGAACTGCCGGGACATGGTGCGAGTGAGTATGATGAATACCTCCCACACTTTGATGACTGGGTGGAGGCTTGCTTAGAGGTTGCACCTGACAGTGCAACCTGGGTCGGCTGGTCCCTGGGTGGGCAGTTGGCTCAGCGGGCGGCTATGAAGGCGCCTGATCGTGTTGAGCGACTGATACTCTTCACCAGCAGTCCACGTTTCGTCCAAGGTGAAGCCTGGGATCACGCCATGGAGAGGGCGGTGCTCAAACTGTTTGCCAAGGCACTGGTAAAGGATCACGCACAGACGTTGGGGCGCTTTCTCTCACTTCAGGTGCAGGGCGATGATGGCGCAAGGGAGACCCTGCGTGCCCTGCGCAGTGATATCGCCGCAAGACCAGAGCCCAATCCTCAGGCGTTGGAGCATGGTTTGGATATGCTGTTGACTGTTGACTTGCGGGACCAGCTTCCATCTATCACCTGTCAGGTTCTCTGGCTACTGAGTGAACGCGACACCCTCGTTCCGGCAGCGGTGGCCGGAGATATTCGCTCGCTAATGCCGGGGGCGGAGATCGAGGTTATCCCCGGCGCCGCGCATGCACCCTTTCTCTCTCACCCTGAAGCCTGCCTCAAGGCCTTCGACCATTTTCTTGGAACCTCCGATGATTGATCAACAGCATACCGTGGACAAGCAGCAGGTACGGATTGCCTTCTCCCGGGCGGCGGAACGCTATGATGAAGCAGCAGTGCTGCAACGTGAGATTGGACAGCGGATGATAGAGCGTCTGGATATCGTTAAGCTGCAACCGGAGGTGATTCTCGATATCGGAGCAGGAACCGGTGTGGCCACTGCAGCGCTCTCAAAACGCTACAAAAAGGCGAAAGTAATCGCACTCGATATTGCCTTTCCCATGCTCCTTCAAACGCGCAAACACAGCTCCTGGCTACGCCGTCCCCGCTGTCTCTGTGGTGATTTTGATCAACTGCCTCTGGCGGATAAGAGTGTCGACCTCATCTACTCCAACGCGGCTGTTCAGTGGAGCAATGATCTGGATAACACTTTTCAGGAGTTCCGCCGGGTGTTGAAACCCGGTGGACTATTAATGTTCAGCTCCTTCGGGCCGGATACCCTGAAAGAGCTGCGGACCGCCTGGTCTGCCGCCGACGGCCACAGCCATGTCAGTACATTCATCGATATGCATGATGTGGGCGATGCTCTGATGCGGGCACGTTTTGCCGATCCGGTAATGGATGTGGATCGCATGACCCTTACCTACAATGATGTAGCCGGACTGATGCGTGATCTAAAAGTGCTGGGTGCACACAACGTGACCAGCAATCGGCACAAGGGATTGACCGGAAAGGGCAGATTGCAGGTAATGCAGCAGGCCTATGAACAGTTCCGCCGGGACGGTCTGCTGCCGGCCAGTTATGAGGTGGTTTACGGCCACGCCTGGATACCCGATAAAGAGCAGGAGGAGCAGGGTGTTGAAGTACCCTTTGACCGTCTCGGACGGATATGACGCGATGAGCCACAACTATTTTATTACCGGCACCGACACCGACTGCGGCAAGACCGAGATCACCCTGGGTTTGATGCAAAGACTGCGGAATCGAGGCCTCTCTGTGCTGGGTATGAAGCCCGTCGCTTCGGGTGCTGTGACAACCGCTTATGGTCCGCGCAATGATGATGCGGTGCGTATTCGGCAGCAGGCATCGGAGATGGTCGATTATGATCTGATCAATCCTTTTGCCTATGCTCCGCCCATTGCCCCTCATCTAGCCGCTGAACAGGTCGGGCGGGAGATCGATTTTTGGCAGATACGTGCCTGCTATCAGACGTTGGAGTCTCAGGCAGAGAGTGTGATCGTCGAGGGTGTCGGTGGTTGGCAGGTACCCCTGGGTAAGGATCAAGCCGTCTCTGATCTGGCAAAGCTGTTGGAGTTGCCTGTGATACTGGTGGTGGGCCTAAAATTGGGCTGTATCAATCATGCACTGTTGAGTGCTGAGTCTATTGTGGCATCAGGAGTGAAGTTGGCGGGCTGGGTTGCCAATGTTGCTGATGAAAATATGCTGGAACCCGAGGGCAATCTTGAGACGCTGAAGCAGCGTATCGATGCACCCCTGTTGGGGTTTGTGCCGAGGCTGGAGCAGCCAACACCAGAGGCGGTGGCTGGTTTTTTGTTGCTCTAGGGAGACTCTGATCAAGTCATGATTGCTTTACGCTGGCTAAAATTGCCCCAATTCGCTCCGAAGATCGCAGCAATAGAATGGCTATTACCGCTCACTTCGAAACAAATTAGAACAGTTTTATCTCAGCCTAAATCTAACCAGACTTAATCAGAGTCTCCCTAGTAGCCTTAAAGTTATCTGTAGGAGCCCCGCCCCCGGGGCGATGGAATATTGCAGGTACTGTGCAACGTTCATCGCGGCGAGGGCGCCGCTCCTACCAGCCAATACGTCTCAGTTATCAGTCATATCTCTGTGGCTGAGTAGTTACCACTCAATCCGCTCTACCCCATCAAACTCAAGCTCAGCACCGTCGGCAAAGGTAATAGTGCCGGAGGCATCGGGATTGAGTGACAAGGCGTGATCCGCCAATTCATACTCAACCTGTTCGCCATCGACGCTGATGGTCCAGGGGCTGTCCGGGTCGCTCCCCGGGGTTGCATCGGCATTGAGCTGGATTACATCGGTCCAGCCACCGCCTTCGCCGCCTGAGAAGTAGTCTGAGCCGTCAAAGACATCGGCGGTATAGGTGTCGCTGCCTTCACCACCCTCTACCCGGTCATTACCTTCACCGGCAATAAAGGTATCGTCACCTTCACCACCCTTCAAGTTGTCATTACCGGATCCGGCATAGAGGATGTCATCGCCCTCACCACCTTCCAGCTTGTCATTACCTTCTTCTCCGAACAGGATGTCATCACCCTCTTCTCCGAACAGGATGTCATCACCCTCTTCGCCATCAAGATGGTCATTGCCTTTCATGCCATCAATGACATCGTCACCTCTGCCACCTTCGATATGGTCTGACTTCTTACTACCCTCTTCGGTTACTGAGACTGCCTCGTGAACATCGTCTACATGGATATTGACCGATTCAGTGTAGGCGTTGCCCTCTGAATCGGTAACTTTGACAGTGAGCTCATGTATGGCCTGAGACTCATAGTCGATATCCGCCCCATCCTTTACAACCAGTTTGTCATCCACTATCTCAAAGTGTCCTGAGGCGTCGCGTACCAGTTCGTAGCTGAACGTATCGCCTGTGTCTTGGTCGATGGACTGGAGGGTGGCTACTACGGTGCCACCTGCGGCATTCTCTTCCACCGAAGTATCGGAGAATTTGATGTCGGTAGGGGCACTGTCACCACCTGTTACCTCTGGCTCTGCCACAACCTCTACCTCTACATCCACCGATTGACTGACGCTTGCTTGTGCGCCGCCTTCGGATTCGGTACTGGTGGCGGTAACGGACAGACTGAAGTCTTCTGCACCTTCGGAGGGTACAGAGATGGTCAGGCCGTCTATTTGATCTGTTGTGAGGCTCCAGCTGCCATCGCCATTGTCGGTGCCGGCTGAGAGTGTTGCCTCCTCGGGAATACCCGAGACGGTAATGGCAAGAGGTTTGCTGCCATCGGTATCGCTCAGTGCGGCATTGATATCCAGCGAATAGGTGAGGGTGGATTCGCCACTACCCTCGCTCTCACCAATGGCTACCAGAGTCGGTTCACTGCCCTCGGTAAAGCCCCGTTCATCAATGCTGATTACTGAGATGTCGTGATTACCTGCCTGGTCTGGAACGGTGCCAGTGGCAGAGTCCAGCTGATTCATATCCCAGTGACCGATGGGCTCGCTCTCATCGGTGACTTCGGCGGTATCGTAGATCTTGATGTCACCTATCTGGCCCTGGAACACTTCATCATTGTCGAAGCGGGCACCGACCCGATCCTGTTCCTGGCCGATGATCAGTACCCCTCCATCATCACGAACATCGTGGCTACTGCGTTCGAAGTGATCAGTGGCGACCTCGTTGCCATCGATGTTGTAGCTGATATCGCCATCCGCATCGATAGAGATACTGATTTGGTGCATCTCGCCATCAAATAGTAGGTCGTTGCCTAGCTTACTGCTCTTTTCGTCGTCACCACCGGAATCGACATGGATCTCGAACTTGTTATCACCTCTCGGTTTCAGCTCGATGCGGAACTCATTATTGTTCTGGTCAGTGGCATAGGAAATAAGCGGTGTGGTATCTTCCAACTCACCATCAAACTTCACATCCATGGTGATGGTCAGTTCATCATTGCCATGGAGCAGTTCACCGCCATTCTGAATCTGCAGTGCGTCGTCGTTGCCTTCACTGTTGAGCTGGATGGCGTAGTCAGTCTCACCGCCAACCGTTGTTTCCGTGGGTTCACCAAGAGAGACACTCAGGGTAGGTGTACTTGCCACTTCATCAAGATCATTGACCGAGAAGGTGACGTCTTCGCTATAACTGTTCCCTGCTGAATCGGTTACTTCAACGGTGACGGTATGGCTCTTAGCAGATTCAAAGTCGAGGTCAGCCCCTTCTTTAACAACTACCTGATTACCGACAATGGCAAAATTATCTGAGTCATCACTTAAGGAGTAGGTGAATGTGTCTCCACTATCCGCATCCGTGGTGGAAAGTGTTGCGACCACAGTGCCGACATCAGCATTTTCATTAACATCTGTAGCAGAGAATGAGATATCCGTAGGAGCTTCGTTTACATCAAGGATCTCGGTCACTGCGGCAGTACTATCCACCGCGAGGATCTCAAAACCCCCGCCGCTGGCTGAACTGATCGATGCACTCATGCTCGTGGCATCGGCGAGGGCATCTTCATCAGCACTGACGGTGACATCGACAGAACCTGAAGTCTCACCGGCGGCAATAGTAATGGTCTCGCCATTATCCAGTGTCACGGTGACATCGCTCGCCGGGGCGTTATCAACAGTTGCCGTGTAGGTGACGGTGCCGCCGGCCTCTGTGATCTGCCCGGTTGCATCGAGGGAAACGGTGGTGGTGTCAAGGGTATCGACCACGTCGGTGACTGCAGCCGTTGCATCAACAGCGAGGTTCTCAAAGCCACCGCCTGAAGCACTGCTAATCGAGGCGCTCATACTGCCGGCATCGGCGAGTACATCTTCATCGGCTGCAACAGCCACATCGACAGAACCTGAAGTCTCACCGGCGGCAATAGTAATGGTCTCGCCATTATCCAGTGTCACGGTGACATCGCTCGCCGGGGCGTTATCGACGCTGGTGGTATAGGTGACGGTGCCACCGGCCTCGGTGATCTGCCCGGTGGCGTCGAGTGAGACGGTGGTGGTGTCGAGCGTATCGACCACATCGGTCACTGCGGCAGTACTATCCACCGCGAGGATCTCAAAACCCCCGCCTGTAGCTTCACTGATCGAGGCGCTCATACTGCCGGCCTCGGCGAGGGCGTCTTCATCGGCTGCAACAGCCACATCAACAGAGCCTGCTGTCTCACCCGCTTCAATGGTGATGGTCTCGCCGTTATCCAGTGTCACGGTGACATCAGAGGCGGGAGCATTATCCACAGTTGCCGTGTAGGTGACGGTACCCCCGGCCTCGGTGATCTGCCCGGTGGCATCGAGTGAGACGGTGGTGGTGTCGAGGGTATCGACCACATCGGTGACCGCTGCCGTATTATCAACGGCAAGGTTCTCAAAACCGCCACCACTGGCTGAACTGATCGATGCACTCATGCTCGTGGCATCGGCGAGTGCGTCTTCATCAGCGGCAACCACTACATCCACAGAACCGGAAGTCTCGCCTGCTTCAATAGTGATCGTCTCACCATTATCGAGGGTGACGGTAATATCGGTCGCCGGGGCGTTATCGACAGTTGCAGTGTAGGTAACGGTGCCACCGGCCTCTGTGATCTGCCCGGTGGCGTCGAGTGAGACGGTGGTGGTGTCGAGGGTGTCGACCACGTCGGTGACAGCTGCGGTTGCATCCACCGCGAGGTTCTCATAACCGCCACCGCTGGCTGAACTGATTGACGCGCTCATACTGCCGGCATCGGCCAGGGCATCTTCATCAGCGGCAACAGTCACATCAACAGAGCCTGTTGTCTCACCCGCTTCAATAGTGATCGTCTCACCATTATCGAGGGTGACGGTAATATCGGTCGCCGGGGCGTTATCGACAGTTGCAGTGTAGGTAACGGTGCCACCGGCCTCTGTGATCTGCCCGGTGGCGCCGAGAGAAACAGTCGCATCACCGAGAGATTCAACGATATCGGTGACTGCCGGGGTGTTGTCAATGATGACGTTCTCAAAATTACCGCCGTTGACCTCGGTGATCGAGGCGCTTAAAGAGGTGCTGTCAGCCAGGGCATCTTCAACTGCGGTGACGATGACTGCCACCGAACCCTTAATCTCACCGGCTTCAATGGTGATGGTCTCGCCATTATCGAGGGTGACGGTAACATCGGTCTCAGGTGCGTTATCCACTAAGGCGGTATAGATGACGGTACCACCGGCTTCGGTGATCTGGCCGGTCGCATCAAGTGTGACGCTGGTGGTTCCTTCTCGGAATGTGTGAGTTGCCTCGTCCTTTGCTTCCTGCTCTGCTCCAGCTCCCCCTTTGTGGGGGACATCCGGCATTGCTACGTCATTCTGAGCAAGTTCCAGGTGATCCCTGCCCAGCAGTTCATCTTCCCCCTGATCCCTGTGGCTCTGGACACCGTCACGGCCAAAAAGCTCTTCAGTCGCTTTTTCGCGTTGCGCGCGGGTTTTCTGCTCGTCTTGGCTATCTTCAGCCATGGTAACACCTCAGTTTTGCGGGTACGGGGTGTGCTAGTCGATAAAGCCCCAGGAAAGAGGGTGGGACGCACTTATGCCATAACACTCATTTCAACTAGAAGTATCGGCCGATCGAATAAACACTTTAGAACAGTAGGATTCTGCCGATTACAAGAGTGTGACCTGGTTCATAGTGGATTTTTTAATGTACTATTACCGGAGCGGTATTCCTAAACGAAGAGTATGAATCGCATATAAGAATGGCCGATAGAACAAAAATAAACTCAACTGGCCCAGCTCAATTTCGTATTCCCACCAGCTGGCGGCGTCCGGATGTCCTGTTGGCTTCCCTCGGTATCAATCTCCTTGCGATGATGATGCCAATGGTTGTCCTCCAGGCCTACGATCGGATTATCCCCAATCAGGCGGTGGATACTTTTGTCATTCTGCTGATTGGAATGCTTGGGGTGATTGTCATCGAAGCCATGCTGCGGGTATTTCGGTCCGTTCTATTGGCCTGGAGCGGCGCTCGTTTTGAACACCGTGAGAGTATGCATGCTATATCCCATGTCCTGCATGCGGATACCCTCGCTTTCGAGAAGGATCCGAGGGGCACCTATCTTGGGCGTATGCAGTCGGTAGAAGAGATTCACCAGTTCTACTCCGGTCAATCGATGTTGCTGATGATGGATTTTCCATTTGTGATTATCTTCCTCGGACTGATCTGGTTTATCAGCGGTGATCTGGTGATGGTGCCGGTTACGCTGTTGATACTCTTCGCCTGCGCCTCCTTCTTTCTAGGCCGAAAGCTGCACCATGCGTTGCGAGCACGCCATAACACCGACTTGCATCGGCAGAACTTTCTTATCGAATCACTGAGCGGTATTCATACCATTAAGGCGATGGCGATGGAGGCGTTGATGATGCGTCGTTATGAGCGGTTGCAGAAATCGTCAGCTGAGAGTGTCTATGAGCTTGCCCATATAAATAGCGTGGTACAGGGATTCGGTGCCACCTTCTCACAGATATCGATGGTGAGCTTCGTCAGTCTGGGTAGTTTGTCTGTGATTTCGGGTGATCTCTCAGTCGGTGCTCTGGCTGCCGGCACTATGCTCTCTGGCCGCGTGTTGCAGCCTGGGCTGAAGGCGATGGGGTTGTGGACCCAGTTTCAGAGTGTCCGCCTCTCCATGGAGAAGTGTGACGAGCTGTTTGGCCTGCCCCAAGAAGTCTCTGGTGAGTATGACGGGCCTGAACCGGTTGAGGGTCGGATCACTCTGGAGAATGTCCACTTCAAGTACCCTACCCAAGAGGAGCCCTTACTTAAGGGCATCTCTCTGGAGATACCCGCCGGTGGCTCTGTCGGTATCACGGGCAATAATGGCGCCGGCAAAAGTACACTGATCTCTCTGTTGACCGGCTTTGTCCACCCTCAGGAGGGGCGGATTTCTCTCGATGGGCGTGACCTCAGAGAGTACGAGCAGGAGTTTCTGCGTGCCCAGGTCGGTTATATGCCTCAACACGGCATGCTCTATGAGGGCACCATCCTCGAGAATATGACGCTGTTCAGGGAAGGGGAGGCGATGGATCAGGCAGCAGAGATCTCCCGTGTCCTCGGACTGGATGAGATCATCGCACGTCTTCCCAACGGACTCGATACTCAGATTGGCGGTGCAGCGGTGGATACTCTGGCCGAGGGCGTTCGCCAGAAGATCGTGATGGTGCGTTCCCTGATTGGTCATCCAAAGTTGATCTTGTTTGATGATGCCAATGCCAGCTTCGATATTAAGAATGATGGCAAGCTGATGACGGTAATCAAGGATATGCTGGGCAAGCGTACATTGGTGATCGTAACGCACCGCCCCTCTTTTTTGCGCATGTGTGACCGCCAATTTGACTTGGTTGACGGCCTGCTCGTTGAGAGAAAGCAGGACACACTGCAAGTGACGTTCAACCGTCCGGGTTGAGGCTGGAGATAGGGATGGGAGAAAACAGAGATAACAGACCCCCGATTCTCAGCGAACAGCTGGCTGATGCGCTACGCAGTGACCGGCCTGAAGGGCTGAAGACATCATCACTCTTTGCCGTGGCCCTGATGCCGTTGCTAAAGGCACTGGGTTGGCACCAGTACGCCCGAGAGGTCATAGAGGCACTTCCTCACTTCTCCGAGGGGCTTGACCTGGTGAATATGCGCAATATTCTGGCGCGACTCGGCTATGAGAGCACACCCCACAAGGTGCGGTTACGGGATATCCAGGCTGAACTCTATCCCTGCCTCTATCTGGGCGGCTCCGGTGAGGTGTTCGTTCTGATTGAGCGTAGCGGAGACGAGATTACTCTGTTCGATGCAAAGACAGGCGAGATGCGGACATCACCAACCCTCCCGACTCGCGGCACTGCTTATCTGTTTACCGATATTCGTCCCGGCCATGGCCATATACCTGCAAAGAGTACCGAGCCCTGGTTTACTACCCTGCTGCGCCGTTTTCAGCGTCTGATTATTCACCTGATGTCGATGACTTTGTTGATGAATCTGGTGGCGATGACGGTGCCGCTGTTTATTATGATGGTTTACGACAAGGTGATTGGTGCAGAGTCAATCAATGCACTACCGATGATGGTGGGTGGAATCGCTTCAGCACTTGGGGCGGATATGGTACTGCGCTATCTGCGTGCACGACTGATCGGCACGGTGGCCGGACGCTTCGACTATCTTATCGGTGTTGAAACCTTCAATCAGATACTCCACCTGCCCCCCCTGTTTACCGAACGCTCCACCATGGCATCACAACTGTCGCGGCTGAAGCAGTTCGATACGGTGCGAGACTTCTTTACCGGCCCGAATGCTTCGCTGCTGCTGGAATTGCCCTATGTGCCGCTGTTTATTCTGGTTATCTGGTTTATTGCCGGGCCGGTTGCTTTTGTGCCGGTGGTAATGTTGGTGGTCTATATTATTTTTGGTCTTCTCTGGTTGCCCGCCAGCGCCAATGAGGGGATGCGCGCCAGCCATTCGCGTGCAGAAAAACAGCGAATGCTGATCCAGACACTCAATGGTCGCCATGAGATAAAGGGCGTCGGTGGAGAGACCACTTGGGCGCAGCGCTTCCGTGAGCACTCGGGTGAATCGGTCACCGCCAACTACCAAACCACAGTCTCCAATGCGGTGATCAATGCATTTGCCCAGGCTGCTATCACACTTTCCAGTCTCGCAGTTCTGGCTATCGGCACCTATTCAGTAATGGTCGGCTCGATGACGGTTGGTGCTCTGATCGCCACCATGGCGCTGATTTGGCGGGTGCTGGCGCCACTGCAGAACGCCTTTCTCAGCTTTAGCCGCTTTGAACAGGTGGCGGCGGCAATCCGGCAGATCAATCAGTTGATGCGTCTTGAGGTAGAGCGCCACAGCGGCCAGTCAGCGTTGATGCTCACCGAAATGAAAGGGCACATCAAGTTAGACCGGGTCAGCTTCCGTTACGATCCCGCCAGTGATCCGGCGCTGCTCGGTGTCTCTTTCACCATCGAACCAGGTGAGATGGTCTCCATCAGCGGTGATACCGGCTCCGGTAAATCGACACTGGTGAAGATGATCGCCGGTATGTACAAGCCTCAGGCCGGTGCTCTCACCCTCGATGAGTTCGATATACGTCAGTTGAATGCAATGGATCTACGTCGTGCCATTGCCTATGTGCCTCAAAGGGCTCAGCTATTCCACGGTACCATTGCCCAGAATATGCGCCTTAATAATGTGTTGGCCACCGATGATGAAGTGGCTGATGCCGCCTCACAGGCGGGCATACTAGGGGATATTCTGGCCATGCCTGACGGCTTTGATACACGTATTGGTGACAATATTATTGCACGCCTGCCACCGGGATTTGTTAGAGGACTCTCCATGGCCAGGGCTTTTTTGCGTAGCGCACAGATACTGATTCTGGATGAGCCCGGTGCCTCACTGGATATGGAGAGCGATAACAAGTTTGTGGAGCAGCTAAAACGGCTGAAAGGCAAGAAGACCATCATTATGGTATCTCATCGCCCCAGCCATATTCGGTTGGCTGACAAGGCAATTATTATGGAACACGGCACTGTAGCCTTTGCCGGCAATTCCGATGAGGCGGTTGATATTCTTTTGGGGAGAGCGGCATGAAAGAAGACAGCATCGTATTTGCTGAAGAGAATACCACCGGCATACCCAGGGCACGGGCGCGGTTTCTCGCCCAAGCCATAGAGCTGGAAGAGGGAGAGCCGAGGTACATCATTCCGGTAGCGGTCTTTGTCAGTATCTTTCTGCTCGCATCACTGGTGGTCTGGGGTGGCTTCATCTCCGTCAATGAAGTGGCTATTGCAGAGGGCGAAGTGATCCCGGCCGGCCTGATTCACAATGTCCAGCACCTGGAAGGCGGCATCGTCGACAAGCTACATGTGCGTAATGGTGACCGCGTGAAGGAGGGTGACACACTGATCAGCTTTGATCCCTCTGCTTCTGAGTCTGAGCTGCAACAGATGCTTACGCGCCAGGCGGGGCTTCAGCTCCAGGGAGAGCGTTTGCAAGCGCTGGTGGAGAAGAGAGATCCAGACTTCAGCAAAGTAGGGGAGAGCTATCTTGATCTGGCGGAGAAGCAGCGAACCATCTATCTCGCCCAGGTGTCTCGGCAGGAGAGTGAGTTGGCGGTAGTCGATAGCCAGGTCAGTCAACGGCGTTCCGAACTGACCCGCCAGCAGAACCAGGTGGCGGCACTGCGCAAAGAGCTCAAGATTTACAAGGAGCAGGTTGAGATCCGCCAGGCTCTAAGCAAGAAGGGGACAGTATCACGGACTGAGCTGCTGGCCGCCCAGTCACGCCTTGCAGAAGCTGAGAGTGAGATGCGCAGAACAGTGGACAGCGTTGCCGTGGCGCGGACTGCGATAGAGGAGAGTGAGCAGCATCGTCTGGAGATATTCTCTCGCTCCAACCAGGATGTGGAACTGGAAGCAGGTACGGTGGCCAATGAACTGGCCGAGGTGGAGGGGACTCTGATTCGGCTGCGTGACAGGGTGGCGCGGCTGGAGTTGCACGCCCCGGTCTCCGGTATTATTCAGGGGTTGGTGGTGAGCAGCAGCAATGCTGTAGTTTCACCGGGCCAGGTGATTATGCAAGTGGTGCCGGTGGAAGATGAGCTTATTGTCGAGGCGAGGATTCAGCCTCAGGATATCGGTCATGTCCACACCGGTCAGACGGCAAAAGTGAAGTTCACCAGCTACGATACTTCCCGCTTTGGTAGCTTGGAGGGTACGGTCAACCGTATCTCCGCCTCCACCTATCTGGATGATGAGCGTAATCCCTACTATCGGGCCGAACTCAAACTGGAGAGAAATTATCTGGGCAGTGATCCGGAACAGCTGAAAATTCTGCCGGGGATGACGGTGACAGCGGACATTCGTACTGGTGAGAAGACCATACTGGACTACCTGCTGAAGCCGGTCACCCGCGGTTTCTCTAATGCATTCAAGGAGCGGTAGGGCAAAAGCTCCCAAGTGCAAACCGGCGTTACCGCAGGTTGGATTTGGCATCTCAGTCCAATTTATACAGCCCCATATTCCCGCGTTTACATGTGGGGATGGGTATTGCCGGAGTATTTTTCAGGGATTCTCTTGCAGTATACGTTTGATCCCCTCTGGGGTGACTCGGCTGCCCAGTTTGAGCATCTTCTTCGAGATCTCCTCTTCTGACTTGCCCTTTTTCGCCATTTTCTGAATCAGTGCCAATGACTTGATGTCGTGGTCCTCTTTGGCGAACTGCCCCTGCTCGATCACTTCCTTGTGGGCTTTATGCAGGTTTTCGAGGAACCGGCCGGGCCTTCTGAGCTGTTTCCCGGTATCGTGCATTGCACCGGTTTCCAGCAGAGCGTCATTAATACCCTTGAGTAGAGTGACAATGCTCTCCTGAGTTAGTGAACCGCTGTCAACACTAATGGTTAACAACTCGTCAAAATCACGCATTAGCCGTTTTGTCAGCTTCTTTTCACGCTTCTGCCGCTTTTGGGCGGCACTCAACTTTTTCGACATGGCCCACTCCCTATCACAGTTATCTTACACTAAGCATAGAGAATGCCACTGTATTTTTCTAGGTCGGAAAAAGCCCACAGTGGTAAGGTTTAAGTGGAGAACAACCACAGTCTCACGCCGGGGGAGCCGGTAAATAATGGGTGATCGATTGCGTTACACCCGGGGGGGGATCTCGCTGTTCAAGAGCTTGTCGGCCGCCCACTATCGGTCATTATTTTTACCCTGATCCAGCTATCTCTTGAACACAATTCAATTCGTCCGGACTCATTTAGATGCCACCTAAATGGCTTTTGGGGTGGCAAAATGGTGCCCGATTTCCTATGCTTCTGCCTCTTTTGTAATTTCGGGCAGAGATATGTTCAAAGATAGTCTTAATAACACCAATGTGGCTGAAGAGCGGGTGTTGGTATCCCCAGCAGATTTCAAACACCGGCTTCCCCTCACAGAGAAGAGTGAAGCGCTGGTCTGGAAGGGGCGGCACACTATCAAAGACATCTTTACCCGCAAGGATCCCAGGCTGCTGGTGGTGACCGGTCCCTGCTCAATTCATGATGTTGAGGCGGCTAAGGAGTACGCCGAGCGGCTGATGCGACTCCATGAGGAGCTGGGTGATACGCTCTATATCGTTATGCGCATCTATTTCGAGAAGCCGCGCACCACCGTGGGATGGAAAGGGCTGATCAATGATCCCCGTATGGATGATAGCTTTCATATCGAAGAGGGGCTGACGAAGGCACGGGAGCTGCTGCTGTGGCTGGCGGAGCTTGGCCTGCCCGCCGCCACCGAGGCGCTTGACCCCATCAGCCCTCAGTACATGGGCGATCTCTTCTCTTGGGCGGCTATCGGTGCACGTACTACAGAGTCCCAGACTCATCGTGAGATGGCATCAGGTCTCTCAATGCCGGTTGGTTTCAAAAATGGCACAGACGGCGGTCTGGAGGTGGCGATCAATGCTCTGCAGTCGGTCTCTCACCCTCACAGTTTCCTCGGTATCAACCGGGAAGGCCAAGTGGCGGTGATCAAGACCAAAGGTAACGTCTGCGGCCATATCATCCTGCGTGGCGGCAATGGCCTGCCCAACTACGATTCGGTGCATGTCGCGCTCTGTGAAGGGGCGCTACGCAAGGCGGAGTTGTCGGAGAATATTATGATCGACTGCAGTCACGGTAACTCCAGTAAGCAGCCGGAACTCCAGCCCCTGGTGGCAGATAATGTCGCTAGTCAGATCATCGAGGGCAATCGCTCGATTATCGGCATCATGCTGGAGAGCAGTCTCAATGCAGGCAATCAGTCGATTCCCAAGGATCTCAGTCAGCTTGAGTATGGAGTCTCAGTTACCGATGGCTGTATTGGCTGGGAGACTACAGAGAAACTGCTGCGGGAGATGGCGGAAAAGCTGAAGCAGAAGCTGTCGGAGAGAATCACATAAAAAAAAGGGCCGCGTGACGCGGCCCATTCTAAGGAGGAGAAAACGGTGAGGATGGGTGCATATAAAGCCCATTGCCGTTCGCTACGCATACGATTAGATCATGTACTAATAGTGCGATGCATTGAGAAATCGCAATGGCGTTCCTTCAACCTAGAATCCTCAGTTGGACAGGGTGGAGAGTGCACTTGGTTTGGCACAGTACAAGGCACAACGACGAGGAATAGTCTTGCTATTCCAAGGAATTGTAACGCCGTAATGCGCCAAACCAAGTGTGCTATCCGCCCTGTAGCGTCATTCACACTGGAGAGTGAAAGATGCAATCGTAGTCAATGTAAATAAAATCGGTGCCTTGCCCGTAGGATGGAGCGGTCAACTGAGGATTCTAGGTTAAATTCCTGCGCAGAGGCTCCCTTCTCGTATACACCGCTACAAATTTGGTGTGCAAGTGATCGGGCCGACGTCTTGTTGTCTTGATAGTGGAGGGGGTGGAAGTGTGGCAAGGTGGAGTCAGCTGCGATATTTCTCCACAATCGCCATTGCCATCTCCAGTGCCTGCTCATAGTTGAGGCGTGGGTCTACCTGGGTCTTGTAGGCCCGTTCCAAACCGGCCTCATCAAGCCCACGGGCGCCGCCGATACACTCGGTGACGTCATCGCCGGTCAGTTCAAAGTGCACTCCACCAAGAATCGAGCTCTTCTGTTGATGGATATCGAACGCCTGTCCAAGCTCCGAGAGTATCCTGTCGAAGCGCCGGGTCTTGTAGCCGCTAGGGGTGGTTTCTGTATTGCCATGCATGGGATCACAGACCCAGAGGACGCTCTTGCCTGTGCGTTTCACCGCATCAATCAATCTCGGCAGGCCCTCGGTAATAGCGTCTGCACCAAAACGGTGGATCAGCAGAAGTTTTCCCGCTTCATTCTCGGGATTAAGGCGTTCCACCAGTTCCTGAATCCACTCATTTGGCATGCCGGCGCCCACTTTGACCCCTAGCGGATTTTCTATGCCACGAAAATATTCGATATGAGCACCGTCGATATCGGCAGTGCGAAAGCCGATCCAGGGCAGGTGGGTGGATAGATTGTAGTAGCCGCTACGGTTGGGTACCTGGCGGCTCAACGCTTGTTCATAGTGGAGATGCAGTCCTTCGTGGCTGGTAAAAAACTGTACCCGGTTCAGTTCGCTGTCGGCGCCTCCTCCCAAGGTCTCCAAAAATTGCAGGGAGCGTGAGAGTGCCGCCACTGACTTGTGGTATTCAGCCGCCTGGGGTGAGCGGCTGACAAAATCCAGGTCCCAGTTTTCCGGGTGATGTAGATCGGCAAAACCGCTGTCGGAGAGGGCACGGATAAAATTGAGGGTCATGGCGGCACGGCCATAGCCACGCAGCAGGCGGACAGGATCAGGGATACGGTCTTCAGTAGTGAATCCGGGGCCGTTGATCAGGTCACCGCGGTAGCTGGGCAGGGTGATGCCGTTAATGGTCTCACTGTCGGCTGATCTGGGTTTAGCGTACTGGCCGGCGATGCGCCCTATTCGAATTACCCGCTTATTGAGGCCATGGATCAGCATCAGGCTCATCTGCAACAGGATTTTCAGCTTGTTGGCAATGACCGGAGAGGTGCAGTCGCTGAAGTTTTCGGCGCAGTCACCACCCTGGAGCAGAAATGCTTCTCCCCGGGAGGCGGCGGCAAGCTGCTCTTTCAGTGCCTCGATCTCCCAGGAGGTGACCAGAGGAGGCAACTGGGATAACTGATCAAGGGTTTCATCCAGCGCCTGTTGCGATGGATAGTTAGCTTGCTGTTTGGCCTCTTTCTGCTGCCAGGATGTGGGGTGCCAGTCTTTCATAAGTTATCAGTTACCCGTTGTCAGTGGACTGAAAAGTGGGACGCAAAGGTCACAGAGGAGACGCAGAGAACGCTGAGGAAACCAAATTCTTTCTCTGCGAGCTCTGCGTCTCCTCTGCGTTCTCAGCGTCCTGCTATTGTTATTTAGGCGGTCTTCGACTAACTGGCCGCTTCTGCCGCCTGTCCAGCCTCAAACGCTTTTTCATTGATCTCCACCAGCTTTGGCTTGCGGGCACGGAAACGGTCGAGGATCTCGTTTTTCAGCACCTCGGCGGGGAAGGGCAGGTATTTTGATATGGCCCCGAGCATCACAGTGTTAACCAGGCGGAAGTTGCCTAGGTCGTGGGCGATGGCGCCGGCATCGAAGGCGTGGTAGTTGACGCCTGCAGCAGCAATCTCGGCGATCGGATCATCCGGGTAGTCGAACAGGCCAATACTCACTACCGGTGGCTCCTGGCGAGTGGTGTTGACCATGGCAATACCACCGGGGCGCAGGTGGGCGCACCAGCGCAGCGCCTCCGCCGGCTCAAAACCGACCAGGATATCCGCCTCGCCGGGGGCGATGGCGGGAGAGAGCACCCGCTTGCCGAAACGGACATGGGAGGTCACCACGCCGCCGCGCTGTGCCATACCTGCCACCTCTGTTTTCTTCACGTCGTAACCCAGTGACATGGCCGCCTGAGAGAGTACCTCGGCGGCCGTCATGACGCCTTGGCCGCCGATGCCGGCAACCAGAATATTGGTGATGTCGTTTTCGCTCACTTTCTACTCGCCTCGCTTAAAAACTTTTACTGGGTGCGTTGAAACCCAACTACTAATAGTACAATCATTTATTAGCCGGAAATAAACGCATATAAACGCGAATGTAAGGGATACTTCATGGTATTCGCGAGTATCTACAATGGGTTCAAACACAAGGTGCATTTGCGTTTATTCGCGTTTATTTCCGGCCAAAATTGGCCTATCTGTTTCTATCACTGCCGTACAAAATCAGCCATCGGTATGATCGCATCCGGGGCGCAGGTTTTGGGGCAGAGATCACAGCCGGTACAAGCGCCGGTATCGATATTGACGAAGGCCAGATCTTTCTCTTTGCCGTTGGCCTTGACCACGGTTTCCCTGCGGGTCACATGAATTGCCGGGCAGCCGATATCAAGACAGTTCTTGCAGCCTGTGCACTTCTTCTCATCTACCGTAAAGGCCGGCTGTGCGCCGTAGAAGTCCACCAGTACACAGGGTTGGTCAGTGATGATCACCGAGGTATCGTTGACTTTCACCTCTTCGCGTAGCGCCTTGAACAGAGTGGGTAGTTCGTAGGGATTCACTTCGTGGATGCGCTCGGGTTTAACTCCCAGTGCTTCACACAGTTTACGGAAGTCCACTCTCATTGACTCTTCGCCGTGGATGTCGCGGCCACTGGCGGGGTTGTACTGCCCACCGGTCATGCCGACGGCGCGGTTATCCAGCAGCAGAATGGTGACATTGCCACGGTTATAGGTGATGTTTAGCAGCCCCTGCATACCCATGTGCATAAAGGTGGAGTCACCGATTACGGCCACCACCCGCTTGTTCTCATCAGCTTCCACGCGCCCCTTATCGAGCCCGTGGGCCACGCCCATGGAGGCACCCATGCTGATGGTAGTGTCGAGAGCGTTCCATGGGTGGCCTGCACCCAGAGTGTAACAACCAATGTCGCCGGAGATGCTGGTGTTCCTGATCTTTGAAAGACAGTAATAGATGCCCAGATGTGGACAGGCGACGCACATGGTGGGTGGCCGGGGGAAGAGGTTGATGCCGCTTGGAGGATCAAGTTTTACCGCGGGGATTTTTATCTCCACTGCTGCCGGAGTCGCTTCAGCAACGACCTTCTCACCCAGTAGTTTGCCTATCGCCGGGCGCAGTACCTGAGGTGCCAACTCACCAATACGTGGCAGGATATCCTTACCCAAAACCTCAATCCCCGCCGCTTTGATTTCGGTCTCAAGGATCGGCTCTACTTCTTCAGCCACCACCAGTTGGTCAACCTGACTGGCGAAGGCACGGATCTGTTCCATGGGTACCGGGTAGCTCATGCCCAATTTTAATACTGGAGCATCCGGATAGGCCTCCAGTATATGCATATAGGCCGGGCCTGAGGTGACAAAACCAACCCGCTTGTCGTCACCCTCTTTCAGAATATTGAGTTGGCAGGTTTCGCTGTACTTCTGAAGCTCTACCTCCCGTTCATACATCAGTGGTATTCGATGTTTGGCATTGGCAGGGGTCATCACAAAGCGTTTGGGATTTTTTTCAAAGCCTTGGGCATGGATGGTGTCGACGCGTTCACCCGGAGTCACCACCCCTTTCACATGGCAGATACGGGTGGTGAGGCGCAGGATCACCGGCGTGCTGAACTTCTCTGACAGTTCGAAGGCAAACTTGGTCTGTTCATACGCCTCCTGGGCATCTGCAGGCTCCAGCACAGGGACATGGGCAAAACGCCCCCAGAAGCGTGAGTCTTGCTCGTTCTGAGAGGAGGAGAGGCCGACGTCGTCAGCGACCGCGATCACCAGCCCACCTGTGACACCGATCAGGGTCTGGGTCATGAGAGCATCGGAGGCAACATTGAGCCCTACATGTTTCATGGCACAGAGGGCGCGGCTGCCGGCCAGAGAGGCGCCGACCGCGACCTCCAGAGAGACCTTTTCGTTGATCGACCACTCCGAGTACATCTCCGGAAGGAGAGAGGCGTACTCCAGAATCTCAGTGGATGGGGTGCCGGGGTAGGCGGCCGCCACCCGACAGCCGGCTTCCCAGGCACCGCGGGCCACCGCTTCGTTGCCGGAGATAAAGCGCCGGTCGGTTTTTGGGAGAGGATTTACTGCATTCATCGGTTGGGTCCTGTGCTCTGATGTCTCACCGGCACCCAACTGGGTGCAGTCACAATTCCAAGTTTACGTTAACGTAAAGGTAAGTGTAACCCCCAGTTTGCAATCCAGGCGCTCTGAGTGTGGTGTCTTCCCCTGTGGGAGCGACTTCAGTCGCGATAGATGTGGCACTAAATCCTGACAATGTGCCAAATTCTTTCGCGACTGAAGTCGCTCCACAATATCAACCCGGCAAGCAATAGGTACAGGGGAAACCTTGAATCATCCTAGAATCCTCAGTTGGCCGCTTCATTCTATGAGCAACACATTGATTTTAATTGCATTGACTGCGATCGCCTATTTCACTCTCAGGGTGAATCACGCTGCAGGGCGGATAGCACACTTGCGGTGGCGCATTACGGCGTTACAACTCCTTGGAATAGAACAACTATTCCTCGTCGTTGTGCCTTGTACTGCACCTCCGCAATTGCACTCTCCACCCTGCCCAACTGAGGATTCTAGGATCATGTGGAAAGCTCAACAAGCTTCTGATTTTGTTGGGCTTCGCAAACTCAGCCCAACCTACATGCTGAGTGCGATGCCTTTCATGTAGAAACGACGCCCCCGCCGCGATGAACGTCGCACAGGCCCTGCCAAGCTCCATCGCCCCGAGGGCGGAGCTCCTACATGGTAGATATCTCCTCCCGCGAAAATCACTACTTGCGGTGATCGATCACCCGCACCGCTTTGCCCTGAGAGCGCGGTACTTCACCCACCCCTTTTACCTTTACGGTACAGCTGACTCCGATGAACTCCTTGATATCACGCACCAGCTTTTTCGCCACCTGGTTACGGGTATCTTCTGACTGTTCCATCAGTGGCGGGCTCGCCTCCACATTGACCAGCAGGGTATCCATGGTGCCTTCGCGGAACACCTCCAGCTGATAGAAGGGGGAGAGGGTTTCGGTCTGCATCAGGATCGCCTCCACCTGGGAGGGGTAGACGTTGACGCCACGGATAATCAGCATGTCATCGCTACGACCGGTGATGCGACGCATGCGTACATGGGTACGGCCACATTTGCAGGGTGCGGGATCGAGTACCGAAATGTCACGGGTGCGGTAGCGGATGATCGGAAACGCCTCTTTGGTTAGCGAGGTGAATACGATCTCTCCCTCTTCGCCATAGGGCAGAGGCTTGCCGGTGTCGACATCGACACACTCCACCAGAAAGTGGTCCTCCCAGATGTGCAGGCCGTTTTTCGCTTCGATACACTCGTTGCCGACACCAGGCCCCATCACCTCAGAGAGGCCGTAGATGTCGATGGCATCAATACCGAGGCGCGCTTCTATCTCGTGGCGCATCTCTTCGGTCCAGTGCTCAGCGCCGTGGATACCCACCTTTAACGGTAGTTTGCGCACATCGATCCCCATCGCCTCCGCCTCTTCGGCGATATTGAGGGCGTAGGAGGGGGTGCAGCTGATGGCGGTGGGGGCGAAGTCCTGCATCAGCATCAGCTGCTTACGGGTCTGGCCGCCGGACATGGGGGTGACCATCACGCCAAGCTCTTCAGCACCGTAATGGAGGCCGAGGCCGCCGGTAAAGAGACCGTAGCCGTAGGCGTTCTGCAGTCGGTCGCCACCACGCAGACCGGAGCTTGCGAGACAGCGGGCCACCAGTTCAGACCAGTGTTTGATATCACGTTTGGTGTAGCCCACCACGGTGGGCTTACCGGTGGTGCCGGAGGAGGCGTGTACCCGTACCACCTGATCGGTGGGGACGGCAAACATGCCGAACGGGTAGTTCTCCCGCAGGTGCTCTTTCTTGGTGTAGGGGAGAAGCTGCACATCGGCCAGAGTTTTGATGTGAGCGGGTTTGAGCTGCAGCTCATCCATGGCGTCCCGATAGTGTTTTACCGTGTGGTAACAGCGCTCTACTGTCGCCTTTAGGCGCACTAACTGCAGCGCTTCAAGATCTTCCCTGGGCATGGTCTCAATATCGGTGTGCAGGATCATGGTGTAGCCTCTTCTTGGTTACTATTCATCCAGTCGGATAGGTTGTCGGAGCGGCGAAAGACGCTGCCGGTAAAAAGTCCCACAAGACGGTCATCAGTCGTACGGACCTCGATGGTATAGAGTCCGGTTCTGCCACTCAGACTCTCCTCCTGTGCAGTTGCCGTCAGTTTATCGCCCTCCCGGCTGGCGGCCGGGTAGTTGATTTGTGCCGACAGGGCGACGGCCACTCGGCCGTGGGAGTTGGCGGCAACGGCAAAGGCGAAGTCGGCGAGGGAGAAGGTGACGCCGCCATGGGTGATACCAACGGAGTTGAGCATATCGCCGGTGACGGTGAGGGATGCCCGGCTGTAGCCCGGCTTTACCTCATCGAGTTTGATGCCCAGCAGGTTGGCGTAGCGGTCCTGTGCCTGCATCCATTCGCCGATGCTGTCGGCTTGTTGCTGTTCTTTAGTCATAGGCAGATTATTCTAATCTTGGTTGTCCTTTGGCTCCAGTGGTTTTGCTGCTTTGCATCATGTTTGATGTAGGAGCGAACTTGTTCGCGATAAACTCCGGGGTGTTTTCTTTGCGAACAAGTTCGCTCCTACGCAGGCTACAGCATTGACGTGTTCAGCAATTAAGCTTTTTGGCCCAGGTGCAGGCAACATCCAGCATGCGATTGGCGTAGCCCCACTCGTTATCAAACCAGGTCAGCACCTTGATCAGGTGCTTGCCTGCCACCCGCGTCTGACCGGCGTCTACAATGCCTGAGCGTGCATCGTGATTAAAATCGCACGAGGCCAGTAGCTCTTCGGTATAACCCAGTACGCCATTGAAGCGGGTCTCCGATGCCTCTTTCAAAACACGGTTGACCTGCTCGGGGGTGACATCCTCTGAGACCACGACCGACATATCCACTGCCGAGACATTCACCGTCGGCACACGCATCGCCTGAGCCTCAAATCGCCCAACCAGTTCAGGCAACAGGCGATCGATGCCACGTGCCAAGCCGGTATCGACCGGAATGATCGACTGAAATACCGAGCGGGTTTTGCGCAGATCCGTATGGTGGTAGGCATCGATCACCGGCTGGTCGTTCATCGCCGAGTGAATGGTGGTGATTACTCCGCTTTCAACACCAAAAGCGTCGTGCAACGCCTTGATTACCGGCACGCTGCAATTGGTGGTGCAGGAGGCGCTGGAGACGATAGTCTCACTACCGCTTAGCGCTGATTCATTAAAGCCATAGACGATAGTGGCATCGACATCCGCCTGTGCCGGCTGGGAGAAGAGAACACGCTTGCCGCCACAATCGATATGCTTCTGTGCCGTGATTCGATCACTGAAGGTGCCGGTACACTCCAGTACCAGATCGATCTCCAGGTCGGCCCAGGGGAGATCTTCGATACGCTCAAGGTGTAGTATCCGAATCCGGTCGTTGTTGATACTCAACCAGTCGTTCTGCACATCAACTTTACCGGGGAACCTTCCGTGGGTGGAGTCATATTTTGTCAGATGGGCGATGGTTTTGCAGTCAGCCAGTTCGTTGATGGCAACGATCTGCAAGTGACGGCACGCCTCGGTTTCGTAGAGAGCGCGCAGCAGACTGCGACCGATACGGCCATATCCATTAATCGCAATTCGAATAGTCATCAAAGAACTCGCAGATTGCTCTGCAGTGACATTAAGGAAACCTCTGAACAAGTCATGAACGACTGCCTTGCACTCAGGAGGCACAATATCTGTGTTGAAAATCTTGCTAATAGCCTGCTATTGCCTACATGGATGTAGGTAATGAGCGAGAGCAGGATGCGGTAGCGTTAGCTGCGATCTTCGCCTTGATCTTGTGCCTCCTGAGCACAATTCAATTCGTCCAGACTTATTCAGAGATTCCCAAGAGGTCGTCATTCTCAACGTCACAGATCTCTTCTGTCAATCAATAAAATCCTCCCTGATGAAAACAACCGACTCATTTCTTGCCATGCCAGACTCGATAGAGATCAGGGAGTGAGATGAATTGTCACCTTGTTTCCCAGTACTTGGCGGATCTCCTCCAGTGTCGGTAGTTGGGCCTCGCTCTCTTCACTTTTTCCGCCGTAGCAGGTGAGACGCATCACATTATGCTGACTGTCGGAACCGAGCCAGTGGTGACGGAAACGGTTGATGCCTCTGGGGCCGTCCTTCCAGATAATCCAATGCCGGAATCGATTTCTCATTTCGGCACTCGCCAGTTGTACGGGCTCACGCTCCACCACCAGCACTGAACCCTCTTCGACCCGGGTGATAGTGAAGTGGTCGGCTTTAATCGTCTGCGCTTGGGTGGGCTTACGTTCACGCACCTCAAAATTGCAGAACGGATAGACCATATCCACCTGGCTATAGCCCCACACCTCGCCATCCTGCAGATAGACCCGGGTATGCCTGGGGACTATCACAAGGTCTTCGTGCAGTTGCACTACTGAACCCACCGGTGGGTGATACCAGCGTGAGGATGGGTCATAGGTTGTAGTTGTGGCGCAGCCTTGTAGGATCACTATTCCCAATATCCAGAACCAGCTCTTCATTATTAGTCAGATGCCTCGTTCTATCTATACCTATAGTCTAGTCAATCACGAACAAGTTCGTTCCCATGAGTATTGTTGTTCCCATATCAAGATGGTTTTCGGGATAGCTCAGTTTGAGTAAGAGACTACTCGACGATATACCTCACATCAGGCAGACTTGCTGCTCCGTTCCCGCATTCCGGGCACTTGCCCAAACCACCTTCAACCTAGAATCCTCAGTTGGACAGGGTGGAGAGTGCACTTGGGTTGGTGCAGTACAAGGCACAACGACGGGTCATAGTTGCTCTATTCCAAGGAGTTGTAACGCCGTAATGCGTCAACCCGAGTGTGCTATCCGCCTTGTAGCGTAATTCACCCGGAGAGTGAAGTAGGTAATCGCGGTTAATGCAGTTAATTTGATCAATAGACTGCTCGACGACATACACGGCATCGGGCAGACTTGCTGATAGTCAGGGCACTCTGCCCAAACCACCCTCAATGCTGAATAAGAGAAAATAGGTCATGAGTATAGAAAAAGCGCTGCTCACACGTAGTGGTTCAAAGTGTGAGCTGTGTGGTGCAACCGAGAGCCTGGGCGTGTATGAGGTTCCACCTGATTCAGAAAACGATGCTGATAAGTGTGTGCTTATCTGTGAGAGCTGCCGTGAGCAGATTGAACAGCCCGAGAGAGTGGATGCCAACCACTGGCGCTGTCTCAACGACAGTATGTGGAGTCAGGTGCCGGCGGTTCAGGTGATGGCTTGGCGCATGCTTACGCGTCTGAGTGCGGAGGGCTGGCCGCAGGAGCTGCTCGATATGCTCTATCTGGATGATGAGATGCTGACCTGGGCTCAGGCCGAAAGTTTGGGTGGAGACGATTCGGCCAGGCATCTCGACAGTAATGGTGCTGTGCTCGAGGCGGGTGATACGGTGACGCTGATCAAGGATCTGAATGTGAAGGGTGCCAACTTCACCGCCAAGCGCGGTACGGCCGTGCGTGGTATCTCACTGGTGGCGGATAATCCCGAGCATATTGAAGGTCGCGTGGAAGGCCAGCGGATTGTTATTTTGACCAAGTTTGTTAAAAAATCGGGCTAATGCTGCAGAGCAGAGCATCCAACAATAGAAAAACCGACTGGCGCATCGTTATCATTGCCACCCTGGCGGGTGTCATTGCGGCGATGCAGTTGGGCAAGGTGCCACCGGCCATTCCTGCACTGAGCGCCGATCTGGGAATCGGCATGGTCACCGCCGGCTGGGTTGTGTCGGTATTCAGCCTGATGGCGGCTACATTGGCAATTGTTGTCGGAGTCTTTGCCGACCGCGTGGATATAGCCAAGATGATCGTCGCCGGTATAGTGATGTTGTTGCTTGGTGCCGTTGCCGGCGGCTACGCCCAAGGCGGTTACTCACTTATCGCCGCCAGGACTGTTGCAGGCTTGGGTCTGGTGAGCATCGCGGTGTCGGCACCAAGAATGATAGTTGGTGCGAGTCATCCGCAGGATTACGGTCTTGCCCTTGGGGTCTGGAGTATCTATATGCCCACCGGTATCGCCCTGGGCATGTTGCTGACACCGCTGTTGCTGACAACTCTCGATTGGCGGGGTGTGTGGTTTGCCAATGGACTGCTGCTGTCAGCCTTTCTTCTTCTGTTTCTTCTTGCTATTCGGTCACCAGCGCAAAATGAACCGCCAGTGTCGAAGAGCAGAGGCGACTGGAGGGACCTTCGCAAGGTAACCCATGTGCCCGGTCCTTGGTTACTGGCGGCTATCTTCGCCTGTTACACAATTCCCTATTTTGCTGTGATCTCCTGGTTCCCTCTCTTTCTGATTGAGACTCAGGGCGAGGACGCCGCGACCGCCGCCGTTTTTGGTGCGATGGTAGTTGCCGCCAATATTATCGGTAATCTCGTTGCGGCCTGGTTGCTGCACCGGGAGTTCCCGCGCTGGCTATTGCAACTGGTTTCCTTTGTTGTGATAGCGCTCTGTGCGGTGGGGATATTCTCACCACTGCTTGGTGCGGAGTGGAAAATCCCCCTCGCTTTTCTTTTCAGTGGGGTGGGGGGGCTGTTACCGGCCGCCATTCTGGCAGCGTCCGCCGTTCACGCCCCTACTCCAGGGCAGGTGGCTACGGTGAATGGAGTCATAGTTCAGGGTGCTAACGGCGGCAGCCTCTCGGGGCCGCCCCTGATGGCGGCGGTAATCGGTATCTCCGGTGGTTGGCTGGGAGCCTGGTGGCTGATCCTGATATGTGCCGGTGTGGGTATTCTCTTGGTAATGAGGCTGCGCACGGTTGAGTTGCGGTTGCTGTAGAAGTAGCGCCTATTCCCATCACCGCTCCCAACAGCAGCCACTCCTCCTATTCAGTGCTCGTGCTGGAGTCAGGGTCACCAAAATGCTCGTTCAGAGACTGTTCTATCATCTCATCGAGACGGAGATGTAGGACACCGTAAAGCTCTTCACGCATAGCCGTCTCCAGGTTTAGAGTGGCTTGGGTGATGGCGGAGGTGATGACATTCTCGATCAAGGGGGTGAGTTCGTAGCTGAGTTGTAGTCTCAACTTCTCGCGCATCGCCTCCACAAGGGGCGTGTACTCTGGCAGCCCCAGATTGAGGCGGGCGGGAGGCAAGGCATCATCCAGTTCTTCACTGTCGACGCTGTCCTGACAGATAGGATCAAACTCCACCACCTCATCGAGTATCGGTATGCCCTGGTCATCCACGGCCAGTTTCTGCTCGGTTGCCTTCTTTTTCGAACTCTTTTTTGGAGGCGCCATGATCACTTCTCAATATTGTGAGTTTTGAGGGTATAGCCGCGGTCTCGGTAGAGGCGGAAGCGGTTACGCCCGGCGGTACGTACTTCGGGATCTTTATCTATCAATTCGGCAACCCTTTCGAAGCGGCTGAAAAAGTCGGGTACTTCATTGGCGAGATTGATCAGTACGTCATGCTCATCATCTGGAGCTGTGGCATTACCGATAAGTACCGGATTGAGCGATTGATCCCCTTTTCCAAGTAGGCAGTGGGGTAGGAAACCGTCATCCTTATAGGTCCACATCAGGCGATCGAGATGCTGTGACTCCGCCGCCGAATTGGTGTGTAGGTAGATTCTGCGACTCTGGCCAAGCGCTTTCTCTGCAATGCGGCAGGCAAGCAGATAACGGTCTCCCTTTGCCTGGTCACCTAAAATGTAGAAATCCACCTGGGTCATTTCGATAGCCCGCAACGCTTGAGCAGGAACTCGCTGAGCAGCGGCACCGGTCGGCCGGTGGCACCTTTTTGCGCTCCGCTTTTCCAGGCGGTGCCGGCGATATCCAGATGAGCCCACTTCATCTTCTTGGTGAAGCGGGAGAGGAAACAGGCGGCGGTGATGGTGCCACCACCCTTACCACCGATGTTGGCGATATCGGCGAAGTTACTGTCGAGCTGGCCCTGGTAATCATCCCACATCGGCAGCTGCCAGGCGCGGTCACCACTGGCGGTACCCGCCGCCAACAGCTCGTTGGCGAGGGCGTCGTTATTACCCAGCAGGCCGGTGGCATGGGCGCCGAGAGCGACGACGCAGGCGCCGGTGAGCGTGGCAATGTCGACCACCGCAGCAGGATTGAAACGCTCGGCATAGGTGAGGGCGTCACAAAGGATCAAACGGCCCTCGGCGTCGGTGTTCAGCACTTCGATGGTCTGCCCCGACATGCTGGTGACGATATCCCCCGGTTTGTTGGCATCACCATCGGGCATATTCTCCGATGAGGGGACGATACCGATCAGGTTGATCGGCAGCGCCATCTCGACGCAGGCGGCCAGTGTGCCGAATACACTTGCACCGCCACACATATCGTATTTCATCTCATCCATGGCGGCGCCGGGCTTGAGCGAGATGCCGCCGGAGTCGAAAGTGAGCCCCTTGCCTACCAGTACCACCGGCTTCTCGCCCTTCTTGCCGCCGTTGTACTCCATGATGATCAGCTTCGCCCCTTGGCGGCTGCCGCGGGAGACTGAGAGCAGGGAGCCCATGCCCAGTGCCGACATCTGTTTCTCTTCGAGAACACGCACCTTCATCTTTTCCGACTTTTTGCCCAGGCTTCGCGCCTGTTTTGCCAGGTAGGTCGGTGTGCAGATGTTACCGGGTAGGTTGGAGAGATCCTTTGCCAGGGTCGTGCCGGCGGCGATGGCGCGGCCATGAGCTATTGCCTGCTCCCCTTGTTTGCGAGTGCGGTTGTCGGTGATGAGAAAGCTGATCCGCTTGAGCGGCCGCTTAGGCGGTTTAGCCTCGCTTTTGCACTGATCAAAGCGGTACACCTTCTCTTCTATTGCAGCTACCGACTCACGCAGCAGACGATAGCTGTTGCACTCCTTGGGCTGTAGGGTGGTCAGTGCGCAGAGTGCCTCAATGGTGTGTCCCTGGTTGAGTTGGCCGGTGATCAGCTTCATCACCTTGCGGTAGGCGCTGAGGTTGAGCTCTTTCTCGCTTCCCAGTCCAACAAGCAGCAGCCGTTGGGCACGAATTCCCGGAACGTCATAGAGCATCACTGTCTGGCCGTCGTTACCGTCCATATCCCCCTTTTTCAGGATATTCTCCAGATAACCGCCACTCGCCTTGTCTACCACCATCGCAGAATCGCTCAGCTTGCGCCGTGAAAAGACACCCAGCACCAGGCAGGCGGTGGGTTGTGTTGCCGGATTACCCGATTTGAGGGAATACTCCATAACTTCTCCTAATGGTGTGCAATCCCGCCAGGGTGTTGTGCTTCCCGGTAAGCGGGTGTTGGTCAGTCAGATTGGATGCACAGAATATGCTATTCTGGCGCCGGTGCCTGAAACGCCAAGGTTAGTCCACAGACGCCGCTACTGACAACTGATAACTTCTGCCGTTAAACCTATGCTATCAATTATCGACCGCTATATCCTGCGTGAGGTGAGCAAGACTTTTCTTGCCATCATCATTGTATTGATGTTGATAGTGGTGAGTCAGAGTTATATCCAGATTCTCCAGGATGCCGCCTCCGGCGCCATCACCACCGGAGTGCTGATGAAACTTCTTGGCATGGAGGTGCTGGAGGTGCTGGGTCAGGTGATGCCTGCAGCCTTCTTCTTTGCCATCCTCTCAACCCTGGGACGAATGTATCGGGACAGTGAAATGACCGCCCTGGCGGTAGGCGGTGTGGGTACTTTTAGAGTCTATCGTGCCTTTCTGCTGGCGGCCCTGCCGGTTACCGCCCTGGTCGCCTGGCTGACCCTCTCTCTTTTGCCCTGGGCAAATCTCAACAAAGAGAAAATCATGCAGTCACAGGAGGAGCAGACGGCAGAGCTTGAGACGGCGGTCTCCGGTCGTTTCAACGAGTTTAGCGGCGGTGATCTGCTGTTTTACGTGGAGTCGATGTCTGAGGACAAAAGCCGCTTGCACAAGGTTTTTGTACAAAATCGTAAACACGGCGAGTTGGGGCTGATTTCTGCTAACGAGGGGTATCAGTACGTTGACCATAAGACCGGTGGCCACTATCTGGTACTCACCAACGGCCACCGCTATGAGGGTACACCCGGTGATAATCTGTATACCACCGGTGACTTTGATACATACGCCATTCTGCTGGATAAAAACAGTTCAAGCGATAAGGTGATACCGGCCAAGGCACTCCCCACCAGTCATCTTTTCAATTCATCCAAGATCCATGAGATGTCGGAATTCGAGCTGCGCATGATGTTCCCGGTTGCAGTCATTATTTTTACCATTATCAGTATTCCGTTGAGTAAATCACTACCTCGGGAGGGGATTTACGGCCGGATGGTACTGGCCATTCTCGTCTACGTGATTTTCCTCAATTTCCAGGCGGTGTCCGGTGACTGGATGGTCAAGGGCACGACGTCGCCCTGGATGGGGCGCTGGTGGGTACACCCCTTTATGTTACTGCTGGTGGGGCTGTTATTGTCACTCAGGTCACCGGCGCTCAGCCATAAACTTGGTCGACTCTACAGGGGGTTGCGTTCATGAGGATTCTGGACGCCTATATAAGACGCACTGTCGTCATGAGTATTTTGGTGACGCTGCTGGTACTGATCATCCTGGTTGGTTTTGTCACCCTGATGGATGAGTTGGATGATATAGGTAAAGGCAATTATGTTCTTGGTGACGCCTTTTTTTATGTCTTTCTTGTACTACCCCGTCGTGCCTATGAGGTCTTTCCCATGGCGGTCCTGCTGGGGAGCCTGGTAGGACTTGGTGGCCTGGCAAGCCACTCTGAGCTTGTGGCCATCCGCTCGGCCGGGGTCTCTTTGGCGCGTATCATCCGCTCGGTGATGAAGGCGGGTGCGCTGGTAATGTTGGCGGTGATACTGGTGGGCGAGGTGGTGGCGCCGAAGACCGAGCAGTATGCGGAGCGGATGCGTTCATCCAAGATGGCCAATCAGATCACCCTGAAGTCAAAGTACGGTTTCTGGGCGCGGGATGAGAACGCCTTTGTCAATATCCGTCAGATATTGCCGGGATCACAGCTACAGGATATCTACATCTACGAGATTTCTGACGACCAGAAACTGCAGGTCGCCACCCACGCAAAATTTGCCCGTTACCAGGACGACCACTGGTTGCTGAATGGAATTCTGCAGACCACCTTTACCGATGGTGGTGTCACCAGCCGACAGCTCGATCAGGCCACCTGGGACTCTATGCTCAATCCCAGTCTGCTCGATGTGGTGGTGGTGCGCCCCACCATGCTGCCGGTCTGGGGCCTCTACCACTACATCAACTTTATGCATGAAAACGGTCAGGAAGCGGTCATCTACGAGGTCGCCTTCTGGAGTAAAATCATCACCCCGTTGGTGACGCTGGTGATGGTCTTTCTTTCTGTGCCGTTTGTCTTCGGCATGTTGCGCACAGTCGGTGTCGGTCAGCGGATCTTTGCCGGCGCACTCCTGGGTTTGATTTTTTTTCTCCTCAATAAAGCGTTTGGCCATATGGCGGTGGTCTACTCTCTCAATCCGCTGTTTGCCGCCGCCTTTCCCGCATTGGCTTTTCTCCTCCTCGGTTTCTTGTTTGTACGCCGAATCCACTAGCTTCTCACTGCTGTTGGGTGTTGCAAAAGTAACAGGCAGCTTACCTTTTGCTCCACTTTTTGTATGGAAAAAGAAGCTGAAACTTTTGCTATTTTCCTAACACAAACCACCATGACCTGCTACATTATTAACTGACTCTATACCTAGATAAAATACTATAAATTCGTTATTATCCGCGCCGATGTAAGTAAATACCAAGCGTATATAATCACGAATAAGGTGCGAATTATGTCAGACAAGGCGATCCTTACACTCGACGGCAAAGAGTACGACTTCCCTATCACTGTCGGCTCAGAGAATGAGCGCGGTATAGATATTTCCACCCTTAGGGCCAGAACCGGCCACATCACCCTCGACCAAGGCTATGTCAACACCGGTAGCTGTGAAAGTGCCATCACTTACATTGATGGAGAGAAGGGCATATTGCGTTACCGCGGTATTCCTATCGAACAGTTTGCAAACGGCCCAAACTTTATCGAAGTTGCCTGGCTACTGATCTTCGGCCGTCTACCCGCTACCAGTGAGTACCGAGAATTTGCAGAGGTATTGACTCATGAAGCCAATATCGACGAGGGGATGAAGCATCACTTCGACAGCTTCCCGCGCAAGGCGCACCCGATGGCGATTCTCTCATCCATGGTTAATGCGCTCTCCTGCTTTCATCCTGAGTACCTCGAATTCGAGAACCGTGAGCAGTTCTGGGCCGCCTCGGCCCGGCTGATCAGTAAGATCCGCACCATCGCAGCTTTCTCCTATCGGCACTCCCAGGGTCTGCCCTATATCTACCCGGACCCCACGATCAAATATGTGCCCAACTTCCTGCACATGATGTTCTCTATGCCCTATGAGCAGTTTCTCTGTGATGAGCTCATCCGTGATGCCCTCAACATGATCCTGATCCTTCACGCTGATCATGAGCAGAACTGCTCCACTTCAACAGTACGGATGGTCGGCTCCAGTCATGCCAATCTGTTCGCCTCCTGCTCGGCCGGTATCAGTGCTCTCTGGGGACCGCTGCACGGTGGTGCCAATGTGGCGGTGCTGGAGATGCTGCAGGAGATTCATGATGGCAACCTCACTCCACAGGAGTATGTCAAACTGGCCAAGGATAAAAACAGCGGTGTGCGCCTGATGGGCTTTGGTCACAGGGTCTATAAAAACTTCGATCCCCGCGCCAAGATACTGGGCCAGATCGCCGAAGAGCTGCTGCCAAAGTTGGGAAAGAAAGATCCTCTCCTCGATATTGCCCGTGGCCTGGAGCAGATTGCTTTGGAAGATCCCTATTTTATAGAGCGTAAGCTCTATCCCAATGTCGATTTCTACAGCGGCATTATCCTCCGTGCCATCGGTATCCCCGTGAATATGTTCACGGTGATCTTCGCCATGGGTCGGCTGCCGGGCTGGATTGCACACTGGTGGGAGCAGCATGAGGCCGGTGGCCGCATCAACCGCCCGCGCCAGATCTATACAGGCAATGGAATGACCGACTACTCTCCAATGCCGGGGCGTGAATAGAAGAGATGATTACTTCTTCTCCAGCATAATCAACCGGGTGCCGGAAAGTCGGTCATGCCAGGTCCGGTTTTCCCGGTCAACCAATAACCAGAGAAAGCCCAGGCCCAGGGCAAGCCAGGAGATGATTGCACCGACAAAGCGCAGTATGGCATCGGCTAATTTTAATGGAGTGCCATCGGTTCTAATCACCATAATATTCCAACTTTTCATCCCCAGGGTCTGCCCCCCACGAAGCCAGAAATAGATAAAAAAAGTTGGTGCTACAGAAGCCAGCCAGAGTCTGAACAGGGGATGCTGAGGAAGGGCGGTCATCGCCTCCTCGCTGAGGAACCACCCCACCGGCAGAGTGACGGCGGTCGATGCCAGCATCAGCAATCCGGCCACCAGCAGGGTGTCATAGAGTATAGCGGCCAGCAGACGGGCGAGCCCCGGCGCTTCGGCCTGGTCAATATCGATAATCTCAGCGCTCATGGCTAGGGGCCTGTCCGAGAATAGGGGTCGTAGCGAGGGATGGCAATTTTGAGTCCATTTTTTTGATCATTTGAGGCGAATAGTTGCTCTTATTTAACGAAAATGAGCGGAAAAATGGGCCAAAAGGGCTTTCCCGCAGTAGGTCCTCTATTTTCGGACAGATTCCTAGGGATAACCCTTGGTATATTCACTATTTTTCACAATTCTCAGCGCCTTCATCAGAGGAGAAAATGAATTCCCCCAGCAAAGAGCTATGCAGATACGCACAACAATAAGGCTAACATATTAGCCAGTCCTGGATTTCCAGGCGCCAAAGGAAGATGGAGGCATTATCGTCTCCTCGTTGTACTGCTTACCACCCCGGCTGTGGTTTTTACCCCAGCCGGGAATGGCAAGCTTCCCACCAAACTGGCAGTAGATGGGGAAGAGACTCATAATACCCCGACCATGGCTGTAAATCTCAAATCCCGCCTTACCCTGATGCGACGGATACCGATGCCGTTGCTTTCTATCTTTATCGGGCTGTTTTGCGGCCTCTTTGTCTGGCTGGTGCTCGACCTGGTTCAGCCTCAGGCGCTACGAAGTATTTTTGCAGAGGAGTTGAAGGTTCGGCTGGAACAGCAGGCACGTGAAACACTGGTGCGCTTCAGTAACACGGTGGCGGCCCACAGCTCAACCACCCGCCTACTGGCCAACCACCGTCACCTGGCAAACTATCTGCGCCCACTCGATTGGCGTGCCGATGATGTTGGTCCTCCACGGTTCTACAGAAAAACGCCGCCATGGTTACCCGATGCATCACTCTGGCTGTCACTGGTGCAGCCGAGCCACATTTTGCTGCTCGATCTCCAGGGTCATAGTCGTGAAATCTATCAGGTGGGTGATCTCCCCATGCCGAAAGAGTTCAGTGGCGCCAATGAACCACTGTCGAGCGAACACCGGGTGCTCTCCTCTCTTACCATTTTTGATCGTAAACCCTATCTTCTGATCTCCGAGGTGGCAGAGGATGCTGTCGGCAGGATTATGGGATCGTTGCTGTTGCTGGTGCCGCTCAATGAGCAGTTTCTTATCTCATCCCAACAGGGCGTGACCCAGGGCGATGTCGTCGTCGGGCTGCTGGAGGCGGATGACAAGCATTTTCTTGCCAGCAGCGATGAGAAGCGGCTGCCGTCGGGAACACAGTTTGATAAGGCTAAACTAGAGTACCAGATCATCGCGCAGTCATTTTTTGAGTATGAGGGGTCTGCCGTCAATATGCAGTTTGCCACCCTGGTGCCTGACTCCATTGTCGAGGCGACCCGCGAGCGGGTGGCTGAGTTTGATCTGCAGCAGAGGCTGGTGGCCGCCATCGCTTTTGTCTCTGTATTTACCCTGGTGTTCTTCCTCCTGTCTGAACGGTTGAATCAGATACTGCGGCGTATCTCGGTGTTTTCACAGCGCGCTCTGGGAAAGAGGCAGCCGGAGCTTAAAAAGGGTAATCAGCTGTTTGTACTGGAGGATTGGATTCACCAGTTTATTCAAGGGGTGCGGGAGACCAGAGATGAGGTCCGGCTACAGCATGAGTCGGAGATTCAGGAGTCGGAGGCACTGAAACGGACGTTGCTGGAGACGGCGCTGGATTCGATTGTCACGGTCGACCAGGGTGGAGAGGTGATCGAGTTCAATAACACGGCTGAACAGATCTTTGGTTATAAGCGTGAGAATGTCATTGGCCGCGATTTTTCCGCGTTGATGCTCGACCCGGAGAGTCGCCCAAGCTTTCGTCGCATGCTCGGTCGTTATCTCCACCAGATGGAAGATCTGCTGGGTGAGGAGCGGTGGGAGATGACCGCAGTCAGCTTTGAAGGCGTGGCTTTTCCTGTGGAGGTGGCGATCAAACCCATCAGGCTGCAGACACGGGTGGTCTTCACCGTCTATATGCATGACATATCCAACCGCCGTAAGGCGGAGCAGGAGATTCGCAGTCTCGCCAAGTTTCCTGAAGAGAGCCCCAGCCCGGTGTTGCGGGTAAACCGCCCCGGCGTGATCATCTATGCCAATCCATCGAGCGACCCACTGCTTCACTACTGGGGCTGCGAACGGGCACAGACGCTCCCCCTCTACTGGCGTAACCGCGTGACGGAAGTGCTCGACTCCGGCAGTAACTGGGAGAGCCAGGTCTCCTTTGATCGGCGCACCTATTCCTTACAGCTGTCACCGGTGGTTGACCTTGACTATGTCAATATCTACGGGCGCGATATCAGCGCTGAGCGTCAGGCTGAACAGCAGGCACGGGAACATCAGCAAGAGCTGGTGCATGTCTGTCGCCTCAGTACCATGGGGGAGATGGCAACAGGCCTGGCCCATGAACTGAACCAGCCGTTATCGGCCATTGCCAATTACGCCAACGGCTGTGTTCGCCGCCTACAGCTTAGTGGTCAGGGGAGTGATGATATTCTCCATGCGCTGGCTCAGGTCAATACCCAGGCAGACAGGGCAGGTGAAATTATCCGCCGCCTACGTGCGCTGATCGGCAAGCAGGCACCGGTGAGAACGGTTGCCGATATCGGCGATGTGGCGAGAGAGGTGTGCAGTTTCGTCGAGTTCGAAGCGAGAAAGGCTAATGTCTTCATTGAGCAGGAGTTGGGGCTCAACTACCTTCCGGTACGGCTGGATGTGGTGCAGATAGAGCAGGTACTGCTCAATCTGCTGCGGAATGCACTTGATGCATTGATGGAGATACCGGAAGATAAACGCAGGCTGTTGATTCGTGCTTACTGTAAAAATGATGGCAGGGTCTGTGTCGAAGTGGTGGATTCAGGCACGGGGATCGATGAAGAGGCCAGAGGGCGCCTGTTCGAGCCCTTCTTCACCACCAAGGAGAGTGGTATGGGCATGGGGCTGGTCATCAGCAAGACCATTATTGAAGATCACAACGGCGCTATCACCGTTGAGTGTCCGGAGGAGGGCGGTACCTGCTTCTCCGTGATTTTACCGAGCTATAGGGATGATGATGAACAATAAAGCTACCGTATTTGTTGTCGATGACGACCAGGCGATGCGCAGTTCACTAAAGTGGCTGATAGAGACGGTCGGAATGAATGTCGAAGTCTTCGCTTCCGCCGATGAGTTTATTCGTGGCTACTATCCGGGGCGCGCAGGCTGCCTGTTGCTGGATGTACGCATGCCGGGGATGAGCGGTCTGGAGTTGCAAGAGTATTTTATCGAACAGCAGATCCGGATCCCCATCATCATCATTACCGGCCATGGCGATGTGCCGATGGCGGTACGGGCGATGAAAGTAGGGGCGGTAGATTTTATCGAGAAACCGTTCAATGATGAACTGCTGCTCGACAGCATCAGAAACGCTCTTGCTCTCGATGTGGAGCAGCGCTCCCAGCAGGCGGAGCAGGCGGTGATTGCCACGCGTCTGGCACACCTCACTCCCAGAGAACATGAGGTGATGGAGATGGTGACCAACGGTCGCGCTAATAAGGAGATCGCCACGGAACTGGGTGTGAGTGCCAAAACGGTGGAGGCTCACCGTGCCCGCGTAATGGAAAAGATGGAAGCCGCTTCACTCGCTGATCTTGTGAAAATGGCAATTGCTGCCAATATTGCCACCGAGTGAGGTACGCTGGTTAGCGTCCTGAATCACCCCTGGGATGTTTCCGCATGGCCCACTAGTTACTCAGCCCGCTAAGGTGAGGAAAAATGTATGAGCGGCGCCCTCGCCGCGATGAACGTCGCACAAATCCTGCTGTACTCATCGTTCCGAGCCCCGAGCTTACCTGCTGAAATCAATTCGCCACCGGCGCCACTGGTGAAGTAGGGATAAACGCCACCTCATCGCCGCTCTCAATACGTGTAAACGGTTCTGCAAACTGCTTGTTGACTGTCACCCGGACACTCTCATCCTGAAACAGATGGGCAATGTCGCGGTTGCGCCGCTGTAGCCACTCCACCAGAGAAGCGACATCGGTGACCGCGGGTGGCAGTTCCACCTCCTCGGCTTCGCGGCGCATCTTCTGCACCAGATAGGTGAAATAGAGCAACTTCACCCGACGCTTCTCCTTACTATCGGTCTCGGCATCGCGCTCGTAGCCGATCGCTTCCAGCTGCTTCAAATACCCCTGCCAGTTCTCCTCACGCTTCTCCCCCAACTCATAGAGGGTATCCCAAGAGTAGATGCCGGTATCATGGCCATCGTCAAAGACCAGCTGGACAGCATACTGGCCCTGGGGCTCGATACGGGTGATGGTCACCTCCTCCTTACCGGTGATCGGCCCCTCCATAGTGCGAACCTCTTTTGCTCTGGAGAATACCCTGAGGTACTCGCAGGGCAGCTCAAACCGCTTGCCGTCGGCAAACTCAACCACCAGCAGGCGGGACTTGCTGTGGAGATTGATCTCCGTGGGGATTCGGTTGGATGACTGTTCGCTCATTGTTCAACTCGCAATTCATTGTTCAGGGGGGCGGATATTTGCACAGCTGGGGGGAGGGATCAACCTTGGTGGGGTGGTGGGTGAGTGTAGGGGATAACCAAAAAGTGAGAGATGAGAGTCAGAGTCTTTTTATAGAGGGTGAGCGTATAAGTGACTATGATGTCAATGGCCAATTATTTAGCATTTTCAGGACTCCAATGAAGGCCATCTCGAACCATCGAGTTTAAGATAACAATCATTTTTCTGATACATGCTGTAATAGCTACTTTTTTCGGCTTGCCAGCGGCTAATAGTCGCTGATAAGTTGCTTTTATCACAAGGTTGTGTTGAATCGCTGAGAGCGTTGCCATAAACATAACCGTGCGAATTTGATGGCGACCTCCTCGTATTTTTCTCTGGCCCTGATAAATACCACTTTCTCGGTTCATGGGGGCAACGCCTACTAAGGCAGCGGCTTCTTTGTTAGTAATATGCCCAAGCTCAGGCATATTGCTTAACAAATTGAGTGCGACAACCTGACCCACTCCAGGCATGCTTTGGATGATGTCATTTTTTGTTTTATATTCTTCGTGAGCCTTAATGAGGTCAGATAGTTTTTTATCAATTTTATCAATCTGATTCTTAATCACAGTCAGAATAGGTTTGACCAACCCTGAGATCTCTTTTGGCATTATTTGGAGACGGTTCTTCTCCATGCTTTGCATGCCAATAAGTTGGCTGCGTCGAGCCAGGAGATCGCTCATACGCTTGAGTAGCTCTGGCTTTAAGGTAGACAAGGGTGGTTTGATAGCTTCACCGTAATGAGCAATGAGCCTAGCATCTAGTTTGTCTGTTTTTGCCAGTTGACCAATTGCCCCAGCAAACTTTTTCACATGAACAGGATTTACAATAGCGAACGGAATATCGGCTTTTGAGCACGCCTCAATGAAGGTGAGTTCAAGTCGCCCCGTCGCTTCAATCACAACTCGGATTGGACGGTGTTTGGAAATTACTTTGACGGCTTCTAATGCACCTTTTTCATGATTAGGAACTGAGAAGTAAATATCCAAAGGACGGATATAAATATCCAGTTGATGTTTGCCAGTATCAACACCCACATTGATTTCATTTTGACTGTTTTTACTATTCATAATAAGCTAACTCTACCTTGCAAATACGGGCTCGAGGCCCAGTTGACTATTCGAGTTTGTTGCTTGGAGTCTTTTGCAGCGTTCACACTTATTCACGGTCTCTCAATAGAGGAGCCAGGTTAGATTCGAACTGCTGCAGAAGAGGACTTTAGTTGCAGCTAAAGCTTGGGCCTCACTTTACCCCGAACTCAGGTACTATTGTCCATACAAAGGTTATTTTGTAACAACCGTCATCACATCAGCAGGCTAATAGAGTGGTGTATTGAGATCAACTAATTGAAATTCATGAATAATTTTTTTATTCGTTACCGAGGCCCATTGGTATTAGGTTAGCCCTTGAAAAAGACATACACTGTACATATGATTGAATTTGCATGGGACTCAGCAAAAGCTGCATCAAATGAGAAAAAGCACGGAATAAGCTTTGAAGAAGCTAAGTCCGTGTTTTACGACGAGTTTGAGATTCAATTCTACGATTTTGATAGCTCCGTACCTGAAGAAGATCGATTTTTAATGCTCGGGTTAAGCTCTGAAGCCAGGGTGTTAATCGTATGTCATTGCGAAAGGGACTCAGGCAATACCATCAGAATTATTGATGCTCGCAAAGCAACCAAGAATGAACGCAAGTTCTATGAAGGTGGTGAACGATGAAAAAAGAATATGATCTTTCTAAGATGAAGTCTCGCAAAAACCCCTATGCGTCAAAAATCAAGAAGCCCATCACAATAAGGCTTAGCGAAGATGTCATCGACTACTTCAAAGGTATGGCAGAGGATTCAGGGGTTCCATACCAAAGCCTTATAAATCTGTATTTAAGAGATTGCGTGGCCCAGCATAGGAAAGTAGATATCACTTGGCATAAGCAGGCCTAATCAGGCACACCAGCTGACCTCCTTCGTCGGCAGCTGCGTGCGGCGCTCATGCCTGTGGGTGACATTTCTCTACACATCAAGCGGTTACTGGGATACTATTTCCCTTAACAACAAAAACATATAGGGAAACCAGCCAGCACAGCGAAGGGACGCCGGGATATGGATATCAGAACAACACTCACTCCAGGCCAATACGGCACCAAGCAACTTCTCAAAGAGTACGGCGACCAACTGGTGTGCGTACGCTATCGCTACGACAAAAAAAGAAACAGACGCTACAAGACGATTGAACTGATCGTAGATGAGCAGGAGTGGATCGAAGGTGTAAGCATTCCCATGGATAGACGTGTCCATGTGAGAGTTGGCTATGGGGAGACCGAACTAAGGCAGAGAGTAAAGGCTGCCGGTGGCTTCTGGGATGCTAAGGAAAAGGCTTGGGTGCTCTCATATAAAACCGTTTTGCAGATGGAGCTGGATGAACGGATGGTGGGTGAGTTACTACCTTAATAGTTTCTATATATAGAAAGAAAATTGGCATATGTAGGAAGGTATTGGCGTATCTATAAAGCCTTTCTATATGTAGGAATGTAATATAATCAGCTGTTGAACTAAACCGCTTCGCGGAGCCTGTAGACCGACCACCGCAGAAGCAATAGCCCTCCCTCAAATCATCGTCAACACTCTCTATAGGGTTCATGCAGAACCTGGTAACAAGGAGAGAGACGATGACTCCCTTACGCAACAAAATGATCGAAGCCATGACCGTACGTGGTTTCTCCCCCCGTACCCATGAAAGCTATCTGAGAGCGGTCCGAGGACTGGCAAAGTACTACCACCGTTCTCCCGATACACTGACACCTAAGCAGATCCAACGTTACTTTACCTACCTAGCTGTTGAGCGGGGTCTGGCTTGGTCAAGCTGTCGACTGGCCTTTCATGGCATCCGATTCCTCTTCCTGCAGGTGTTGCAACGGTCGAGATTTGATATGGAAATTACCACTCCCAAGCGTAAAGAGCAGATACCGGAACTACTGAACCATGCTGAAGTAGCCGCGATTCTCAACACCTGCAAGAACCCCAAACACCGCCTGATGCTGACCCTCTGTTACGGTTGTGGGCTGCGGGTCAATGAGCTGACCCACCTGCATGTGAGTGACATTGATGGTGAACGTGGCCTGCTACGCATTGAGCAGGGCAAAGGCGGCAAAGACCGGCTGTTGCCCCTAGGGCCGACACTGCTGGAACAGCTGCGTGATTACTGGCGGCACTACCGACCCGATAACTGGTTGTTCCCAAGTCCGCTTCTTGTGAAGCCCTTGAATGTGAGTGCTATTCAGCGTGTCTTCGCTCGGGTCAAGCAGCAAGCTGGAGTGAAGAAGCGTGGAGGTATCCACAGTCTACGTCACGCCTATGCCACCCACCAACTCGAAGCCGGTATACCGATCCACCGACTGCAACACCTACTGGGGCATCAGGATTTGCACTCAACACTGCGCTACGTCCACTGGGTACCTAGCAAAAATGAGGGGAGCGGCCCTCATGACCTGATGGCTAATCTGGAAGTGGATCATGACTGAATTGGTCACAATGCAAAGCATCATGCAACAGCGCTTGGAGTCACATGCCCAGGATCACCCCCTGAACAAGCGCCAGTGGCAGGTCTGCCACCACATCCTCGACTGCCGCACCGAAGTCCTTGGGGGAATGAAGCTGCAGTGTGATCACTGCCATGAGCCGCAGATACTCTACTACGCCTGCCGTGACCGCCACTGCCCACGCTGCCAGAAAAAGGCCACCGAAGAGTGGAGCGCGAAGCAACAGGCCAATGTGTTGCCGGTGACCTATCACCACCTGGTGTTCACCCTGCCGCATCTCCTCAACCCCTGGATAGCCATCCAACCGCGGCAGTTATATGGACTGCTGTTTGAATCTGCCTGGAGCACTTTGAATACCTTTGGCCGTAAACGACTGAAGGGTCGTATGGGCATGGTTGCGGTGCTTCATACGTGGGGGCAAAGTCTAAGTCGTCACGTCCATCTTCACTGCCTGGTGCCGGGTGGTGCGTTGAGCAACGGCAGGCATTGGCAGGGCGTTAAAGGCGACTACCTGTTTCCGGTGAGAGCGCTCTCCCGCCACTTTAGAGGAGGCTTTGTCAGCCGGTTGCGACACGGCACTGATACTGGTGAGCTGCCCCGACTGAAAGATATCCGGCAGATTAAGGAGACCCTGAACCAACTCATGGGCGTAGAGTGGGTGGTATACAGCAAACCCTGTCTCCATTACACCACCACGGTGATCGATTATCTGGCCCGTTATAGCCACCGCATCGCACTGAGTGACCATCGACTGCAGGGGGTGAATGACCAGGGCAAAGTGCTCTTGAGTTACAAAGATTACCGGGACCATGACAAACGCAAAACCCTCCCTCTAAAACCTGAAGAGCTGATCCGACGGTTCCTGCTCCATATCCTACCCAAGCGTTTTATGCGTATCCGTCATTTTGGATACTTGGCGAACAGTTGCCGAAAAAAGTGTCTGAGTCAGATCAGGGAAGTGATGGCGATGCATCAAGAGAGTGAAGGCGAGGCCGGGACGGCAATAGAACCGCTCTTTGACGGCTACCCCTGTCCAGCGTGTCACGAGGGACAGCTCAAGATCATTGCGTACTTACTGCCCAGACGCTATGAAGGAGGGTGACCCTATAGTGAGGGTGAGATAAGAGGAAGGATACTGGGCAGGCTACGGCTTGCTTATGGACTATTGCGACCTGGAGGGTGCAAACTGAATGAAAATCGGGTAAAAAGGGTAGAAAGCCCCATTAAGTGGAGGGGAGTTGCGGTGCTGAACAGGGAGTATATGGATGAAAGCGCGATCACAACCTATCACCGGCCATCAAGTGCTGTTTAGTCCAAAAAACAATCCCCTATTAAAGTAGAGTGCCGTGCAAGAATCGGCTCAGTCCAACAGACATTTATCCGTCATGCTGAACTGCGCACAACGGATAAATGCTTAGCTGTTAGCGCGCCAAGCGAAGCTTGGTGCATCTTGCAGGGTGAAAGTCCCTGTCGGGTAAGGATTAGCCACCCACCCGTATTGAGTGTTGCGCTTGTGGCGGAGTGCGGGGAGAGCAAGCGCTTTCCAGTTACTGGATGACTATCCACTGACCACCGCATGAACAAAACAGGTGAAGCGTACACAGCGAATCGTATAGGCCATAGGGTGTCCGCGCACCTGAGAGCTGGAATCGCCTCGACATAAATAACTGTTCCGAGTGATGAGAGCTGTAACGTACTCGAAATCCAAGTGAAGCAACCGAGTTGGCAAGATTGTGGAGACTCGGCGGGGTTCTCAAGCTGTGGCATGTGCGAAGAGATGTATCGAGAACTTGGGAGACCCTAATGGTTCCCGGCAAAGTGCCGGGTAGGGAAGCCAAGCCGAAAGGTGAGGCCAACGAAGATTGTTAGGGAGTCGGATCAGCTCATAGTAGTCTGAGATCGGGAGAGCCGGTTGCATGGCGAAGGGGCTGACAGTAATACGTAGCTTGCAAAGGAAACAACTGCCGGACATGTAGGGCTGGGAAAACAGATGCAAACCTCACTGCAAGCCATAGCCATCAAGGCTGGAGAACGACCGACACACCGTTTTCAGAACCTCTATAAGGAACTGAATATAGGAATGCTATGGCAGAGCTATGAACGGCTCAACCGAAAAGCAGCCCCCGGTGTGGATGGTCAAACATGGATAGCGTATCAGGAAGAGCTACTGCCAAGGCTGAATAAGCTGGTCGGTAGATTGAAGGAAGGAAGCTACAAGACACAGTTGATCAAAAGGGTCTACATACCCAAAGGGAACGGAAAAGAACGCCCACTGGGCATCCCTGCGCTGGAAGACAAGATTGTCCAACAGTCGGCAGCCACACTGCTACAGAGTATCTACGAGTCCGACTTTCTGGACTGTAGCTATGGCTATCGACCCAAGCGTAGTGCCCATGAAGCGATCCACGGTCTTAACATCAACCTGCAGTACGGTAAATACGGCTATGTCGTGGAAGCGGACATCAAAGGATTCTTTGATAACGTTAACCACAACTGGATGCTGAAGATGCTCGAACAGCGGATAGATGACAAGGCCTTTCTTGGACTGATCAGTAAATGGCTCAAAGCGGGGATAATGCAGCCAGACGGGAGAATAGAGCGACCTGAAGAGGGAACCCCTCAAGGTGGCTTAGCCTCCCCCGTACTGGCAAACATCTACCTCCACCATGTGCTGGATATCTGGTTTGAAAAGAGAGTGAAACCGAACCTTAAAGGTGAGGCGCTGCTGGTAAGGTATGCAGATGATTTTGTCTGTGCGTTTCGCTACCGAGAGGACGCGGAGCGATTTTACCGGACACTGCCGAAGCGATTGGGTAAGTTTGGATTGGAGCTATCACCAGAGAAGACCCGGTTAATACGATTCAGTCGTTTCCATCCCGGTGGAAAACGGCGGATCTGTTTTTGGGCTTTGAACTGTACTGGGGGCATGATCGCCAAAGGCGACCTCGCCTACACCGGAGAACGGCAAAGAAGAAGTTGGTGCAGGCGGTCAAAGGGATGGGGGAGTGGATTAAGCAGTTTCGCCACCTCCCACTGGCTGACTTCCGCATTGCACTGAATCGCCGCCTCCGGGGGCACTATCAATACTTTGGATTGATAGGTAACAGTCGGCAGGTATGGCTTTACTACAAGGAAGTGATCGAACGTGTTTATAAGTGGCTGAACAGGCGAAGCCAAAGACGGAGCTACACTTGGGTGGGGTTAAATGAGATGCTGAGGCAACAGGGAATCCTGAAGCCGGAAGTAAGGAAGCTTAACTTCCCCAGGACATACCTGATATATGAATAGGGACTCCAGCATTGCGCGGGAGTGAGTATTACTGAGGAGCCGGATGCGGTAGTACCGCACGTCCGGATCTGCATGGGGGCGCTTTGGGTAACCGGGCGTCCTACCATTACGTTCGCTGGTTTATGCGTAAGTACAAAGCGATTAAGCGCAGTAAAATGCGTGCGATGGCGCTTTTTGCCCGATGCATGAAGGAAAGCCCCGGTTTGTTTGTTCAATGGCGTGAGGGGATGAAAGGTGCGTTTGCTTGATGGGAGCGGTATGAGCGGAGACGTTCACGTACCGTTCTGCGAGAGGCTGAGGGTGAGAGTCCCTTGGTCTACTCTCCTCCAAAAATCTTTCACTAGGTTGAAACTCACTTGGTCACCCACGAGCTCCTCGGGAGGCCCTTGCGGCTACGATAGGACGCCACGGTACTTGGCCAGCAACCGATCAATATCAGCATTCCACAGCGCCCACGACTCCTTCGGGAGGCCCTTGCGGGCACGATAGTTCGCCACAGCAGATGAGCCCTCGATACCCAGCATCCGAGCAATCTCAGGATTCGTCATCGACCGCCATTGCTCGTCGGTTACAGAATCCCAGTCATACTTGGTCTCCCTCGGGCCCCTCGGGAGGCCCTTGCAGGCACGATAGTTCGACACAGTAGATGAGCCCTCGATACCCAGCATCCGAGCAATCTCAGGATTCGTCATCGACTGCCATTCGCTGCCAGCCATGGAGAGCGAAGCGAAGGCTGGTAATCCCCGGTAGCCGTGAGGCCGCACTGCTTACCCGTCGTGCGCGCAGCGCGCCAGAGGGGAAGCAAAGTAGGCATCCGAACACGGCGTCCAGTCAATGGGAACTGACTGCGAAGCGGTAACGAGCTTGCGATGTTATCGCGTAGCGGTCAGTGACCAGGACGGCCGGGGCACTAATAGGTTGTCGAAGGCCGAGTTGATTTTGGGGACTGGGATGTCCCAAAATCTTTCACGAGGTCGAAGACTCGCTTAGCTCGTCGGTTACAGAATCCCAGTCATACTTGGTCTCCCTCGGGCCCCTCGGGAGGTCATTGCGGGTACGATAGGCCGCCACAGTAGATGAGCCCTCGATACCCAGCATCCGAGCAATCTCAGGATTCGTCATCGACTGCCATTGCTCGTCGGTTACAGAATCCCAGTCATACTTGGTCGCCTTCGGGGCCCTCGGGGCCCTCGGGGCCCTCGGGAGGCCCTTGCGGGTACGATAGTTCGACACAGTAGATGAGCCCTCGATACCCAGCATCCGAGCAATCTCAGGATTCGTCATCGACTGCCATTGCTCGTCGGTTACAGAATCCCAGTCATACTTGGTCGCCTTCGGGGCCCTCGGGGCCCTCGGGAGGCCCTTGCGGGTACGATAGTTCGACACAGTAGATGAGCGCTCGATACCCAGCATCCGAGCAATCTCAGGATTCGTCATCGACCGCCATTGCTCGTCGGTTACAGAATCCCAGTCATACTTGGTCGCCTTCGGGGCCCTCGGGGCGCTCGGGAGGCCCTTGCGGGTACGATAGCCCGCCACAGTAGATGAGCGCTCGATACCCAGCATCCGAGCAATCTCAGGATTCGTCATCGACTGCCATTGCTCGTCGGTTACAGAACCCCAGTCATACTTAGCCCTTCCAGGGGGTTTATTCATATTTAGGCACTTTCCTCAAAACCGGTAACCCTATCTTTTTCACGAGGATGTGTCAGATTAGGTCTGAACTAATACAATACAGTCAGGCGAATTGCTTGCCAATGGGTTCTCTCTATTCGAGTTATCCACCCCTATCCAAGCGAGCGCTGCCAGCCATGGAGAGCGAAGCGAAGGAGTAACTCCTCTGTAATAATCCAACCCGTTACAGCAACTTCCACCACCCAAAAGTGACTTATTCTGAATCGGTTTCAGTTTCGTTTTTTTTAGCTGCTTCCTCTGCTGCCTTCTTGTTGTTTTTCACGGCTTTTCTAAGCGCCCCTTGCAGAGACTTGATACTGGCTCTTACTTTTTCGACCTGCTCGTCTGAGACCACCTGTCCTGCCTCCAGGGCCTCGGTGATCCGATCCACAGTATAGTGGGCATGATTAACAGCCATCGAGCGACTATGGGCCTTCTCTTTGTCTTGCTGGTCTGTCAGCCAGCCCTCGACCTGGGCGGCCTCTTCATCGGTCAGGTGTTCGCGCACATGAGCAGGGATTGAAGTCTGCCCGGTCGGGAACCCAGCGATCATTTTTTGAGTGCTGCGCTTCTTCTCCGGGAGATAGATAGAGCGGAGAAGCTGAACCCTTGAGCCTTTAACCTTGATCTGCATAGTCATACCCCTTTAGGAAAGTTCGTCATGGCCATATAATAGATGACTAGACATATCCTGTCAAGAGTTGTCGTCATTGCATTATCTGGTTGCTAATCATGCTCTAAATGGAGCTGCCTATGCCTACATAAATACCATTCCATAATAAGCCATATCCACGATAGGTATGATCAGTCATTCTCGTAGAAGGCCCGCCGGCATGCCTGTAATGGATATGGCTACCCATATCAGGCAATACCTATCAAGGTATGTCGTCATATAACAATAGGCCGCTGGTCATATCCGGCATGGCATTGCCTATGCGTAGGCAAATAGCGTACCAGAAATCGCCGCGAGACGTATCTATATCGGGTATGATCATATATGCTTTATTGGAATATGTCGTCATGCCTATTAAAGATACGCTATGCGAAAAAGTCAATACAAAGTAAGGCATGACTATATAAAAGTATAAGCAAGGCAGAGAAATGGTCTTATAGATCACATTTAGAGCGTCTTTCTGGATAGTCGAAGCCCTGTCCTCGAAATAGTGGTAAATGCACTCTTAGGCATACCAAAATCAAATAGAAAAACACGAGCGAGTCTTCGATTTCGTGATGTAAAACGGGACATCCAAGTCCCCCTTTTGCACTCAATCTTCGACAGCCTATTAGTGCCCCGGCCGTCCTGGTCACTGACTGGACGACGTGTTCGGATGCCTACTTTGCTTCCCCTCTAGCGCGCTGCGCGCACGACGGGTAAGCAGTGCGGCCTCACGGCTACCGGGGATTACCAGCCTTCGCTTCGCTCTCCATGGCTGGCAGCGTAGGAAAATATGAGCTGTGGATTTATCAGGAAAAGTTCAGAGACAGAATAATCATACAAATATTGCTGTGAGGTGAAGAGTTCACAGATAGAGATAAAAAACTGTGAAAAATATTAATCTACAGCCTCATTAGCTGCAGAATGAGATTGTCGCACACCTGGAAGAAAGTTAACGTACATGTTAACCCGTTATAATGAGAGAAATCCTATTTTACCGGGCGGTATCAGGATGTTGCCCTGTAGAAGAGTTCCTTGACTCTTTGGCAGGTAAACAGGCTAAGAAGGTTGCCTGGGTTCTACAACTCATTGAAGATATGGATATTGTTCCTGCTCAGTATTTCAAGAAGCTAGTGAATACTGATGGTATATGGGAAGTCAGGATACAAGTTGGAGGAAACATATTTCGATTACTTGGATTTCTTGATGGTGACCACTTGATTGTCTTGAATCATGCTTTTCAAAAGAAAACTCAAAAGACACCCAAGAAAGAAATCAAGCTGGCAGAAATCCGAAAGCAAGATTACCTCAAACAGGAGGCAGTCAAATGAGTGATCTGAAGAAATACATTAGTAAGAGAAAAGAGTGTGATGGAGAGTTCACCGAAGATTTTGATAAAGGCTATCAAGCATTCAAGATTGGTGTACTGTTGAAACAGGCAAGAGAGGCATCTGGTTTAACGCAGGCAGAAATAGCAGACAAACTTCACACAAAAAAGTCAGCTATTTCACGAATGGAAAACCACGCAGAGGATATACGGCTATCAACTTTGGAGAAATTCGCTGCTGTGCTAGGTAGGAAGCTTGAAGTATCAATAAGGTAAAGCAGCTAACCAGCACATCCAACTGACACCAAAAAGCGGTGCTCCTCGTTCCTCGTCGCACCACTTATTGATGCAGTTGATGTGAGGCGTTATGCGCAAAAGGAATGATATGAGATTTCTATACACAGTCATACTAGCGTCCACTTTGATAGGGTGCACTAGCAACACTCACAAGAAGATAAATGCCAATGGCGTATTATCTACATCACCTACTGAATGTCGAAACTTTCTGGGCAAATGGACTAGCGAAACGTACAATCCGCGGCGTGACATCATAAATGTACATACAGCAGACTACAGAGAAAACGGAAAGCTTTATCTCCACTTCATTGAATTGGACCCAAACAGGAAAGAGATGGCAAATTATAAAGTGGTCCGGCAGTGGGACTGCGACGGAATTCTTTATATCACAAAAAACATCGAACCAAATGATATTAGCTCACGCTCACCCCAGTTCAAGGTGTATGAGCTACTAGAGTTATCTAGTAATCGCATTAAGTATCAGACGCTGATTGGTCATACTCCAGGAATTACTTTTGAACTTAATCGTGAGTAAACAGGCGCATAACAAGCGACTGTGGTGTCAAACCAGCTCTTTAACAATTCAATAGGCCCACTCAACCTGGTCACGTACCATAGCATTTAGCATGGTGATGAACTTGCGCATGCATGCTGTAAGGGCAACTTTTTTATGCTTTCCCTGATCAACAAGCTGACGATAAAAAGCCTTGATAATCGGGTTGCACTGAGTGGCACTTAACGTCGCCATATACAGTGTGGTTCTGACACAGGCTCTGCCGCCCTGGATACGTCTCTTGCCTCGCATCCTCCCGCTATCACGGTTGATAGGAGCAACGCCTACCAATGAGGCAGCCTGCTTGTTTGTCATGGTCCCAAGCTCCGGCATGTCGGCCAATAATGTGTAGGCCAATGTGGTCCCAACACCAGGCGCAGACATCAGTATCGCCTTCCGGTCAGCCCATTCAGGCTGCTTGTTGACGTACTGATCAAGCTTTTTCTCAATGCGGGAAATTTCAACATCTAAGCTCTTAATGATACGGCGGCATGAGGCCTCAGAACTCTTCCCCATTATCTGCACACGGTTCAACTCCTTGGTGCGCATCTCCATGAGCTGCCTTCTTCTTGCTAGCAGGTCTTTGATAATACGAAGGTTCTTGCCGACTGCAGGTGTCGGTGACGGTTGTACGACAGCGGCAAACTCAGCTATGACCTGAGCATCAATCTTATCTGTTTTAGCCAGTTGATCGATTGCTCCGGCATAGCGTCGTATTGATAGTGGCTTGATGATGCAGACAGGAATGCCCTTTTTGTATGCTGTGGCTGCCAGTTCGAGTTGATATCGGCCTGTAGCCTCCATGACCAGGCGTTCAACATGATAGTAGGCGAGGCGTTTCAAAATTCTTTTGATACCATCCGCTGTATTTTCATCCTGCCAATGAATCCCTTTTTCATAGATGCAGACATCCAGCAGCCACTTACCAACATCGACACCCACATTAACTTCAGATTTTCTCTTCTTAAGGTTTGTCATTATAACTCTACCTTGCTAAATTCGGGCTTGGAGCCCATTCGACTGTTCGAGATAAAATCGGATCGATTCAGTGCCCCCGCTTGTTAACGGTCTGTGAGACCATGGCATCATCGGGCTACTGAATCGGTAACTTGTTTGCCCAAGTTACGGGCTCCATTTAATCAGATTAATGAGGGGATTTGACCATACAAGGCGCTCAAACCGACCCACTTCCGCGGCACATGTTTTGTGCAAAATCGCACAAAACATGCACCGCTACAGCTGTCGGTTTAGCTGGAACGTTAGTGTAGAGATAAATCATGAAGTCATACATACCAACATTCATAGTCTGTTTTTTTCTAACAAGTAGTGTAATTGCAGAAAATGATTACAAATTTGAGTACCCCGATTTTTTTGAGTTGAGCCCAAGCCAACAATATCCATTTGAAATTTCAAATGAACTGAAAAATCATTTTCTTCCATACGCATATATTAAGGCTAAATTACCAACGGATTCTGTCATTAGTTTTGCACATGAGTACAGAATAAATGTTAATAAAAAAACAAATGTAATAGGACATGTATCGATAAATAAGAAGGTTGCTAACATGGCTGAATGCGAAGATTTTAAAAAAATCGCACTTTTAGCGTTACGTAAAAATGGATATACAGATGCAAATCCAAGCAAAATGTTTTTTTCTAGGGTAGCTATAAAGGGGGGTCTTGTGGCTCAATTACACTGTAGTTCGAGAATTATCAACTATGGCACTCCATCAGAAAAGACACTTCCCCCAGAGTTGAGTTTTACCATTACTGATGAAGAGCAACATCTTCTTTTTGAGAAGACAATGAGAGAGCTAGAACACTAACCAGGCCTTCCAGCGGATGCAGTCGCTACCGCGCCTGCTCCGCTGAAGGCAGCGTTATGTTTAAAAATAAAACCATGATAAGGGGTGTGTGCCCTTTATTTAAAGAGTGTTCGGATAGATAGTGTGAAGGTAAATGAGGTAAGTTCTAAAGGTGATCTAGCTTCATATAACTAGCCCCAATATTTCACAAAATAAAAGGCAGAATCCTCGTATATTCGATATAATTCAGTTACTTACACTGTAATCGAAAAGGATTCTGCCTGTGACAAACTGTAACCAAACTGTTCTGGAATTTCCAGTCCTTAAACGCCGCAAGGTACAGGCCGAATTTAGCGGCGGCGACATTACTTCAGATGGGGGTGTGCTTCTACTGAGACAGATCGACAGGCGACTCGGTTTAATGAAAGCGGTTGATGCCGTCATTCCAGATCCGCGAAATCCTGATTACATCACTCACTCCCAACTGAGCCTGCTACGACAACGTGTTTACGGTCTAGGCTTGGGCTATGAAGACCTCAACGATCACAAAACCCTGCGTAATGATCCTGCTTTGCAGACGGCTGTCGACCGGGAACAGAAATTGGGTAGTCAGTCTACCCTCTGTCGGCTTGAGGGCCGTACTGGAAGAAAGGCGGCAGTCGATATCCATAGGGTGTTGATCGACCAATTCATCGCTTCTTTTGACTCTCCTCCCGATGAGTTGATCCTGGACTTTGATGCCACCGATGATCAAGTTCATGGTATGCAGGAGGGACGCTTTTTCCATGGCTATTATGGCCACTACTGTTTTCTTCCCCTCTATGTCTTTTGTGGTGATCAATTGCTCATCAGCTACCTGAGGCCCAGCAATGTTGACGGGGCGAAACATACATGGGCGATTCTGGCGTTACTGACGAAACGGCTGCGCCAGGAATGGCCCGATGTTCAGATCATCTTCCGAGGAGACTCCGGGTTCTGTCGCCATAGAATGCTGGACTGGTGTGAACGCCGTGGTGTGAAGTACATCATTGGTATTGCCCGCAATAAGCGGCTGGAGCAGATGATTGAACCGGGTATGCAGATTGTTGAACAACTTGTCGAACTGACTGGCGAGAAACAGCGGAGTTCTTCCGGTTGCACTATGCCGCCAAGAGTTGGAAACATACTCGCCAGGTCATTGCTAAGCTGGAGGTCACAGACAAGGGGCGCAATCCACGTTTCATCGTCACCAATCTGGAAGGTGACAAGCAGGCACTCTACGATGATCTCTACTGTGCCCGTGGCGAGATGGAGAACCGGATTAAAGAGCAGCAGATGGGGCTCTTTGCAGATCGTACCAGTGCCCACTATTGGTGGGCGAATCAGTTCCGGTTACTCCTCTCCAGCCTGGCTTATGTGCTGATGGAGAGTATCCGCCGGTTGGCGCTCAAGGGCACAGAACTGGCGAGAGGCCAAGTAGGCACGCTTCGGATCAAGTTGTTAAAGATCGGTGCAGTTATGCTGCGCAATACGCGCCGTATCCGCTTCCTGCTCTCCAGCGCTTACCCTTATCAGGATCTCTTCGCCTTGGTGGTTGCTCGTCTGCGACCCGGATAGTTCTCAAGGAGTGCCGCCCCGGCACGATGATAAACAATGGGGGTAAGGGGGAGGTGTGCTTTGATTGTCAGAAAACCACCTTCGATAAGATATACATTCCTATCTTGCTTCTGACTTGCTTAGTATGGGTTAAAAAGCATCGAATCGAATGCTGGGTGAAACATGCGGGCTAGTGAGTTAATCTTTCATGACTAATAATATATTTTATGCAAGTTCTAAATATTTAGTGCTGAGGTATGTTCTTACTTTATCTATAGCTGTCTTCTTCACTTGTTATGGGTTTGTTGATATCAAATTAGTAGCGCTTGTAATTGCGTTTATAGTTGCTGGAAATATTAGATGGTTTGTTTATAAGGTTGCTATCGAAGAGGATAGAGCGATATTTTATTATTTTTATAAAAGCTATTGTGTTCACCTGAATAAGATCAAGTCTGCAAAAAAATATCAGTGGCGTGCGGATCTTGAATTATTGATGAATAATGGTGAGAAGCATTATTTCATAGAAAATACACATATAGTCCTACGGATTTAAATAAGCTTGTGGAAATGTTAAACAATCATAGGGGACGAAAGCTAAAGAAAATAGAGAAATTAGTTTCGGCTTAATAAAGTGCGGAAACTAGCAGTTAAGAGGTCAGATACCTTTTTATTTTATTAGAGTGAGGTCGAATAAATAGAGTGCTAATTGTTGGTCGACAGTATTAGAAGTACTCTGATCCAATATATCCTGAAAAGGCCTTGTTATTTCTTAAGGAAATTACTGTTAAGTATGGATCGTATTATGCAACATAACCAGGCGCACCAGCCGATTCGTCCGCTGCCAGCCATGGAGAGCGAAGCGAGGGCTGGTAATCCCCGGTAGCCGTGAGGCCGCACTGCTTACCCGTCGTGCGCGCAGCGCGCCAGAGGGGAAGCAAAGTAGGCATCCGAACACGGCGTCCAGTCAATGGGAACTGACTGCGAAGCGGTAACGAGCTTGCGATGTTATCGCGTAGCGGTTAGTGACCAGGACGGCCGGGGTACTAATAGGCTGTCGAAGATTGAGTGCAAAAGGGGGACTTGGATGTCCCGTTTTGCATCACGAAATCGAAGACTCGCTTAGCCGCTGCGCGGCTCCTCTCGGCAGTGCTTGGCGTTATACGCCCGAGTTACCCACAATTAGTAGACACCTTGTATAGTTAGATTTATCTATATGGAGGTGCTCAAGATGGCACGTAAGAAGACACAAGCATACACAGAGGAATTTCGCAGGGAAGCGGTAAAACGAGCAGATAAAGAGGGATGTACAGCGGCATCAGTAGCCAGGGAACTAGGCATCCACCCCGGCCAAATATATAACTGGCGCCGTCAGTTCAATCGACTCTCTGAAAAGCAATTTAATTCCGTGGGTGGTGTGGACTACTCCAAGAAAGAGAGCGAAGAGATCCGCAAGCTAAAACGTGAGAAGGCTGCACTAGAAAAGGAGGTCGAATTCTTAAAAAAGGCAGCTGCGTACTTCGCGAACAACCAAGAGTGAAGTACGCTTTGATCCGAGAACACAAGGAGTGGTACACAATCGCCATGATGTGTCGTGCGTTGGATGTATCACGATCTGGCTATTATCGATGGAGGAGTCGGCCAAAAAGTGCGAGCACGGTCCGACGTGAGCATATGGAAAAGCAGGTAGCAGACACCTATGCGGACTTTAAGGCTCGCTACGGAGCACCACGCATTGCTGAAGAGTTGAATGCACTGAACATCCCTTGTTCAACGAATTATATCGCCGATATTCTTAGAAAGCAGGGGTTAAAAGCGCGAAATGGTAAAGCCTTCAATTATGGCAGCCATGCCCTGACTATGCATAACGTGGCGGATAATCTGCTCAGGCGTAAATTTGAAGCTGGTAGGCCCAATGAGAAATGGACCACTGATATCACCTATATATGGGTCGATGAGCAATGGCTCTACTTGGCTACAGTGATGGATCTTTATTCACGCTGTATCGTTGGTTGGGCTTTGGATACTTCGATGACGGAGCGGCTGGTAACGGATGCTCTGGCGATGGCATTTGAGCGGAGAGAGATTAAACCTGGCTTGATCATCCACTCGGACAGGGGAGTTCAATATCGATCACAGAAGTATATTGACTATATGAAGCGGAAGGGGTGCAGGCCCAGCATGAGCCGTAAAGGAAACTGTTGGGACACTCAGTCTACAATTCTATTGAATGTCCAGTCCAACCTGACCCGTGCTGGGATTGGCGAAGCTGCCTTTGCGTTGACCTGTCGGTTGGATACTGGCGTTCCCCGAGTATCTCCGGGCCCATTGCCTGTGACCTAATAGGAGCTTTGTACTGCAACTTGAGTGTCCTGTCCTGCAATGTGGGTTGGTGATCAATATCTAGGCCTTCAGAGGGCACTTGAAATGGGTAAACAATCGATACAGTGTGAAGTCATACTTGGCGTTGATACGCATCTGGACATGCATGTGGGAGTGATTATTGACAGTCATGGAAAAATGCTTGATGTACTGTCCATAGAAACAAATGGCACTGGCTATCAGCACTTATTAAAATGGGCGTCATCGTTCGGCAATTTATCACGCGCAGGAGTAGAAGGTACTGGAACATATGGAGCAGGCCTTGCTAGATTCCTATCTGAACACGAGGTAGAGGTCCTGGAAATCAATCGTCCTGATCGTTCTATGCGACGATTCTATGGCAAATCGGATCCGACGGATGCGGAGAGTGCCGCTCGATCCGTGCTGGCAGGTAAAGCGCAGTCTATTCCGAAGTTACAATCAGGTGCTGCAGAGGCTATGCGTATCGCATCAGTTGCAAGGCGGAGCGCGGTAAAGGCGAGAACACAGACGATTAATCAATTGCGTTCATTGCTGGTGTCTGCTCCAGAGAATATACGAGCTAGGCTTTGGAAGTCGAATCCAGGACAGTGTGTTCAAGGTTGTTTGCATCTCCGGACTCTCGGTAAAACAATTTCACTAAAGACGCTGGCTACAACACTTCGTCTACTCGCCAGGCGGTGGATGTACCTAACAGCTGAACTTAAAGATCTGGATGATACACTGGAGCACTTAACAAATAGCGCAGCAAAGCGGTTACGTCGACAGTTTGGCATTGGGCCACAAACAGCAGCGACGTTGCTGTCAGTCGCTGGTGACAATCCTGAACGGCTACATAGCGAAGCTGCTCTAGCAGCTCTGTGTGGAGTAAACCCACTGCAAGCATCTTCAGGTAAGACTGTGCGTCATCGCCTCAATCGTGGAGGTAGTCGATCTGCCAATAATGCGTTGTGGACCATTGCCATGGTACGCATGCGGAGCGATCCACGCACTCGAACTTATGTTGCTCGTCGCACGGCAGAAGGAAAATCGACCAAAGAGATAAGCCGATGCTTGAAGCGTTACATCGTTCGAGAACTATATCCTCTTATCCTGGCTGATTTAAACGATGCTGCAGTAGTAACTTGACATAGGAGCGTCAATGCACCGATGGAGTCATTCTTTAGCCGATTAAAGGTGGAACTCATCTATGCTGAACAGTTTGAATCGATAAGCGACGCAAAATCCGGTATCTTTGAATACATCGAAGTGTTTTATAACCGCCTACGCAGGCACTCAGCAATTGGCTATGTCAGTCCAGCTGAGTTTGAGAGGATGGCAGCAATTGCTGCATAGTTAGGGTGTCTACTTTTTGTGGGCAGGACCAACGCGAAAGGAATGAAAGCAAGATATATAAAAATTGGTGAATACAAAGGCCCTCATATGACTATTGGGCAAGTATATGAGGTCATTGGTATTGAAGCTAATGATTACCGGATTATCAATGATGAGAAACAGCCCTATTTATATAATCCAGAGCAGTTTGAGATAGTAGATCCGAATAAGCCTCTATTTTGGGTTACAGAGATAAAACAAGAGATAAAACAAGACACCCATATTTTAACGAGTCTAAACTGCATTCCTCACATTGGCTCAGTGACCTTTGACACGAATAGCAGCAGACTTTTGGTGAAAGTTCTTGGCTAAGGATGATTAACTAAAGAAATATACAGCTGTATTCCGAATCACAGCCAAGGTGTCACTTTGATAGGTAATCCGATAGTGAACATTTTGAGGGGTGGGGCGATGGTATCGACCGCGTCCGTTGCGACTAGTGCGGTGAGGTTTTTTTGGTCGCCGATTCTTGCAAAGGAAGAGGTATCTGTCCCTCCTGTAACACCAAGTGCATGGCGGAAACAGCCGCCCACCTGGTCGGGCATTTCTTCCCGCAGGCGCCGGCCGGTAGGGCAGTGGGTGATTACCCTGCCGAAGCGGATGCGCTACTTCCTTCTCCAGTATCCCTAAAGAAAATTCCTATCCCTGCGTTGGGAATCACTCGATTATCTTGTTGATGGGCATCTCTATGATGCCACGGGCGCCGGCCAAGTGGAGCTGTGGCAGTAAGTCACGCACCAGCTTCTCTTCCACCACCGTACTGATGTCCACCCACTCAGGATCTGACAGGGTGGAGACGGTGGGTGTGGATAGGGCCGGCAACAGAGCCAGTACGTCATCGATATTGTTGCGTGGAACGTTCATCGCCAGGGTAACCCTTGTGGCGGCACGTATCGCTCCTTCAAGTAGCATCAATAAACGGTCGATCTTGTCCTTCTTCCACTCATCCTGCAACGAGTCGTTGTTGGCGATGAAGCGTGGGGTACTCTCCAGCACGACGTGCATCACTTTGAGGTTGTTGGCCCGCAGGCTCGATCCGGTTTCTGAGACATCCACTATGGCATCCGCCAGAATCGGTGGTTTCACCTCGGTTGCGCCCCAGGAGAACTCTACATCGGCAGTGACGCCATGGTCGGCCAGAAAACGCCGGGTCATGCCGGCCGCTTCAGTGGCGATACGCTTCCCTTCCAGATCTTTGACGTCGCCGAAGGGTGAACCCTCTTTGGATGCCATCACCCAGCGTACCGTGCCGTAGTTCGACCAGGGCGCTTTGAGGTCAGCCAGTTCCTGCACATCAGCGCCGGTCTCCAGTATCCAGTCGAGGCCGGTGATGGCGCAGTCCAGTACTCCTAGTTCTACATAGCGGGCCATCTCCTGGGGTCTGATCAGAATACACTGAAGCTCGGAATCATCGATATCGGGGTAGTAGGAGCGACCTGAGATGTGCAGATTGAATCCTGCATGGGCAAAGAGCTTTTTTGTCGTTTCCTGTAGGCTCCCCTTGGGGATACCTATGCGCAGGCGGGTCTTATCGGTCATCATTTCTTGTACACCTCTTTGGGATCAAACACCTGTACACCGACATCAACCACCGCACCACTATCCACTCTGCGGAAGAAGCAAGAGCGTTTCCCGGTATGACAGGCCGCATCGCCGATCTGTTCAACCTTCATCAGGATGGCGTCACCGTCGCAATCGATGTAGAGCTCCTTGACCTTCTGAACATTGCCACTCTCCTCCCCCTTGTGCCAGAGTTTCTGGCGTGAGCGGCTCCAGTAGACCGCTTCGCCCAGCTCAAGGGTCATGCCCAGGGATTCTTCGTTCATATTGGCCAGCATCAGGATCTCTCCGGTGTTGGCATCCTGTGCAATCGCCGTTACCAGGCCGTTTCCCTTGGTGAAGTCGACCGCATTCAATAGTTCTTGGTCGCTGATCGCCATGGAAGGCTGAAAGCCGAGGCGATTAGTCCCCGATAGGCGTAGGCGCGGTTGTATGGCCGGAATTGCGACCGGCAGGGAGCGATGTAGGGCATACAAGGAGTGCATCCGAAACGCCGTAGAGTCATTGCGGGAGTCATGATGGAGTAGTGCACAAGCAGCTTTGCTGCAATGTGCAATACGGAATCGTGACGTACGCAGGACGGTCGGGGCATAACGGCTGTCGCGTAGGCGAGTCGATTTTGGAGACTTGGATGTCCCAAAATCTTTCACGAGGTAGCGACACGCTTGTAAGCGCCATAGTGTTGTGATCAGTATTGGGGTGAAATTAAGCCGCGTATTATAACACCCTTTCAATAACCATGGAGCAGAACAAAAAAACAACAACAAGACACCCATATTTAAACGAATCTAAACTGCATCCTCACATTGGCTCAGCGCCCTTTGAAATGAATAGCAGCTGACTTTTGGTGAAAGTTCTCGGCTAAGGATGATTAACTCAAGAAATAGACAGCTGTATTCCAAATCACAGCCAAGGTGTCGCTGGGATAGGAAATCCGATAGTGAATATTTTGAGGGGGCGGGCGATCGTATCAGATTGTCAGTAACTGCCGACAGGCTACAATGCCATGGGCCCAGCGTTGGCCAAGTTTCTCACAAGCAGCATGGATTTTATCGGCTCGCCCGACCAGGGATCTAAAGCGACTTTCGAATGATGTGGTCATATACAGCCATGACTTGGGATCGACCTGCAGGCGGTCAAGTATGGGGGGCAGGGCAGAAGGGATAGCACCACGTTTATCGTCCCGTATAGCTCTTCCTGTCCAATCCACCAGTTCAAGGTAATCCTCAAGACGGAAGGGTAGCCCCTTAGGCATAGGTTCTCTAGGGTAGCCGACAAATGGCTGGAGTTCAGGCGGCTGGGTGGGGCGCTCTGTTTCCTGGTGCAGTACATCACTACCGCTCGTGCCTTCTATAGCCTGAATACGGCGATGTATAGAGGTGTAATCTGATGATTCCGGTGTCTCCGCTATTCCTGCCCTGATGGGATTGAGGTCGACATAGGCCATACAGGCGGCCAGTGCAGCTTCATCAAGGAGAGCCTGGCACTTGAATCGGCCTTCCCAAAAACGACCGGTACAGCCATCTTCGGCGTTGGCTTGGCGTGCAATGGTTTCGTTGAGACAGCGCATAAACCAGCTCACCGAGGAAAGACGCTCTCTCCAGGATTCAGCTAATTGTTCAACCTGTTCCAGCTCAGCTTTGCACATCGGCTCATTTCTAAGAAAGCGCTGGCTCAACGAGTTGCCGTTGAACAGCCCATGCCATTGTTCAATGACTTCATGGAGTGACCAGCCTTGTGCGCGTGCTGTATTGATGTAGAGCACTAGATGAGTGTGGTTGTGCATAACTGAAAATGCACTGATATCAATCGCAAAGTAGTGAGGTAATTCCAGTAACCGCTTCTCTATCCACCCACGGCGATGTTCATAGGACCGCCCTGTAAGTTGATCGGTGCCGCAGAGAAAGGCCCGGCGTACACAGCGTGAAACGCAGTGATAGTAGGGTGTGGCATCAAGGCTGATAAGGCTCTTTCTTGGTTTTGGCATACTCTTTCCTTGAGATTTAAGTTTTCCGCACGTTCTCTATTATTGCATACCGAATGGGGATGTCAATTTGTGGGTGTCCAGAAAGGAAAGAAGAAAGCACCCGCCACTCCTGTGAGGAGCGTCCAGCGCAGACAAGCGTGTTGGAAGCGGAGAATTGATTCTGTTCGTATGCTCCTGTTTTCGGGTAAAATCGAAGACCTTAGTTCAGTTTTCGGTAACAACCTGAGACTTAACTTTCATTTGGAAAAGGAGACAAACCAAGATCGAAATGCAGGGAATGCCCTATGCGGTACCGCCCACCAGCCACAGCCAGTGCATCACCAAGGAAGAGATGGTCCCAGGCAACAAGGCGGAAAACAGTGGATGTGAAGTGACTGACATCACCAACATCGGTGATACCGTCACATGGGCGATGAGGTGTGATCAACAGGGCACAAAAACCACCAGTAAAGGGAGCGTGACCTACAGCGGTAGCACCTTTAAAGGCAAGGTGATCATGCAGACTCAGAATCCCGGAAGTGGTGGTGTAATGACGATCAGCAGCTACATGGACGGAAAGCGCATAGGTGCATGTCAGTAGGAAATAATCAACACATTGGCCAAGTTTCTCACAAGCCGCATGGATTTGATCGGCTCGCCCGACGATGTCAATTTGTGGGTGTCCAGAAACAGAAACAAGGGTAAGTTATGCAGTATGTGGTTTCGCACCTCTCTCTCTATTCTCCTTTTTTTATCCCTATCCGGGTGTAGTAGCCTGGGTTATTACGCTCAATCTATCGGCGGTCATCTTGACCTGATGGGCCGGAGTCGCACTATTGACCAGCTGTTGGTGGATCCGGCAACAGGCGGCAAATTACGGCAACGGCTGCAGCGCGTGCAGGAGATACGGCGTTTTGCGACAGAGCAGCTGCGGTTGCCGGATAACGACAGCTATCGCAGCTATGCTGATCTGGAGAGGAAGGCAGTGGTGTGGAGTGTGATAGCGACCCCGCAGCTCTCCATGAAGCCTATGACCTGGTGCTACCCGTTTATCGGCTGTGCTGCCTATCGCGGTTACTTTTCCCGCCAACAGGCTGATGTTTATGCCGGTGAGTTGAGATTGCAGGGATTGGATGTGACGGTGGAGGCGGTACCTGCTTACTCAACCCTGGGTTGGTTTGATGATCCCCTGCCGAGTACGGTGATTGATTGGCCGGAACCTCATATTGCCGGATTGATCTTTCATGAGCTCGCTCATCAGCAGCTCTATGTTAAAGGTGACAGCGCTTTTAACGAGGCTTTTGCCGCCACAGTTGAGCGGGTAGGGGTGGAGCGCTGGTTGATCTCCAGCGCCGATGATTCCTCACTGGCTGACTGGGCCGGTTCGCAGGAACGTAAGCGGGAGTTCATCAGTTTACTGCTGGAGAGCCGACAGCGTTTGATTGATATCTACACCAGTGCCCTGCCGGAGGATGAAAAGCGGTCAGGAAAACAGGCCGAGTTCAGTCGGCTGCGCACAGAGTATAGCTTGCTGAAAGGGCGGTGGGGTGGTGGTCGGGGCTACGATCATTGGTTTCAACGTGAGTTAAACAACGCCCGACTCGCCTCCATCGCCACCTATGAACACTGGGTGCCAAGTTTTCTACAGCTGATGCGGCAAGCGGAAGGGGATATGGAGAGTTTTTATCAGACCTGTAAGTTGCTGGGTGCCTTGCCTGAGGAGTCGCGCCATCAGCGTATGAATCGGCTTGCTGACTAAATAGAGTGGCTATTACCGCTCACTTCGAAACAAATTGGAGCAATTTTATCTCAGCCTAACCCCAATATTTCACAAAATAAAAGGCAGAATCCTCGTATATTCGATATAATTCAGTTACTTACACTGTAATCGAAAAGGATTCTGCCTGTGACAAACTGTAACCAAACTGTTCTGGAATTTCCAGTCCTTAAACGCCGCAAGGTACAGGCCGAATTTAGCGGCGGCGACATTACTTCAGATGGGGGTGTGCTTCTACTGAGACAGATCGACAGGCGACTCGGTTTAATGAAAGCGGTTGATGCCGTCATTCCAGATCCGCGAAATCCTGATTACATCACTCACTCCCAACTGAGCCTGCTACGACAACGTGTTTACGGTCTAGGCTTGGGCTATGAAGACCTCAACGATCACAAAACCCTGCGTAATGATCCTGCTTTGCAGACGGCTGTCGACCGGGAACAGAAATTGGGTAGTCAGTCTACCCTCTGTCGGCTTGAGGGCCGTACTGGAAGAAAGGCGGCAGTCGATATCCATAGGGTGTTGATCGACCAATTCATCGCTTCTTTTGACTCTCCTCCCGATGAGTTGATCCTGGACTTTGATGCCACCGATGATCAAGTTCATGGTATGCAGGAGGGACGCTTTTTCCATGGCTATTATGACCACTACTGTTTTCTTCCCCTCTATGTCTTTTGTGGTGATCAATTGCTCATCAGCTACCTGAGGCCCAGCAATGTTGACGGGGCGAAACATACATGGGCGATTCTGGCGTTACTGACGAAACGGCTGCGCCAGGAATGGCCCGATGTTCAGATCATCTTCCGAGGAGACTCCGGGTTCTGTCGCCATAGAATGCTGGACTGGTGTGAACGCCGTGGTGTGAAGTACATCATTGGTATTGCCCGCAATAAGCGGCTGGAGCAGATGATTGAACCGGGTATGCAGATTGTTGAACAACTTGTCGAACTGACTGGCGAGAAACAGCGGGAGTTCTTCCGGTTGCACTATGCCGCCAAGAGTTGGAAACATACTCGCCAGGTCATTGCTAAGCTGGAGGTCACAGACAAGGGGCGCAATCCACGTTTCATCGTCACCAATCTGGAAGGTGACAAGCAGGCACTCTACGATGATCTCTACTGTGCCCGTGGCGAGATGGAGAACCGGATTAAAGAGCAGCAGATGGGGCTCTTTGCAGATCGTACCAGTGCCCACTATTGGTGGGCGAATCAGTTCCGGTTACTCCTCTCCAGCCTGGCTTATGTGCTGATGGAGAGTATCCGCCGGTTGGCGCTCAAGGGCACAGAACTGGCGAGAGGCCAAGTAGGCACGCTTCGGATCAAGTTGTTAAAGATCGGTGCAGTTATGCTGCGCAATACGCGCCGTATCCGCTTCCTGCTCTCCAGCGCTTACCCTTATCAGGATCTCTTCGCCTTGGTGGTTGCTCGTCTGCGACCCGGATAGTTCTCAAGGAGTGCCGCCCCGGCACGATGATAAACAATGGGGGTAAGGGGGAGGTGTGCTTTGATTGTCAGAAAACCACCTTCGATAAGATATACATTCCTATCTTGCTTCTGACTTGCTTAGTATGGGTTAAAAAGCATCGAATCGAATGCTGGGTGAAACATGCGGGCTAAATCTAACCAGACTTAATCAGAGGCTCCCTGAATGATATCCCCAGGGGGGGTTGACAGGAGTTGTGCTAACGCCTGATTCGCCTGAACAGCATGATCTGACCATCTTCGCTACGTAGCACCAAGCGCCCTTCTGATTCTACATACTCAAAAGGGTTCTCTATTCCGGTTTTCGGATCGCGCATCAATAACCGGTTCTGGTCATGGAGAATCAGCTCGCCTTCGCGAAAAGTATCGCGGTCGAGGTAAAGGCGAAAACGGTTGCGGTTTATAACCAGAACTGTTCCCTGCTGTCCCTGCCAACCACCATCCAGTACAGAGGGTGCGGTTTGATAACTGGGGTATCCTCCGGGCATACCCATAGTGCCGGGCATACCCATGGTGCCGGGCATACCCATAGTGCCGGGCATACCCATAGTGCCGGGCATACCCATAGTGCCGGGCATACCCATGGTGCCGGGCATACCCATGGTGCCGGGCATACCCATAGTGCCGGGCATACCCATGGTGCCGGGCATACCCATGGTGCCGGGCATACCCATGGTGCCGGGCATACCCATAGTGCCGGGCATACCCATAGTGCCGGGCATACCTGTAGTCATAGGTACTTGATATGGGAAGCTGTTTATCGCCCAGGGATTGCGGTCACTCGCTCTTCTATCAATCCGTTTCTGGTAAGAGGATGAGAAGGCATCCATCATGTCCATGACCGATTCAGCCATGCTACTGTATCGGTTCGGATAGTCTAAATCTCCGGCATGGGCGGCATACCCCCATAGCAGGAGAGGAAGATATAAGAGAGGTCTCGGGTTTCCGATGTTCATAGCTTTAGTATTGGGACAAATTTGATACACTCTAGTCTGGTTCGTGATGGCTTGAGATACAAGGGGTCAGGCGGATTTAATAACTCTTCTTGAGTCTCACTGTTATTTGGTGATCACAAAACGTGATGGCTCAACCAGGATATAACAAGAGTACGACAACATGGCGACAACAGACGGCGAAACAGACGGCGAAACAGAAGATCGTAGAAAACTCACCCAGGAGATGGTGGAAAAATGGTTGGTTGAGCGTCAGGAGCTGATGGTGACTTATTGCCAGCTGGCCGGCCTTGAGGCCTACCCACCGGGAAAGCCGGTAAAACAGCTCCTACGGGACTTTTGTCAACTGCTGGTTGACTATATCGCATTCGGCCACTTTGAAGTCTACGACCGCATCACCTCTGGATCTGAGCGGCGAAGTGATGTGGTGGAGGTCGCCAATAGGGTCTACCCAAGGATCTCTGAGGTGACAGAGGTGGCAGTTGCCTTTAATGATAAATACGACACCTCGGATCACAAACAGCCGATGGATCACCTGGATGATGATCTATCCAATCTTGGTGAAGAGCTGGCCAGTCGGATCGACATGGAGGATCAGCTCGTTTCGGCATTGATCCGTTGATCATCGAGGCAGCCTATATGGGTGGTTCAACCAGATTACATTCAGTGATTGCCCTCCCGTATCCACAGTCGGGCTATCAGAGCCGGTCGGCCTGCTGAATCATCGTGGCACTGGGAAAACTTTTCTACTGGCGGCCTGAAATAGAGGAGTTTTGTAAACCTCTGCGTTGCAAACAGCCGTTTGATCTGCTTTTCAGTAAACTTCCGCGGGGTATAGATAATACCCGTATCGATGTCGTTCTCAGCCAGGAGTTCACACAAAAGACGCGCCTGATGGTGAAGCGTGCCCTGCTCCATGATGTTACCAAGAACTATTGGGGAGAGGCACCGCCGCCACCGGATAAACAGGATGTACAGGCAGTGGGTGACTGCTATATCGGCATGATGGAGCTGGCGGTGGATCGTGCGCGCAAGCGATCCAGTATGGAAGTGATCCAGCTGCTACAGTTTTCCGTGCTGAAATTTCTCCTGCAGGTGATCGACGAAGAGCTGCGTGATCTGCGCAGTAGACTCCAGAAAGAGCGCAGCCGAGCCAATCAACAGTCAAATGCGCTCTCGGTGCAGTTGCATGAAAGATTGGTGATTCTGGCGAAAGAGGAGTCATCGATAAGATACCGGTTGAGTCGCCGACTGTTTCGCGAATTGCTGAAGCTGGAGACGGTTCGCCTTGGCAAGCTGCGAAAATCCGTTCTTGGTCGAACTTGGCCGGTGCCCAAAATTGTCCTGTTCAATCCCATGCTGCAACTGTCGTCGCTTCTGGCTGATGAGCAGCTGATGAAGCACTATCCACTGGCTTGTACCAATAGCGAGAAGGAGAGGGGATTTGACACCATCAATCGTCTGGTGGTGGGGCTGTTTTCCCGTTTTTTGCCGACATGGGTCTGGCCGTTGGAAGGGCATGAGCAGGGAGAAGGTGGAGGTGGAGAGGCCGGTTCGACGGCGATTCTGTATCGCAATGAGCCGGGCGGCATGACGACACAGATTGATATCGGCCTGTTGCTGGGAAACTCCATGCAAAAAGATGAGTACCACAAAGGGCTGGTCTCCTGGCTTGATGTGCCGGAGAACATTGATCGCTTCATCTACTCGGTAAAATCCGGGAGCACGAGTGTCGGCGGTGATAGCGGTGTGGCGGACCGAGCCTATTGGCAAAATCCCCATTGGCCCCAATTTCACGCCCGCCTTCTCAAGCGTTTATTGAGGCAATTTAAAAAAGGCGGCCTGGAACAGGAGATACTTGCATCTCATGCCGCGCCTGAGGTTTATCAGGATCTCAAAGGGTGTCTACCCGTCAGGCTGGTGTGTCAGTATCTTGCGGGCGATATCAAGAAGCAGGGGCTGCAACGGAAACTGTCGGGTATGCCGGGTGTGAATAACCCTGTGCAGGTGATGAAAGTGCTTGATCGCGCACAGAGCGCCATTCGCAATATGCCGACGGCGACACGGCGACGAAGAGTTTTCAGCTTTGTCCGGCATTTCTCTATTTTTCGGCGTGATCTCAAACTGGCGCATCAGGCCTTCTCTGCCATGAGTCGCATCCGAATTCTCAGCCGCCAGGAAGATATTGATCTCTCCCGCAGTAACAGTACGTTGCAGGAGATGTTGTTGCGTGGAGAGCTTCAGCCGGGGGAGCACAAGATTCGCAACCACGTGATCATCAAAGCCGATGTTCGGGGTTCAACGGCGATAACCAAGGAGTTGCGGCAGCGGGGCCTTAATCCGGCATCCCACTTTAGCCTAAATTTCTTTGAACCGATCACTAGGCTGCTCAAAGGGTATGGTGCTCAAAAAGTTTTTGTTGAGGGTGATGCCGTGATCCTCAGTATTTTTGAATATCAGGATACGCCCTACCAGTGGCTTTGTGTCTCCCACGCCTGTGGTCTGGCAAGAAATATGCTGAAAGTGGTGGAGGCGCAGAATATCAAAAATCGGGAGTATGGATTGCCTGAACTGGAGCTGGGGCTGGGTATCTGCTTTAGCGATGAGGAACCGACTTTTCTTTATGATGGAAATCAGAAAATCATGATCTCTCCCGCCATCAACCGAGCCGATCAGCTCTCTTCATGCTCTGCGGCGATCAGGAATACCCGCTATGGTAGGGCGCTTGGGCAGGGGGTCAAGGTGATGGCCCCGCTGGATGCCGGTGCTCTGGAGAAAGTCAGCTCCGACAAGTTGGTGCGTTACAACGTCAACGGTATTGAGCTCGATATTTCCGCCTATTACAAGCTCAAGTCTGAACTCTCTATGCGCACCGTCGAGCAGGATATGTTGGCAGGTGATGATCAGCTCATGGTTGGGCGTTATCCCGATCTTGATGGAAAAATGCATACCCTGGTGCTGAAGGAGTCTCCGGTGACGGTGTGGGATGGTCTCGCATCGGGGGAGAATGAGCCCCTGCAGCGAAGTTACTATCAGGTGGTTACAGATAGAGAGAGACGGGCCGAAGCGGTTGAGAGGCTGTCGCCAAGAGCTACACCTCCCTAAGGAGGGTGTCGCAAAAGTCCCCTCTCCCCAACGGGGAGAGGGTTAGGGTGAGGGGGATCAATAGGTAACTTATTGATTAAATACACCCTCATCCTAACCTTCTCCCTCGTAGGGAGAAGGGACTGGTGCTTTTACGACACCCTCCTAAGGCGAGGGGCTATCACCGGTTGCTAGTGCTTATCAACGCCGCTCTTGGCCGGGCTTGCTGAGGCAATCTGCATAATGTGTGATTCTGGAAAAACCCATGGCATTCGTAAGGACAGGGGCGTCGCTTTTTTGCCCAGGCGCTGGTCATAGATCACTGCATAGCTAAGAACGCGCTGGGTGTAGCTTCTGGTCTCACGAAATGGAATCGTCTCCACCCACAGGTCGGCGGCAATTGTCGTCTCCGGCAGCCAGGCGCGCACCCGGTGTGGGCCCGCATTATAGGCTGCTGTGGCCAGTACCTGATTCTTTCCAAGCTGTCTGTAGACACGACTGAGGTAGGCGGTTCCCAGCGTGATATTGGTATCCGGGTTGAGTAGCTCCCGTTTCCTCGGTCTGCGCTGTTTGGTCTTTTTTGCGATAAAGCGAGCGGTGTTCGGCATCAACTGCATAAGGCCGAGAGCACCTGCGGGTGAGTGTGCGTCCTGGGAGAACGCACTCTCCTGGCGTATTACGGCAAATACCCAGGCGTTATCGAGTTGCCGGTTAACGGCCTCAGCAGAGACTTTATCCTTATGCTTCAATGGGAAGCGTAGCTCCAAATCATCCCAGTAGCCGGTGCGGGCAAGAGTGAAGATTGCACGGTCGTGCCAACCCCAGCCCTGGGCCAGCTTTGATACCAGCTGCAGTTTCTCAGGCGGCATCCCTTTGACCGCCAGGTTCCACTCCCGGCGAGCGTCCAGAAAACGGCCGAGGGAGAAAAGCTCGTGTGCTCTTCTGATAGTCGGCAGTTGTGCGGTGCGATCGAGTTCTTTCTGATCCAGGCTCAAGGGGATGGGATCGAAGCGGTAGCGGACTCCTGTTTTATCAGCAGCCAGAAAACCGTAATAACTCCGCTCCAGTGACAGCGCCCGAAACAGTGTCATCGCCTCCTCCTGCCGTCCCACTGCTTCTGTTGCTCTGGCACGCCAGTAGCGCCAGCGTTCCGATTGCTGCAGTTTCTCCGGCAGCGCCTCTATCCAGGTGAGGACAAAGGGCCACTCCTGCATGCTCAAGGCGGTGCGAATTCTTGTTGTCAGGAAGCGCCCATCAGAGGCTTTGGGGGTGAAGCCATCAAGTAGCGGGAGGACAGCGGGATGGCCGTTGCGAGCCAATGAGAGCAGGAGCTCACGTTCACCCTTATAGAGCTGCTCTTTGCTGAATGGATAGCTTGCGCGCAGCCGTGGCCAGAGAGTGAGGGCGCTCAGGTGGTCTTGCCGTGCCAGCCGCTTAAAACCGTGTAGTAGTATTTTCTCCCGATGAGAAGAGGCTTGGCGGAAGGCTCGTTTATCTGTGATCGTTTTTGGCCGCTTATGGAGCTTTAGCCAGAGCTCAAGCTGCTCTCTCTCAGGCATTGGCAGGTAGCGTTTAAGGTAGCGGGCGAGGGTGGTTTCACCCTCATTCATCGCCAGCTCAGCCCGCTTCCATGCCAGTTTTGCGGTCAGCTTCCCCGCCTTACGCCAGTGGTCAAAAACCGGATCACACGCCTTCGGCTGCGATTTTCCACTAAGCCAGAGCTGTGGTATCTCACTGAAGGCCTCGTCTGCGTGGCCGGTGCCGAGTAGCGCCAGCATCCTATGGCAGTCGAATTTGGTGCCTATTCCGGGACGGTAAAATGTCAGATAGATCCACCACTGCTTGCGTTTAGCCAGCTCAGAGAGCCAGATGCGCCGCATCCGTGGTGCAAGTGGCGTCTCCTTGTAACGCGTAAGAAATTGTTCAACCGAGCGGCTTTTGAGTTTTGATCGCTGCTGTGTCAGTTCCTGAAACTCAAGATAGGGGTAGAGCGGATAGTCGATCAACTGGGACTTCAGCTTCTGATAGCGCCCAGCCTCATTTTTCTTCAGCGCTTTCTCTGCCTCAAGAAAGCGATTCTGGTCTGTCAGTGGGGGGGAGATTCCTATCGCGGTAAGCGGGAGAAGCAGTGCCGCCACCAGTAAGGTGAGAGTCAGCGATAACCGTCGTGTGGCGGTGTCATCCATGGTGCGTATGCGGCTGCTCCTGAGATGGTTGGTATATAGCCCGTTCATGCTCAATGGCCGATCCTACCGAGCATAAGTTAGATACTAGTCCTCGTGCAGGAAAGTACAAGCGGGGAAAACCCTGAACTTTACATGTAGTCTCTCCATTGCTTGCAGAGGACGATTCCGGGATGATAGCAACCATGAAAAACCCCCTAGATCAGCTATCCCCAAGGCCTAAAGGTGTGGAGCTGCAGCAGCTATTGATAGATGCTGCAGAGCAGGAGATCCTCCCGCGCTACCAGCATGCAGTGGTGCGTAACAAACCAGACGGCACTCTGGTAACCGATGCCGACATTGAGGTTCAACGCTCTCTCCGGGAGGGATTGTATGAGCATTGGCCGGAAATTCCTCTTCTGGGTGAGGAGATGACGGAGGAGCAGCAGCGTCAGGTGATGGAGACCGCCTGTTTCTGGTGCCTTGATCCGCTCGATGGAACCACTAATTTTAGTATTGGACTGCCCTATTTTGCCATCTCTCTCGCTCTGGTCATCGATCATAGACCGGTGCTTGGTCTGGTCTATGACCCGATTCGCAAAGAGAGTTTTCGCGCTGAGCAGGGTGGTGGTGCCTGGCTCAATGATCGGCGATTGACGCTTGACGGCTCGACAGAAGATCTCAAAGATGGGGTCGCAGTGATTGACCTAAAGCGGCTGACACCGCCATTGATCGCTCGGTTGGCAAAGCAGCCGCCCTATCGCTCCCAGCGGAGCTTTGGCGCTGTTGCCCTGGAGTGGAGCTGGATGGCGGCGGGGCGTGGACATCTCTACCTTCACGGTGGTCAGCGGCCCTGGGATTATGCTGCAGGCTGTCTGATCTTTTCCGAGGCGGGAGGTACCCTTGGAGATGGATTGATATCGGGAGGCCGTCCCATGAGCCTGCAGTCGCAGGCCGCAATTGGGGCGTCTAATCCACGGCTCTATAACCAGTGGTTGAAGTGGCTTGAAGAGGCCGGATATGAGAGCTAAGGAAGCTCTGAACAAGTCATGACCGATTGCCTTGCACTCAGTAGACGCAATATCTGTGTTGAAAATCTTGCTAATAGCCTGCTATTAGCCGCGATCTTCGCCTTGATCTTGCGCCTTCTGAGCACAATTCAATTCGGCCAGACTTATTCAGAGCTTCCCTAGAACGAGCTCTACTTGAGGAGTATGTATTATGAGTGACAATAGTGAACAGCTTGATATGGAGTTGGTCAGCGGTATTGCAGCCTTTGAAGGAAAGCACTTTGCCACGTCGGTGAAACTGCTTTCACCTCTGGCTGATCAGGGCAATATCGAAGCCCAGTACCGTGTTGCCATCATGGCTCAGAATGGTTTGGGCATGACGGTCAATGAGATGCTGGCCTACAAGTACATGAAGTCGGCGGCGGAGGCGGGGTTGGGGCTCGCTCAGCACGGTCTTGGCTTTATGTATATGCAGGGCGAATGTGCCGCCAAAAATGGTGAGAAGGCGGTGGAGTGGTTCAAGAAAGCCAGCGATCAGGGAATGGTGGGTTCCCAGACCACCCTGGCGATGATGTATGAGACGGGTGATGGTGTGGAGCAGGATCTGGAAGAGGCGAAACGTTGGTACAAACTGGCCGGTTTTGAGTAGGTGCAGGTTGCCGGTAAACTTCGCCGTCCTCCGGTCTACTCGTTGAGAATACCGCCACAGTATTTGCAGTAGATGGCATCTTCGTCATGTCCCTCTTTCATGCAGTCGGGGCAAGCCTGTGTGGTGGGGGCTTTGCCGTGGCGTTTGACCACTTCAACCGCGAAGATGCCGATGGGAATGATGATCATGCTGTAGCCCAGTAACATGGCGACAGCGGCGAGAACCTGACCGGGTAGAGTCAGCGGTGCGAGATCGCCATAACCCACTGTGGTGAGGGTGACAATGGCCCAGTAAAACCCCGCAGGGATACTGGCAAAGCCACTCTTCTCTCCCTCTACCACATACATCAGTGTCCCCAGAATCAGTGCCAGAATCAGCATGCTCATAAGAAACACGGTGATCTTGTGACGTGTCGCTCTCAGTGCATGCATCAGTACCATCACTTCACCGAGGTAGCGTGCCATCTTGAAGATACGAAAGACTCTGAGCAGGCGAATCACCCGAATCACCATCAGAGACTGACTGCCGACAAAGATCAGGCTTAGATAGGCGGGAAGAATGGCGAGAAGATCAACGATGCCAAAAAAACTCTTGGCGTAGTGTAAGGGGTGCCTGACCGACCAGAGCCGTAATCCATATTCGATAGTGAAGAGCAGTGTCAGGGTCCACTCTACAAAGTGAAGGATGCCGCTGTACTCCAGCCGTATCGCTTCCACGCTTTCCAGCATTACAGCGATTACGGCAATGACAATGGCAACCAGCAGCGCAGCGTCAAAAATTTTACCGGCGTGAGTATCTGCCTCGAAAATGATTTCGTGCATCCGCCGCCGTAGCGGGTTACGTCTATATGCTTGATGTGCTTCCGGTGACATCTACTTCCGTCCTGTTTGGCTCAGAGGATTCCGGGTTGCTTGTCAGATATTCGCTATTCCGATGCTTCCTGAGTCCTCTTCTGTTGAAGTATAGACTCTCGGCAACAATACCATGGGTGTTGTAGGTGCATTTCAAAAGAGAGTGTGATGGCACAGCTGAAGAGTTGTGCTGATCTGAAAAGAGAGATGCCCCGAAATTCTGGGGCATCTCTCTTTTTGTATGTCATCAACGACCCCTTTAAGGGGCCGTGGGAGACCGCTGAACTACTTGATATGAGCTGTCCTGATCGGATTATCTATGGCCTTCTGCGTCGCCTCTGGTGAGGTGTAGTAGTTAGTGACGAAGGTCTGCTCATTCATCGGTGGTCTGACATAGCCCTCATCACTCTGGCGGGGTGGCAGGGTGATATGTTCAGGGGTTACGTCTTCATAGGGGACCTGGCTCAGCAGATGGCGAATGCAGTTGAGGCGGGCATGTTTTTTGATGTCCGCATCGACTACATACCATGGGGCCTGTTTGATATCAGTGTAAGCAAACATTTTGTCCTTGGCTTTTGAGTAGTCGAGCCAGCGCTTACGTGACTCCAGATCCATTGGGCTCAGTTTCCATCGCTTCAGCGGATCGGTCAGGCGGCTTTTGAAGCGGCGGTCCTGCTCTTCATCACTGACCGAGAACCAGTATTTGATTAGAATGATGCCGTTACGCACCAGCATCCGTTCAAATTCGGGGCAGGAGCGGATGAACTCATGGTACTCTTCGTCGGTACAGAAACCCATTACCCGCTCGACACCGGCACGGTTGTACCAGCTGCGGTCGAATAGCACCATCTCACCCGCCGCCGGCAGATGGGGGACGTAGCGCTGGAAATACCACTGACTTGTCTCTTTCTCGGTAGGTGTGGCCAAGGCAACCACCGGGCAGACGCGAGGGCTGAGGTACTGGGTAATGCGCTTGATTACGCCGCCTTTACCCGCCGCATCACGGCCCTCAAAGACCACAACCACCCGCAGGCCCTTGTACTTGATCCACTCCTGGAGCTTTACCAGTTCGATCTGGAGCTCATGTAGCTCCTTCTCATAGAGTGCATTGGGTATCTTGTAGGGCTTCACTTTTTTTGTAGCCCCTTTCTTGCTTTTGCCTTTGCCCTTCTTCTTCTCACTCATCGGATGATTCTCGAATATAAAAATGTTCAGATTATTCCCCTGGTGAGGGGATGTTAGCAATAACTATAGATGATTTATCTCAACGATCCCCTAAATAAATCATTTTCGACGCTGTCTGACGGCATCAGCCAGAGCATGAAGTAGTGGTTCAGTATCCTGCCAACTGATACAGGCGTCGGTGATGCTCTGGCCGTATACCAGTTCCTGGTCGGCACGCCAATCCTGGCGTCCGGCTTGGAGGAAACTTTCGATCATCACTCCCATGATGCGTTGGTCACCACGAGCAATTTGCCCCGCCACATCATGGCAGACATCAATCTGCTTCTGGTGGCGCTTGCGGGAGTTGGCATGGCTGACATCAATCATAAGCTGTGGTTTGAAGCCCGCTTTCTCCATCTCCTCGGCAGCGATATTGATGCTCTCTGTATCGTAGTTAGGACGGTTGCCACCGCGCAGAATGGCATGGCAATCCTTATTGCCGCCGGTGGCAAAGATGGCGGAGAAGCCCTCTTTGGTTACCGACAGGAAGTGGTGGGGTTGGGAGGCGGAGCGGATGGCATCAAGGGCAATCTTCAATGTACCGTTGGTGCCGTTCTTGAAACCGACCGGGCAGGAGAGGCCGGATGAGAGTTCGCGGTGGCCCTGGCTCTCTGTGGTACGGGCACCGATGGCACCCCAGCTCACCAGGTCAGCGACGTATTGAGGGCTAATAAGATCAAGAAACTCGGTGCCGGCGGGTAGCCCCATGCTGTTGACGTCGAGCAGCAGACGTCGTGCCAGATGGAGCCCTTGATTGATATGGAAAGTCCCGTCGAGATCGGGGTCGTTGATCAACCCCTTCCAGCCCACAGTGGTGCGGGGTTTCTCGAAATAGACGCGCATCACGATCATCAGATCATCCTTTAATTCATCCCTGAGCCGATTAAGCTTCTCTGCATAGTCGCGGGCGGCAACAGGATCGTGAACCGAACAGGGGCCGACAATTACCACCAGGCGGTCATCTTCGCCATGAATGATGCGGTGGATCTCCTGACGGGCGTTAAACACCGTCTCCGCGGCCTCGTCGCATATTGGTAAGTCAGCCAATAGTTGTGCCGGTGCTACCAGCTCTTTGATGGCGCGGATTCGGAGGTCGTCTGTTTGCGGGCGCATGGTCGTCTGTTGATCCTGAGTATCGGTTTGATGAGGCCCGGATTATAACCTGAATCAGCGACGTTATGGCGGATGGGGTGGGTTGACATATCCGTACGGTTGGAGTCTATTGGTTTGGGAATATAAGTTACCAAGGAGCCCATGAATAAGCCTGGCCGAATTGAATTGTGCTCAGGGGGCGTAAGATCAAGGCGAAGATCGCAGCTGATAGCAGGCTATCAGTAAGATTTTCAACACCGATATTGCGTCTCCAGAGTGCAAGGTAATCGGTCATGACTTGTTCATAGGTTCCCTAACATGGAGGTGTTGAATGTCCGGCATAACACTGGTTATAGGTAATCAGAACTACTCATCCTGGTCGCTACGGCCATGGCTGTTTTTGCGTCACCATCAAATCCCTTTCACCTGCAGGAAAGTCTCTCTCTTTGTTGAGACTACGGCTGCCGATCTCACACCCTATTTTTCTGATGCCAAGGTACCCGTGCTGCAGGATGGTGATCTCGAAGTGTGGGACTCCCTGGCGATTCTTGAATACCTGGTTGAACGTTTTCCAGAAAAGTCGGGTTGGCCTCGGGAGTCGGGGGCTCGTGCCGTGGCAAGGGCGGTGAGTGCGGAGATGCACTCCAGCCTGTTCGATCTTCGAGGAGAGCTGCCGATGAACTGTCGTCGTCGTTTTCCCGACTTCAAACCCAGTGCCGCCGCCCGGAGAGACATCGAACGAGTGCTCAATATCTGGCGACTTTGTCGCGAAACCTATGGAGAGGGCGGTCCCGAATGGCACTAAGTTAAGCCTGCTTTGCAGTATATCGGCTGCGATGTGGGATCTCGATCATTTCATGCCGTGGAGCTGTTAAAAGTGCATAGGGCTTTGCTCTTCGTTTGATACATCTCGGCTCTCGCCTACCTGGACGAGAGGTGATGACATTGGCGGCAATGGCTTGAGTTAATGCGACAATCAAGCGGCGTCTTTCCCTGTCATTTATATCTGTCCTATTGAACAAGGGTTCCCATTGCCTCAGGGCCTGGATCGTGGCTTTGAAACTGATCTGTCTTGGTCGTTGATCGACTGCACCAGCAGCATCGAGCATCAACAGTCGGATGGCATTGTAGGCTATCAGGTGCATGAGGATTTCTTTATGTACCATAGCCGGGGTACGGCAGCGCAGGATATCCATCCCCATAGTAGTTTTTATGTCTCGAAAAAAGAGTTCTACATCCCAGCGCTTGTAGTACAGATCGGCTAATTCTGCAGCGCTGTACTTCGATACATCTGTCAACGTGGTGACAAGATAAAAGGACTTAACGCGAAAACCTGGTGTATCAACAGTAATCTTAATTTGCCGAAGGATAAGCTGCTCAGGCAGCGCCTGCCATTGCTCTTTGCTGTAGCTTAGTACCTTGTTCCAACGGGGTTTAGGCCACTGGATAAGCAAATCATCAGCGCCTAAAACTTTAATGGCTGATGAGGCCTCGACCGGTGTGCGGCGTGCCAGAGTGAGTATCGAGTCAATCCCACCCTGCTGGAACTTCCAGACATCGCTAGTAACTGCAAAAACCCTTTGTCTCCGAGAAAGATGTCACCGGGCTCAAAAGTTTCCATCTGCTGGCGTAGCAGCGGTAGTTCCTGCTGCTTCCTGTTCCCAGTGCGATAACTCAGCAAAGCACCTGTTTGTAGACAAAAGCAGGCACATACACGTGCCTGTGGAAAGCCACAACCAGGCTTTTGTATGGCCTGCTGTGGCCAGATAGCCTGGTTAGCCTGCGTATCCGGCATGCTTACACCGGTACCGTCTACTACAACGACCCGTCGTTGTTTCCACCATTGGCTGCGGCCACGTTGCTGTAGGCCCTCCGCAGTATGGGAGAGGATCGACTCCAGGCAGTCTTGCTCAAGTTTGGCACGTGCCTGACAATAGGCAGAAGTCGATGCCGATGGGGTTGGCATGGAGCGGGCTGCGGCGAATGCTTGGACCTTTACGAACGACTTCCTGGCAGCCGCCATCCGCATCAATAACTTGAGAGAAAAAGGCCCAGAAGGTATTCGCTTTGCTGAACAAACGGCGGCGACTGAATACGCCTCTTGCATCCGATTCCAATACTGTAGATGGCAATATTCTTGAAAACAGATCGCCCAATTGACTGAGCGAATGGCGGCGGATGCGCGCTCTTTCATCAGCTAGTATCTGACTTGGTGAACGCGGTTTGCGGCGCAGGGTGGAAAGATGAAATCCGGGTAGCAATAAGGTCTTGTTTTTCATGCCCAATTGTCTCATTCTGGGCATAAGGCAGCACTCAATAATTCGTGCAGATTTAGCTTAACTTAGTGCCATTCAGGACGGTCCCTGGTTATTTGGAAATTTCTCCGTTGCCGACTGTATGTTTGCCCCGGTGGTATTGCGCCTGATCAGCTATGAGGTAGTGCTCGATGACGTGGCGCGTGAGTACAGTGAGACAGTTTATAGTAGCCCAGCTATTCAGGAGTGGGTGGCGGCGGGAAAGGCTGAGGCTGATGTGATTAAGGAGGATGAGGCGGACTGGCCGAGTGTAGCGATCTAATGGCCCACTAGTCCTCGAAAGACTCGCTCAGTTTAAACTGGCAGATAATCGCTTTCAGTTCGGTTGCCACCTGTCCAAGTCGCTCAATCTCTTCCAGGGCGGTGCGGGAGAAACCGGCGGCTTCCTTGCTGCCGTTGCTGATTTTGATAATGCTAGAGTTGATTTCTACCGCCACGGCAGACTGCTCCTCCGATGCGGTGGCGATCAGGGTATTCATGGCACTGATGGCATCTGTGGAGTCTGCAATCGCCTGCAGAGAGGCACGGGCTCGATCCGTCTGTTTAATATTCTCCGCCATCGTTTTGTTGCCTGCCTCCATTGCCGTCACCGCTTGACGTGTATTGGTTCGCAGACGTTCTATCATCTCCTCGATTTCGATAGTTGATGTTCTGGTACGGCTGGCGAGGTTACGTACTTCGTCGGCGACTACGGCAAAGCCGCGCCCCTGTTCCCCGGCGCGTGCTGCTTCAATCGCGGCATTCAGGGCAAGCAGATTGGTCTGGTCGGCGATGCTCTTGATAACATCCAGCACAGAACCGATCTCTTCACTATCCTCTTCCACTTTGAGGATGATTTCGGTGGCTGCCTGTACTTCACCACTGAGAGAGCGGACTGCTGCAGCACTCTCCTCGACAGTTGTACGGCCAACCTCGGCATCTCTCTCTGCAGTTTTTGATGCGGTCTCCGCGCCGGTTGCATTTTTTGCGATGGAACCGATAGTTTCAGACATCTGATTGATGGCGGTAACCACCTGATGTGTTTCACTCTCCTGTTCCAGTACTTTCTGTGTGATCTGGTGTGATGCATCGGTACTCTTATTCACAGCATCAATCACATTGTCGGCTGATACTGCCGTGTGTTTCACCAGTTCGCCGATCGCGGAGACAAAGGTGTTGAAGCTCTGACCAAGCTTGCCGATCTCATCACTACCGGCAATAGAGAGCCGGTTTGTCAGATCACCTTCACCCTTTGCGATATCATCCAGTGCATCTACCACTGAGTGAAGTGGCTTGGTGATGTAGCGGTTGCTCAGCCATGCCAGTAGAACAACAACCAGCAAGCCAAACAGCAGAAGTGAAGCAACAAATGTGATTGCCTTCCTTGAGTCTGAAATCAAGGTGGCGCTATTTTGATCAATCGCCCCTGTTTGCCGTTCCAGCAGTAGTTTCAACTTAGTGTCAATTTTCTCAATTAGAGGGGCTGCCTGGTCACGTACCAGCCAGGAATCGGTGTGCCACTGCTCGCCACCATGTATACGCTTGAGCTCTTCAATGTTAAGTTTTGACTGCTCTAGGAGAGCTTCAAATTGTTCAACTGCATCCTCCTGGTCCAGGGTCAAGAGGCCACCAAAGCCTCGGATTTTTGTGATCAGCTCCTCTGTTCTCTCAATATAGAGGTCAAGGTCTTTGATCACGGCATCACCACGGAAGGCCAGGTAGGCCCTGATACTGTTGATTACACTGCTCCAGGTATAGCGGAGATCGGTCAGTGCTACCAGCAACTCACGCCGTTCCGCCCCAGGGGACTCCTCATGCTCAGAGAGAATCATTCGGGAGGTGAGGTCGATGGTCTGTCGGTTGATCGGATTGATCTGCTGATTGGCAAAGGCCATGCCGGGGTATCTTTTTTCGTTGCTGGCAACGGTTTCCAATAACTGCTCGCCAAGTTCACGGAACCGTTTGAAGTCATCGCCCAGTTGGTTTGTCAGTTTGTCTGATTCGGGATCACCGGCAATGGTGGGGAGCTTTTTCAACTCGATAAGCAGCGATTCCGAGCGTTCAAGCCCCTGTCGGTAGTTCTCCCTGTGTCCCTCTTCTTTACTGGAGAGGAAAAAACCGAGCGCACTGCTGGTCTGGTTGACCTCAATAGCTAACTGCTTTGCGCCAAGAATAGCCGGCCGATACGTCTGAACCAACTCTGAAACCGATTCACTGAGATGCGATAGTCTGTAGATCGCCAGTGAGGAGATGCCGGTCAGTAGCAGGAGCATGAGGGCGTAGCCTGCCAGAATCTTATGTCCCACCTTCAAATTATTAATTAGAATAGTTGTCGCCTCATGTAAGAAATATTATTAGAGAGGAGAATGGGGAGTTATCCGGTGATTATAGATGGATGTCCTCAGTATTAAAGGGGCTTTTTTATTTTTTGGTGCCATTTTCTATATTTTGCGACACCATAACTTCAGAAATATTATTTATATACAACGGGTTAGAGTCTTATGTCTTTACTCACTCCTGAGCAGGTAAGGGAAATCGACCAGAAGTATCTCTGGCACCCTTATCAACCGATGCACGGTGCGATTCCTCCTTATGTGGTTGAATCCGCCCAAGGTGTTTATCTGCAGCTTGGTGATGGCCGCAGGGTAATTGATGGCATGGCTTCCTGGTGGTGCATGATCCATGGCTACAGCCACTCACGCCTTAATCAGGCACTACATGATCAGATTGAAAAGATGGCTCATGTGATGTTTGGCGGTCTCACTCATGAACCTGCTGCCGGACTGGCGGAAAAACTGGTTGAGCTTACCCCCCGGGCGCTACAAAGTGTTTTTCTCTGCGACTCCGGCTCGGTAGCTGTCGAGGTGGCCATCAAGATGGCGTTGCAGTACTGGATTGCACTGGGAAAAATAGGTAAAAGCCGGTTGGTTACGCTGCGTAACGGCTACCATGGTGACACTTTTGCCGCCATGGCGGTGTGTGATCCGGTGAACGGCATGCATCACCTGTTCAAGGATGTGCTGCCACAGCACTTTTTTGTCGAAGCACCCACCTGTCGTGATGATGTTGATTGGGAATCTTCACAGATTGAACCTTTACGGCAAACACTGGAAAGCCACCATCGGGAAATTGCCGCCCTCATTCTCGAACCGATTGTTCAGGGGGCGGGGGGTATGCGTTTCTACTGTCCGGAGTATCTGCGTCAGGCACGCGCACTCTGTGATGAGTATGACGTGCTGATGATCGCCGATGAGATCGCCACAGGTTTTGGTCGTACCGGTCGCCTTTTCGCTGTGGAGCATGCAGGCATCGCTCCCGACATCATGTGCCTTGGTAAATCACTGACCGGCGGCTATATGACGCTCGCGGCAACCCTCACAACCCGAAGGGTGAGTGAGGCGATTTCAAATAATCCCCCAGGGGCGCTGATGCATGGACCCACTTTTATGGCCAATCCGCTGGCCTGTAGTGTTGCCGGCGCCAGTATAGAGTTGCTGCTGTCGGGGGATTGGCAACAGCGAGTAGCGGAGATAGAGGGACAACTCAGGGACGGTTTGATGGGCTACGCCGACCATCCTGCGGTGGCCGATGTTCGAGTATTGGGCGCCATCGGTGTTGTAGAGCTGAAGGAGCCTCTCGACATGGCGGCTACACAGGAGATATTGCTTGAGCAGGGTGTCTGGCTGCGCCCATTCGGGCGACTGCTCTATACTATGCCGCCGTTTATCACTGAAGCCCCGGAGGTTGCAGCTATCTGCAGTGCAATCGGAGTCGTGCTCGATAGTATTGATTAATACAGCACTGCTTTTCAGCAGTACAACATGTGCTTACCGGTTCATAGATGGAGTATCGGAGCGCTCCTGAGTGATCGAAGGAGCGGCGGTCAATGTTGTCCCGCGGGATGTGAGTATCGCCTCTAACTCCGGTTGGGACATTCGAAATTGAATGCCGGTGTTGCCCTTGCTTCCATGAATGACAAGACCACTGATCTGCCACTCGTGCTCACCTACGGGCAGAATAAGGTCTACCAGATTCCCTGGGGGTATGGTCAGGGATTTACTTTTGATGTTTATGCCCTCGCTGCTGATATCGCCGGCTATGAAGAAGAAACTTCTTTCACGATAGATCAACTGTAGCTCTATGTCAGTGCTGATGCGCTGACTCTTTCGCCTCTCTTTTTCCATCACGGATTGCACCCTGCCTTTATCTCTCGTTGATTCTGAAATTATCCTATGTAGAGTGTATTTCCACGATGTTACAAAATCATGACAGTGTGGCGAAGTGTGAGGTTAAAGGTAGAAATGCCCTCCAATTACATATGTGGAGTGATGAAAAGCCAACAAGTAGCCTAAGGAGACTCTGATCAAGTCATGATTGCTTTGATGCTGGCTAAAATTGCCCCAATTCGCTCCGAAGATCGCAGCAATAGAGTGGCTATTACCGCTCACTTCGAAACAAATTGGAACAATTTTATCTCAGCCAAAATCTAACCAGACTTAATCAGAGGCTCCCTAATGGGGTGAGTTTGCGAAATCCGGGGAATTTGAGGTTATAGCAATACTCCAGGAAAAACGATAGACCAATAACGCTCAGTGATTCCAGTGATGGTGCCGATAGTGGGCACCAATTGAGTTCTGCTATCGGTGAGTGAGGCCCCTGGTTTCGCAAGCTCAGCTCAGGCTACAGTCTATTACCGATTTTTGACAGGCTACTTTGTCAACGCCATAAACAGCTTTGGCAGCTGCTCCGGTAACCGTTCCACCTTGTCGATTACGGTGTATTGGTTGCCAAAGATATCCTTCACGTACTCATCCGCTTTAGGATCGAGGTTGATGCAGTAGGTGTAGATTCCCTGTTGATCCAGTTCCTGAACCGCCCGATGGGTATCCTGGATCAGATGTTTTGGATCGTTGACGTCGATATCCGCCGGTTCCCCATCGGTGAGAACCAGCATCAGTTTCTTCTCGGCTTTGCGCGCTTCCAGATAGTGTGCCGCATGGCGCATCGCGGCCCCCATCCGGGTTGACCAGCTCGCCTCTACAGCGGCGAGGCGGCCTTTAACGGTGTCATCCCAAGACTCCTCAAAGCCTTTGATGTGCTGGTAGCGCACCTCGTGCCGGGTGTTGGAGGAGAAGCCGGCGATGGCGAACTCATCTCCCAGTTTTTCGATTGCCCAGCTCAATAGTGCGACCGCCTCCTGGCTTAGTTCTAGGATCGACTGGTTGGCGCCCTCCGGTATCTCGTTGAGGGATTCGGAGAGGTCGAGTACCAGCATTACGGCGATGTCACGGCCGTCGTGACGGTGGCTCATGTTGATGCGCGGATCGGGGTTGTGACCGGCACGGTAGTCGATCAGTGAACGGATCGCCACGTCGAGGTCGAGCTCACTGCCCTCCTCCTGATAGCGAATGCGTACATAGTTCTGCGGCTTGAGCAGATCAAGCATCTGTTTCAGCCGTTTGGCCAGCGCCTCGTGTTTGGAGAGTAGGGCATCGATCTTGCCGGCGTCACCGGCAGGGTGCAGGCGCTCGTAGAGACTGACCCAGTCGGGGCGGTAGGTCTTGGTGTTGTAGTCCCACTCCGGGTAGTGGCGGGGCGGCAGGCCGTTGATCTCTTCCGGGTTCTCTTTGGCCTTCTGCTCAGCGTCGAACATCTCCTCTTCGTCGCCCTCTTCGATAAATTTCCACATGTGACGGTTGTCGTCACGGTAATCCACCTCGGTATCGGCAAAGTAGATATTGGCCGACATATCCTGCTGACGGCGGGTGCGGGCGATGAAGGAGAGTGCCAGGTTGACGGCGTCTTTGGTGCCAGTCTCCCCGGCAGCCATCATCTCTTGGAAGCGCTGTGCAAACTCGATGATGTCCGGATTTTTGTAGCCGTGATCCGGATTGAGAATGGCGTATGACATCATCGCCAGACGGTGGCGGATGCAGGACTCCTTCTCGGGATCACAGTCCTCTTCGCCCGGTTTGGGGTGGAGGCCCAGCCAGATGTCACGCATGCCGGGGTATTCACGCAGGGTGAGATACTCTACCCGGCTATCCTCGAACAGCTCGGCTGCGACGCGCTGAAAGGGGCTGAGGTTGTCGGCAAAGATCTGCTCGGTCCAGCGCTTGTGAGCGGCCATGTGGGCCAACACCGCGCGGTAACGGTTAAGGCCGGTGATGCCCTGCTTGTCATCAAAGACATCAGGGACGCGCATACCCAAGGGATCGTAGTAGGGCATCGGTTTGCGTAGCTCATCCCACCCCTCGGAGTAGGGCACAAGATGCTCCTTCATCTCCCACAGGGATTTCAGGTAGAGACTCAGTTTGCGCTCACTATCGGCATAGAGGGTGCCGTGGCGCTCCCGCTGCAGGATTGCCCTACTGTCTGCAGACTGCAGGCTGAAGTAGTCTATCTGCCGCTCGGGGTGGTCATTGTAGTGGAGCACACCGTAGTCAACCCAGTTGCGGATACCCTCCAGCGATAGCTGATGCAGCAGGTAGGGGGTCTGCCGCAGCACCTCGGGCATGCCGGGGCTGGGGTAGGTGGCACTCTGCACGTTATGTACCGAGGTGCTGGTGCGCTCCATCATCTCCAGAATCAGCTCAATAAAGCGCTCGAACTGCTCCCAACTGCGGAGCCTGCGGGCCGCCTCCGGGAGTGACTGCATAAAGTCGAGAATAGACTTTCCGTTTGGGCTGCGGGAAATTTTCCATACACTCTGGGATACGTAGGCGAGGGCCTGCTCACCCAGAGTGTCAGCCACCTGAGGCATCTCCTCCAGATAGACCAATACCGGCTCGAAACCACGGCCGATCATACAGACCAATGTGGCGCCGTCCAGGTAGTCCTTGATGCCTGCGGGCGACAGCACGGCCGCCGCCTCCTCCATGCAGTCGGGGAATACACTCTCCAACTGCTGAAAGTTGCAGCTCAGCTGTTCACGATAGTTTTGAAGATCACTTTCATTCAGGCTCATTTTTAACTCGCCACCAAATTTTGATATCAGGAGGATCGCAGAGGACGCAGAGAAGCACAGAGTACGCAGAGATAAATCACGTTAGGCAATAGCTATCTCAGAGTTCTCTGTGATCCTCCGTGTGCTCTGTGATCTATTCAATCGTTACTGTTCAAAAACAGCATCAATAGCGTGGTCCAGAGTGATCCGTATATCGATATCATCGGTGATGGGACGCACCATCGCCATGCGGCAGGCAGAGCGGGGTGCGATACCGCGGTTGATCAGTTGTGCCGCGTAGACCAGCAGGCGGGTGGATATGCCTTCATCCAATCCGTGGCCCTTGAGGTTGCGGGCATTCTCTCCGATCTTCACCAGTTTCAAGGCGGTGTCACTGTCGATACCAGCCTCCATGGCGACGATGCCGGCCTCTTTAGCGGCGGATGCATAGTCAAAATCCATGCCGGCAAAACGCTGTTTAGTAGATTGTTTCAGGTCCTTCATCAGGCTCTGGTAGCCGGGGTTGTAGGAGATCACCAGCTGGAAATCGGGGTGGGCCTCAATCAGCTCGCCTTTCTTGTCCAGCGGCAACTGACGGCGGTGATCCGTGAGCGGGTGGATCACCACTGTGGTGTCCTGGCGTGCCTCGACGATCTCATCCAGGTAGCAGATGGCACCGATACGGGCGGCGGTAGTGAGTGGGCCGTCCACCCAGCGGGTGCCATCGGAGTCGAGCAGGTATCGACCCACCAGATCTGAGGCGGTCATATCCTCGTTACAGGCTACGGTGATCAGCGGTCTACCCAGTTTCCATGCCATATGCTCTACAAAGCGAGATTTACCGCAACCGGTGGGGCCCTTGATCATTACCGGTAGGCGCTCTTCGTAGGCGGCTTCGTAGAGGACAACCTCGTCGTCCTGTGCTTCGTAAAAAGGCTCTTCGGTGATCTTGTACTGGTCGATGTTGAGGTCCATTACGACTCCCCTCGGGTGTGGGTCAATTGGATAATTGTGATTAGGATAGAGGGGATTAGCTATAAGTGATACTCAAATTAATTAATATGGTGTATAAGTTATATCTTATGCATTCACTGCTACCCCTCAGCCGAGTATAGATAATAGTGTGTAACAATACGTGTTTAAGTAGATAAGAACGACGCAAATTGGGGCCTGTTAACACTAATTGAATCTTGAGCCCTTCGGGTTGCCCCTGAAAAAGCACCACTCATCGTTGCTCGTTGCTTATTTGGAGCGACCAAACTACGCGCCTCTCGTCTTGATTGGCACTTTTTCAGGGGCAACAGTCATGATTCATTTAGTGTTAACAGGCCCTGGGTGATCTCTATTCCCGATTTCCAAACCCTCATTATGTTGAGTAAGCATGATCAAAGATCTGACAGTTCAAACACAGTTGAAGTCGGCGTTTCCCTTTCTGAACAGCGCTCCCACCCATTTTCTGACTGCTTTTTTCGAAAGCGGAAGTATTGTGAAACTAGAGAAAGGAAGCCATATATTGTTGTTTTGCACCCAAAACTGACCCATTAACCCCCCATATTTGCATCGAATTTTGACCCACGTATAGCCTCTACCTGCTCAGACCCTGGGCAGGAGTAACTGGAGTGATAGACGTGGCATTATTAAGCGTGATTCGACGATGGCATTATCGAGAAGGGATGCCGATACGAGAGATTGCCAGACGGACAGGATTGTCCCGCAATACCGTACGCAAGTACCTGGCAAACAATGTAATAGAACCCAAATACCCCAAACGCAAGTCGCCCAGCAAGCTGGATGACTATGAGCTGACACTAACCAACTGGTTACATCGGGAGTCCAGGCGTCACCGCAAACAAAGGAGGAGTCTCAAGCAGTTGCACCTGGACTTGGTTCGCTTGGGTTATACCGGCTCCTATGATCGGGTTGCAGCCTTTGCCCGTGATTGGCGTGATGCACAGCAAGACGCTAAACGTACAGCCAGTAAAAACACCTTCGTCCCGTTACAGTTTGCCCCCGGTGAGGCCTTTCAGTTCGACTGGAGTGAGGACTGGGCCGTGATCAACGGGGTCAACACCAAGTTGCAGGTAGCCCATTTCAAATTCTGCTATAGCCGGGCCTTTATACTCCGAGCCTATCTGGCACAAAGCCACGAGATGCTGTTTGATGCTCACTACCATGCTCTGACTGCCTTAGGCGGGATTCCAGAGCGCGGCATCTACGATAATATGAAGACCGCCGTGGATAAGGTCGGGCGGGGCAAAGAACGGGTGGTGAACAAACGTTTTCAGGCCATGGTCAGTCACTACCTTTTTGAGGCCGAGTTCTGCAACCCGGCGGCTGGCTGGGAGAAAGGCCAAGTAGAGAAAGGCGTGCGGGATGCACGGCATCGACTCTGGCAATCCGCTCCGTCCTTCAGGTCGCTGGAGGATCTGAACATCTGGTTGACTGCCCGCTGCCAGCAGCTATGGCAAGAGACCCCCCATACACAGGATAAACGACGCTCGATTGCTGATTTGCTCGCCGAAGAGCAGACACTACTGATGGCAGTGCCTGCCCCCTTTGATGGCTTTGTCGAGCATACCAAGCGGGTTTCCTCGACTTGCTTGATTACCTTCGAACGCAACCGCTATAGCATTCCGGCCAGCTTTGCCAACCGGGTGGTTAGCCTTCGCGTCTATGCTGACCGGCTGGAGATTGTCGCCGAGGCCAGCGTGATTGCGGTGCATGACCGGGTCTTCACCCGAGACCATAGTGTCCCAGGCAAGATCCTCTACGACTGGCGTCACTACCTGAGCGTGGTACAGCGCAAGCCTGGGGCACTACGTAATGGCGCACCATTTAATGACCTGCCTGAGAGCTTCAAACAGCTACAGAAAAAGTTGATCAAGCGGCCTGGTGGTGACCGCGTAGATGGTCGATATTCTGGCACTGGTCTTACTGCACGATGAGCACCTGGTCGAGCAAGCGGTTGCCGAGGCTTTATTGACAGGCAAACCTTCCAAGCAGCATGTCCTGAACTGCCTCAGTCGCCTGCAGGATCGTCCCACACCACAGCCCATCGAACCACCCAGGGCATTGTCACTCGCCACCGAGCCCCTGGCCAATACGGCCCGCTACGATAGGCTCAGAGGTGGTCGCCATGAACACTGATGCCATAATCCAGACCATGAAGCAGATGAAGCTGTTTGGCATGGCTGATGCGGTAGCTGATTTGGGCGAACAAGCCTCACCGGCCTTTCAGCAAGCACAGGACATACTGGACACCCTGATCAAGGCTGAAGTAGCAGAACGGGATGTACGCTCACTAAAAATACCAGATGAAGGCGGCACGGTTCCCGGCCTATCGTGACCTCACCGGCTTTGACTTTGCTCAGAGTGCCGTGGATGAACCGCTGATCCGGGCGCTGCATCGCTGTGAGTTTACCGAGGATGCACAGAATGTGGTGTTGGTCGGTGGCCCGGGTACTGGCAAAACACACCTGGCAACTGCAATCGGTGTACAGGCCATCCAGCATCATCGCTACCGCGTACGCTTTCTCTCCACCATCGAACTGGTCAACGATCTGGAGCAGGAGAAGTTGATCGGCAAACCCGGCCGACTAGCCAATCGGCTGATCCATACGGACTTGGTGATACTAGATGAACTGGGATATCTCCCGTTCAGCCAAGCAGGAGGTGCCTTGCTGTTCCATCTGATCAGCAAACTTTATGAAAAGACCAGCATCATTATCACAACTAATCTGAGCTTCTCGGAATGGCCAAATGTATTTAGTGATGCAAAGTTGACCACAGCGCTGCTTGACCGACTGACTCATCATTGCCACATCATCGAGACAGGCAATGAGAGCTACCGCTTGAAACATTCAACCTGCAACAGGGAGGGAATAACTGGCAAAACTAACAGAAAATAGTTAATAATCTGACTAATCAGGGTGGGTCACTTTTCGGTGCAAATCCCGGGTCAGTATTCGGTGCAATTCAACAGAGCCATATATGCCTCGAAGGGCGTGAGTGTACGCATTTGGCACTGGTTGTTGAAGGTAGCGCAAGGGTCTACAAGATAGGGGAGAACGGCCGGGAGATTACCCTCTATAGGGTAGGCTTTGGTGAAAGCTGCATTCTGACCGCCTCTTGTATCCTCAGTGGTATTCCCTTTCCCGCATTTGCCGTAGCCGAGACACCTGTGACTGCTTTTGTTATTCCTGCGTCTAAAGTAAGGGTGTGGCTGGCGGAGTGGAGTGCTTGGCGAGAGTATGTTTTTAGCTTGGTGGCACAGCGACTGACTAACCCGCATGTTTCACCCAGCATTCGATTCGATGCTTTTTAACCCATACTAAGCAAGTCAGAAGCAAGATAGGAATGTATATCTTATCGAAGGTGGTTTTCTGACAATCAAAGCACACCTCCCCCTTACCCCCATTGTTTATCATCGTGCCGGGGCGGCACTCCTTGAGAACTATCCGGGTCGCAGACGAGCAACCACCAAGGCGAAGAGATCCTGATAAGGGTAAGCGCTGGAGAGCAGGAAGCGGATACGGCGCGTATTGCGCAGCATAACTGCACCGATCTTTAACAACTTGATCCGAAGCGTGCCTACTTGGCCTCTCGCCAGTTCTGTGCCCTTGAGCGCCAACCGGCGGATACTCTCCATCAGCACATAAGCCAGGCTGGAGAGGAGTAACCGGAACTGATTCGCCCACCAATAGTGGGCACTGGTACGATCTGCAAAGAGCCCCATCTGCTGCTCTTTAATCCGGTTCTCCATCTCGCCACGGGCACAGTAGAGATCATCGTAGAGTGCCTGCTTGTCACCTTCCAGATTGGTGACGATGAAACGTGGATTGCGCCCCTTGTCTGTGACCTCCAGCTTAGCAATGACCTGGCGAGTATGTTTCCAACTCTTGGCGGCATAGTGCAACCGGAAGAACTCCCGCTGTTTCTCGCCAGTCAGTTCGACAAGTTGTTCAACAATCTGCATACCCGGTTCAATCATCTGCTCCAGCCGCTTATTGCGGGCAATACCAATGATGTACTTCACACCACGGCGTTCACACCAGTCCAGCATTCTATGGCGACAGAACCCGGAGTCTCCTCGGAAGATGATCTGAACATCGGGCCATTCCTGGCGCAGCCGTTTCGTCAGTAACGCCAGAATCGCCCATGTATGTTTCGCCCCGTCAACATTGCTGGGCCTCAGGTAGCTGATGAGCAATTGATCACCACAAAAGACATAGAGGGGAAGAAAACAGTAGTGGTCATAATAGCCATGGAAAAAGCGTCCCTCCTGCATACCATGAACTTGATCATCGGTGGCATCAAAGTCCAGGATCAACTCATCGGGAGGAGAGTCAAAAGAAGCGATGAATTGGTCGATCAACACCCTATGGATATCGACTGCCGCCTTTCTTCCAGTACGGCCCTCAAGCCGACAGAGGGTAGACTGACTACCCAATTTCTGTTCCCGGTCGACAGCCGTCTGCAAAGCAGGATCATTACGCAGGGTTTTGTGATCGTTGAGGTCTTCATAGCCCAAGCCTAGACCGTAAACACGTTGTCGTAGCAGGCTCAGTTGGGAGTGAGTGATGTAATCAGGATTTCGCGGATCTGGAATGACGGCATCAACCGCTTTCATTAAACCGAGTCGCCTGTCGATCTGTCTCAGTAGAAGCACACCCCCATCTGAAGTAATGTCGCCGCCGCTAAATTCGGCCTGTACCTTGCGGCGTTTAAGGACTGGAAATTCCAGAACAGTTTGGTTACAGTTTGTCACAGGCAGAATCCTTTTCGATTACAGTGTAAGTAACTGAATTATATCGAATATACGAGGATTCTGCCTTTTATTTTGTGAAATATTGGGGCTAATGTGATCAGTGTGGTTGAAGAGGTGGTATTCCGGCGAATGGATGAACGCATCGCGGACTATTTGCAAAGCCACTCCACTCCGGATGGGACCAGGGTTTCTGCAACACACCAGGAGATTGCCTCTGATCTGGGTACCTCCAGGGAGGTGGTGAGTCGGATTCTTAAAGATTTTGAGAGTGACGGCCTGGTTCGAATTGCCCGAGGTTCAATCGAAATCATTGATATAAAGCGTTTCACGCAACGAGCTTAGGAGCCGATGAACCTCGCCTGTGTGACATTGTCACAGACTGCATAGGCGGTATAGAGATAATATCCTTCGTAACAAAACAGCCGTTTTATATTTTGTCTGTTTTTTCTATCGATTGTGAAGGAGAGTGTGATGAAAAAGAATGTTGGTGGTGTTGATCGTATTGTACGTGTAGTGGTTGGTTTGGGCCTGATTGGCTGGGGTGTGGCGACGGGCAACGTTTGGGGTGCCGTCGGTATTGTGCCCCTGTTTACCGCCGCAATTGGTTGGTGTCCCGCCTATCTGCCGTTCGGCATCAAAACCTGTAAGGTGGACTGATTTTTCAGACCGGTTGCACATGATCTTCCATGCTGCTTTATAATTTGCAGCAATAAAAAAGACCCGCAATAGCGGGTTTTTTTGTGTCCGCTAATGTCTCCCTATCGCTCATCTCAAGCGTGATCACAGCGCGTTTTTGATCCTTAAATTACATCACACGCTGTTTGCCACGCTCTATCAGGCTTATGGTTGTATCCATTGAGCAATCATGTCGCAGTTTTCTCGGACGAAAAACATACTGTTTTTCAAACCACAAATACTCAAATTCTGCTGGCACAGTGTGATCCATAAATAATGTGACCAAGGCACTCTGTCAGCTTGGCAATTTGAGGGTGAGATCACAAAACAAAAAAAACATTCACTATAGAGTTCACCTACCAAGCACAAGGTTTAATAAAGTTGCTTGGACGGATTGTCTGACAAAAATTGGCGCTTATGAGAACACTATCTAAAACATTAATTCTTTTTCTTTTTTTGTTCAGCCAAAACACCTTTGCACACTTGCGCTGGTTTGTTGATGATGAAGGATCTTATCGAGATGTCACCTATCAATTAGACTGGTTAATGGTTTTAATTATGGTTGGTGGTGCATTGTTTGTCTTTATATGTATCATGCTCGAAAAAAAAGCGTCTGGAAATAAATTATATTATAAATATCTTTCCAAACCTTATCCCATGAAAGGTTTAGAATGGCACTTTTTAAGTTTGATTATTGTCGTCATGTTAACCATAAATATTATACAAGGTGTTTTTTTAGCGCCTAATCTCATATTACCGGATGTAATGAAAGTAAATGGAATGCTCATACAGTTGGCTGTACTGGTAATGCTATTTATTTCACCTTTATTATCTGGATTATTATTATTTCTGCTTATCTTTTTCTTACCCGCCATGTTACCTATGGAATTATTGATTGATTATATTTTTGAATTTATAGGTCTTGCACTGGCATTAATATTAATTTCACCCAGAATAAACCGTCGAGACCGCAGTCTACTTAACAAGTTAGATATACCTATTCCTGTTGGTGCAACCAATGCCGCAAGAGCCTTGCGCATATTCATTGGTTTGCAATTATTGCTGCTTGCCATACATAATAAATTACTGGATCCGGGGATGGGGTTGGTTTTTCTGGAAGAAAACGGTTTTTATAATTTTATTTCGCTGATGGGTTTCGAGCAATTTACTAATTTACATTTTGTTTTTGCCGGTGGTTTAGCCGAAGCATTATTTGGTCTTATGCTTATTCTGGGTATTTCTACTCGATTTGTTATGCTTGTGGTGTCGTTCTTTTTTATAGCAACATCAATTCTGACAGGTATACATGAATTGGTAGGGCATTTACCTATTTTTTCTATCGCCCTGATTATATTACTTTATGGCAGTCGCTCCAATATTCTGAGAACCTATTCTGTCCGGTTTGCATAAGGTAATGAAAAAAATAAATCAACACTTTAGACTGTTTATGGTCACTGCTGTGCTCTTAATATTTACCTTTAATTTTAGCAAAGTCCTGGCAACATACGGTAATAATACATTGGCAGCAGATAATCAGTTGTCAGAAAATAATATTCAGTCTTTCACGCTAGAGTCAACATCTAAAATTGAGTCTGAATTTTGTAAAAACCGTTCTTCTCAGGAAAAAATATTACCCGAAGAAAATAACAAAAAGACGATGCTGCCACATATGGATCATAATCCCCGGCATGGGGGGCAGTTTTTTATGGCTGCAAACAAACATTACCATCTGGAAGGTGTGTATTCCATGGAGTGCGGCTTCGAATTATATTTATATGATGAATTCACTCGGCCAATAAATCCTGATGTGTTTCAGGCTTTTATCAAAGTGAATCAGATTTTTTCTGATGAGCAAAGATGGGAAAGTCATCTGTTTCTCACAGCAACACCCGATCAACAAAAACTAACCAGTTATAAATTACAGCTTGAATCTGATGATAATGGCGATACCGGAAAAGTTTCTATTGATCTGTATTTAAAATATCCGGGTAATCAGGAGCCTGATATTTACAACTTTCTTAATTATCTGATTGAGAAACGCCCCTCATCCAATTCGAAGAAGGCACTTTTTGGCTTGCTGCCGCAAATTTTAAAAATATAAGATCTGAAATGGTAGGGTTAATCCTGCGGCTGCCCAGACGCTTAACTCAAGTTTTGGAATTCATAATGGCAAAAACCCGTTCCTTCTACACAATTACTCATACCCCAATCGCATCATAAATGCATCCAATTAAAGGCGGCGGATAAAAACTCACGGACGCGTTTGTCAGTTGCCGGCATAACATTGCCAACTGAACCGTCGAGCGTTGTCTGTAACTCATTCAGTGTGCCGGATATGATGGCGCTAAATATCTTCCATAGTTTTCCGGTATAAGTGTCTCCGGCACTCAGGAATAAGGAGGAAAGTCTCGTGCTGCGTCGAAAGTAAGGGTGTGGCCGGCGGGCAGCGTTTGGGGTGCCGTCGGTATTGTGCCCCTGTTTACCGCCGCTATTGGTTGGTGTCCCGCCTACCTTCCCTTCGGCATCAAAACCTGCAAGGTGGAGTGATTTTTCAGTCCGGTTGCACATAATCTTCCACGCTGCTCTATAATTTTCAGCAATTAAAAAGCCCTGCAATAGCGGGGCTCTGTGAGCAACCGAACTTTCCGCATTGTCCACCTGCGTGATCAATTTGTGATCTCTTCGTGATCACAGGGCGATTTTTTGATCCTTAAATTACATCTCACGCTGTTTGCCACGCTCTTTCAGGCTCATGGCTGTATCCACTGAACAATCATGCCGCAGTTTTCGCGGCCGAAAAACATAAGGTGATAAAGATTATGAAATTGAATAAACAGACAGTTACAAGCATTCTTGGCATTACCCTGATGTCCGTTGCACTGGCCGCATGCTCTACCGATATGACAGGTGAGAAAATGGAGAGTGAGGTTATGGATACACATATGTCCGGTGAAAAAATGATGGAGAAGAAGCCTATGAAGGGTGAGATGATGCATGAAAAGACGATGAAGGAGCCCATGAAAGGTGAGATGATGGACGGAAAGATGACGGCGAAGGGTGAGATGATGGATAAGAAAATGATGAAGGAGCCCATGGAAGGTGAGATGATGAAGAAAGAGATGTGAAAAAGTGAACCGGTTTTGAGTTAGCGTTCTAAAGCTGGGCACAGAGAATGCGCAGAGGAATGCCCTGATTTTTTATGTGTAGTAATTCAGACTTGATCTGACAGTTACCGACTTTTTAGAAGGTGTTTGTCAGGTCAAATTCAGTTCACGAATTTTTCCTTCCAAATCGTTTTTCCATCAAGGAGCGTTTGCATAGGCGTTCTGCCACAGCACTTTTTACCCTGATGTGTTCGCTCAGTATTGTAGATGTCGAGCCATTCGTCCAGATCGACTTGCAGCTCTTCGAGCGTGTTGTAGATTTTTCTGCGTAGCGCAGGCTGATAAAACTCTTGCAGAATGGTCTTATGGAAGCGCTCGCAGATCCCGTTGGTTTGAGGATGCCGCACCTTGGTACGGGTGTGCTCGATATCATTTACTGCCAGATAAAGCTGGTAGTCATGCTGCTCCACCTTACCGCAGTATTCGGTACCCCTGTCGGTAAGAATACGCAACACAGGAAGTTCCTGTGAGACATAAAAAGGGAGTACACGGTCATTGAGTAGGTCGGCTGCCGTAATAGGTGTCTTGGTGGTGTACAGCTTGCAGTGAGCCATCTTGCAGTAGGTATCAACATAGGTTTGCTGATACACCCGGCCGACACCCTTGAAAGTGCCGACGTAGAAGGTGTCCTGGGAACCAAGAGAGGGCGTTCAGAATTCTGTGTCAGCCTAATCGGTTAAATATCCAAAACGCCATCTAACCGGCCTTCAAAATATATCGACAACTGGGACAGAGTCAAATTCCAGTTCTGAATCGGCATGGTCCATTTCTTTGAAGCATTCTGGATTCCCATATAGAGCAGCTTCATGAGGCTGTTTTCATTCGGGAAGGCCCCCTTGGTTTTGGTCAGCTTACGGAACTGCCGATGTACAGCCTCAATGGCATTGGTGGTGTAAACCACGCGACGGATGTCCGCAGGGTATTTGAAGTAGACAGATAGATTTTCCCACTTGCTGCGCCACGACTTGAGTACGATTGGGTACTGGGCGCCCCAGCGACTCTCCAGCTCGCCCAGCGCCGCCTCTGCCGCCTCCTTGTTCACTGCCTTGTAGACGGGCTTTAGATCGGCCATAAAGGCTTTCTGATTCTTAGAGGCAACGTACTTCATCGAGTTGCGGATCTGGTGTATCACGCAGAGCTGAACCTCTGTATCAGGAAAGATGCTGTTAATGGCCTCTGGAAAGCCTTTCAGTCCATCGACAGAGGCAATCAGGATATCCTCTATACCGCGATTACTGAGATCAGTCAGTACCGATAGCCAAAAGTTAGCTCCTTCACTTTCAGAGAGATAGAGGCCGAGTATCTCCTTCTTGCCCTCCAGGTTCAGGCCCAGCACGGTGTAGACGGCCTTGCTGCCATAGCGTCCATCCTCTTTGACCTTGTAGTGGATGGCATCCAGCCAGACAAATGGGTAATGGCTCTCCAGAGGGCGCTGTTGCCACTGCTTCAGCTCGGGGATGAGCTTGTCAGTTACACTGCTGATCAGTGCGTTGGAGATGCTCAGACCGTAGAGTTCAGCAACATGTGAGGCGATATCCTGGTAGCTCATTCCCAGGCCAAACATGGAGATAATCTTGCGCTCAATCTCATCAGTCAGGTGGGTCTGGTGCTTCTTGATCAGTTGTGGCTCAAAGGAGCCTGCACGGTCTCTGGGGGTGTCCAGATCGAAGCTTCCTGACGTTGACTTGATCGTTTTCCTGCTGGAGCCGTTCTTACGATTTGATGCTTCATCAAGCGCGAGATGTGACTCCAGTTCAGCCTTGAGAGCTGCTTCTGTCAGTTGCTTGATGAGTGGAGTAAGGATGCCATTCTTGCCAGTCAGGTCTTGACCGTTCTGCAAGGCAGCCAGGGCTTTATTGAAATCGAATTGTTCAGACATGTGTCATTCCTATTTTTGCTAATTTTACTGAAATGACACAGAATTTCTAACACTCCCAACCAAGATAGCCAGGGTGGGCGGTATCTATTTCACCACAGGCCTCATCATCAAGCTTCTTACGCTCGAGAGCCTGTACCTGCGATTCGGTGAGGATAATACCATCCTCTGCTACCTTGGCTTCTAGCGCCTTGAGGCGCTGCTTGAAGTTGCCCAGGTCATTACGAAGCCAGATGCTACGTACCCCGCTGGGGGAGACGAAGACACCTTTCTTACGCAGTTCGTTAGAGACCCTAACCTGTCCGTGGGCAGGTTCATCTGTCGCATACTGAACAACAGCATTCTCGACCTGAGGGTCAATACGGTTCTTCAGGTTGGGGACGCGGCGACTCTTCTCCAGTAGGGCATCAACACCACCTTCATCCACGGCATCCTTGTAGCGATAGAAGGTGTCCCGTGACACTCCCATCATTTTGCATGCCTTGGCGACATTGCCCAATTCATCGGCCAGGTTCAGCAGGCCAACCTTGTGTTTGATGATACGATCATTACTATGAAGCATGAGGGTTACCTCTTATGTGTTTTGATTTCAGGTTTCGTCACCTTCATCAAAACCGGTAACCCTCTCTTTTTCAAGAGGATGTGTCAGATTGGGTCTGAACTAATACATTTTATGGCTGATCTCTGCGCACCCCGCTTCTCTTTACGACCTTTGTATCCCAATAAATGCTGTTTCCAGGTATCTATTCAGCAGTTTGGCTCTGAGTGCTTATCATCCTGCCTCGTACTCACTGAGGGTGATGATCAACTCTGAATCTTTAGTTAAGAGAAAATTTCATGCAGCGCAAGGTGCTGATAGTAGAAGATGAACCCGATATCTCCCGCCTGGTGCAGGAGCATCTGGCTGATATCGGCTGTGATGCAGACATTGCCGGTGATGGCGGCTCCGCCCTGTCGCTGTTTGCCGAGGGGGGTTACCAGCTTGTTGTGCTTGATCTGATGCTGCCTGATACCGATGGACTGACACTCTGTCGGCAGATGCGTGAAACGGCTGGTTACATTCCTATCCTGATGCTGACAGCCAAATCAAGTGAACTCGATCGGGTGCTGGGGCTGGAGATGGGTGCAGATGATTATCTGACCAAACCTTTCAGCATCCCGGAACTGATTGCCCGTATCAAGGCGCTATTCAGGCGGGTGGATGCGCTGAAGCAGCCCGACATTACGGAAACTCCCGGGCAGATTTTGCAGTGGGACGGCATGGTGATCGATGTTGATCGGCGCCAGGTGATAATTGATGACCACCAGGTCGAACTGACCGCACGGGAATTTGACCTGCTGCTTTTCTTTGCCCGCCACCCGGGTCGTGTATTCAGCCGTGTTCAACTACTCGACCAGGTATGGGGGTATAACCATGATGGTTATGAGCATACCGTCAACTCTCACATCAATCGGTTGAGGGCGAAGATTGAGAGCGATCCGTCCAATCCCAGATTTATCCGTACCGTCTGGGGTGTGGGTTATAAGTTCTCCGACACTCAGGAATAGGGAGACGAGTTTCGTGTTCCACACCTTATATTCCCGTCTCTCTGCCACGTTGGTGGTTATTTTTATCACCATTGGTATCACCTACGGTGTCATCACTTCATCAACTATCAAAAGCTATCTGCAGGAGCTCACCCAGCACTTCAACCGTGATCTGGCATCGCGCATCGTTGCAGATCGTAATCTTGTTGAAGAGGGGGAAATAAATGCGGCGGCACTGAAGAAGACCTTCAGCGCCTATATGGATATCAATCCCAGTATTGAGATCTATCTACTGGATGAGGGGGGGCGTATTCTCTCCTTTTCAGCAGACCCCGGCCGGGTAAAAAGAGAGCACGTGGATATTGCCCCGATCCAGGCTTTCCTGAGTGGAGATGACTTCCCCTTGCTGGGTGATGATCCACGCTCCCATGACCGCAAAAAAGCCTTTTCCGTCACCCCTGTACCCTCCGGTGATGCACCAGAGGGCTATCTTTATGTAGTGCTACAGGGTGAGGAGTTTGATTCTGCAGAACAGATTGTTCTGGAGAGTTATGCACTTCGTTTCAGTGCCTGGGTGGTTGCCGTCAGTCTGGGTATTGGGCTTCTGATCGGACTGCTCCTGTTTCATCTGCTCACCCGTAGACTGCAGCGTCTATCTCAGGTAATGGATACTTTCAGGCACAGTGAGTTTACCCAGCATATCCCCTATAGCTCACAAGGGAGTCATTCTCATGACGAGGTGGCTCTTCTAGGTACGGCCTTTGACAGTATGGCAGAGCGGATTACTGTTCAGTTGTCTGAGTTGAAAGATCAGGACCAACTGCGCCGAGAGCTGGTTGCTCAGATATCCCATGACCTGCGTACACCTCTAGCCGCCCTGCACGGCTACCTCGAAACACTGAGGATGAAGGGGCTACAACTGGAAACTTCAACTCAGCAGGAATATCTGGAAATCGCACTGCGTCAGAGCACCCAGCTGACAAGTATGGTTGAGGATCTATTTGAGCTTGCGCATCTGGAAGCGAGAGATCTACAGCCAAAATTCGAACCCTGCGCCATTGCCGAACTGCTTCAGGATGTTGCCCAGAAGTTCAGGTTGCATGCTGAAAAGGCTCAAGTGCAACTGCGCATGAGCCCACCGGCCACGGCCTCGCTGATCACCGCTGACATCGCCCTGACTGAACGTCTATTGGATAACCTGATCAGTAATGCGATCGAGCATACCCCCGTCGGTGGTTTGGTTGACCTGAGTCTGACGACGGGAGAGTGCACCGTTTCGGTCACTGTTACAGACTCTGGGTCGGGCATTGATGAAGATGATCTGCCCCGGCTCTTTGAACCCTTCTATCAGGGAAAAAACAGAGGGGGAACAAGCGGCCACGCAGGTCTGGGGCTGGCCATAGCGAAACGTATTGCTGAACTGCAGGATGGCGAATTGACTGTACAAAATAGCGTTAAAAGCGGGGCATCTTTCTGCTTCACTCTGCCACTCTGCCTGTAGGCTTGCGGGCAGCCTCATTGACAACTATCCAGCACATCTGTTTCGTTCAACACCGAGTGGATATCATCCGGCGATTGTGGAGCAAGACTCTCTGCCCCGAACCGATCTAATGTTTGGGATGGAAATGTGATCTTTTCGTGATGGAGTGTTTAAACCCCTAATCCATACTTAATCGCACATAAAGGAGACTCTGACCAAGTCATGATTGCTTTACGCGGGCTAAAACTGCCCCAATTCGCTTCGAAGATCGCAGCAATATAGCGGCTATGGCCGCTCACTTCGAAACAAATTGGAATAATTTTATCTCAGCCTAAATCTAACCAGACTTAATTAGAGGCTCCTAAACTCAATTTAGAGGAATAGGCGATGAAATTAATATTGTGGAGTGGTTTGCTCTCCCTGTTGATTCTGTTATCCGGTTGTAATGAATCGATGGCAGAGAGAGTGAAGCTGACAAAAGAGATGCGGGAGAGCCTGTCGGTGGCTACGTTTGCCGGTGGCTGTTTCTGGTGTGTGGAGTCAGGCTTTGAACAGTTACCCGGTGTTTACGAGGCGGTATCGGGCTACAGCGGTGGAGATGATGAAAACCCATCATACAGACGGGTTGCAGCAGGCGGGACCGGCCATACAGAGGCGGTTCAGGTCTATTACGACTCCAAAATCATCAGCTATTCCGGTCTGTTGCAGGGATTATGGCGGATGATGGATCCGACGGATTCGGGAGGACAGTTCGCAGATCGCGGCAGCCAGTATCGCCCGGCGATCTTCTACCACAATGCAGAGCAGAAAAAACTGGCTGAAGCTGCCAGAGATAAATTGACTGCCGATGGTCGCTATAAGAAACCGGTCACCATTGAGGTAGTCCCCTTTACCAAGTTCTACAATGCAGAAGCGCATCATCAGGACTATTACAGGAAGAACCCTATTCGCTATAATTTCTACACCTCTAACTCAGGGCGCTATCAGTTCGTTGATGAAGTTTGGGGTGAGGAACGCCATGTTGATTTCACCAGATTCAAGAATGATGAGACTGAGGTAGGTGATAAAATGGCGACAACCGAGCAATACACCAAGCCCGCAAAGGCAGCAATAAAAGAGATGCTGACCCCACTCCAGTATCATGTAACCCAGGAGGAGGGCACGGAGCGCCCCTTTGACAACCCCTACTGGGATCAGAAGCAGCCGGGCATCTATGTGGATATCGTCACCGGCGAACCCCTTTTCTCCTCCACCGACAAGTACAAATCAGGAACCGGCTGGCCCAGCTTCACCCGCCCCATTGCCGCAGATGTGGTGGTGGAAAAAACGGATCGAAAACTGTTCTCCGTACGTACTGAGATACGTAGCCGTATCGGTGACTCCCACCTTGGGCATCTCTTCGATGATGGCCCGGCACCGACCGGCCAACGCTACTGTATGAACTCGGCTGCATTGCGTTTTGTCCCGGAGTTACAGATGGAGGCTGATGGTTATGGAGAATACCTGAAGCTATTCTCTACCATAACCGCTGAGATGCCTGAACAGTGAGGATGTGTGGATGACGCTTGAAAGAACAGATAACAGCTCATATTCGAACAATTTTCGAGTGATTTTGTTTGTCATTATTTCGGCACTCTTCTACTCAATGAGTACCTCTGCAGAAGTGCAACATTTTAGTAGTGGTGACAGGCCGGTGACACTTATTGAGCTTTATACTTCACAGGGTTGCAGTAGCTGTCCACCGGCAGAGCGTTGGATGGGTGAGCTGAAGAGTGACCCTCGCCTATGGAAGGAGATTATTCCCGTTGCATATCATGTTGACTATTGGGACTACATCGGATGGCAGGACAGCTTTGCCAAGCCTGAGTACAGCGCACGGCAACGAAGTTACCGTAAGGAGGGGGTACTCAGTTCGGTCTATACACCTGGATTTGTAGTGAATGGTGAGGAGTGGCGTGGTTGGTTTAAGCAGCGCCCATTACCTGATGGCAAGCGCTATCCCACGCAGCTGCAACTGGAGTTAGACGGTGCCGCCGTTAGGGCGAGCTACCCTTTGCTAAAGTCACACGGCAAAAAACTGACCCTCAACATCGTTGTGTTGGGTGTTGGGCTTAATGTAGATGTCGTGCGGGGTGAGAATTCAGGCAAGCGGTTACAGCAGGACTTTGTCGTACTTGAACAGCACCAACTCTCATCATCAAGTGGATATTGGGAAGTTGGACTTCCAGACATCAAGCCCCCTTCAGGTGGGCGCTTGGCCCTTGCCGCCTGGGTGAGTGATGATGGAAGTTTGAAGCCACTCCAAGCCGTTGGTGGCTGGATTAAACAGGAAACGAACTTACCGCATGGCCCACTAGTTAGGTAGTACCTGAAAAAGTTTGCTGTGGTGATTGTGTGTGGCGCAGATATGGCATTTTGACTCATCGCCAACTGCTTTTTCTTGAGGACGGTGATAAATAACGCCGCAAGCGTGGCATCGTTGTGTTGCCAAGGCAAGTTGGTGTTGGTCCTGTATGCGCCATTGGTGTATAGAGAGCGCATCCTGATCGCAAAGATCGTGGCAAATTCCACAGCCCGTGCAGTTTGCCGGTTCGATGAGATAGCATGTAGCCCACTCTGGGCTATCCAGAGAGATGGCCCTATGTGGGCAGGCTTTTGCGCAGACATCACAGCCACTGCATAGATTCTGGTCAATCTCTGGTAGATAGGGCCAGAGAGTATCTGAGCAGGATTGTGGCAGAAGACGGCCTGGTGGCATGAAGTCAGTCGATGCACTGAATGTAAAGCAGCTTCGTTTTACTCCCGACTCAAGCCCTGAGGTCAAGAGGCTACCAAGGAAAGATCGTCGACTTAATTGCTCCCCCTCGACATCACAGGAGAGCAGCTTGTTCTGTGATAGCCACTCGCTCCTGGAGAGGTGGCGTGACTCTATCTTATCCAGTCCTTGGTAATTGAGGGCATTATTTACCAAATCCAGTCGTTCTTTAAGTCGTGTGGCGGTCCCTCGTTCACACTGATTGCAATCCTCGGTGGTAACGGCAATCTCACGCACTCCAGTGCTGTAGAGCCCGAGTATCTCCTGAGTGCCTATGGAGTGGATGCACGGGAGGAGATTATCTTTTTCTGTGATTTGCGTAGGTTCACAGGTACAGAGAAGAGTCTGCCTGTCGCCAGACTGTTTGATTTCCAACTCTACAGTTTTTTCAATAGCACCTTGGGGGCATGCGGGTACACAGAGACCGCAACCATCACATAAGGAGGTGTCAAATCCCAGTGCCTCATCATCCAGTATCCAGGCTTTTTTCGGACAAACCGAAACACAGGCATTACACTCCGCACCATCTACCAGACTGTGCACACAACGATCTGCAACTACGTCGGGCTGACGAATCTCATGGTTGATCTTTGTAAGAAGAGTACGGAGCATAAAGTGGATCTGGCGAGCAAGATAAATTACACCGTAGGGCCCACTCCCGGTACGAATGGTACAGGTTGAGGTTGAGCATCGATTTTGGGTTTCATCCGCTCCTCTATCTCTTCAGGATCAGGCCTTGGTTCACCCAATGTCTTTACAATGGTATCCCTCAACTCCTCGCAGTAGGCGGCTGTCAGTGACGCAAGGCCGGCATAGTAAGGCGTATCACATCTTGCAGCTATTCGTGTGGCAAACAGAGGGAGCCAACGAAGCAGATGCTCATCGAGGAATTTTCCGCTCTCCCTGAGAGCGTCTTCATCCTGCCCATTCTCAAGCAGATACGCAATGAATTGCAGCTCCAGAACAAGGTGGTCATCAGGTACTTTGCGCCAGTCAGCCGCGGTCAAGCCGTGCTGTTGGTAAACTTCCCGTACTTGAAACATCGCATCCTGATGGGTGAGATTCTCTTCATCAAGCCAGACTGACTCTTCAGGTGAAACCTTGAACGAGTAGTTGAGGTAGATACCGGCATAGTCGGCCGCAAGCTCATCCAGTGAATGCTTATCTACCGGTTCAGGTATCGTTGTCAAAGCACGATCCATGAAATCAAGTGCCCAGAGTCCCTGTGTGCTTTTCATTAAAATGCCAAGATTCTCGGGGAAGCCTGTCTCATGTAGCGCAGTAATCAGGGTCTGATCCGGCTCACTACTATGCAGTGTTGCCAGCATCGTTAGATCTTCTGCCGTGAAATGACAGAATTGCGCCAACGGCGGCAGATCTGAAGATGAGTTTATAGCCATTATTCAACCTTCCCGTTTCTGTGGGCGACAAAGCCGATAGAGGGTTTTGTCAGTTCAATATCCGCCATATTTTTTACTTGCTTTGAGACTTCGTCATTAGGACCAACGGCAACAGTGTTCAGTTTGCCGCTCCAGATATCCTCTACAGGCCCAATATCGAGAACTCGCATCATGCAAGCCATAACACAGTAGGGTTTGCGCCCGGCTTCAATCTCATCAACACAGAGATTACATTTTTTCATGACATTTTCAGTCACATCGAATTGCGGTGCACCAAACGGGCATGCGGCTTCGCAGCGTCGACAACCGATGCAAAGAGTTGAATCGATATCGACAATACCATCCGCCTTACGCTTGAAAAGAGCACCGGTGGGGCATGTTGGCAGACAAGCAGGTTCGCTGCAATGATTGCATGACATGTTGACTTTATAGGCGTAGACATCCGGATAGGTACCGCCTTCAATATATTGAACGCGACGGAATCTTGGTCCGGGAGCCAGGCCATTTTTATCCTTGCATGCTATCTCACAGGCCCTACAGCCAATGCAATCGACATTGTTATGAACAAATCCAAGCTGGTTATCAGGCACTACAGGTGTATAGGTGGCCTTTTTGCGACGCTTAATCGCTTGCTTAATCTTTTTCTTGTCCTTTACTTCTGACATTGTATCTCTCCTCCAGCCAAGCCATTAAGAGTCACGACGAAAAACATGCGCCCTGGAGGTAGACAGTTTGTCCCACCCGGGTTTATGTTCCAGATCGGTCTTCTTTATATCGCAGAGGACCGTATTGTAGGCAAATGACCCTGCTGGGCTGGGCTCATCGAGGGTTAGAAAATCGGGGTTACCCGCTCGGTCGATACCATTGCTGTCAAGATCCATCCAGGCACCTTCATGGATCACCAATACGCCGGGCATACAGCGCTCGGTAACATAGACCGGAACAACCACTTTACCGCGATCATTCCACACCTCTACAGTGTCACCATTTTTCAGTCCCAGCTTCTTCGCATCGGATGCGTTGACGGTGACTTCCTGTTCATAGGTTTCACGTAACCATGAGCAGTTATGGAAAATGGAGTGGGTCCGCCAGCGCGGGTGTGGCGTAATCAAGTGGAACGGATATTTCGCTGTTTTTGGATGGTTCAGTGATTCCCAAGGCTCAATCCACTTGGGGATTGAGGGGATATAGTAGCCATATTTTGTTTTAGTCCAATCTTTGATATTCGCAAGCTCCGTACACAGGATCTCAATTCTTCCTGAGGGGGTCTGGAATGGAATACCTTTCTCAACATTGTCCTGGAATGCAACGTGTGGGCGCGCAAGCTTAAATTTATAAACCCCTCTGGCTTTGAATTCTTTCCAAGACATGTCTACGCCCTGGTGACCCATCACTTTTCCTTCCCACCACTCGCGAAGATAGGTTTCGTCCACCGCATCATTGTGGTTCCAATAGTCCCGTGTTGCTTTGGGATTATAGGTACGACCTTGTACTTCACCACCCAGACGATAGGAGAGTTCGGTGAAGATCTGCAGGTCGGTTTTACTCTCGCCCATAGGTTCGATCACCTTGGGACGATGGATGTAGTAGTGCCCTTTGTACCAGGGGAGTGCGGTGTCGTGCCGTTCGAAGTGAGTTGAAACCGGTAGCAGCACATCGGCATAGAGGCCGGATGGTGTGATGGTCGAATCCATGCAGACTACCAGCTCAAGCTTATTGATCGCCTCGATATCTTTATTGATATTGGTGAGCTGGTTGAACCAGTCAGAACCTTGCCAGAAGATGGCCTTGATATTTGGGATTTGACCATCAGTCTTGTCATCCCTGGGCCAGAGTCCGATCTCTTCACGCTTTACGTTGGGGTAGTTGAGTACACAGTGTGCCCAACGATCAGATTTAATGGATTGATACCAGACATTGGAATATTGATCGTAGGGGTGGGCAATCGATTCGGTATGGAATCCTTTGCCGACACCTTCTGCACAGCCACCGAGTATGCCGATATTTCCGGTCATTGCCTGTAGCGCGGCTGCCATACGATTGTACTGCTCGCCATAGGCGTTTCGACCTGGCCCCCATGAGGCTTTCAGTGCTGCAGGTTTCGTTGTCGCATACATATGCGCCAGTTTGATTATCTCTTCTTCCGCTACTCCACAGATCTTCGATGCCCACGCCGGTGTTTTTGGTTCATCGTCATAGGTCCCAAGGATGTAATCTTTAAAATTCTCTTTGCCCTGTGCCCAACCCGGCATGGTGCCCTTGTCCATACCTTGACAGAATTTATTGATGAAACCTTGATCCTGCAGGTTATTGGTAAAGATGTAGTGCGCCATACCCGCCATCATTGCGGCATCGGTATTGGGTCTAATTGGGATCCACCAAGCATCATAGGTTGCCGCTGAGTCGGTATATTGAGGATCGATAACAACAAATTTACATCCACGTTGTTTCGCCATGCGCATATACATGACTGTGTTGCCGCCATGGAATGTATACGCAGGATTCCAGCCCCACATAATGATCAGCTTTGAATCGGCAAATGCATCGTCTTCATTGCCGTCTTCAATCGTCCCAAAGGTCCAACGCGAACTGGTGGTTGTTCCCTGGTAGGACGGAACGGACCAGGAATTTGTACGGCAACCGAAGATGCCAAGAAAGCGAGCCAATAATCCTTCAATCTGATCTGACTTATGTAGTACACCGTAAGAGGCGCCGGCGTAACTTTGATCAAGTATTGCGGTAGGTCCGTAGGTATCCTTTAGGCGATGCATCTCGTTGGTGATATGGTTCAGTGCCTTGTCCCAGCTGACACGCTTGAATTTACCTTCACCCCGTTTTCCAACACGCATCATTGGGTGGAGCAGCCGTTCTGCGGAGTATATGCGCTGCCGGTAGGAACGGCCACGAAGGCACGCTCTCAGTTGTGGCTCGAGATTAGTGTCTTTTCCGTAATACCCGTCTCTTTGATAGCGGCCATCATCTGATGAGAGCCTGACAACAACATCCCCTTTCTTATGCGCAACCAGCATGTGCCGCGAACCGCAGTTATGGGCGCAGCTGGTGACGACTGTCTCCAGATCGTTGTCCGTTGGATAGGGCTCATAGGCAAAGGCTTTGGCCTCTTTTGCCGTTTTCAACTCAACCAGTCCGCCGGCTGCCAGGGCGGCACTCCCGACAGCGCTGGTTTTTAGAAAAGAACGCCGGGATAGGTTTAGGCGCTCGAGGAGGTGTTTATCGTTCTCTTTGTTACTCATTTTGCTGCTCTCCCTCAATCAACGCTATTTGCCACTACCGGCGTTGTTAGTCTTGAACCTTGCCTCGGACTGTGTGGGCCTCTCTTTGGCCCACTCAGGTGTCACGCTGGACATGCCAGGCCACTCATTGCGTGGATAGGGGAAGGCAATTCGATACCACTGGCGTCCACCGTGACATCCATAGCAGACGTCGGAGTTATTTTTCCCCGCCTTTTCAATTGCATCTGCTTTAAGAAAATTCACTCGATGCCGATTTGTTCGAATACTTACATGGCACAATAGGCAGTTGTTTTGAAATATAGATGCTGAAGTGGTCCATGGGGATGGTAATCCCATCTGTTCATATCCAGTTCTTCCGTGGCACATGAGGCAGATTTTTGGGTTAACGCCTTTGCGTAAGGTGAAATTCTGATTACTGTGATCAGGAGGGATGATTGCTTCTTCTCTTGGATCATTACCCTGATGGCAGGTGTTGCACTGTAAATTCATCAGCTCATTTGCCAGTGGTGTGGTCAGGTGGCGCCGATGAAAAGTCTCCTGTTCTCCGCTGTAGGTATCAAGGGTTTGGTACCAAGCCATCACCTCAGACGCCTTAACTCCGGCGGGAGATTCTTTTCTTACTTTTCGCTCAACGACCTCCTGGTGACACTCCAGGCACTGCTCATTGGTGGCTTTATCTATAGCCGGTTTGAAGTGTATCGGGTGCCAGCGTGCTTTTTCATAATTTGTTTCGGCTGCCAGGGTCAATCCGCTGTTGATGACCGCTGTGATAAGTAATAGAAAATATATGGAATTGTAGTACTTCGGCTTCATTGTCCGCTCCCCCGCGACATTCTCGGCAGTCGGGTCAGAAAAAATGTAGCGCATCCATGCGCTGGAATAATACGAGTCATTTTTGAGTGCTCTGAGAAGAGATACAGGGCACCGCCCGAGGTAGGGGCTTTCCGCGACTGCTTTTGATTAATCTGCAGTTAGACGGTTAGTTCTCTCTTGCCTGTCTATATCCTGTCGGTAATAGATTCGGTTTAAGAGTTATTTCTATCAGAACTTTTTGACCAGAGAGTAAATCCATATTTATCCAGCCGTGAAGATAGATAATCCTTCGTGGATTTGACTCTCTGGTCGTCCCTATGTAGCGACCTGATAAGCGCCTCTATTTATAGGGATAAGTGGGCATCTTATCTCCAGCCGGACATACCGCCCATGCCGTTCATGCCGGACATTCCGCTCATGCCATTCATGCCGGACATTCCGCCCATGCCGTTCATGCCGGACATTCCGCCCATGCCATTCATGCCGGACATTCCGCCCATGCCATTCATGCCGGACATTCCGCCCATGCCGTTCATGCCGGACATTCCGCCCATGCCGGACATTCCACTACGAGACCACTGGGTACAGGTCCAACCGCCGCTGCCGCCCATTCCGCCCATGCCGGACATTCCGCCCATGCCATTCATGCCGGACATTCCGCCCATGCCATTCATGCCGGACATTCCGCCCATGCCATTCATGCCGGACATTCCGCCCATGCCATTCATGCCGGACATTCCGCCCATGCCATTCATGCCGGACATTCCGCTCATGCCATTCATGCCGGACATTCCGCCCATGCCATTCATGCCGGACATTCCGCCCATGCCATTCATGCCGGACATTCCGCCCATGCCATTCATGCCGGACATTCCGCCCATGCCATTCATGCCGGACATTCCGCCCATGCCGTTCATGCCGGACATTCCGCCCATGCCGTTCATGCCGGACATTCCGCTCATGCCGTTCATGCCGGACATTCCGCTCATGCCATTCATGCCGGACATTCCGCTCATGCCATTCATGCCGGACATTCCGCTCATGCCATTCATGCCGGACATTCCGCCCATGCCACTCATGCCGGACATTCCGCCCATGCCACTCATGCCGGACATTCCACTACGAGACCACTGGGTGCAGGTCCAACCGCCGCTGCCGCCCATGCCGCCCATACCGGACATTCCGCCCATGCCATTCATGCCGGACATGCCGGACATGCCGTTCATGCCGGACATTCCGCCCATGCCGTTCATGCCGGACATTCCGCTCATGCCGTTCATGCCGGACATTCCGCCCATGCCGTTCATGCCGGACATACCACCCATTCCGGACATGCCACTCATGCTTGCCATAACAGGTGCAGCTGCCAGGGCGCCAAGAGCCACGGTGATGCCGAGTGATTTTTTGAAAGTACGCATTCGTTTGTTAGCCATTAGGTGAAGCCTCCAGTTTTCTATTGGTGATATTTAGGTCGTTATTGTTGACCTTAGGTGTCTTGTCATGAGTGCTATAAAAATAGCTCTCAATCCGAGAGTAATATTCGTAAGAAGTGGGTGACATGATCTACTGATGCAGTCCACGGATGTCATAGGGCCCCACCATTCCAGGGCGGGTGAAGGGTGTGTACCAGTTCCCTTGGTCATCAAGGAAAGAGAGATTTCCGGGGTAAGGTTTATCTATGCCTTTAAAGGCACTTTTCTTCCAAGCTTGATTATGATTTACCTCAGAGATTACAGGTGCTTCCTGAGGGCGTTTATCCGGGGTTAAACCTGCAGTGGGGTATTCAGCTAGTACAGGAGTGGTTCCAATTGCTCCTGTGCTCAACAGCAGAGATAAAGCAACCTTTTTTGATAACATTCCGACCTTCATATAGACCTCATCCCCCACTTGCATAACGAATAGTTCCGAGTTGTTTGCAATAGGGGTGCCAGTTTTTTTATATTTTATATATCTCAATGATTATTAAGGGATATATTTTTTTGGAGGATTGGCTGAGCGGAGGAAAAAAATGTGTCGCCGTGCTATTTTGTCATGGCATATCTCCACATCGCTGGAGTGCCTGGGAAGGCGCAGATAGGGCGCTGTCATTAAGCCGATGCTTAGTGATTAAACCGCCGGCAAAAATATAAGCTAGTAAATAAATTTATAACCATATGATTTTTCGATAAATATCCACCTTTTTTTGGTGTGGATACTAGTCGCTATGCATATGTGCCGGTACGGAATCGCCTGTTCCTACAGAAAAACATGACACAAAGACATGGCTGATTATTAAGTGGTTTGACAGCCCAGCAGTGAAGATGCTAGCCCCAATATTTCACAAAATAAAAGGCAGAATCCTCGTATATTCGATATAATTCAGTTACTTACACTGTAATCGAAAAGGATTCTGCCTGTGACAAACTGTAACCAAACTGTTCTGGAATTTCCAGTCCTTAAACGCCGCAAGGTACAGGCCGAATTTAGCGGCGGCGACATTACTTCAGATGGGGGTGTGCTTCTACTGAGACAGATCGACAGGCGACTCGGTTTAATGAAAGCGGTTGATGCCGTCATTCCAGATCCGCGAAATCCTGATTACATCACTCACTCCCAACTGAGCCTGCTACGACAACGTGTTTACGGTCTAGGCTTGGGCTATGAAGACCTCAACGATCACAAAACCCTGCGTAATGATCCTGCTTTGCAGACGGCTGTCGACCGGGAACAGAAATTGGGTAGTCAGTCTACCCTCTGTCGGCTTGAGGGCCGTACTGGAAGAAAGGCGGCAGTCGATATCCATAGGGTGTTGATCGACCAATTCATCGCTTCTTTTGACTCTCCTCCCGATGAGTTGATCCTGGACTTTGATGCCACCGATGATCAAGTTCATGGTATGCAGGAGGGACGCTTTTTCCATGGCTATTATGACCACTACTGTTTTCTTCCCCTCTATGTCTTTTGTGGTGATCAATTGCTCATCAGCTACCTGAGGCCCAGCAATGTTGACGGGGCGAAACATACATGGGCGATTCTGGCGTTACTGACGAAACGGCTGCGCCAGGAATGGCCCGATGTTCAGATCATCTTCCGAGGAGACTCCGGGTTCTGTCGCCATAGAATGCTGGACTGGTGTGAACGCCGTGGTGTGAAGTACATCATTGGTATTGCCCGCAATAAGCGGCTGGAGCAGATGATTGAACCGGGTATGCAGATTGTTGAACAACTTGTCGAACTGACTGGCGAGAAACAGCGGGAGTTCTTCCGGTTGCACTATGCCGCCAAGAGTTGGAAACATACTCGCCAGGTCATTGCTAAGCTGGAGGTCACAGACAAGGGGCGCAATCCACGTTTCATCGTCACCAATCTGGAAGGTGACAAGCAGGCACTCTACGATGATCTCTACTGTGCCCGTGGCGAGATGGAGAACCGGATTAAAGAGCAGCAGATGGGGCTCTTTGCAGATCGTACCAGTGCCCACTATTGGTGGGCGAATCAGTTCCGGTTACTCCTCTCCAGCCTGGCTTATGTGCTGATGGAGAGTATCCGCCGGTTGGCGCTCAAGGGCACAGAACTGGCGAGAGGCCAAGTAGGCACGCTTCGGATCAAGTTGTTAAAGATCGGTGCAGTTATGCTGCGCAATACGCGCCGTATCCGCTTCCTGCTCTCCAGCGCTTACCCTTATCAGGATCTCTTCGCCTTGGTGGTTGCTCGTCTGCGACCCGGATAGTTCTCAAGGAGTGCCGCCCCGGCACGATGATAAACAATGGGGGTAAGGGGGAGGTGTGCTTTGATTGTCAGAAAACCACCTTCGATAAGATATACATTCCTATCTTGCTTCTGACTTGCTTAGTATGGGTTAAAAAGCATCGAATCGAATGCTGGGTGAAACATGCGGGCTAGACATTTTTTGTTGCCATGAATTACGATCAGGAGCACAGTATAAGAATCACAATGCGATCTGACATATTGTCAGAGCAATTTAACGCTGGGCGTTTAAAATAACGGCTTGCTATATAACAAAATACTTGATCACTGCTGCGTGTCTATCATAGTGATTTTGCGATACTCACAGGGTCTCGACCAAGGATAAGGTTTTATTTCATTCCCGCTTTTGTTGATTAATTCAATCATGGATGAGGTTTGATCAAACGGCGTAAATTTTAGGACCAGCCGGTATCCCGATTTGATTATTACTGCGATGAGATGGATCAACAAGAGCCTCAATAGAAAATTTGTACTGGGAACGGCTGCGGGTCTTCTGGTCAGCCTACTTGTGTTTGTCATCCTTTTCATTGCGCACTACAAGAGCGTATTGAAGGGCGAGCGCGCTGATGCGGTCTCCGAAGTCAACTACCTTCTACAGACGTCTCTCGAAAATGCCATGATGAAAAGGGACCTTGAAGGTCTGCGTACTATTGTCAGCAGATTATCTGAACAGCAGAAAATAAAAGAGGTAATGATTGCCACCCCATCGGGGGTGGTTCGTTTTGCTGGTGACCAGAGCAAAATCGGTACGCAGTTGAGCCTGGAGTTTGTTAAGCCAGTCATTCCGGTAACTCGGTTTATCAGTGATAGCGGTGGTAAAGAGATGCTCAGAAGTATCAATCCTGTGCGTAATAAACCTCAATGCAAGGAGTGCCACGGCGATATTGAGAAAAACCCCATCAATGGTGTACTTCTTGTTGATTATGACGCTACCTCCATTCGACGCCAGGCACGCTTAACCATTTTTCTTCTGATGGGCTCGGGTGCGCTTATTGTACTGATTAATATTGCCGGTGGTTGGTGGTTTATCCGTCGCTTTATCCTCAAGCCGGTAGATCAGTTGGCGGCTGCAAACAGATCTATGAGTGAGGGTAACCTTGATACCCGCGTATTAATGAGTGGTGATGATGAGCTGGCCAAATTTGGTGAGACTTTCAATCGGATGGCAGAAAATTTGCAGCGAATGATGCGTGAGGTGGAGGAGGGTAAGGTTTATCTGAAGTCACTAATTAATGCGATTCCGGATGGTGTCCGCGTATTGGATGAGCACTATAAAATACAGCTGACAAATAGCGCATACAGAAATCAACTTCTGCTTGATGATGAAGTGGTAGGCCAGCTCTGCTATCAGTCAAGTCACCAAAGAACTACTCCTTGTCCGGCTAGCTATACGTTGTGTCCGGTAAAGGAGATTGACGATCATGATGAACCAGTGAAATTCATCCACCGACATCTTCGTTTAGATGGTTCGGATATTTTTGTTGAAGTGTATGCCGCGCCGGTAAGAGTTGTTCGTGGAGGCGAGGAGATAAAACTGGTTGTCGAGTCAATCCGTGATCTCTCGCAAGAGATAAAGTTCTCTCATGAACAGAAAATGGCAGATCTTGGCCGATTGGCGGCAGGTGTAGCACACGAAATATACAACCCCCTTACATCGATCCGTTTCGCCCTTCATGCGGCTTTAATGAATAGCAGGAGCAACGATGGGGATGAAGAGGAGATGGAGTTTTATCTGCAGTTGGTTGATCGGGAGATTGATACCTGCATAGACGTTACAGAAAGGTTGTTGAAGCTGAGTGCATCACCTTCAAGTCAGTCGGAACTTGTTTCAGTCAATGATGCCCTCACAGAGACCATCAGCCTGTTGAAATGGGATGCTGATGAGTTTGGGATTGCCATTGTGACTGATCTTAAACAGAATGATTTACGGGTTATCGCAACCGACAGCGAGATTCGTATGCTTACCCTTAATCTTACACAGAATGCTTTTCATGCAATGCCTGATGGCGGTAGGTTGAATATAACGGGTGAACGAAAAGATAATAAAGTAGTTATTCGTTTCAGTGATAATGGAGCGGGAATACCAGTAGAAAATATGGAGCGTATATTTGAACCATTTTTCTCCCGTCGCGCCTCAGAAACAGCTGGTACTGGATTAGGATTGTCAATCTGTAAGACTACAGTGGATCACTATGGTGGATTAATAGAAGTGGAAAGCGTTGAGGGTGAAGGAACGATCTTCACCGTGGCTCTACCCGCGGCTGAAGTAACCAAGGGGGGTGATGTATGAGTCAAAATGCTCTGATTATCGAAGACGATGAGATGATCAATATGATGATCTGTCGTTATATGAAGGGGATGGGGCTTAATGCTGTCGGCGTCAAGCGATTCTCCGAGGCGGAAGAGTATCTTCGGGAAAATGAACCTAAGCTTATTATCACTGATGTACGTCTCCCAGATGGAGATTGTTTGACACGTCTTGCTCAGCTCTCTGAGAATCAACCGGTGATTGTACTTACCGCCTACGGCTCAGTGAGAAACGCTGTCGATGCTATCAAGGCGGGAGCATCGGAGTATCTGGTCAAGCCAATCAGCCCCGATGAACTGGTGTTAGTGGCACAGCGCGCGCTGGATAATGCCAAATTACGTAGCGACCACCTTTTTTGTAAAAGGCGGCTTGAAGTAAAAGAGGGAGCTGACTCCTTCATGATTGGTGACAGTGCGCCATTGCGCAATATCAAGGAGTTGATCAATGATGTCGCCCCCACCGATATGACCGTGCTGATCACTGGTGAGAGTGGTGCGGGAAAAGAGTTGGTGGCACGTGCCATACACCAGCGAAGTGACCGGTCAGATAGCAACTATGTTGCCGTCGACTGCTGCACCCTACAGGAGAATTTGTTCGAGTCAGAGCTGTTTGGACATGAGAAAGGGTCGTTTACCGGTGCAGACAAGAAAAAACGGGGATTGATAGAGGGGGCGGAGGGCGGCACCCTGTTTCTCGATGAGATAGGTGAGATAAGTGCGACTGTTCAGGCGAAACTCCTGAGGGTTTTGGAGACCGGAGTATTTCGTCGGGTGGGCGGGACAAAAGATATCACCTCCAATGTACGTATTGTTGCCGCCACCAATAGGGATCTCAGGGAGATGAGTGAGCAAGGGAAGTTTCGCTCGGATCTTTTTTACCGCTTGGAGGCGTTCAATATCCATACGCCGCCGTTGCGTGAACGGCGTGATGATATTCCAAGCCTAGTCGAACACTTTATCCGCAACCATAACTTTTCACGGCGTATAAATAAATCTCTGACCAAGCAGTCAATGCGGGAACTGGTGGCCTATAACTGGCCGGGAAATGTGAGGGAGCTAAAAAATCTTGTGGAGCGTGCAATCATCCTCTCCCGTGATAAACCCTCGATTCGCCCTGAACATTTGGCCTTTTCAAGTAGAAACAATCCTGATGAAAACCAAGTGACCCTCAGCTTCGGGAATAATCCCACGCTTGATGAAGTTGAACAGGTATATCTTCAGTATCTGCTGGAGAAGTATTCGGGGCACCGGGCGCAGATAGCGCAGTGTATGGGGATCAGTGAACGGCACATCTATCGATTGATTCAGAAGTATGGCTTTGATGCCTGAGCGCAGGAAAAGTACCCTGTAGCGCAATTCACCCGGATAGTGAAGCAGGTAATTGCAGTCAATACAATTAGAGTCAATGTCTAGCCCTGATATTTCACCCGATCGCTTTAAAAAATTGATAACTTCTTGTTGCTACTTGAAATTAATGGAATATTAGTAAAGTACAAAGTGTAACCGGAGTTCGCTGAACGCGTCCTCGCACCGATCTCGCCGCCCAGCTACCGCTGCCAGCCATGGAGAGCGAAGCGAGGGCTGGTAATCCCCGGTAGCCGTGAGGCCGCACTGCTTACCCGTCGTGCGCGCAGCGCGCCAGAGGGGAAGCAAAGTAGGCATCCGAACACGGCGTCCAGTCAATGGGAACTGACTGCGAAGCGGTAACGAGCTTGCGATGTTATCGCGTAGCGGTTAGTGACCAGGACGGCCGGGGTACTAATAGGCTGTCGAAGATTGAGTGCAAAAGGGGGACTTGGATGTCCCGTTTTGCATCACGAAATCGAAGACTCGCTTAGGTATTTGCTCAACCATCAATAGCTTAGGCTATTGACTCAATCGCAAATCCGTATCTGAACAACGAGCTCAGCACGAGCATCGCGTTCCCGGGGGAAACATCCGGGCTAGCCCGTAGAATGGAACGGCCAACTGAGGATTCCAGGTTTAATTACCCTGAGCATCTGCCACTTGCACGAGATGATTGGTGATCGGTCAGAATCACCACATGCAGTGAGGTGCTGATAGAACTGATGGATTCTGAAACAAAAAAAGCCCCGCAGCTGCGGGGCTTTTTTATACTAGGTGTACAGCAATCTTTCGATTATTTGTGTACGCCCAGCTTGTCACGCCATCCTGGGAAGATGTTATCCGCATCGCCCGGGAAGGACTCGAATGCGCGGGCGAACTCTTTGTGCTCTTTCGCGAACTCGATGGGGTCTGCACCCTGCTTCCAACACTCGTAGGACTGACGCAGTGAGGTAGCACCAGCAGCCGGAGAGTCGATGTGGCCGTAAGAACCGCCACCGGAGGTGTTGATCACGTTGCCGTGGCCCAGATTCTCGAAGAAGCCAGGCAGACGCAGAGCGTTCATGCCACCAGAGATGATCGGGGTGGTGGGCTTCATACCGTGCCACTCCTGGTGGTAGAACGGACCCTGGCAAGAATCACGCTCGATCATGTAGGCGATGACTTTGTCATCTTTGCCACCTTCCATCTTACCGAAGCCCATGGTGCCTACGTGGATACCGGAAGCACCCTGGAGACGGGACATCTTGGCCAGAACGAAGGCGGTGTAGCCACGAACGGAAGAGGGAGAGGTTACTGCACCGTGGCCGGCACGGTGATAGTGCAGGTACTGACCGGCGTAGTTACGACGGGCAGTGGTAACCATACCGGGACCACCCACATAACCGTCAACCAGGAAGGCTACCTTGTCAGCGTCGGGGCCAAAGGTCTCGAGGATGAAGTCAGCACGGGCACACATCTCGTGGTGGTCGTCAGCAGTGATGTTGGCAGAGAAGAGTTTGGCCTGGCCGGTCTCATCCTGTGCGCGCTTCATGGCATCATATACGAGAGGGTAAACCTTCTTCGCAGGGCAGAAGACCTGGTTGCCCTGAGGCTCATCGTTCTTGATGAAGTCACCACCCAGCCAGAACTGGTAAGCCGCTTCGGCGAAGGGCTCGGGACGCAGGCCCAGCTTGGGCTTGATGATGGTACCGGCGATGTAACCGCCGTTCTCAACGGGACGACCCAGGATGCGCCACATGTCGCTGATGTCCTTGGAGGGACCATCAAACAGCTGCAGCATGCGTGGCGGAACGTAGAAGTCCTGCATCTGCGCGCATTTGACGTCGCCCATACCCTGGTTGTTACCGATGGCCAGGGTCAGGAAGGAGACGATCATGGTGCGGCCGTCGGTGATATTGCGGTCGAACAGATCGTTAGGGTAGGCAATCTTCATGATGCCCTTGGATTCGTCGATCTCGTAAACCAGGGCGTCTACACCCTTGGTGAAATCATCGGTAGTTGAAACCTCAACGTTGGTACCAGTTGAGGACTCAGCAGCAAAGTGTGCCGCAACTTCCAGGTAACCATAGCCTGCAGCAGGCGTCATGGTGTAAGCAACCAGGATGTGGCCACCGCCAGCGATCAGGTCTTCTTCTTTCAGAGAAAGGTCAGCGTAACGTGCAGATTGATCCATGCTAGGAACCTCGTGGGTTGATTTGAGCGGCAGTCACAAATGAGGCCGGGGCCGGGTTGGGGCTGCTGCGTAAAGTGTGGATGCACTATAAGCGTCTGCTTGCATAAACAAAATTAAAAGTTTTTAATGGCGTCTATAAGTATGCCTTTATGAAGATCCGGATGCAGGTTGATAGAAAATCCGGATATCCATATTAGTAAAACCATTATTTTCTTGCAGTCGTTACCCGGGAGAAACTCAATGCATCTCACCCTGCGACAACTTAAGGTATTCGAAGCAGTGGCTACACGGCTCAGCTATACCGCTGCAGCAAAAGAGCTCTATCTCAGCCAGCCTGCCGTCTCCATGCAGATACGGCAGCTGGAGGAGAATGTTGGACTGCCCCTGTTCGAGAAGTTGGGTAAAAAGATACATCTCACCGAGGCGGGCAGAGAGCTGCACGGCTATGGTCGTAACATCTTTCACCAGCTGGATGAGATGGAGGAGGTAATGGAGTCACTTAAAGGTGTGAGTCGTGGCCGCCTCGAAATAGCAGTGGCCAGTACCGTCAACTATTTCGCCCCCAAGGCGCTGGGTGGATTCTCACGCCTCTATCCCAACGTTAAACTGAGCCTGGAGGTGACCAATCGGCGCAGCCTGGTGCAGATGTTGGAGCAGAACGAGAAGGATATGGTGTTAATGGGACAGCCACCGAAGGGGATAGATCTGGATTCCGAAGCCTTTATGGAGAATCCTCTGGTGGTGATCGCTCCCCCCGATCATCCATTGGTTGGTGAAAAAAAGGTGAGCATTGCGCGTCTGTCGGAGGAGACGTTTCTCATGCGTGAGGAGGGCTCCGGCACTCGTCTGGCGATGGAGCGTTTTTTCGATGATCGGGGTGTGGAGATCAATAAAGGTATGAAGATGACCCGCAATGAGGCGATCAAGCAGGCGGTTCGTGCCAGATTGGGCCTGGGGGTTGTTTCCACTCATACCATCGAGTTGGAGGTGGAGACGGGCAAGCTGGCGATACTTGATGTGGAAGATTTTCCGTTGAGGCGCAAGTGGTTTGTCGTCCACCGTCATGGTAAGCGACTCTCCCCTTCAGGCCAGGCGTTTAAGGACTTTCTACTCGGCGACTCCCTCGATAAGAGCACTAATATTCCCATGGTGGCAAAAAAGAGATAGCGGGGCGGTGCCTATGGCGGGTAAAATGGCCCGCTTTTTACTCTCTGCGGGGAGTTGGTGCCCAAATGGGCCAATTTGCCCCGGCGAAACTGGATAGGCTATGTCACAGCAGAATGAGCACAGCGGTATTGCAGTCGATGGGGGGCTGAGTCTCCTCAGTGGCATCAATCTGCCTGCCGACCTGCGACGGCTGGATGAGTCACAGCTTGTCCGGCTGACCGAGGAGCTGCGTGAATTCCTCATCACCAGCGTTTCTCAGACCGGTGGGCATCTTGCCGCCGGCCTCGGAGTGGCGGAGCTCACCGTTGCTCTGCACTATGTCTTTAACACCCCTAATGACCGCCTGGTCTGGGATGTGGGCCACCAAGCTTATCCCCACAAGATCCTCACCGGTCGCCGCCGGGAGATGGCGACGTTGCGTCGGCAGGGAGGAATTTCAGGTTTTCCTCGTCGTGAAGAGAGCGAATACGACAGCTTTGGCACCGGCCACTCCAGCACCTCCATTGGTGCTGCCCTGGGTATGGCAGCGGCAGCCAAACAGCGTGGTGAAGGGCGCCATACGATTGCGGTCATCGGTGATGGCGCCATGGGTGGCGGCATGGCCTTTGAGGCGCTCAATCAGGCGGGTGATCTAGATCTCGACCTGCTGGTGATCCTTAACGATAACGATATGTCGATTTCGCAGCCGGTGGGTGCTTTCAGAAATCACCTGGCCAGGGCGCTTTCCGGCAGGCTTTACACCACGGTTAGGGAGGGGGGGAAATCAGCTCTCAGCAATCTGCCTCAGCTCAGTGATTTGGTGGGGCGCTGGGAGGAGCACATGAAGGGTATGGTGATGCCCGGCACCCTGTTCGAAGAGCTGGGTTTCAACTATATCGGCCCGGTGGATGGTCACGATATGGAGACACTGGTTGCGACACTGAAAAATATGAAAAAAATGTCGGGACCGCGTCTGCTCCACATCGTTACCCAGAAGGGGCGTGGTTACCAGCCGGCGGAGAGTGATCCCTGTGTCTATCACGGCGTCACGCCATTTGACCTTGATACCGGCGTAATGAACGGCAAGGCAGCATGCGGCCCCACCTATACACAGGTGTTTGGCGGCTGGCTGTGCGACGCTGCTGCCGATGATTCTCGTTTAGTGGCGATCACCCCTGCCATGTGTGAAGGCTCGGGTATGGTTGAGTTTTCGCATCGTTTCCCAGGGCGTTATTACGACGTGGGCATCGCTGAACAGCATGCGGTTACTTTTGCCGCCGGTTTGGCCTGCGACGGTGTCAAACCAGTGGTGGCGATCTACTCCAGCTTTCTTCAGCGTGCTTATGACCAACTGATACACGACGTGGCTCTGCAGAACCTGGACGTCACCTTTGCAGTAGATCGTGCCGGACAGGTAGGTGCAGACGGCGCCACCCATGCCGGTAGTTTCGATCTCAGTTTTATTCGCTGCATCCCCAATATGGTCGTGATGGCACCGGCTAATGAGCTGGAGTGCCGACAGATGCTGCAGACCGCCTACCTCTATAACGGGCCCGCGATGGTACGTTATCCACGTGGAACCGGACCTGGTGTCGCCCCCGATAGCGAGCTTTCGGTATTGCCGGTGGGGCGTGGTGAGGTCTGCCGCCATGGCAGCCGAGTGGCTCTGCTGGCATTCGGCAGTATGCTTGCTGTAGCAGAAGAGGCAGCGGAATCTCTGGATGCCGGTGTTGCTAATATGCGCTTTATCAAACCGTTGGATGAGGCTCTGATCATTGAGTTGGCCAACAGTTACGATCTGCTGGTGACCCTGGAGGAGAATGTAGTACAGGGTGGTGCCGGTTCAGCGGTCAACGAATGCCTGGCGGCAACCGGGCACAAGGTGCGCACCCTCAATCTGGGGCTGCCTGATCACTTTATCGAGCATGCGGCACCGCAGCAGCAGTTGGCGGAGGCGGGGCTCGATCTGCAGGGTGTTATCAATGCGGTTACCCAGGCGCTTGGGAGGCTCTGATCAAGTCATGATTGCTTTAACGCTGGCTAATATTGCCCCAATTCGCTCCGAAGATCGCAGCAATAGAGTGGCTATTAACGCTCACTTCGAAACAAATTGGATCAATTTTATCTCAGCCTAAATCTAACCAGACTTAATCAGAGGCTCCCTTGAGGCGGAATAGATACGGTAGACTACTTTGCGGGGCTCCATGAAAAAATTCAGCATACTGTTTCTTATACTGGTGGCTGTTCTTTCAGCCGTTCCGGGAGTGGTAGGTACTCGGGCTGCAAGTCACTACCAGCGCATGATCGATCAGATCAAGGCGAGTGGTATTGAGGTCGTATCTCATCGTTTCCATCAGGGATGGTTCAGCTCTGAGGCCGAGACACAATTTGCACTGGTGGTGCCTAAGGTTGAAGGTGCTGCGAAGAGCGCATCCGGGATTCAGCGTTTCTCCCTGATTAGTCGAATAAACCATGGCCCATTGACCGAGTCCGGGGCTGGTTTGGCTGAGATAGACAGCCGGCTGCAGTTGGACGGTGAGCCTCTCTTTCCTACCGACTATCCTGCACTAATTCGTACCTTTGTGGCTTTCGACGGTGCTGCAAAAACTCAACTGGATCTCCCTCCTGCCGATGTCGCCTCAGACGGTAAGCGACCACAAGTGCGTTTTCACGGTGTTAAAGGGGAGTTGGAATCTGATGCCGCCCTCAGTCGGATTGATCTGCATCTCTCCTCACCCGGCATGGTGCTGTTGAAGGAGGGAGTGGAGCAACTTAATCTGAGTGACTTCCGAGTTGACTCTCATACTCAACAGGGCGTGGGTGGATTGATGCTCGGCAACGCTGTTATTGGTGTGGAGCGTGTCGAAGCGGTGGATAGTGAGAGCGGCAAGCGGGTCAAGCTTGAAGGCTTGGGTTTTGAGGCGAAAAGTGGAGCCGATGGTGGTGATGTCACCATGGCGATTTCTTACCACTTTGATCTGGCTCTCTTCGATGAAAAGAGATATGGCCCGGGAAGTTTACGCATTGCAATAGAGAAGTTACCGGCCCAGGTGCTGGTGAACATGCAGCAAGCTCTTAGTGATATTCGTCGTCAACAACTCACCAGCATGGAGCGGCAGGTGGCGGTGATGGGTGCGCTGATGGGTAGTGGTCAGGCGGTAATGGAGAACCATCCCAAACTGGTTATTGACTCGTTGCGCCTGCAGACCCCAGAGGGTCTGGTGGAGGGGCGCTTCTCCATCCAGCCGGTTGGATTGGAGCTCACCGACGTCAACGATCTGATGACGCTTCTCAGTAAGTTAGTCGCTGAGGTATCACTGAAGATGCCTGAATCTATCTACCGGACGCTCTTTAGCCACCAGCTTGAACTGCAGTTGAAGCAGCAGCTGGAAGAGGGTGAACGGCTGCCGGACGATAGTGAGTGGCAAGCCCGGCTGGCTGCCGCTGTGGATCGCCAACTTGGGCGTCTACTGCAGCAGGGCGTACTGGTGCGCACGGGTGATCAACTGGTTACCGAAGCGAGCCTTTCGGACAGCCTGCTGACCGTCAACGGCAAGATGATTCCACTGCCTGTTGCCACCCCCTAGTGGGCCTCCCATCGGGCCAGCCCATAAGCCACGTTGACTGTGTTACGCTCGCTTGAATTGGCTACGGCCAGTCCAGCGCGAGGGGCAACGACACGGAATAGTCGTTCTACTCCAAGGAGTTGTAACGCAGCCATGTCGGTGCCACTGCTAACCTGATCATTATTGCTGAGTCTGAGAATTGTGGTATTCAGGGCGCACGCATCAGCCCTGGAGGCTGGTGACGCACCGGCTTGCCGGTAACCCTGGTCAGCTTATTGCCGGCAAGCGTGGGATTTGTGCTTTTCTTTGACTTCTTCCTGTAGGTCTCAGCTCCAACAAAAGAAAAGCCCAGCTGAAACTAGCTGGGCTCTCTTCTTCAGACCGCAGGAGGTATTGTTGCGCAGCCTCCTAGGGTCTTGTTGCTAAAAAGGATCAGCTCTTCGCGTCCATCATCTGCTCGATGATTGGCTGGAGAATAAGCTCCATGGCGAAGCCCATCTTGCCGCCGGGTACCACGAGGTCGTTACGGCGGGACATGAACGAGCCACTGATCATGCTCAGAAGCTCAGGGAAATCGATGTTGAATTTCTTCGGATCCTTAAAGCGAATAACCACGAAGCTCTCGTCAGGCGTTGGAATGTCGCGGGCGATAAAGGGGTTGGAGGTGTCCACAGTCGGCACGCGCTGGAAGTTGATGTCGGTGCGTGAGAACTGCGGCGTAATGAAGTTGATGTAGTCCGGCATGCGACGCATGATGGTATCCACGGTCGCCTCCGCCGAGTAGCCGCGCTCCGCCTTGTCGCGGTGGATCTTCTGGATCCACTCCAGGTTGACGATGGGTACCACGCCGATCAGCAGGTCCACGAATTGTGCTACGTCGTGCTCATCGGTAACCACGCCGCCGTGCAGTCCTTCATAGAAGAGTATGTCGGTATCTCCAGGCACGGGCTCCCAGGGAGTGAATTCACCGGGATTCAGATTGGTGCTCAGGCGTTCGTTGAGGCCATCGGCCTCTTCCTGGCTGTGAATATAGTATCGCTTGTCACCACCACCGGTTTCGCCATAGGTCTTGAACAGGTTTTCCAGGGAGCCGAAATCGTTGGCCTCGGGACCGAAGTGGCTGAAATGGTTGTTGCCTGCGGCATCAGCCTGTTTTACCGCCTCACGGAACTCCATACGGTTCAAGCTGTGGAAGCTGTCTCCCTCGATGACAGCGGGATTAACCCCATCACGCTCAAAGATGTGCTCAAAGGCGCGCTTTACGGTGGTGGTGCCGGCGCCAGAGGAACCGGTGACCGCAACGATAGGATGTTTTTTGGACATGTAATTCTCCCTACTTAATTCGAGTGAACTCTAATGACTGGAGAGTCTCAGGTATTGATAGTGCGTAAATTGAAAAAGTCAGTAAAAGATCATTCTTTTCAATCAGTTAGGTATATCAGTAAATGCTTAATAAGTAAATGATGGGTGAATATACCACGAACTGTCGGAAACCGAATGGCATCAGTTTTGATAGGTAGTATAAATTTTTGTATATGGTAGGCATCTGATTCATCATTTACTGACTAATTAAATTCACCCAGAGTGGCTGCAGATACTCATTTTCATGGCTGCATAGGACTGCTCAAATATTGTTGAGAGACAGGATTAAAAATATTGGCCGATTAGCTTTGCTCTGTATTCAAAAGAATTGTTTTGGTTTATTCTAATATGCTGATAATTTTGTCGTGTAATAGTTCGGCTCGGTCTTTGAGTTGCGGGGGTGCCCGAATGTTACTAGTGACCAGGCTTCTCCTGCTTCGGCGGAATATGTAAGGCGTGCGGGAATGCGGTAATACTTGCCGTAGCGCTTTCCGCCCACGTTATGACTGCATTTGGGGAATAAAAATAAACACCACAATGCCTTATCTCACGCTGCTTCTACTTCTGCCCTTTTCTGGTGCAGTGGTCATTGCACTGCTGCCTGGGCGTAGTGTTCTGCTGATCCGCAGGGTTGCGCTGCTGTTTGCAGCAGCCGCTCTGGCTTGGGCTTGGGGGTTGTTGGCGCTGTTCGACACCAGTGTGGCGGGGATACAACTTGCCGAGGTGGTGCCATGGAATCCCCGGTTGGGTACCTCTTACGCTCTCGGAATCGACGGTATCTCCTACCCGATGGTATTGTTGGCTACGCTGCTCTCCCTGATAGCCGTTATCGCATCAGTGAGTATCAAGGAACGGTTTAAAGGCTACTATCTGCTACTGCTGCTGCTGGAGTCGGCCATGCTTGGAGTCTTTATGGCTCAGGACTGGTCGCTCTTCTACCTCTTCTGGGAATTAACCCTGATTCCACTCTTCTTTCTAATCGATCGTTGGGGAGGGGCCGGGCGCAATATCGCCTCTCTCAACTTTGTTCTTTACACCATGGGCGGGTCGGTATTTCTGCTCCTTAGCCTGCTGGTGGTGTTTGATGCCACGCCGGGTCACTCCTTCGCCATGTCGAGCATGTCTGAGGGGGCGGCGGGGCTCTCGGCTGAGCTCCAGGTGCTGATCTTTCTCGGTTTTTTGGTGGGTTTCGGTGTCAAGATGCCGATTTTTCCGCTTCACGGCTGGCTCCCTCTAGCTCATGTTCAGGCCCCCAGTCCGGTGAGTATCCTCCTTTCCGGAATTCTTCTGAAGATGGGCTCTTACGGCCTGATTCGCGCTTCCGGCATGCTTCCTGAAGCGGTAGTTATTCTGCAGGGATTATTGGCGGCTATTGCACTCTTCAGCCTGGTCTATGGTGGGCTTTTGGCGTGGCGTCAGAGTGATTTGAAAGCGATGATCGCCTACTCATCGATCAGTCATATGGGTGTGGTGCTGCTCGGTATCGCCGCCCTCAACAGTGCCGGTTTGACCGGTGCGGTGATGCAGATGGTGGCTCACGGCTTGGTCGCAGGTGGCCTGTTCCTACTTATTGGCCTGCTGTATGAGCGCACAGGTACGCGTAACATCAGCCATTACAGCTCTCTGGTGCAGGTAACCCCCCGCTTTGCCTTTTTTACCACCTTCGCCTTTATGGCTGCTGTGAGTCTGCCTGGTACTGCCGGTTTTGTTGCCGAGTTACATGCACTTATCGGTGGTTTTGATCGCTGGGGCGGCGTTACCGTGTTGCTTACCCTGGGTGTACTGATAAGTGCCGCTTACGCCATTCGTACTGTCGGTAAACTCTTTACCGGGCCGGTGCGCAGCGATATGCGTCATGTTGAAGATCTACGTCCGGGTGAAATGGCGGCGGCCGGGGTACTTAGCGTCGCGATCCTCCTTCTGGGTATTGTACCTGCGCCAGCACTTGAGCTGATGTCCGCTTCGGTGGAACTGTTCGCTGGCCAGTTCAGTGCAGGGTTCTGAGGTTTAGGACTATGAGTGAAGCTACAGCAGCAGTTACCGATATCCGCCAGACACTGCGTGATGCCATCGCCCACTTTGAGCACGTGCTGCCGGGCCAGGCGCCGATTCGGGATTTTGTCCATCACAACACTCTCCACGGCTATCAACATCTCCATTTTGCCGAGGCCTTGCAGGCTGCCGAGAAGCTGACCGGCGCAAAAGGGTTTCTACCTCAAGAGCGATTCCGTAAGCTCTTTCGTGAGGGGCGAATTACACGTCAGGATCTCGAGCAGGTGTTGGATCAGGAGCCGGATCTTGACGCGGCGAAGCTGGTTACTGAGACTGCTCAGGGCGGTATTACTCGCCGTGATCTCTTTCTGGCGGCGCTGTCGGCGCCGATAAAGAAGATCAGCACCTGTCAGTTCAAATGGCAATTGGAAGAGATGGATGCACTCACCAGTTTCCAGGGCGATGTGCCGGAGCGCGCGAGGCAGTCTCTGTTGGCTGCCGCGGCCCATCAGGGACAGGGCAGCGAGGAGGGCGCCATCGCCGACCTCTGGGCGGCCTGCCTGGAGTCTCTGGGTCTTGAGGAGTTCGCACTCCATCCTGAACAGATGATTGATCTGACGCCCGAACGAGCGGAGGCGATGCTGCAGTCCCTGGTAAAGGAAGAAGGTGACTCAGTAGGTGTGCAGCAGGTTATCTCCAGGGAGGTGAACCAACAGCTGGATGCTTTGCTGGCCCAGGTGGGAGAGGAGATCACTTTGCGTGGCCTGCTGCTGAAGCTCACCGGCGAGGATCTACTGGAGCAGATACGACCAACCCTGTTACGTCACATGGCAAGCCATCTTGATCAGGGGCTCGCATCCTGGCATGGCGAAACACGAGAGTTGGGCTTCTACCACAACTGGCGTAGAGCGGCTGCCGATGATCTCGCCTGGCTGGTCGATGATCTGCCCGATTGGGGCGATAATCTGGAGTTTCTTCCTGACGATTCTGTGGATGCCGTGATTGCAGAGATGCACTTGCTTGGTCTGCCTCAGAATCGGTGGGTCAGTTACCTGGAGCAGCTCTCCCTTGAGCTGCCCGGCTGGTCCGGTATGTTCCTCTGGCGTCATCTCCACCCCGGTTATGAGGGAGAAAAGCCCCAAGTCGATATGATGGACTATCTGGCGGTACGCTTGGTACTGGAGCGTATCTATGCCCGGCGTCTGGCCCGCAACCAGTGGCAGATTGAGCCCAGTCTTGATGGTATCCGCTGGCATTTCCGCCATCATCGCTCTGAGTTTTTGGTGCGTTATGCTCTTTTCAGTGCTCACCTTCCAGAGTATCTGATCAATATGGCCGAGCGGCTGATGGATCTTCCCACTCAGGTGCGCTTGACGGAGGATGATCGCTGGGAACGGGCGGCTCAGCTGATTTGGACTTGGCAGCAGGGTCCCACAGCGGATCACATTGACGGTTGCACGGTTTATGATGGTGCTTGGCGGCTGTTTCGCCTGTCACAGCATCTGGGACTTTGTGGCGACTCTCTGCGAAAGCTCTCTGAAGAGCAGCGTGATGCGCTTTTTGATTCTCTCCTACTTCTCACTGAGGAGCGGGCCGGCATGGTATGGCTGCAGGCCTACGAAAACCACTATCTGGATCAGTTGCTGAATGCACTTACAGATGGCTATGGCCGTGACTGTAGCGGTGAGGAAGCCACCTCTGCCCAGTTGGTCTTCTGTATGGATGACCGTGAAGAGGGCTTCCGTCGTCATCTGGAGGAGATCGATCCCTCAGTTGAGACCTTCGGTGCTGCCGCCCACTTTGCTGTTCCTCACCTATCGCGCGCTTATGGGAGTGAGAAGGTGACGGCACTCTGCCCGGTGGGGGTGGTTCCTCTTCAGGAAGTAAGGGAGCAGGTGTTGCCGGAACAGCAGGCTGCGGGTGATCGCCGGCTCGAACGTGCTGCCGATCGCACCCGCTTTATTGATGTGGTACACCAGGAGAGCCGGCGCAATCTCTTCTCCACTCTACCACTGATGGCGGCGGCTGCGCCCGCTGCACTCTTTACCCTTATCGGCAAAGTGTTTGCTCCCTTGGGGTTTGCCCGCCTCGTCGAGCGTTTGCGTATCAATTATGAGGGTAAGGTGGATACCGGCATCGAATTTTGTGCCGAAGAGGGTGGAGAAGTGCCTTCACCTGAGCAGCCCCAGCAGGGTTTTACCGATGACGAGCAGCTCAACCGGGTGGAAACACTGTTACGTAATATTGGTCTGGTGGATGGTTTTGCTCCACTGGTGGTGATTATGGCCCATGGCTCCAGCAGCCAGAACAATCCCCATCTGGCGGCATACGACTGCGGTGCCTGCAGTGGCCGTCACAGCGGCCCCAATGCCCGTCTCGTCTGCGCCATGGCCAACCGTCCTGAGATCAGGGCGCGGCTGGCTGAGCAGGGTATTAACATTCCTTCCGACACCTGGTTCCTGGCGGGGGAGCACAACACCTGTACCGAGGGTATCGAGTGGTATGACCTCAATCTCCTGCCTGAGGTGCTCAGTGGCAATCTCAAACGGCTGCGGCAGGCTCTTGTGGAGACCAGTGAGCGTCATGCTCGTGAGCGTTGCCGCCGGCTTGCATCGGCACCCGATGCGCCAACCAATGCCCAGGCGCTGAAACATATTGTCTCCCGTGCCTACGACTTCAGTCAGGCGCGTCCTGAGCTGGGGCATGCCACCAACGCCGCTGCCTTTATCGGCCGGCGCACAATGAGCCGCGGCACCTTCTATGATCGGCGGGTATTCCTTATCTCCTATGACTACACTACCGATCCCACCGGTGAGGTGCTGGAGCGACTGCTGTTGGCCAACGGTCCGGTGGGCGCCGGTATCAGCCTGGAGTACTACTTCTCCACGGTAGATAACGATAACTACGGCTGTGGCTCGAAAATCACCCACAACATTACCGGAATGTTCGGTGTAATGGACGGAGCCGGCAGCGATCTGCGTACCGGCCTGCCGAAGCAGATGATCGAAATTCACGAGGCGATGCGGCTGCAGATTGTAGTGGAAGCAAGCATTGAAATGCTGACAAAAATCTATACCCGCCAGCCACCATTGCAGGAGTTGATCGGGAACGGCTGGTTATTGGTTTCGGCGATGGATCCGGAAACCGGTGAGATTACCCTGTTCAAACCGGATCAGGGTTTTGTTCCCTGGACGGGTCGTGTGGAACCACTGCCTCGGGTGGGCTCTTCCATTGAGTGGTACAACGGCTACAGTGAACCGCTGACACCTGCACGGATTGAAACGGAGGCTGCTCATGGTTGAGTCAATTGTCTGGCTGATTCCCCTGTTGCCTCTTGTCGCGGCGCTGCTGATTGTTATCGGATACATTCAGGGCTCAAACCGCGGTGAGGCGGGTGAGAGACTCACTAGTCGAATCTCTGTCGCTGCGACCTCCATCTCGCTGCTACTGGTGTTACTACTCGACATCGGCGCACTGATGACACTTACTGTCCCCGGTCAGGTTGACTTGGGTCGCTGGTTTGCCAGCGGTGACTATCAATTGCGAATCAGCTTCTATCTTGACCTCTTTGGTCTGGTGATGGCCACTATGGTGGCACTGATCTCTCTGTTGATGCTGCGTTTCTCTGTCAACTATATGCATCGTGAAAGCGGTTTTCAGCGCTTCTTTATTGTTATGAACCTGTTTGTCAGCGGCATGCTGCTGATTGTTATGGCGGGTAGTGCGTCCTTCACCTTTGTCGGTTGGGAACTGGCGGGGATCAGCTCTTATCTGCTGATTGCCTACGCCTTCGAACGTCCCACCGCTACCGCAAATGCCACCCGCGCTTTTGTCACCAATCGTATCGGTGATGTTGCTCTGATCAGCGCTATATTCCTCTCGTTCAGCTGGTTCGGAAGTGTCGAGTGGAGCAGTCTCTTTGCCGGTAGCAGCGAGCTCTCAACGCTCCAGGCGGATGTCTTGGCAGGTGCCTTCCTGGTGGCGGCGCTGGCCAAATCGGCGCAACTCCCTTTCTCTCCGTGGATCGCCCGCGCCCTGGAGGGCCCAACGCCCTCAAGTGCCATCTTCTATGGCTCACTGATGAGCCACGCCGGTATTTTTCTGGTGATTCGCCTGCAGCCGCTGTTTGAACAGGCACCAGGTCTGTTGATGTTGATGCTGCTCCTTGGTCTGTTGACGGCGCTCTACGGTTTTCTCGGTTCACTGGTCCAGACAGACGTCAAGAGTGCCCTAATCTTCTCATGCACCGGCCAAGTGGGATTGATGTTTCTCGCCTGTGGTCTCGGCTGGTTTGAATTGGCGGCCTGGCATCTGGTGATTCATGCTATCTGGCGTGCTTACCAGTTTCTTCATGCTCCGGCGCTGCTGCAGATGGTGAGCCGTCCGGCCCGTCCGGCTGCGGCTTGGCTGCGGCGCCACAACCGCCTCTATATTGCCGTTCTGCAGCGCTTTTGGCTTGATCATCTGATTGACTGGCTGCTGGTAAAGCCGACCAACTCACTCTCTCGTGATATCGATAACTTTGATGAGCAGGTGGTTACCCGCTTGCTCGGCATGCCCACACGGGGCGATACGGTATCGACCCTCAGCGAGTGGGAGCAGCGCCGCCGACAGGAGGGTGTCTTCGATGATGCTGTAGGCCAGGGGCGAGGTCTTGTCGGTAGGTTTATGGAGCGGGTCGCCTCAGCACTGCATTGGTTTGAAGAGCAACTGATTCTCAAGGGTGGCGGTGATGGGCTGATGAAACTGCTGGAGCTTGTGGGCAATTACCTGCTGTTGATCGACCAACTGTTAAGTCGGCCACGCTATCTGCTGCTGCTGATTATGGCGACAATTGTGGTGATTCTCTGATGGTGGGTATTAACGAAATACATTGGACTGTGAATCAGACGTTGCCGTTGTTGGCATTTCTGCAGTTGTTGCCTCTGGCGGGCGTAATAGTTGTACTGCTGGTGCGTCGTAGCCGGTCACTGCTGCTCTATGTTGGCCTCACATTTTCCATTGCAGAGTTGCTGCTGGCTTTTTTCGTCTACTGGCAATACGACAGTACAACAGCGGCAATGCAATTTGCCGAGCGTCTCGAACTGTTCCCTTTCCTTAATTACCATGCAGCGGTGGATGGAATCAGTATCCTCTTCCTGCTGCTTGCCACACTGCTCTGCCTGCTGTTGGTGCTTTACGGCGCCGGCTGCAAGTTAGGCTACAAGTGGCGGTTTTTGGCACTGCTGCTGGTTACCGAATCGGCCCTGGTAGGGATGTTTGTCACCCAGGATCTCTTCTGGTTTCTGCTGTTGTCGGTAGTTGAGGTGCTCCTTGCGGGCTTTATGCTGTGGCAGTGGTCAACCGCCCCTGACAGAGATATGGCGATTGCCCGTTATCTGCAATTTATGGGAACCGGTCTGCTGCTGCTGCTGGTGGGCATACTGATGCTTGGCTGGAATCATGTTGATGTCACCGGCGGACGCTTGAGCTTCGATCTGCAGATGCTGATTCAGACACCGGTCAATCCTGCCATCGGCTCGCTGGTCTTTTTCATCCTGTTCTACGGTTTTGGCATCCGTATACCCATATTTCCACTCCACGGCTGGCTGCCGATTGCGGCTGAGCACGGCAGTGTGGCATTGGCGCCGGTACTGCTGATCGGTCTCAAGGTAGGCGTCTATGGATTGCTGCGCTTTGTCTTTCCGCTGATGCCTGAGGTGGTGATGCAGTGGCATCTGTATGTGGTCGCCATTGCCGGTGCCGGTATCTTCTATGCTGCGGTGTTGGCATTGAAACAGGTTAACCTGCGAAGGCTGCTAGCCTACGCAGTTGTCAGCCACACCAGCGTACTGATGATTGGCCTCTTCACCCTCAATCTGCTCGGCCTTCAAGGCAGCGTTATGCTCTCGATCAACTTTGGCCTGGCGGGTGCGGGGCTGCTGCTGATGAGTGGCTTTGTCTATCACCGCACCAACACCCTGTTGTTGGCGCGTCTTGGTGGACTGTTCGATCGCATCCCTTTTATTGGTATCACCTTCCTGGTGGCCGGCCTCTCCATTGTCGGTATGCCTGGTACTCCCGGCTTTGATGCGGTGCATCTGATGATGGAGGCCGCCATTGAGGAGTTCGGTGCCTTGGTAACTGTTGCCGCAGCACTGGGTAATGTGGTCGCCGCCGGTTTTCTGTTGTGGGCGTTTCAACGTGCATTCCTCACTCCGCGTCCAGCGGGGGAGGGGGGCGGTCACTCCATCCCCCATACCTCAGGGACTGAGCGGCTGGTCGCCGGTATTGTACTTCTGGTTCTGCTGCTGACCGGCTTTTTTTCCGGGCCTTGGCTGGAACTGATTGAGGCTCCACTACAACTGCTCGATGGCCGTTTCGACCACTCGGTTCTCCACCCTGGAGCTTTACATAATGGTTGATGTGAGCCTCTCCTTTTCCACCGGACTGCCACTGATCAGCCTGCTGATCTTTCTCCCTCCCGTAATGGGTTTGGCGATCTGGTTTGTGCCTGATGAGAGCAAGGTGCGCTGGCTTGGGCTGGCCTCCAGCCTGGTGGCACTGCTACTGAGCTTGGTGGTGGTTGCCGCCTTTGAACCGGCTGTGGCCGGGTTTCAGTTGGTTGAGCGGGCGCAATGGATCCCTTCTCTGGGAGTCAGTTACCTAGTCGGTGTGGATGGTATATCACTCCTCTTTCTGCCACTGACAGCGCTACTGTTTGTCGGTGTCATTGTTGCCTCCTGGACGCGCATCGGCAAAATGCCCCGGCTCTATTACAGTATGATTTTGCTTTTGGAAAGCACAACTCTGGGTATCTTCTCATCACTTGATATGGTGCTCTTCTTCCTTTTTTGGGAGATGACTCTGCTGCCCCTCTACTTTCTTCTGAGTCTTTGGGGTGTGGGCCCCAACCGCCGTTACGCTGCAGTGAAGTACACGCTGTTGATGCTGACCGGTGGTGTGCCGCTGCTGATCGGTTTTCTTCTGCTCGCTTTTAATCATGCCGATAGCGTCGGGCTCTCTGTGCCGGGCGGGATGGCGTTCGATTATCCGACCCTGCTGACGACTGCTTCCTCACCGGATCTGCAGATGGTGGTATTTCTACTGCTCTTGATCGGCTTTGCCATCAAGACGCCGGTGTTCCCCTTTCACACCTGGCTTCCTACACTGGCGATGGAAGGCTCGGTGGCGGTAGCTGCAGTCATGACTGGTATCAAGCTCGGTGCCTATGGTCTGATGCGATTTGCCATTCCACTTGCGCCTCAAGCGGCCCAGGAACTGCACTGGCTACTTGCGGGTCTTGCCGTGGTCGGCATTCTCTATGGCGCTATAGTGGCCTTGGCGCAGACTAACCTACGCCGCATGCTCGCCTTCTCCAGTGTCAGTCACGTTGGATTGGTGCTGCTGGGTATCGCCTCCTTTAATATCCAGGGTGTTCAGGGAGCACTGTTCCAACTGCTCAACTTTACTCTCATCTCCGGTGGTATTTTTCTTATCGCCGGTTTTTTGCACCACCGCATGGGTTCCACCGACTTGGCCAGCCTGGGCGGTGCCGCCCGTTCCATGCCGCTGCTCGCCGCTTTCTTCCTCTTCTTCGGCCTTGCCGGTATGGGTTTGCCGGGAACCAGCGGCTTCCCTGCAGAACTGTTGATCCTGATCAGTGCACTCGAGACCCACACCGGAGCCGGTCTTGCAGCCCTGTTCGGCGTTGTCCTGGGTGCCGGCTATCTGTTGGTAATCTACCGCAAGGCGTTTCTTGGTCCCCTGCGCAAGGAGAGTGTGGCCGACGCTGTCGATCTCCTTCCTCGGGAGCTGGCTCTGGTGCTGCTCTTTACGCTGATTATCCTCGCTGCCGGGCTCTTCCCCAGCATGGTCCTCGAACTGATCAGACCCGCCTCTGAAGCCTGGGTGTCTGGACTTGGAGCTGCTCCCTCGCTCCATTAAGTTATTGCCAATCCCGTTTTAACCAAGGCCGTGGCTTCTCCTCAGCCTTTCCCGAAGGGGGCCTCGCTAAGAGGCCAATGCTGCGTTGCGTACCTTGGAAAGGGCTTGCCATTCCCTGCCGCACGCGCCTTACCTTCACTTGTGAACAGCAGCCACAGAAAATTCACGTCCCTGCATTCTGGTGTGGGGCATCTTGAAACTATTGCATCCTGTTTCGTCCTCCCCTTTATAGCGCTATTTAATTTTACTGGCCCTGCACTATATTTCTGTTCCGCGCAAATATCATCGCTTTTGTAGGCGCTCCGCCACGATGACCGTTGCGCAGGCCTGCCGGCTTCCATCGCGTCGAGGTTGTGTGAAACAGGGTTGTTGTACATAGCCATTATTATTTTAAGCTTGGCTTCAGTTTCCCTTGCTAATCTTCAATTCAACTTGATCGGAGTGGGCCAAACGGCCTTGATGGTGTGAGTGAAAATTTCCAGCATATTAAAGAGGTGTGCCATGAACAAGAGTGTAATCTGGGTGTTTGTTTTAGCTATTGCTTGTGGGCCATTGGTCGCCCAGGCAGATGCTGTGGCCCAACTGGAGTCAGACTACTTTGCCGTAGGTGCTAAAGAGTTTAATGCCGCCAGGGGTGAAGCGCTGTGGAATAAAATATTTACCGATAAAAAGAGTGGTAAGGCGCGTAGTTGTGGTACCTGCCATGGGGATAACCTGACACAAGCGGGAAAACATGCGCGTACCAAGAAGTTAATTAAGCCGATGGCGCCGTCGACAAATCCAAAGCGATTGACCAAGGTGAAAAAAGTTGAGAAGTGGTTCAAACGTAACTGTAAGTGGACTGTTGGTCGCGAGTGCACGGTGCAGGAGAAGGGTGATCTGTTGGCGTTTCTGAAGGTTAAATAAATGCGCAATCTATTAATGAGGTACAAGATGATGAGACGCAAGTTTACAAAGAGTGTTTTGCTGTTCTCATCTATGCTCGTACTGGGCGTAGGTGGAGTGGCGGTTGCCGACGACGATGACCACAGAGGTGGTTTTTTCAGTAAATTTATCGGTTCTAAGAGTATCAAACGAGGGGTGGCGCCAGTTAATAATCCTCAGTATCGAGAAGAGTGTGGCGCCTGCCACTTTGCTTATCAGCCGGGTCTTCTTCCGGCCCGTTCCTGGCGACGGGTGATGGCCGGCCTGGAGGAACACTTCGGTGAGAACGCAGAGCTACCGAAGGAGGATGCTAGGGTGCTTAAAGATTATTTGGTCAAAAATGCGGCCGAACACTCTAATTACAAACGGTCGGTTAAGATTATGCGTACGCTCTCCTCCAATGACGCACCGCTCCGTACCACCGATACGCCCTATATCACTAGGAAGCATCGAGGGTTGTCTCCTCGGCAGGTGGTCGATAATCCCGAAGTCGTCTCAATAAGCAACTGTGACGCCTGCCATACTCAGGCGGTGAGGGGCTCGTTTAGCGAGAGAGGCATCGATATCCCCGGGTTTGGTCGCTGGGAAGACGATTAACCCGGGTAAAACATCCGGGTTAACTCTATAGTCCTCGATTAGTCGCTCCACTCTACGGCCAAGGCACTGGTTTTAATTACATTGACTACGACTGTATCTTTCACTTCCAGAGTGAATAAGTGCACTATCCACTTCGTCCAACTGAGGGTTCTAGGATAATGTTAAGCAGTCAGTATGCCCGGTGGCATCGCCATCGCTACCATGGGGTTTCGGCACCGAATGAGCCACTGCAGGAATAGGTGAAAGCAAGGGCAGGGCCCGGTCGCCGGAGAAAGCGTGCAGGGTGCGGTGAAATAGGTTGATTTTATGGGTTGAAATTCCTATCCTCGTATAAGCAACCCCGCCATTCAGGCGTCAGCCCAACCTACATTTATGCGACTATGGGGCTAAGATGCCTACCGAAAGCCGAGAACCGAATACCGACCGTCTTGTGTTCACAGCCGAATACAACGCCATCTGGCTTGTGGTCATTATCGGGCTCAGTCTCTCTCTCGCCGCCCTTTGGCTCATCCGGCAGCAGCTTGATGCCCACAAGCTGCTCGATTTCGAGTGGGTGGCTCATAACCGGATCCGTGCCATAAATCACGGCATAGACAACGGTCTGTTGGCGGTAACCACCATCCGTGATTTTTATAAGGCATCCGATGAGATAGGACCGCAGGAGTTCAGGCTGTTCGCTGACTCTCTATTGGAACGACATCAAGGGATTCAGACCCTGATGTGGGTGCCACGGGCCGATGTTCTGGGACAGGGGGGGGGCGGATCGTCTGACGGTCCTTGGCTCCAGGTGTTGCAGGCACAGCGGGACACTGATTCCTCTGGATTCCGTTGGGGTGCCGATTCCATGTTCATCAATCTGCTGGATCGGGCGAGGGACAGTGGGAATCTGGCGGCCAGTGGGCGTATAGATTATGCCGTTGAGGGGGAAAATACCGGGTACGGGTTTATGGCGGGGATGCCTGTGTACCGGCGAGGAGTGAAGGTCGATACTCCCGAACTACGTCGGCGGCACCTGCTCGGGATTGTCGTGGGATTGTTCCGGCTCAGTGACCTGGTTAATACCTCCATCTCCCTGTTGGAGCCACGCGGTGTGGAGATCCTGCTGCTGGACGAGTCGGCGGATTCGGACGGGCGCTTCCTCGATTTTTATGCCAGCCGCCTCTTTCCCCGTGGTGTGGATAGTTCGAATTACTCCGATTGGTTGGGACGGGAGGTGGAACCCAAGGTTTCGGAACGGATCAGGGTGGCTGACCGGGAGTGGATGATCGTATGCGGGCAGACCGATCTCTTCCGCTCAGCGGAGGCGTTCCAGGAGGGTCCCTGGATGGTGCTTGGCGCCGGTCTTCTCTTTACCCTGCTAATGTCTGTTTATCTCGTGCATATTAAGGAGAATGAACGGGAACGCATGGCGATACAGCAGAAGCTGGTGGAGCGCGAGGAGCTGTTCCGGCAGATGACCGAAACAGTCGATGAGGTATTTTGGGCTATCTCCGCGGATATGAAGGAGATGTGCTATCTCAGTCCGGCCTATAAAAGGATTTTTGGTGAGCTGACTGCCCATAGGGATGCCCGGGGCCTGTTCATATTGGATGCCGTTCCAGCGGGTGATCAGGACCGGCTGATTCAGGCCTTGGAGCAGATTCGGCAGGACGGCGTCGCGACCGAGGCGGTTCATCGGGTAAACCGTAAGGATCGCACCACCCGCTGGGTGCGAACCCGGGGATTCCCGGTCAATGACGAAATGGGACGGATATGCCGGATCGTTGGCTTCATCGAGGATATAACCGAGAAAAAACTGGCGGATGAGGCGCTGAGAGAGTCGGAAGCCAAGCTGCGGGATATGTTCCAGCAATCGCCGGATATCATCATGACGGTGAACAAAAAGGGCAAGGTTCTGCTCATGAACCGTTCCATTCCCGAACTGCCGGCGGAGCGGGCCGTGGGGCGGAATTCTCTTGCCCTGATGCCGTATGGCTTCCGCAAATGGTTCCGGCGGGCACTGAAAAGGGTGTGCCGCAAGGGTGTAACACGCCAGTTTGAGTACTCAGCCGACGATGGTACATTCTGGGAGGGGCGTATCGTTCCCATCCGCGCCGATGGTCCGGTAAGCGCGGCTATGGTGATCGCCACCGATGTCACCGAGAAGCGCAACCTGGAAATTCAGGCACAGCATAACGCCCGTCTTGCCTCCATCGGCGTACTTTCGGCCGGGGTGGCCCACGAGATCAATAATCCCAACAACGCCATTCAGTTCAACTCCTCGCTGGTCTCCCGCGCCTGGAAGGACGCCGCGCCGATTTTGTCGGAATACTTCGAGGAGAACGGCGATTTCTCCCTCGGCGGACTGGCCTATTCCCAGGCCCGGGATGACTTCCCCCGGCTGCTCTCGGAAATCACCCGTAATTCCGAGCGGATACGGCGTATTGTCGAGAATCTGAAGCATATGGCGAGGCAGGATGCCGGTGGCATGATGGAGGATGTGGATATTCAGCAGGTATTGGAGTCAACCCTGATGATCCTGCACAATCAGATCCAGAAATATACCGATGTGTGTACGCTGAATGCTCCCGATGATCTGCCTCATGCTAGGGGTAACTCCCAGCAGTTGGAGCAGGTGTTCATTAATACCCTACTGAATGCGCTCCAATCCCTGCAGTCGCGTGACAGCGGGGTATTCATCGACGCGAGATTCAAGGCGGAGGAGGAGATGTTGGAAATAACGATCAGGGACGAGGGTTGTGGCATTGCGGAGAGAGACATGGGCCGCTTGAGCGAACCCTTTTTCACAACCAAGACGGATACAGGAGGCACCGGCCTCGGCCTTTCCATCTCCCGTTCCATCATAGAGCGGCACAGGGGGAGCATGGTGTTTCAGTCTGAGCGGAACGCAGGCACCACGGTAACCATCAGGATCCCGGCGTACGGGTCGGCGTAAGGCATCGCATATGAAGCAGAATATATCGCAGCTTCCGGTGGTGCTGGTGGATGATGAATCCACCGTGCTCCTCAGCTCCCGGATGATCCTCGGCAGTGCAGGGATAGAGAATGTGCAGACCATTGAGGACAGCCGCGAACTGATACCGTTTCTGGCTGGTCAGGAGGCGGCGGTGGTGGTCCTGGACCTGTTCATGCCCTATATCTCCGGGACCCAGTTGCTGCCGGAGATTATCCGTGAGCACCCCGATCTGCCGGTGATCGTGATGACAGCGACCCTGGAGGTGGAGACCGCGGTCTCCTGCATGAAGGAGGGTGCCTTCGATTATCTGGTGAAACCGGTGGAGGAGAGCCGGTTTGTCTCCAGCGTCAAACGGGCGCTGGAACTCCGTTCTCTACGCCGCCAGGTGGGGGCGCTCAAACACTATCTGATCTCCGGTCAGTTGGAACATAGCGAAGTCTTTACCTCGATCATCACCATAAGCCGAAAGATGCGCTCCCTGTTTCAGTACATGGAAGCGATAGCGGGCACTGGAGAGCCGGTGCTGATCACTGGTGAAACCGGGGTGGGAAAAGAGCTACTGGCAGAGGCGATACACAAGTTGAGCGGCCGCTCCGGCGCTTTCGTTACGGTGAATGTGGCGGGGCTGGATGACGCCCTCTTCTCAGACACCCTGTTCGGACATCGGAAAGGGGCATTTTCCGGTGCGGAGAGAACACGGGAAGGGATGGTGGCGCAAGCTGCGGGGGGCACTCTGTTCCTGGATGAGATGGGTGATCTGAAGCCGGCTTCCCAGGTCAAGCTTCTGCGGCTGCTGCAGGAGAAACAGTACTATCCTCTGGGGTCAGACATGGCGAAGAAGAGTGATGCACGGGTTCTCTGTGCCACCAACCACGACCTGAATACCCAGATGGAAACAGGGGTGTTCCGGTCGGACCTCTATTTCAGGTTGTCCGTACATCAGGTTGAGGTTCCACCACTTCGTCAGCGGCTGGAAGATATTCCGGTGCTGGTTAGCCACTTTCTTGAAGAGGCGGCCCACTCTATGCAGAAGAACCTGCTGAAACCGCCACCAGAACTGTTCACGCTGTTGGAGAACTACCATTTTCCGGGCAATGTTCGTGAACTCCGCGCCTTGATCTTCGACGCTGCGGCACGCCATAAGTCCGGCCGCACACTGTCGACAAAAGGGCTTCGTAAGTCCATCAAGGCGCAGCAGTCCAGAGGAAAAGCCGCGGACTCGAAAAAAGTGGAAGCCAACGATTATGAAGGGCGCTTCCCGACACTGAAAGAGGCAGAGCAGATACACATTGATGCCGCCTTGCAGCGGGCGGACGGCAACCAGGGAATCGCCGCAACTCTGCTCGGTATCTCCCGGCCGGCGCTCAACCGGCGACTGGCGCGTACAAAGCAGGATTAAGGCCTGGGAATCAGTCTTCTAGGAGCCTGTCCGAGGATAGGACACCCACTGCGGAAACCCCATTTTGGCCCTTTTTTCCGCTCATTTTCGTTGAATAAGAGTAACTATTCCATCCCTTGGGTTCGTAAACGCTACATCCATGTAGCACTGCTCGCCTCAAATGACCGAAAAAAATGACTCAAAATGAACTTCCCTCGCTACGGTGCCTATTCCCGGACAAGCTCCTAGGTTCTAGTCCCAGCCCCAGCCCCAGCCCCAGCCCCAGCCCCAGCCCCTTACTTACATGTTGCCTCTGACCCATGGGTAAAGGGTAGGGCTGGGTATGTAACATTTCAATCTGTTACACCTTGCATTGTTATAACATCCAATCCATTGAATCAGAAAGAAAAAACCGGTTTGGTAAAGGCCGCCGGTATCTGTGCTCTTCATTTTGTTACACCCCCAAAAGCTGCTGCCAAGGTTGCTATTCTTGTAGTTATCCTATTGATATTTCACGTGTTTTGTATGTTTGTTAGTGTGTTGGCCCGAATGCTGCTTGGTTTACTGTAGGTGTGTAGCTGATATTTAGCAGATTTTTAACAGATATTTAGCAATGAAACCTCTAATCCATTTTGGTACCGGAGCAGTAGTATGAGACGGCAACGGGATAATCAAGGCAATTTCAGTATGGTCACTACCGATCATAAATCGAAGAGAGGGAAGGACAAGAATACGCATGGCATTATCGGTGACTTTATACGGGTAGCGATGACAATTGCCTTTCTGTATCTGATCGTGGTCAGCCACGAGTTACTGGGCATCACCGGGATCCTCTACGTCAGCCTCCTTTTCCTGACAGCACTGCTCGGCCCTTTTCTCTATCAGATGGTGAAAGCGCTACGGAGGAAATCCAAAGCGCCGGTGGATAAAAAGGCGCCGGTGGATAAAAAGGCCCGGGCGTTGGAGTCCTAGGACATCCCATCATTAATCGATTTCATCCATTAACAACCTCAAATTCATCCATTAACGACCTCAACGAGGTGCAGCAATCATGTTAAGAAAAACTTTACTACCATCCATCCTGGCGGTGCTCGCTTACGGCTTCTGGATTAGTCCGGACTTCAAGGAGATCGCAGCGGGCGTCGCCATCTTCCTGTTCGGCATGCTTTCCCTGGAAGAGGGCTTTAAGGCTTTCACCGGCGGCACCCTGGAAACCATCCTGCGCAAGAGTACCGACCGCTATTGGAAGAGTCTCACCTTCGGCATCGCCAGCACCACGCTGATGCAGTCCAGCTCGCTGGTCTCGGTGATCACCATCTCCTTCCTCAGCGCCGGCATGCTCTCCCTGGCCGCCGGTATCGGCATTATCTTCGGCGCCAACATCGGCACCACCACCGGCGCCTGGCTGATTGCCGGTCTCGGTCTGAAGGTGAAGATCTCCGCCTACGCCATGCCGATGCTGGTATTCGGCATCATCATGGTGTTCCAGAAATCCAAGTCCCTCAAAGGCATCGGTTACATCCTTGCCGGTCTGGGCTTCCTGTTCATGGGCATCCACCACATGAAGGAGGGGTTTGAGGCATTCAAATCCACCATCGACCTGACTCAGTTCGCGGTAGAGGGTTATGCGGGGCTGTTTCTGTTCGCCGGTATCGGCATCTTCGCCACCGTGGTGATGCAGTCGAGCCATGCCACCCTGGTGTTGATCCTGACCGCTCTGGCTGCCGGGCAGATCACCTATGAAAACGGTCTGGCGCTGGCGATCGGTGCTAATGTGGGTACCTGTATCACCGCCATTCTCGGTGCTCTCAGCTCCAACGTCGAGGGCAAGCGCCTGGCGGGCGCCCATCTGATCTTCAACGTTACCACCGGCGTCATCGCCATCCTCTTCATCGACCAGTTCCTGTGGGGCGTGGAGAGCATCAGCGCCGCAGTGGGTATCGGTGCGACTGACTACACCATGAAGCTGGCAGTGTTCCATACCCTGTTTAATATCGCCGGCGTGCTGGTGATGTCACCGATGATCGGCAGACTGGTCACGTTTCTGGAGGGCAGCATGCGCGACGAGGAGGTCTCGAAAGTGGGGCCAAAGTATCTCTCTGACGCCACCATGGAGTTTCCGGATACGGTGATGGAGTCGGTGCGCAAAGAGACCCTGCACCTCTATGACAACGCCCTGGAGATCATCGCCCACGGCGTCAGCCTGCACCGCCATGAGATCTTCTCCGATCGTGATCTGGAGAAGGTGGTCAGTGAAACAAAGAAGGTGATTCCGATCGACATCGATGATGTCTACAAGAGAAACGTCAAAGTGCTCTACGGTTCAATCGCAAGTTTCATCTCTCAGGCGCAGACCCACATCACGGCGGATTATGCTGACGATCTTTACAACCTGCGTCTTGCCAGTCGCCACATCGTTGAGGCGTTGAAGGATGTACAGAACCTTCGCAAGAATCTTGAGCTCTACCTGAACTCCGATAACCCCCACATCCGCGCGGAGTACAACAAGCTCCGGCTGCACCTTGGCACTATCCTGCGGGAGCTGGGTGAACTGCGACAGCAGTCTGAAGATCCTGAAAACATCACTATTCTCGACCTGGACAGCCTCAAGGCTGAGATCGAGGAGGTCGACGTGGTGGCTAATGGGTCGCTGGACCATCTGATCCGTGAGGCGCTGATTTCAGAGGAGATGGCGACCTCAATGATGAACGACAGTGCATACGCCTACGATATATCGAAGAATCTCATCGATATGGCTGAGATCCTTTATGCCGCCCGTGCCCTTGAGCTGTCTGAGGCCGAAAGGGATATCGCCCTGAGTGATGCTGAACTGGGTAAGATCGAGGAAGAGTTCCAAGCGTGTCTTTGATCTCGTGATGCGTTTTGGGACATCCAAGTCCCCAAAACGCACTCGATCTTCGACAGCCTATTACTGCCCTGGCCGTCCCGATCACTGGCACGGAGCGACAACATCGCAAGCTCGTTACCGCTCCGTTCCAGCTCCCGAATGACTGGACGCCATGCTCGAATGCCTACTTTACTACCCCTCTGGCGCAAGGCACGCCGGGTAAGTAGTGCGGCCTCACGTCTACCAGGGTTTACCAGCCTTCACTTCGTTCTCCATGGCTGGCAGCGAAGGCTGGTGAGGCAAAGAGCCGTGAAGAGCGGGCGGAATGGAAAGCCAAAAAGAGTGTGAAAGGCGGTACTGCCTAGAGTGAGGCGTAAGCCCTGAAAGCCGGGCTTGGTTGGCGGCACATCAGCTGGATATACTCATTCGGACTGATGTGTCATTGAAGAGGGTGCCGTATCCAATACGGCACCCTCTTTTTTTGCCGCGGATGGCACATCTTCCCGGATGCTGGGTGAGGTTGGAGGAGCACTAGGATTATTCAACCTAGAATCCTCAGTTGGCCGCTTCATTCTACGAGCAACACATTGATTTTAATTGCATTGACTGCGATCGCCTATTTCACTCTCAGGGTGAATCACGCTGCAGGGCGGATAGCACACTTGCGGTGGCGCATTACGGCGTTACAACTCCTTGGAATAGAACAACTATTCCTCGTCGTTGTGCCTTGTACTGCACCACCGCAAGTGCACTCTCCACCCTGCCCAACTGAGGATTCTAGGTTCAACAGAAGCTCCTCATATCGAAATCTGTGGGATGTTGATCAAAAGAGAGTATCTATTTTCAGAGGGGGGACCCTCTATAAGTCGTGATCAGGCGGCAGCGCCTTACCGGGGTTGAGAATGCCCTTGGGATCAAACTGTCTGCGGATACGATTCATCAGGGTGAGGGTGATGGGATCAATCTCACGGCCTATATAGTCGCGTTTCTCCAGGCCTACACCGTGTTCGCCTGAAAGGGTGCCACCCAACTCCAGTACCAGATTGAACATGGCGTCGAGACAGTGGTGGGCGCTGGCCATCTTCTCAGAGTCATCAGGATCGGTAAGGAGGTTGACGTGGATGTTGCCGTTACCGGCATGGCCGAAGTTGACGATCTGAATGCCCGTCTCCATGGAGAGCTTCTCAAGCCCTGAGATCAGGTCGGGTATGCGGGAGACCGGTACGACGACATCTTCGTTGATCTTTTTTGGTGCAACATTACGCAAGGAGGGGGAGAGGGCCTTGCGTGTACGCCAGAGTTTTGCCACCTCTTCTTCCGTTTCAGCGATATCGACAGTGAGTGTGCCTTCCACTTCAGCAGCGGCCTTCACGGCTGCCGCCGCCTGCTCCAGGTTGTGCCTGGGACCATCCACCTCAATCATCAATAGTGCGCCGGCCTCGGTCGGAAGATCCAGGTCGGAGTAGCTGCGCACCATGTTGATGGCGGTGCCGTCCATAAACTCCAGTGCACAGGGTGTTACTGGCTGTGCCATGATAGCGGAGACGGCATGGGCGGCGGCGTGCATATCACGATAGAGCGCCTGCAGGGTCAGTTTCGCTTCCGCCAGGGGGGTGAGCTTGAGCACCGCTTCGGTGATGATGGCGAGGGTGCCTTCTGAGCCGATTAGCAGGCGTGTCAGGTCATAACCGACTACGCCTTTAGTGGTGTTGACGCCGGTACGTATCTCATCACCTGCACCGGTGACGGCGCGCAGCCCCAGGGTGTTCTCTCTGGGGGTGCCGTATTTTACGGCGCGGGGGCCGGCGGAGTTGTAGGCGAGGTTACCGCCGATGGTGCAGATAGCGGCGCTGGTAGGGTCTGGAGGCCAGAAGAACCCCTGCGCTGCCAACGCTTTTTGCAGGGTGCCGTTGCAGACGCCGGGCTCGACTCTGGCGATACGGTTGGCCGTATCGATCTCGATGATTCTATCCATCCGCTCCAGAGAGAGAACGATGCCGCCCCGGTCGGGTACGGTGGCGCCGGTGGTGCCGGTGCCGGTACCTCGAGGGATCAGTGGGATCTGTTCACGGTTGCACAGCTGTACGATGTCACGCACCTGCCCGTGGCTGACGACAAACAGCACCGCTTGGGGAAGGGCGTGGCGACGGCTATTGTCATAGCCGTAAGACCAGCAGTCCCCCGGATCGGTGAATATGGCCTCTCGGCCGACGATGGCGGAAAATGCTTCGACTACACTCCCGGTAAGGGGTGTGTGCTGTCTAGGAGTCTGTCCGAGAATAGATGGTGTAGCGAGGGAGTGCTGATTTGAGTCAGATTTTTTCATTATTTGAGGCGAATATTGGGCATATTTAACGAAAATAATGGGGGAATCTGACCAAATTCAGCGCTCCCGCAGTAGGTTCTCTATTCTCGGGCAGGCTCCTAGATGTACTCAAAGACCTTAACCACCTGCTTTACACCGCGCAGGAAGCGTATCTTCTCAACCGCTGCATCGGCCTCTTGCTGTGTCACTCTTCCCATCAGGTAGACCACGCCTCTCTGAGTGGTGATCTTTACCCGCGTGGGATCGAAGCCAGGTAGCTTGATTTCAAACAGCTCAAGTTTCGCCTTGGAGGTGATCCAGGAGTCTTTGGCATCTTCACTGATACTGCTGCTGGGAGCAACCTGAATCTCATTGACCACCCTTTTCACCATGGCGGTTCCCGCAGCCGCCGCTGCGGCCTGTTTGCGGTACTCTGCCGTCTCCGCTTGACCGCTGAGTAGCACCACGTGGTTGTAACTGTTGACGCTGATACTGCTGTGGTCACTGAGTCTTTTGTCCTGAGTCAACTTATTGAGGATTTTCAGCTCGATAGTACGATCATCCAGGGTGGTGCCGGCGGAACGGCGATCATGGACCACCGATGCACCGGCGGCGGCACCGCCGACTACAACAGGTGCGCAACCCTGTAATAACACGGTGGTCAGTAGGGTCAGTGACAAGGTTAGCAGGATGGCTCTCATTGAATATCTCCGTGGCTTTATCATTACACTTAAATTGTTATGCATGATAACTCTATAAAGAGGGCGTAGAAGCGAACTTGTTCGCGAAGAGTATGGCACGGAGTCGATCGCGAACAAGTTCGCTCCAACAAGTGCAACTTTTTACATCGAAATGGTTTTCAAAATTATTGTGCATAACCGGGTGCCCTGTTTAACCCCCAAGCAACTGCTGATCAATCAGATCGCACAGACAGTGGATGGTAAGCAGATGTATCTCCTGGATGCGGGCGCTATCGTCCGATGTCACCCGCAGCTCGATATCGTTGGGCTGCAGTATGCCGGCCAGGCGGCCGCCATCGCGGCCATTAAGGGCTATAACCGGCATATCACGCTCGTGGGCGGCCTGAATGGCGGCATTGACGTTCTCTGAGTTGCCGCTGTTGCTGATCGCCAGCAGAATATCTCCGGGGTGACCGAGCGTTCCTACCTGCTTGGCAAAGACTTCATCGTAGTCGTAGTCACCGGCGATTGAGGTGAGGGTGGCGGTATCATTGCTCAGTGACAGGGCGGGAAGCCCGGGACGCTCCCGCTGATAGCGGTTGATCATCAGCGTGCAGAAGTGTTGGGCATTGCCTGCTGCGCCGCCGTTACCGCAGCTGAGTATTTTCCCCCCCTCCAGCAAGCGCTGAACAACCAGCTCCGCAGAGCGGGCGATGGGCTCGGCAAGCAGGGTGGACGACTCCATCTGCAGCTGTATGAGAGCGTTAAAATTCTCTTTGACACGTTCGCTCAGGTTCATATATTAGTGCTCTTTCAACATGATAATAACGGATTCAGCGTGCCTGTGGTGTTTTGCAGCAAGGCGTAGTGTGCAGGTAATGGTCGCTCCCTTGCCAAGCGCTGGAACGCAGCTGCGGAACACCACAGGCACGCCCTTCGGGTTGGCTTGTCAGCGGCCACGGACTGCGTTGCACCTCTTGACAAGGGAGCGGCCATTGTCTGCGAGGTGCGCCTTGCCGTGAACGCTGACAAGTCAACTGGACTCGTAATTATCATATTGAAAGAACACTAGTCCAATTGAAAAGCATCTTTTATCCACTCGACCTTTTGCCGGTGCTCGCCTGTGATTGCCACAACGTCGAAACGGCAGGCACTGTCGCCCTGTTTTCGGCAGGTCAGGTAGTGGCTTGCCGTAGTTATAATTCGTTGTCGTTTGGTCGCCGTGATGCTCTCGGCGGCAGAGCCAAAAGCTGTGCTTCTTCGGTATCTGACCTCGACAAACACCAGTGTGTTCCCCTGACGCATAATGAGGTCGATCTCCCCTTGGCGGCAACGGTAGTTTTTCTCCACCAACTGCAGCCCCGCACCTTCCAAGTGTGCTCTTGCCTCTGCTTCGGCGTTGTCGCCGGTCTCCTTTCCGGTTTTTCGACGTAGCATGGTCAACTCCTGTTCGGATGCTCCCTGGTGTTCCCCTTGGGATCCTGTTCCACTGGCGTGATCTGAATCTCCTCGGTTGTCGGAGTGGGTACACTCTCCGTATCCAGTAGCGGCTGCCCGCCAATCTCAAGGTCTATTCGCGGGGCATAGCCAATCACTCTCGGTACGCCCCTATGAATCTCAGCCCATACCAGCTGCCGGTGTACCCGGTTGAGCTCATCCAGGTAGAGGTTGCCGGTGTTGGCGTCAAGGGTCTCCTGAGGTGTGGTTTCCAGACGCGCCAGGTGTGGCAGCAGGTGGAAACTGTCGATTCCCATGGCGTAGAGCCGGTGATAACGCTGCTGCCCCTCAGGCTGAGACTCCATTAGCCGATCCCGTGACAGTGGCTCATCGCCACCGGCCACCAGCACCCATGGGATGTCTGGGAAAAACAGTCCATTAAGATCCTGGTCCTCTTTCGCTGAAGGTGTGCCGCTGTAGATGTGCGAAGTGGTGTAGACCGGAATGCCTGAGGCGTGATGGAACTGCAGCTGGGGGCGGATCTGCCGTGCTTTGGCGCGCTTTGCTGCGAGAAAGATAAAGTCGGTATCTTCTCGGCGACGCGGTTCAAACTCCACTTTCTTGCCTAATAACTGCTGCAGCTGTCTTCTTCGGGCATAGCTTTCATCGATATTGAGCATGGCGCGGATCGGCCGTGAAAAATCGTTATCCTTGGCGTTGTAGGATTGGTGCTCGATAAGGGTGCCTCCCAGTCGTTCCCAGCGGTCGCGGAAAGCATCATAGGTCCTCTCACCCCAGTCGCCCATGGGGGTGAGAGCGGTTGCCCGGGTATAGCCGTCGAGCCAGGCTCGCTCTGCCACCTGGCGTGCCTCATCCTCGGGTGCAAGGCCAAATTGATAGAGGTCTGCAGGCTGTGTCACCTCCGGCGGGACCTGATTGAGTGCCAGTACAGGGATTTCCAGCTCACCGGCTCGGGCCAACTGGGAGACGCTCTCCTTGTTGAGGGGGCCAATCACCATGTCGGCGCCACTATCCACCGCCTGGCGGTAGAGCGGCCAGGTATCGGCACTGTTGCTGCTGTCGTAGAAGACAAGGCGGGGACGGGCGGTTGCCGGCTGCTGGTAGTAGGCGGCCATAAATCCATCACGCAGGGCGACAGCGGATTTGGCATAGGGGCCACGGCTGGGGAGCAGTACCGCCAAGTGGCTGGGGCGCCGGTATTGGGCCTTGAGTTTGGTAAAGTGCCCCTTTAGCAGCTCCGGCATTGCCGGATGATTAGGAAAGGTTTCGCGCCAGTTGTCGATCAATGGTTGTGACTGAACCGATCCGACTGCGTGCCCCTTGATGATGCGGGCCAACTCCATCCATCCGCCGCGGATACCGGGAGGGGAGGGCTGCAGCAGCTCCAGGGCGGTGTCAGTGAGGGTGGCCAGGGTCTGCAGAATATTGAGTTGATTCTCCAGTCTGTTTTCGGCCTCGTCGATCAACAGATCCAGTTCCGCCAGCTCGTGTGCGCTCTCCAGTAGATTACCCGAGAGGCGATAAGCTTCGGCGAGATCCTTATGGTAGCGCTGCTGCAGCGTCTTGCCTGCATCAGCTCCAGGGGGTGTCTGCAGCAGCCGTAGCGCCTCATCCGGTCGGTTGCGGCTGAGCGCCAGCTCTGCCGCCAGGAGCCGCTTGCGGAAATCAATATTAGGTAGTGCACGGCTGTCGATTTGCGACAGCAGTGTGAGAGCAGCGTCACTCTCCCCCGCCTTGTGGAGATTCTCGGCTGCCCTCATCAGCAGTGAGTAACGTCCCGGCGGCTTCGCTTTTGCCGCCAACTGCTGGAACATGCCCGCAGCGGCCAAGTAGTCGCCGGATGTCTCCAGGGAGAGGGCCTGCTCCATCAGTGGATTGGGCTTCGGCGGTCCCGTCGGTTTCATTCCACCGAGTTGCGGGCCGCAACCGGTAATGAACAGCAGCAGGGTGATGAGGATTAAAATATTTCTGGTTGGTTGCATGGTGGCTTTCAGACAGGCACGATTGATCCTTCCAGTATCATTTTTGGGGTAGGCTGTGTCAATCGAAAAGGGTGTACTTTATGTGGTGGCGACGCCGATCGGCAATCGTGGCGACATGACCGTGCGGGCGGTGGAGGTGCTCAAGGCGGTGACACTGATCGCCGCCGAGGACACTCGTCACAGCCGTCCGTTGCTCAATCACTACGCGATCACCACCCCGCTGATGGCGTTTCATGAGCACAACGAGCGCCAGGCGATGGAGAAGGTGACAGCGATGCTCCAGGCCGGAGACAGTGTCGCCCTGATCTCCGACGCGGGCACCCCACTGATCAGTGATCCCGGTTTCCCTCTGGTGCGGGAGTGTCATCGTCTGGGTATCCCGGTCTCTCCTCTGCCCGGTGCCAGTGCCGCCTTGGCAGCCCTCTCCGCGGGCGGCCTGCCGACGGATCGTTTCTTTTTTGAAGGCTTTCCGGCAAGAACCTCACATGCCCGCCGGGAGCAGTTCACCCGTCTCAAAGATGAATCGGCCACCCTCGTCTTCTATGAATCGAGCCATCGTGTGGCCGATACTCTGGTGGATATGGCACAAGTGTTTGGTGAGTCACGAACGGCGGTTATGGCCCGGGAGCTGACCAAGCTCCACGAGACCATTCGTCAGGAGAGCCTCGGGGCGTTGTGTGAATTTGTCGCCGCCGATAACAATCAGCGCAAGGGCGAGTTTGTTATCCTGGTGGCGGGCAAGGTGGGCTTGGAGGATGAGTTGGAGCCGGAGGTCGGTCGTATATTGCAACTGCTGTTGGAGGAGATGCCGACAAAAAAGGCAGCGGCACTGACCGCACGTATCACCGGCGAGAAGAAAAACCGGCTCTACCAGCAGGCGCTGGAGTGGCGTGAAAAATGAGATATAAAGTTTCTGAAAGTGGTGATGGTCTCGATATCGAAGTTGATGACGCTAAAGATAAAAAAGATAAGTTACTGGAAGCTTTTACGGAGTGCCGGGAGGGGCGATGTTCCTGCCCCACAGAGGAGTACAAAAAGCTGGACTCTTTGATTATCGGCAAAAGCGAAGGGGGAGTCCGGCTGCACCTCAAATCCAAGCCGGGGAAAAAGCTGGATAAAGGCGAAATTGATCGATGCCTGGAGTATACGGCTGGAAAACTTCACGATGAAGAAGATTAGCCGAGTAGGGGTGCTCGGTTGTCTGAATAAGCCCAGGATAGACCTATTCAGACATTCCGTGAATTAACTGTGTTGCGCAGTCGTACCTTATTTGTATCCGCAAACATTTTTAACACAAGACATCGCAGAATCGGTATAAGAAGCGCCACCCTTACTCAGACACTCCTTTGCCGCGCTATCTACATTGCCAACTTTACCCGCGCTACACCCACTCGCAGTCTCGCAGCAAAGCGAACCGGGTTCTGAATTTGGTGTTGTGGCACAACCGGTCAACAGAGAGAAGGCAAAAAGGAAACCTAAAAGACCTAGATGATTACGCATATATTCCCCCTTAATAAGTGTGTATATAAGAGTAGATGCTTTTTTAAAAAAGTCCACCAGGCATTGGCAGCCGTTTAGCTTTTCTACTATCGTGAAACTGCTTGAAAGTACGCATTCCAAGAATAAGGAGTCAGTACTCTTTTCATGGCCGGTTTCTGCCTATAGACGTTCCCTGACCAAGGCCCAGTCAAGAGTGGGTGCTGACTCTCACCACCCAGCGACCGAAGGAGACCTTGTACTGATAGGATTGGGCGGTCCGCTCCTAGTCATAAGCGGACTAAACTGATTGCGCTATTACACAGCAAAATGTATCTCTCTCCGTCCAATATAAAACCTCAAATTAGAATCGATCGAGTCTGACTCCATCGATTAATTTTTGCACTATTTTCAGGGATAGTAGTGATTGGACAGAGATAGGTAAACTGTCCCCGGAATTCCAATTCCCCTGGATTCCCCTGACTGTGGGCACCGAGCCGTCTCAGCTTGCGTCAATCAGCCTGAAATACTCGTAGGGAGACGCATTGGAGCCAGCCGTTAATCTTTCCCCCGGTTCTCCCCAATCTATCATATGCGCACGGCAGGCCCCCCAGTAAACTCTGGATACGCCTGCTAGCGCTGCTTTCTCGAGTATGGTGCTAAGCGGCATGAGGCGTTGGTGTTGTTTGAAGGGGATTGTCGACAAATCGGTCCTTAAATCGATGACAGGCTTGTTCGGGTTGCCGACTTCCCAGATGCCGAGGGTATATTTGGCCGGTCTACCTGCAAGCCGGTGATCACCGTCATTCCAATCATGGTGGTCTACCTGCGTGTACACGGCACAGTAGTTCGATGCGGGTGCATGGGCTGCGACCTTGTTATTACAGAGATTGTAAGCTACATCCTCTCCGCCGTACTGGCCGTACATCAGCATGTCCCACAGCTTCCAACCCATACGCATGCCGAGTTGGCGATTAGCTGGGCAGAAAAAAATAACTTCCAGATCGCTTGGTACGGTGGTCGGAGCCGCATTGGCCTCCCCCTTTGCATATTCGCCCTCAATGTACCCATGACTCGCTACAAACCAGTTTTTCATGTGTCACCTCTATCCTTATGACAATTGAACATCTTTAACAGCCTGTTAAGGCCAATGCTGTAGTTCGATCTGTCACCCATTATGTCTGCTTTGTGCTGTTTTCTGCCTATGGTCGCTTCCTAGTCAGGAGCGGACCTAATGGGATTCCGGGCAGATGGCTGCAAAGTGACCAAAGCGAACAAAATTGATTGCAATATTACACGGCAAAATGTATCTCTTTTCGACCAGAATCAAACCTTAGTTAGGATCAATCGAGGCTGGCCCCTTCGATAACCCAAAAAGGCTTCACTCGACATTGATCCGAGCCCCCATAACCTGGGAAAACTGTTATGTCCATGATCTCCAAAAAACCCGACAGTAACCTGGCAGTGCGGCAGTATGCCGTGGTCTTCACCAAGAAAAAGAGCGCAAGCGTTTCTCGGAAAATTGTGTTCAGGTGGTCGCCAGCCACCAGGAGGCTCTCACACTGGCAGATGGTGACAGCGATAAATGCCCCGCCAACGTCGTCGGTCCCTCCCGCTCATTGGAGGGGTCAAGACTCTTCTACCTGCTGGAGTGGTTCACCTGAGGAGTCTCTGACTCAGACCTGAATCCGCTGTGAAACCAATATCCAGCACTCTGTATCCGCCACGAAACCACGGATTCAGGTCAGAAGTAGACCAGGTAGATATACAGATTCGCAACCACGACGCTTAACAACATGACGGGCAGGCCAATCTTGATAAAGGTGAGAAAACCAAGGGGGTAGCCGGCACGATCACCCAAACCCGCTACCATTACATTGGCAGCCGCACCGATCAGCGACCCATTGCCACCCAGACATGCGCCAAGGGCAAGGGACCACCACACCGGTTCTACCGCTTCCGCACCACCGAGGCTAGCTTCCATCGACTCTACCAACGGAATCATGGTGGTAACAAACGGGATGTTATCTATAGCTGCTGAGCTCAATGCCGCCAGCCACAATACGGCGAAAGTCGTTGTTTGTGGATCACCGTCTGTCATGTGGATCAGTTTTTCACCCAGGGTATTGAGTATGCCGGTATGTTCAACTCCGCGTACCAGAATAAACAGACCGATAAAGAAGAACAGCGCACCCCATTCGACCTCGGCAAAAGCCTCGCGGACCCTCCTGCCCTGAACCTGTGCATTTCCTCCGAAATCACTGATAAATAGCAGAAGAGCGGCACCAAACATCGCAATGGTGCCGGGATGTATCCCAAAGTGCTCTCCAGCGATAAAACCGGCAATGACACCGGCAATCACTATCAGTGAAATCTTCAACAGTGCAGGATCCTGGATACTCTCATCAGGACGGAATTTCATGATACGGTCACGATTTTCCTGGGAGGTGTAGAGGGAACGGCCAAGAAAAAAATAGAAGAACAGGGTCGTCATCACCAGCAGTATCACCACCACCGGTCCCAGATTGAAGAGAAAGTCAGTAAACGAGTATCCCGTTGCCGATCCGATAAGGATATTTGGTGGATCACCAATCAGGGTCGCAGTACCACCGATATTGGATGCCAGAATCTGGGAAATCAGAAACGGATAGGGGGATACTTCCAGCTTCTCTGCAATAAGCAATGCAATCGGCACAACCAGCAGCACGGTAGTGAGGTTATCGAGGAATGCCGAAAACACAGCCGTTACCAGAGAGAGTACGATCAGAACGCCGCGGGGATCTCCCTTGACCAGGTGCACAGCCCAGATGGAGATATATTCAAACAAGCCGGTCTGACGGGTCACTGCAACAATCACCATCATGCCTGTCAGAAGCGCCAGTGTATTGAAGTCAATTCCGGCAAAAGCCTGCTGCTGGGTCAGAACACCAGACATGATAACAACACCAGCCCCGAGCAAGGCGACGACGGTACGGTTGAAACGCTCTGTGAACAGAACCAGAAACGTAATAACCAGAATGGAGGCTGACAACGGGACAGGATCGATCCCAAAGATGGTTGCTATCTGTTCATCATGTGAATGAGTCACTGCTCATCACCCTTCGCTACCTCGGCCTCGACCGCGTGCATGATGGAAAAGTAAGAGATAGCGCCAACAAGATGGCCGTCATCATCCACTACCGGCACGACATACTGCCGATCACTAATTACCATCAGGGCATCCGCCAGGGTTGCATCCGGATGAACTGTTTTTGCATGTTTATCAAGCAGATCAGCAATTACCAGTGAACGAACGCCATCCATCCTGGCCTGTAATTCCTCACCTGATTCGCGCAGGTAACTGGCATGCTTGAGGCCACGCATCATAGCAATCGACTTGGGTAGTAGCACGCGCATCAATTTTTCTGTACTGACCAGTCCCACAAACTTGTTATCGCGATCTACGATGGGGACCCATTCCATATGGTGTTCACGCATAAAATCAATGACAACACCCGCCGACTGGTCAACGTAGAGGGGGGTGGCAACAGGACTCATACAGGTGCGGCAATCCAAAATTAAATCTCCTCATCAGTTCAATGGGACATTTCAAAAACTAGCACATTGTGTGTATTTTGCGATGTTATTCGTCTAAAAAAAGCACCTAATCAACAGTTCATCTACGGCAGGCTGGTTTCCCCTTACCGGCATACTGCCGACCTGCCCAACCCTCCTTCCAGGCCTGCAGTTTCATCATCCTACCAGGTGGCAACAACCAGTCATGTCCGGCAAGAGATAGAGTCGATTTGAGGGGAGGGAGGATAGGAATTTCAACCCAAATAAAATCGGGCTCAGAGTAAAATTTTACTCTGAGCCTAATTTCCCACCATGTTCATTATGAAAAGACCTTGGTCATTGCAAACGCAGCGAGGAGCAGGAAAAAAACACCGCTGATCTGGTGAAGACGGTGAAGAGGAATGCGCTTTAGGAGTTTTCGCCCTGCCACCACGCCCAAGGCTGATGTGGCAAATAGAGCAAGCGTGGCTCCGATCCAGACCGGGATCACAGGTAAGGTGCTGGCCATGCCGGCAACGGCAATCTGGGTTTTGTCGCCCATTTCCGCGAGGAGGATCATCAGGAAGGCGGTGATGAAGATTCCGTGGCCACTCCGTTCAGTGACCTCTTCATCCTCGTCCTCCGCCTCGGCTCTCAGCGATAGGATGCCGAAGACAGCGAAGAGGATTGCGACGGCCCCCGCCAAAATCTGTTCTGGCACCCAATGCGAGAGCCCAGCACCAAACACCACGGCTAGGGTGTTGAGCACCAGAAAGCCGGCCATAGACCCGGCCAGCACCGGCCAGTGTCGGTGGCGGGCTGCCAAGGTCATACAGACGAGCTGGCTCTTATCACCCATTTCCGCCAGGAAAACCAGCCCGAACGGCGTAGTGGCGGCTGTAATCCACCCAAATAATGATACGGGCGCGGTCTCGGTCATATCTTTTCCCCTTGGAGGTCAAGCAAAAAAACGGGGTCAGGTCTTTCATTTTGGACTCTGAATTCACCTATCAATGTCACTGATTAGCTTCTACTCTGACGAGCCAACCCTAACCCGCATGTTTCACCCAGCATTCGATTCGATGCTTTTTAACCCATACTAAGCAAGTCAGAAGCAAGATAGGAATGTATATCTTATCGAAGGTGGTTTTCTGACAATCAAAGCACACCTCCCCCTTACCCCCATTGTTTATCATCGTGCCGGGGCGGCACTCCTTGAGAACTATCCGGGTCGCAGACGAGCAACCACCAAGGCGAAGAGATCCTGATAAGGGTAAGCGCTGGAGAGCAGGAAGCGGATACGGCGCGTATTGCGCAGCATAACTGCACCGATCTTTAACAACTTGATCCGAAGCGTGCCTACTTGGCCTCTCGCCAGTTCTGTGCCCTTGAGCGCCAACCGGCGGATACTCTCCATCAGCACATAAGCCAGGCTGGAGAGGAGTAACCGGAACTGATTCGCCCACCAATAGTGGGCACTGGTACGATCTGCAAAGAGCCCCATCTGCTGCTCTTTAATCCGGTTCTCCATCTCGCCACGGGCACAGTAGAGATCATCGTAGAGTGCCTGCTTGTCACCTTCCAGATTGGTGACGATGAAACGTGGATTGCGCCCCTTGTCTGTGACCTCCAGCTTAGCAATGACCTGGCGAGTATGTTTCCAACTCTTGGCGGCATAGTGCAACCGGAAGAACTCCCGCTGTTTCTCGCCAGTCAGTTCGACAAGTTGTTCAACAATCTGCATACCCGGTTCAATCATCTGCTCCAGCCGCTTATTGCGGGCAATACCAATGATGTACTTCACACCACGGCGTTCACACCAGTCCAGCATTCTATGGCGACAGAACCCGGAGTCTCCTCGGAAGATGATCTGAACATCGGGCCATTCCTGGCGCAGCCGTTTCGTCAGTAACGCCAGAATCGCCCATGTATGTTTCGCCCCGTCAACATTGCTGGGCCTCAGGTAGCTGATGAGCAATTGATCACCACAAAAGACATAGAGGGGAAGAAAACAGTAGTGGCCATAATAGCCATGGAAAAAGCGTCCCTCCTGCATACCATGAACTTGATCATCGGTGGCATCAAAGTCCAGGATCAACTCATCGGGAGGAGAGTCAAAAGAAGCGATGAATTGGTCGATCAACACCCTATGGATATCGACTGCCGCCTTTCTTCCAGTACGGCCCTCAAGCCGACAGAGGGTAGACTGACTACCCAATTTCTGTTCCCGGTCGACAGCCGTCTGCAAAGCAGGATCATTACGCAGGGTTTTGTGATCGTTGAGGTCTTCATAGCCCAAGCCTAGACCGTAAACACGTTGTCGTAGCAGGCTCAGTTGGGAGTGAGTGATGTAATCAGGATTTCGCGGATCTGGAATGACGGCATCAACCGCTTTCATTAAACCGAGTCGCCTGTCGATCTGTCTCAGTAGAAGCACACCCCCATCTGAAGTAATGTCGCCGCCGCTAAATTCGGCCTGTACCTTGCGGCGTTTAAGGACTGGAAATTCCAGAACAGTTTGGTTACAGTTTGTCACAGGCAGAATCCTTTTCGATTACAGTGTAAGTAACTGAATTATATCGAATATACGAGGATTCTGCCTTTTATTTTGTGAAATATTGGGGCTAACTCAAGGTCTGCTATAAGCTGCTATTAGTTTTGATCATGACTTGTTCAGAGGCTCCTTAGAGGTTTGTTATCGTTAATGAGCCGTCATGCGGACCTATTGCTGTCAAGGATAAAGAGATGATGACGATAACTCAATATTAAATTTTCGATCTCTGCACATCTGCAATATGATGAGTTGGGTTCAAGTAAGTACCATTGAGTATTGTCCCTCATTCTCGCAGATTGAGAATAAGACTCGATGTATCAAAACGGTTGCCGCCTTTCATTTGTACCTGCTGATAAAACTGATCAACGAGTGCGGTGACGGGTAGGACGGAGCCGTTGTTTCGTGCCTCTGCCATACAGATAGAGAGATCCTTGCGCATCAAGTCAACGGCAAAGCCGAAGTCGAATTCACCTGCACTCATGGTCGCGGCGCGATTCTCCATCTGCCAGCTTTGGGCGGCACCTTTTGAGAGTACGTTGAATACTTTTTCGGTATCGAGTCCGGCACGCTGTGCAAAGTTGATCCCTTCCGCCAATGATTGCAAGAGACCGGCAAAACAGATCTGGTTGACCATCTTGGTCAGTTGGCCGGAGCCGGTGGGCCCCATCAGCATTACGCGCTGTCCATAGATTTTCATGATCGATTCAGCTGCTTCAAAGGCATTCTCATCACCGCCACACATGATGGTGAGATTACCGTTCTCAGCCCCTGCCTGGCCGCCGGAGACCGGGGCGTCAATAAAGTGGATACCCCGTTTCGTAGCTTCTGCACTGATTTCCCTGGCTACCTCAGCACTGGCGGTGGTGTGATCAATCAAAGTGCACCCCTCGCTCAATCCGGCCAGGACGCCGTCACCACCGTAGATCACGCTGCGCAGGTCATCGTCATTACCGACGCAGATAAAGGCAAAGTCTTTATCGGTGCAGGCATCCCGGGGTGTCAGGGCTCGGCTGTTGCCATGCTGTTTGACCCACTGGTCGGCTTTGGCTGTGGTGCGGTTGAAAACAGTGGTGTCGCAACCGGCGGCTGCCAGGTGACCTGCCATGGGATAACCCATTACACCGAGACCTATGAATGCTGCCTTTGTCATCTGCCCACTCCCTATGCTTTCTGAAACTTGTGCCTCACAGACTGCCATACACCTACTTCTTCCAAAAGGGTTTTGTTCCTTCGGAGAGGGCATCTACCCGGCTGATTCCAATATCTTTGAGTGCACGGTCATCCATTTGGAGTAGCTGTTCTCTTTGTCGGTGGCGTGCATACCAACACTTGAGTTGTTCAATTACGCCTAGTGGAAATATTTCGTATCCGGTTCCTCTGCTCCTGGTCATGACAATTTCCACTCTCTTGTTCTCCCAACACTATTTGCTGATGAACAGGTTACCGACTACACTGAAACCGTTACAGATATAGAGATAAATTAATATACCAGTACAGATTGGCTATCTGACTATCTGTACTGTTAAATTCTGATAAGAGTTGTACTGGTATTATGAAAAAATATGAGCAACTGGCTGAACTACTGCGGGATCAGATTGACAAGAAGATCTTTCGGTCTGGGGAAAAACTCCCCTCGATCAGGCACTTGAGCAGGCAGCACCGTGTCAGTATCTCAACGGTTCAAGAGGCGTTTCGCCTGTTGCAGGACGCCGGGGATGTAGAGGCGCGGGCCAAGTCGGGCTTTTATGTCTGTCAGCGGAAGTCGGTTGCCCCGGTGCCTCCGTTGATGCCGCAATACACCACAAGGCCCAAGGTGGTCAGTAAATGGGCACAGATACGCGATTCCATATACCGGAAAACTGATATACCCGGCGCAGTCTATCTTGGGATGGCCACCCCGGATGTGACGACACCCACGCTGAAACCTCTACAGCGAAAGGTCTCCAATCTAGCGTCCTCTGAGGGTGTCCGGTCTCTTCACTATGAATATCTTTATGGCTGCATCGAACTGCGCAGGCAGATTGCCAAAATTGCCGTCGATGCGGGGTATGGGGTGTCACCTGATGAAATTCTGATCACCAATGGCTGTATTGAGGCGGTATCCTGTAGCCTGCGTGCCCTAACCGAACCTGGTGATACGGTGGTTGTGGACTCCCCCTGTTTCTATGGCTCTCTGCAGGTGATTGAGGCCTTGGGTCTCAAGGCGCTTGAGATTCCCACGGATTCACAAACCGGTATCAGCCTGGAGGCCTTGGAGCTCGCCCTTGATCAGTGGCAGGTAAAAGCCTGCCTGCTGACGCCCACCTTCAATAACCCCTTGGGCTACTCAATGTCCGATGAACGCAAACGGGCACTATTGGCACTGTTGAGACGTTACGATATCCCGCTGATCGAAGATGATATCTACGGCGACCTCTCTTATGAGACACCACGCCCCAAGGCGATCAAGTCATTCGATAGCGAGGGACGGGTGATCCTCTGCTCATCCTTCTCCAAATCTCTGGCGCCTGGATTACGGGTTGGCTGGGTTGCTCCCGGGCGCTATCAACAGGATGTGATACAGATGAAGTATGTTTCCAGCATGAGTACTTCAACACTGCCCCAGTTGGCTATCGCCGAGTTTATAGCTTCCGGTGGCTATGACCGACATGTCCGTAAAATGCGCAGCAACTACAGAAGGGGCAGAGATCATATGCTGGGGTGGATTGAACGCTATTTTCCCAAGGGAACACGGGTGACATGTCCCGAAGGTGGTTATCTGTTGTGGTTGGAGCTACCGGGAGTGATCGATACTCAGGTGCTGTTTGATCAGGCGATGGATAGGGGGGTGGGTATTGCCTTTGGCAATCTATTTACCGCTTCGGATAAATATAAAAATCATATACGTCTGAGTTATGCCAATACGCCCTATGAAAAGATTGAGGCTGCTATGCAGGTGCTGGGTGAACTCGCCAAAGAGTTGAGCGGTACAGAATAGGGTGATGAATCAGACCTATACTTGGACGGTGGGTTGTCGTAAAAAGCTCCAGTCCCTTCTCCCTACGAGGGAGAAGGTTAGGATGAGGGTGTATTAAATCAATAAGTTACCTATTGATCCCCTCATCCTAATCCTCTCCCTGTGGGGATAGGAGGTACTGCACTTCGACGTTGAATAACGAAAAAAGGTCGGTGGTAAAATGGAAACTATGCGGGCGCTGGTGAAAGCAAAACCTGAAGAGGGCATCTGGATGGAGCAGGTGCCGGTGCCGAGCATTGGTATCAACGATGTGTTGATCAAGGTAAAGCGTACCGCCATCTGTGGTACCGATATCCATATCTATAACTGGGACGCCTGGGCGCAAAAAACCATCCCAGTACCGATGGTGGTGGGCCATGAGTTTGTTGGTGAGATCGTGGCAGTGGGTGATAACGTCAACGACTTTAGACCGGGAGAGATCGTCTCCGGTGAGGGACATGTGGTGTGCGGGCGCTGCCGCAACTGTATGGCCGGACGTCGCCATCTCTGTGCTCATACCAGTGGTATAGGGGTGAACCGCCAGGGGGCCTTTGCCGAGTATGTGTCACTGCCGATGTCTAATGTTTGGGAGCATCGCCCGGCAACTGATCTGGATATTGCTGCTCTATTCGATCCATTCGGCAACGCTGTCCACACCGCACTTAAATATGATTTGGTAGGTGAGGATGTACTGATTACCGGCGCAGGTCCCATTGGTGCCATGGCGGTGGCGGTCTGCCGCCATGCTGGAGCGCGTCATGTAGTGATTACTGATATCAACCCCTACCGGCTCAACCTGGCGTCACGGTTGGGAGCTACCCGTACAGTGGATGTGCGCAGTGAACGGCTGGAGGATGTGCAACGGGAGCTGGGAATGGCGGAGGGTTTTGATGTTGGCCTGGAGATGTCCGGTAACCCCTCGGCGGTTGCCGCTATGCTCGACAATATGTGCCACGGCGGCAAGATCGCCATGCTCGGGCTACCGTCTGGGGAGATGTCTATCGACTGGAACAAGGTGGTGTTCAATATGCTTACCATCAAGGGCATCTATGGCCGTGAGATGTATGAGACCTGGTACAAAATGTCGGTAATGATCGATAGTGGTCTGGATATCTCTCCAATCATTACTCACCGTTTTTCCGCTGATGAGTTTCAGCTGGGCTTCGATGTGATGCGCACGGGTGAGTCGGGCAAGGTGATTCTCGATTGGGAGAGTTGAAGGGGTCTGCTATGTACCAAGATTTCAAACAACATCTGCAGCAGCAGCTTGAGACTATTCACAGTGCCGGGCTCTATAAGGATGAGCGCATCATTACCACCCCTCAGGGAAGTCATGTGGATGTGCCTGGCCACCGGCAGGTAATCAACCTCTGTGCCAATAACTACCTTGGGCTGGCCCAGCACCCCGAGGTGGTGGAGGCGGCCCACCGAGGGCTTGAAGAGTGGGGCTATGGCCTTGCTTCGGTACGCTTTATCTGTGGCACCCAGTCAATTCATAAGCGGCTGGAAGCCAAGCTGAGTGAGTTTCTCAGTACAGAGGATACTATCCTCTACCCCTCCTGTTTCGACGCTAATGGCGGGCTATATGAAGCTTTGTTGGGAGCGGAGGATGCAGTGATCTCCGATGAGCTGAATCACGCCTCAATCATCGATGGTATACGCCTGAGCAAGGCAAAACGCTACCGCTACCACAACAGTGATATGACTGATCTTGAGGGACAACTAAAGGCTGCGGATGCTGACGGTGCCCGCTTCAAACTGATCTCCACCGATGGGGTATTCTCCATGGATGGTACGGTCGCTCAGCTTGACCGTATCTGTGATCTGGCTGAAACCTACAATGCTTTGGTTCATTTCGACGATAGCCATGGCGTTGGACTTGTCGGCAAGCGTGGGCGTGGCACTCACGAATACCGCGGTTGTGTGGATCGCGTGGATATCATCACCGGCACCCTGGGCAAGGCGCTGGGTGGGGCCGGTGGCGGTTATACCAGTGGTCGCCGTGAAATCGTTGAACTACTGCGTCAGCGCTCGCGCCCCTACCTCTTCTCCAATACCTTGGCGCCACCGGTGGTGGCGGGAGCGATTAAGGCACTGGAGCTGCTTGGTCGTTCCAGTGAACTGCATGACCGGCTCGAAGAGAATACCCGCTTCTTCCGTCAGGGAATGAGTGGGCATGGGTTTGATATCCTTCCCGGCAGTCACCCTATCTGTCCGATCATGCTCTACGATGCATCTGTTGCGGTAGAGTTTGCCGCCAGAATGTTGGAGAAGGGGGTCTATGTCATTGCCTTCTCCTACCCTGTGGTGCCTGATGGTAAGGCGCGTATTCGTACTCAGATATCCGCCGCTCATACCATGGATGAGCTGGCTCTTTCCATGGAGTATTTCAATGCGGTGAAAGGGGAAATGGGACTTTGAATGTAGAACAAAGTATGGCCGTCCGTATTTAATAAAACCGATAAGCTGCCGCTAGCAAACCTATGGTTCTTATGTGAGATGTTGATCATTGTGAAATTGTCTCAAGTTGCAGTAAATAGTGTTTGGTATCACGCTATTGAGTGTTGGCTTGTGTCAGGCCGGCAGCCATTTGCAGGGTGCGGGCCTTAGCGATCAGCCAATCAATCCACTATTACGGGGATTGAGCCCAATTTGATCAGATTTGATGGCAGAATTAGAGAAGCGGTTCAGGTGGTAGAAGTGAGGGTATGGGGAGTCTATGGGTTTTCTAAATAATATCTCAATTATGGCAAGACTGGTGGCCTGTTTTGGCCTGCTTGCTGTCGTTATTCTAGTGGTTGGTGGTGTCAACTATCACGGTATGTCTCAGATAAACAGGGAGTCTGAGAAGGTTATCAGTTCTGCACCTCTTATCGATACAGCCATGAGGATGAAAATGGCTATCCGTTCTCAGCAACTGCACATTATGGAGATGCTGAGCTCCGAAGATAGGGGGGAGATGGAGTCGTTTTGGCAGGCATCACAAGCCCAGAAAGGAGAGCTCGCTGCACTGATAGTGAAGATGCACGGTATCCTCAATGAGCAATCCAGACAACTGGCCGGTAAGCAAGTGATCGACCAGCTTAAAAAGCTGCTCACGGATGTTGAGCATGTGCACGACCATCTCTTGATGAAAAGAGTAGAACAGGTCCATGATCTGGTTTTGTTGGGTTTCAGTAGCAGTATCCAATCTGATGCCGTAGCCGCTAAGCGACATAGCTTGGATACAGAGGCAGATGCCAATGCAGAAGAGATTATTGTCCTTCTGGATGAAGTTGAGCATGTAGGCTGGAATATTCAAAACAGTGCTCTGACAGGCACAAGTCAAGCATCTAACAGTGCAACGCTTGCCTCTTTGGTTGTTATTGTCGGAGGGCTGGTTTTGGCGCTAGCCCCAATATTTCACAAAATAAAAGGCAGAATCCTCGTATATTCGATATAATTCAGTTACTTACACTGTAATCGAAAAGGATTCTGCCTGTGACAAACTGTAACCAAACTGTTCTGGAATTTCCAGTCCTTAAACGCCGCAAGGTACAGGCCGAATTTAGCGGCGGCGACATTACTTCAGATGGGGGTGTGCTTCTACTGAGACAGATCGACAGGCGACTCGGTTTAATGAAAGCGGTTGATGCCGTCATTCCAGATCCGCGAAATCCTGATTACATCACTCACTCCCAACTGAGCCTGCTACGACAACGTGTTTACGGTCTAGGCTTGGGCTATGAAGACCTCAACGATCACAAAACCCTGCGTAATGATCCTGCTTTGCAGACGGCTGTCGACCGGGAACAGAAATTGGGTAGTCAGTCTACCCTCTGTCGGCTTGAGGGCCGTACTGGAAGAAAGGCGGCAGTCGATATCCATAGGGTGTTGATCGACCAATTCATCGCTTCTTTTGACTCTCCTCCCGATGAGTTGATCCTGGACTTTGATGCCACCGATGATCAAGTTCATGGTATGCAGGAGGGACGCTTTTTCCATGGCTATTATGACCACTACTGTTTTCTTCCCCTCTATGTCTTTTGTGGTGATCAATTGCTCATCAGCTACCTGAGGCCCAGCAATGTTGACGGGGCGAAACATACATGGGCGATTCTGGCGTTACTGACGAAACGGCTTGCGCCAGGAATGGCCCGATGTTCAGATCATCTTCCGAGGAGACTCCGGGTTCTGTCGCCATAGAATGCTGGACTGGTGTGAACGCCGTGGTGTGAAGTACATCATTGGTATTGCCCGCAATAAGCGGCTGGAGCAGATGATTGAACCGGGTATGCAGATTGTTGAACAACTTGTCGAACTGACTGGCGAGAAACAGCGGGAGTTCTTCCGGTTGCACTATGCCGCCAAGAGTTGGAAACATACTCGCCAGGTCATTGCTAAGCTGGAGGTCACAGACAAGGGGCGCAATCCACGTTTCATCGTCACCAATCTGGAAGGTGACAAGCAGGCACTCTACGATGATCTCTACTGTGCCCGTGGCGAGATGGAGAACCGGATTAAAGAGCAGCAGATGGGGCTCTTTGCAGATCGTACCAGTGCCCACTATTGGTGGGCGAATCAGTTCCGGTTACTCCTCTCCAGCCTGGCTTATGTGCTGATGGAGAGTATCCGCCGGTTGGCGCTCAAGGGCACAGAACTGGCGAGAGGCCAAGTAGGCACGCTTCGGATCAAGTTGTTAAAGATCGGTGCAGTTATGCTGCGCAATACGCGCCGTATCCGCTTCCTGCTCTCCAGCGCTTACCCTTATCAGGATCTCTTCGCCTTGGTGGTTGCTCGTCTGCGACCCGGATAGTTCTCAAGGAGTGCCGCCCCGGCACGATGATAAACAATGGGGGTAAGGGGGAGGTGTGCTTTGATTGTCAGAAAACCACCTTCGATAAGATATACATTCCTATCTTGCTTCTGACTTGCTTAGTATGGGTTAAAAAGCATCGAATCGAATGCTGGGTGAAACATGCGGGCTAGTGCTTGGGTTTTTTATTACCCTCAGTATTAAACGCCCCTTGGGGCAGGTTGTTGCGCACCTGCACGATATCGCTGAAGGAGAAGGGAATCTCACTCAGAGGTTGAGTGAGAAGAAGGGTACCGAATTGGGTGAGCTGTCACACTGGTTCAACTCATTTATACAGGCTATTCAGGATATGGTACTGGAAATTCGCGGGGTTTCTGAACAGCTCTCTTCCGCTGCAGAGCAGACCTATATGGTGACAGAGAAGACGGGTGAAGGCATTAGAGAGCAGCAGGCTGCGACAGATCACGTCGCCATTGCCATGCAACAGATGGTAACTACTGTGCGGGAGGTTGCAAAAAATACTGTCGACGCGGCTGAGGCAACCCACACCGCCCGGGAAGAGACCGGCAAGGGTCTTGATGTGGTAATGAGCACAATGAAACACATCAATGAGCTGGCCGATGAGGTAGTTACTACAGCAGATGTGATTCAGAAACTGGCGGTGGATAGCGAGAGTATTGGTGGTGTGCTGGATGTGATTCGTGGAATTGCTGATCAGACAAATCTATTGGCGTTGAATGCCGCAATCGAGGCGGCACGGGCTGGAGAACAGGGGCGTGGTTTTGCCGTGGTGGCGGACGAGGTGCGTACCCTGGCAGCGCGAACGCAGGATTCGACAACTGAGATTCAGGAGATGATCGAGCGTTTGCAGAGTGCGGCGCGCAACGCTGTAGCCTCTATGGAGAAGGGCAGGGTGCGTGCCCGGGAGGGTGCGCATGAGGTCTCACTGGCAGGTGAGTCATTACGTGCGATTACTACCTCAGTGGAGAGTATCTCTGAAATCAATGAGCAAGTAGCGGGTGCCGCTGAAGAACAGAATGCAGTAGCGGAAGACATTCAGCGGAATGTGGCCAGCATCTCCAATATTGCAGCCCAGACTACGGCAGGCTCCAAAGAAACCGCTCAAGCCAGCGAACATTTGGCAGAGCTTGCCGGCAATTTAAAGCATATGGTGGGGAGTTTTAAGGTTTAGTGAAAAGAGTGATATAAACCAGCCTATTGTCGCGTTTACTAATAAGGTCATCGCTAGAAAATCCATACATGAAAAAGCTTTTCTGATGTCTACCTGCTGGCCTATGAGTCTGTGACTGAAGCAGGTTCCGGAATTGGTGACTACTTGGAGTTTTATAATTCTGAACGGAAACATCCGGTCTATAGATTGCTGCGCTACAACCAAATCAGCCATGCGCTAAGTGATAACGTATACGCCGTCGTGCCCTATTAGACCATCTGCGGATCAGTCGTGATGCGCCTTCATCCGATACATCAACGGAACGTCCTCCTATGCGCGCTTGCTCTGACTTGCTCGCCTTGCTTCCCGTACGCTCGGTTGTGCCACAGACCGTCATCGAAGCTCTGCCGCTTTCCCAGGGTCAAGGTATAGGCGTCCACAGCGATCTGACTGTAACCAACTTTGCGCAAGCTTCTGATCAGCTTTCTCGCGAATGCCCGATGAAAGAGGGTACCCCTCCCCGCGTTACACGCCCAAAGCTTCATTTTAAGTCGATCAAGTGGTAGGCCGTTCGCCCTTATCCGACGAGCTAGCTCATCGGCATCTATGCTCTCGTCATCCTCGCCACCACTCGAAATCTGACTTGAGCCTGGACTACAGTGACCTACAACATACAAGATGTGCGTCTGCTCTACGTCTGCCAGCAGTGCCGGCTGGTCCAGCATGTACCGACGAACTGAGACCCCGGAAACTCTTGTCAATGGATTGTGTAGTGGTCTTTTCGGATTTCGATAGCTCATCACGAGTTTCGTGAATGGGTTGTAGACGCAGTACCTCTCTTTCTTCATCGCAAGACTCCTTGTACGCCATGGCAGGACATAAGTGCGCGGCCCCCACACCGGTCACCTGATCAAGGCTCGGACCAGGGATAAGAAATCCAGCCTCCCCTACGAGCCTGGGGAGGCTTGAAATGTAAGGTTAGCGATGGTCGGAGTGTCGGTCAAGGGTAAGAATTTAAAATCATAAAATCAACCTATTTCACTGCACCTAGCAATGTATCGTGTCACATCCACATGGATTTTAGCGAGCACAAAGCACTTCTTTAGGAAAACCACCGTTCTTTGCCATGGATCAGTTTCAGCACGGTAGTATAGAGGCCAGAAATGGCGAGTTCGAGAGTCAGTAGTTGACAGGCCAGTGCATCCAGCCGTTCCGGTTAGCCGGTGGTCTCATCAGTGAAGCGTTCCAACGCTTCGCCTGAGGAAGGTGGACGGGTGGTGATAGGGTGATTATTCACAGTTGCGATCCTTGCAACTTTTATTAGTTGCCTGAAGTATGCCGTTGGGTGGTTTATTTGCCAGTTACCGGAGGGCATGATTATTTCATTTCACTGTTGACGTACAGCCGCTTACAGCCAAAAGTTAGATGTTATGCAGGTACCAGTCGAATGACCGCTTTCGCTGAAACTGAATCGCACACAGTTTGAGTTTGGAGGTTCCGTTTTGGTCGCAGAAGAGACTCTAGACTGGAATCGTTGGTTTGAGGGCGGGTAAAGAGTCGAAAACCGGCCAGGAACAGACTTCAGAGAGACATACTCTAACTTCCGCTACCAGCACAAAGCGGACATAATGGGCAACGGATCATTCGGCTGTAATCGGCCAACAGCAGACATTTGGGGATTATGATCCTACTTCCGGAGTGTGCCATAAGCGGAAGTTACTATAAGGATCACAGACAACCGACTTGCCTTCTGTATGGCGCGGACCAAACCAACATAATCTGTGCGCTATACTACCGTCTCAGCCGTCCTAGGATATCGAGCTGATATCAAGCGCCAATATTTTCCAGAAGTTATCGTGCTAACCATTACAAATCGCTTGGAAGCATCTTCCATAGCTTCCTGCTCCAGTGCGAAATCCGCCCGGTCGGAATATCCCAACTTGCTGGAAAGCGTATGGTAGAGTCCTGCTAATAGCTGGCCATATCGTCCAGCGCTCATATGTATGAGTCCGGCGATTGCGGGTGGGAAGTAGCCAACTATCAATATCCCATCCCTGTCGAGTACCCTGGCAACCTCATCGAGCACCTTTTGAGGATTCGTAAAGTGTCGCCAGACTCCCAGACACACCACACTCTGCAAACATCCATTGCTGATAGGCAAGCGTTCGGCTCGAGCCTGTATGACAGGCAATTGCGCTCCTTGCCTAGCTAGAATACGCAGTGACTCGAAAGAGACATCAATACCAATAACCCTGAATCCCCTGTCGGAAAGCAGCTTACTTATCATGCCCGTGCCGCAACCGAGGTCCAACACGACAGTCGCCTTTTCTTTGCCCGCGTAGAGACCGCTTAACAATCCGTCAATGGTTTTTGCATGAATACGATGATCTACAAAGACTTCATCGTAGATGGGAGAGATTCGATCGTAAAAAGCCTGATTGGATCGGCAACTCAACGCGGCCCAAGCTACCTTTAACAACTGCCAGAACTTAATCATGGCCCTTACGAACGTAGTAGATACGCACCGGAAATAGAGATACCCGGCTTACCTTCGTGTAGGCGGGGATCAGGTTGGCGGACTCCCTCAGATATTTCCCGAGAGCAATCGGCCGGCAATGTGGTGCATACCCGGAAAACAGAAATTTCCATATCGGATTCCATCGGCCCTTGTGGTAGCCCAGGCAATAAAATTCATTCATGAGCCGGTATATCTGCCTCATTAACCAGGAAACGCCTTCCAACTCCGTGGTCATCGTGATCAGAATTGCGTGACCATCAGGTAGGAGGACCCTCTCCATCTCGCGAAGCGCCAACCTGAGTTCTGCCTCTGGCAAGAGATCAAGCAGGTAGCTCGAGAGGTATACATGGAAGGTATTGTCTGGCCATGGCAGTAACATGCAGTCCGCCTTTTTGAACTCCAACCTGGGCGCCAGCAGCTTGTGTTTGGCAAGGTAGGTCTGGGAATTTTTCAGCATCTGCTCAGACAGATCGACCGCGGTGATGTGCTGCTTCTCTCCAGTCACCTTGACAAGCCGGCCCAACAGATAACCGGTACCGGTACCCACATCGAGGATTTCCCTGGCTCTTTCGATAACAGGTCCCTGCAGCGCCTCTCGGTTGGAGGGGCGTTCATAGAATCCCATAATCCAATCGTAGAAGGGAAAAGGGTTTGGTATGAACCTGAGGATCTTCAGCTTTTTCCCAATGGTGTTAAATTCATTAATCGTTGCGCGCGATGAGTCATACCATACCGGAACCTGACGGTAACCGAACTCTTTGAACCAATGGACAATCTTTGAAAAGAGACTCATCGGTTTTGGCTCCTGACATTCATTGCTGTGCATTCTGGCCTACCTTCAGCTGTTCCATGGCTTGGAGGACAACCTCCCTCCCTTGTTGCCATGCCAGCTGTTTCCAGTGCTCATTATCCGGGTAAAAGGCTCCTAGCAGCGCCTGTTTTATTCGCTTGCTGTCGGGGTGTTCTCCATTGCCATGATGATGCAGCCAGTTTTCCGCCCGTAAGGCCCAGAAGACATCCATTGGTGGCAAGGTGCCAAATTCCAGACTAACGGCAGTTACCACAGCCTCTTGAATCATTCTGGGAAATGCTAGTTTGAGCGTTCCCTGAGGGTGTATGGAAACGGACTTGCCGTTCACCGTAGTCTTCACACGATTACCCCACCACTTAGCGGCGCGCAAATAAGCCGGCGACTCTTTCGGTACATTCAGTATCACCTCGGCTGCTGCATAAGAGCCCAAGCCGGAATGGAAATCGATCACCACCACGCGCTTCGCGCCTGCAAGATGGCGCTTGGCGATGGTCCTGATCGTCTTGTTTGACCAGGTGTCGTATTGACCGCCATAGAACAGTCCTAACGGGTGGCTGTACTGCCCACTGCTTATCGCGTGCCTGAGCGCGGTTGCGCCACGCCTGACTCGGTAGAATAGAAGATGCAGGCGTGCTTTCGTGTCACTCCAAAAGGAGATAGATTCCGGTGCAATTGCATCGGCGAGTTCGTCATAGCCTGGGTTCTCCGGGTGTTTTAAGGAGTGATTCAGAAAATTCCGGTTGAGGTCTACATTGTCTTCGTTCATACGACGCAGGTATGCGAAGCCGTAGGGATTGATCGCGTGGATCACGATAAGGCCAGTGCCCGGTCCCAAATTCGCCGGAATGCCTTCCCGCAGGAGTCCGGTCTGAATGGCTGAGCCCACGAAACCCTCCACGCCGTGCGTTCCTGAGCTGAGCACCAGAATCTCAGTGGGATCTGCTGGTCCAAATGCGGCAACATCGACATACAAGGGTTGGTTGTTCGGGCCGACTATTGGGTTTTCATGGTTCTCGATTCTGCCTCCGCTAGCACGGGCAGCATCCAGGAATTTGAGCCTCGCCTCCTGATAGTCGACAGAGTAGTGGTCCAGTGCATTGCTGTAGGACGTGAAGTCGAGTGCAGCCAAGTCATGGGCGAAAATCACCATGAGCATAGCCGCAATGAAAATCGCAGCATATCTAGAATGATTGGATATTTGTACCATCGGCAGCATCCTTGTGCGCCGGCCCACCTACTACCAAGTATGGACCATAATCCTCTAAAAATTGAGAAAATATGGCGTGACCATATCCCAATAATCAGTGCGATTTATGACGGGAAAATCCAGCATGATTTAAGCAAATCTTGGCGCTTTGTTTAGGGTCGCTTCCGGAAGGTGCTGTAATTATTCATGACAGTCTGCTTAGTGCCGATTTCGGCCATCGATACCAAGTGCCACTATGTCCGCTTCGGTCGCATCGCTGACCATTAGCCCAATACCTTTAATGCCTGCTTTAGGGTGATAGTTACCACGGTCTCTCTGGCTGCGCCTTTCAGATCAACAGATGAGTAGCCTGGTTTACTCTATAAAGCTGTCATCCTCTGGGTATCGGCAACCGGCTCAGTGAAAAGAGCAGTGCCGCCGCCACCACGACTGAAGGTCCCGCCGGTGTGTCCCAATACCAGGAGCCGGCCAGTCCAAGGAGTACGGCGATAGCACCGGTGGCTGCAGCCACCCCCGCCATCTGTTCCGGTGTGCGGCTGAAACGGCGTGCCGTCGCCGCTGGGATGATCATCATTGAGGTGATTAATAGTACACCGACGATCTTCATCGACACGGCTATCACCAAGGCGATCATCAACATAAAAACCAGCTGCACCCGTGTGACCGCCACCCCTTCCACTCGGGCCAGTTCTTCATGTACGGTCAGCGCCAGTAGTGGACGCCAGATCATAACCAGTAACAGCAGTGCCGTTACACCCCCACCCCAGACCCATAACAGGTCGATTGCACTGACGGCAAGGATGTCGCCGAACAGGTAGCCCATCAAATCGACACGCACATCCTCTTGAAAAGCCATCACCACCAGGCCGAGTGAGAGGGCGCTGTGGGCAAGGATGCCGAGCAGGGTGTCTGATGCCAGCTGAGGACTGTTCTGGAGGCCGAGCAGTAGTAGGGCGATGGTAACGGCAACCACCACCACCGCCAGATTGAGGTTGATGCCGAGAAGAAAACCGAGGGCGACGCCGAGAAGTGCAGAGTGGGCCAGGGTGTCTCCGAAGTAGGCCATACGCCGCCAGACGACGAAGACCCCCAGTGGACCGGCAACCAGTGCTACACCGAGACCGGCAACCAGTGCTCGGAGCATAAAATCATCCATGATCGTGCTCCTTTTCGGATTCGACCACGTTGCCGTGGATATCGTGGGTATGGTCGTGGTGGTGTGTATAGACCGCCAGTTTGGAACTTGCATGGGCGCCAAACAGCTCAAGATAAGCGGGGTGTTGGCTAACCGCCTCCGGGTGGCCGGAACAGCAGACATGGCGGTTGATGCACATCACCCGGTCAGTGGTGGCCATCACGATATGGAGATCGTGAGAGATCATCAATACTCCACAGCTGCGCTCTTCACTGATGCCTGTTATCAGGCGGTAGAGTTCGTTTTGGCCGGTGACGTCCACTCCTTGTACCGGCTCATCGAGAACCAATAGGTCGGGGTCGCGCAGCAGGGCGCGGGTTAGCAGTACACGTTGATGCTCACCGCCGGATAGCGCCTGCATCGGGCTCATCAGCAGGTGGCTGATATCCAACTCATTCGCAAGCTGGTCGAGCTGTTGTGAGCCGGCTCTGGCGGAGAGGGTGAGGAATCGCCTGACTGTTAACGGCAGGTTTTCCGGTAGTGACAGACGCTGGGGCATGTAACCGATCTTCAATCCCGGCTTGCAGATTACCCGACCGCGGTCGGGTGGCAGCAGTCCAAGCAGAATTCTTACCAGTGTGGTCTTACCTGCACCATTGGGACCGATCAGGGTGACAATCTCACCACTGTGCACTTCAATATCGACCGATTCCAATACGTCACGTCCACTGAGACGGATGCCGATACCCTCGGCTTTGATCAAGGTTGTCTGCGGCTTGCTCACTTACCACTCCCACTGTCGCACTCTGCACAGACGCCCGCCACCTCAACGGTCTGTTTGCCGATACGAAAGCCAAGGCGTTGGGCGTCTTTACTGATAGCTTCATCGATGATGGTGCCATCCACCTCCGCCGCTTCCCCGCACTGGTCGCAGATGAAGAAGCGGGCGGTGTGATCATCGCCGGGATGGCTGCAACCAATATAGGCGTTGAGGGAGGCAATACGGTGAACCAGTCCATGCTCCAGCAGAAAATCGAGGGTGCGGTAGATGGTGGGAGGCGCTGCTTTCCGGCCGTTACCACTGATCTGCTCCAGCAGGGCGTAGGCGCCTACCGGTCGGTGACTTGCCCATATCAGTTCAAGTACCTGTCGCCGGAGCTCGGTCAGCCGCAGACTGTTGGCGGTGCAGTAGGCTTCTGCACTGGCCAGCGCTGCTGCCACGCAGCGGTGGTGATCGTGATGCGGGGGGGGAAAGCATCCTTTCACTTTATTGATTGCCATTGATAGCTCCTGTACAAAATAACCCCGGTATCCGGTGTAGGAGCGAATTTATTCGCGATGAACAGACCTCGGAGCTGATCGCGAATAAATTCGCTCCTACAGGCACCTTTTTTTCCTTGTGGAGGTTGATTTCGGGGTTACTGCACATAGCCGTATTCTCTTTTTAGCGGTCAAGGCACTCAACCAATGCATCGGCCAGATTGTGCATCAACTGAAAGTAGGCATCCGGCCCTGGGACCAGGTCGCTACCCAAGGGATCGAGCACGCCACTCCTTGCCGTCGTTCCATCAACGAGGGTGTGGACCAGCTTGGGTTTGAATTGGGGCTCACTAAAGAGACAGCGGACACCCTCTGCATCGATTCTCTTGCGCAGTTGATGAATGCGTTTGGCACCCGGCATGCGGTCTGGATTGAGTGTGACTGAGCCGGTGGCATTGAGGCGATAGTGATCCTCAAAGGCCTGATAGGCGTCGTGGAATACGATATAGGGTTGCTTGCGAACTCCCGATAGCTGCTTCTCCAGTCGCTTGTCCAGTTGCTGGAGTCGCTGTCGCAGATTTATCGCATTTTCACGATAGCGCGCCGCGTTGTTGGGATCGATAGCGCTGAGCTCCTGCTCAATCAACGTGACGATCGCCTGCCCATTGATGGGTGATAGCCAGATATGAGGATTTCCTTCATGATGGTCGTGACTATGCTCGTGGTGGTCATCATGAATCTCAACTTCACTTTGACTCTCCCAGGAGCCCCCTTTTCGAGGTGGGTGGACCACAATACCCTCTGTTTTCAGCAGCTCCACCACGCGTCCATTAACCGTAGAGAGGATCGATTCCAGTGGGCTCTCCAGGCTCTCTCCCACCCAGAAGATCAGCTCTGCATTGTTCAGCTTGCGTGCAGTCGAGGGGCGCAGGGTAAAGCTGTGGGGGGAGTCACTGCCACCGATCAGCAGTATGGGCTCACCGACCCCCGTCATCACGCCGGCAACAAGCGAGTGGATGGGTTTGATGCTGACCAGGACGCTGGGTGCGGCCGCCTGGAGCGTGCCGCTCAGGGTGAGCAGTGCGAATACAATGGCGTGGAGCAGGCGTGGTCCAGGGCGCGGTGACATCTCTTCTCTGATTCCATTTAATGCAGGGTAGGTAATGTTATAATATAACCTAATCTCAGCTGTCTGCCTAAAGAGATTCTCTTTTTTTAGCTCTCTAGCGATCATCAATCGGGCCATTGTGGAGGGTTTTATCCAGCTGTGTAATAATGCGCCGCTTTTCCATCCCCCCGGCGGCTTTCGCTGCTGCGCGGTATTCCCCCCCATTTAGTTATTTACTTCGGAACAGATTGTGATCTCAACAGCCAATATCACCATGCAGTTTGGGGCCAAGCCCCTGTTTGAAAATATCTCGGTCAAGTTCGGCGGCGGTAATCGCTACGGTCTGATCGGCGCCAATGGTTGCGGCAAGTCGACACTGATGAAGATTCTCGGTGGAGATATCGAGCCAACCTCCGGCAATGTCTCTGTCGATCCCAATGAGCGATTGGGCAAGCTGCGCCAGGATCAGTTCGCCTATGAAGAGTATACGGTGCTCGATACCGTGATCATGGGACATGAGGAGCTGTGGAAGATAAAACAGGAGCGTGACCGCATCTACTCGCTCCCGGAGATGAGCGAGGAGGAGGGGATGCTGGTGGCGGATCTGGAGGTGGAGTTTGCCGAGCTCGATGGTTATACCGCTGAGTCTCGTGCCGGCGAGCTGTTGATGGGGCTGGAGATCCCGCTGGAGCAGCATACCGGCCCGATGAGTGCTGTGGCTCCAGGCTGGAAATTGCGCGTCCTGTTGGCTCAGGCTCTATTTGCCGAGCCTGATATCATGCTGCTTGACGAGCCCACCAATAACCTCGATATCAACACCATCCGCTGGTTGGAAGATGTGCTCAATGAGCGCAATTCAACCATGATTATCATCTCTCATGACCGCCATTTTCTGAACAGTGTCTGCACCCATATGGCGGACCTGGATTACGGTGAGCTGCGTGTCTATCCCGGCAACTATGATGAGTACATGACGGCAGCCAGCCAGGTACGCGAACAGCAGCTGGCCGGCAATGCCAAGAAAAAGGCACAGATCGCTGAGTTGCAAACCTTCGTCAGCCGCTTCTCCGCCAATGCATCAAAGGCCAAGCAGGCGACCTCTCGCGCCAGGCAGATTGAAAAAATCACGCTTGATGAGATCAAACCCTCCAGCCGTCAGAACCCCTTTATCCGTTTTGATCAGGAGAAAAAGCTCTATCGCCTTGCGCTGGAGTTTGAGGGGCTGAGTAAAGGCTATGATGATAAGCCGCTCTTCAGCGGCTTGGATATGATGGTAGAGGTGGGTGAGCGCATCGCCATCATCGGTCCCAACGGCATCGGCAAGACCACATTGCTGCGCTCGCTGGTAGGCTCTGAGCGGGGCGGCCTGAGTCCCGACAGTGGTACGGTTAAGTGGTCGGAGAACGTCACCATTGGCTACTACGCCCAGGATCATGCCGCTGACTTTAAGGGGGATATGACACTGTTCGAGTGGATGAGTCAGTGGCGGCAGCCCGGTGATGATGAACAGGCGGTCAGAAGTTACCTCGGACGCCTGCTCTTCTCGCAGAAGGAGATCGACAAATCGGTGAATGTGATCTCCGGTGGTGAGCAGGGGCGCATGCTCTTCGGCAAGATCATGATGCACAAGCCCAATGTGCTGGTGATGGATGAGCCGACCAATCACCTGGATATGGAGTCTATCGAGTCACTCAATACGGCGCTGGAAAATTATCCAGGGACGATAATCTTTGTCAGCCACGATCGTGAGATCGTCTCTTCATTGGCTACCCGCATCATCGAGCTCACTCCCGAGGGTGTGATCACATTCAGTGGAAGCTATGAGGAGTACTTGCGCAGCCGGGAGGTGGCTTGATTCTACATCCATGTAGTCAGGAGAAGAGCTCTAACTGGTCTTGATCAGGGTGAGACCGGAGAGCTCTTCGGCGCAACTGTCGGCGTACTCATCCAGGTCAATACCTTCAAGGCCCTCACCCTCGCCCTCCATATAGCAGTCCGCTTTGATGGACTCCATATCTTGTGCGTTGACGAGGGTGGGAAATGTGAGTAGCGCGATCAGTGCCCACTTGATGTTGTTCTTATTATCAATAGTCATAGTCTATTACTGCTAGCAAATGCCAAAAGATCGGGCATATTAGCAGTGGTTGATGTGACGGAATAATAAATTTTTCTACTGGCCGGATAGCCGTGATCGATAACGACCGTGACTATGATACAAGCGCAAAAGTAGTATGCGCACTCCAAGGTATTGGAAGGGGTAAGGGAGACGAAAAAGGCCCATAATTGAAGCCGAGAGAATACTCGCCTTTTATCCTGCTGGGTTCAGGTATCAATCAGTTGTGAGTACTTGAAATGCAGTAACCATTCAGCTGAATAGGTACGATATGCTTTAAACTTCGGTGGTTGGTTAGGACTAACCGATCCACAAACAAGCCCTTGAAGGACCACCTTCAAGGGCTTGTTTCGTTCGGGGAAAAATATCCCCCGGTAGTGGTTCTATTCAGCCGCCAAAGTTAGTACCGGCAAAATCCCAGTTGACGATATCCCAGACCGCGCCCAAGTACTTGGGACGGGCGTTACGGTAGTCGATGTAGTAGGCGTGCTCCCAGACATCAATGGTCAGCAGTGGTGTCATACCCTCGGTCATCGGGTTGGCCGCGTTGGAGGTGTTGACGATCTCGACGCCACCATCACTGTTTTTCACCAGCCAGGTCCAACCGGAGCCGAAGTTACCTGCGGCAGAGGCGGCAAACTTTGTCTTGAATTCGTCGAAGGAGCCAAAGGCGCTGTTGATGGCGTCGGCCAGAGCACCACTTGGTGCACCGCCGCCATTGGGGCTAAGGCCGTTCCAGTAGAAGGTGTGATTCCAGATCTGGGCGGCGTTGTTGAAGATGCCACCAGAGGCCTTCATCACGATCTCTTCCAGTGAGGCGTTCTCAAACTCAGTGCCTGTGACCAGGTTGTTGAGGTTGGTGACGTAGGTTTGGTGATGCTTGCCGTAGTGAAACTCAAGCGTCTCCTGAGAGATGGTGGGCTCCAAAGCGTTCATCTCGTAGGGCAGGGCGGGTAATTGATGTGCCATCTTCTCTGTTCTCCTTAAATCCAGCAATCTGCTTCTTTAATAAAAACCAAGTATAATACTAGGTATATGTTGAGTGCATTCTAGAATCTGTTTTTAGATAATGCAAGACAGTTTTTTTGTTTGCTATGTATAAGATTATCTTTATGAATGGTTTATCTCAGATCTTCGCATGGTCGGTAGGGGCGAACTTGTTCGCGAAGAACTTGCCACGGAGTCAATCGTGAACAAGTTCGCTGTTACAAGTGTCGCCTTTATCCATCAGGATAGTTTTTAGAATATAAACCATACTGTAGACGATCTTTTCGGATCTAGTGGACCATGCGGAAAATTCGGTAACCCACAGCCAGTTCACAAGCCGGGTTGGCAAGGCGCACGAGTGCAGGACTGGCCGTAGCCAATTCAAACGAGTGCAACACCGCCAACCCGGCTTGTGGACTGGCCCGGAGGGAGCCCCGCTAAGAGGCCAATGCTGCGTTGCGCACCTTGGAAAGGGCTTGCCATTCCCTGCGGCACGCGCCTTACCTTGGCCTCTTAGCGGGGCTCTGTGAGTTACCGAACTTCCCGTATGGCCCACTAGGGAGTGTTTGCCGGCATTGCATCCTGGTCGATCAGCACTTCACTCTCTTCCTGTGCATGAATCCTGCTGACGGGAAGAGGCTCCCCCTCTATCCAACGGCGAACAGCACTCTGTTTGCCTCCGCCGCTAACCAGGTAGATCAGCTGTCGGCAGTTACTTAGGGTCTCGCTACTTAGGCTGATGCGATCAGCGGGGGGCTTGGGTGCCTGATGGATGGCGATGACTGCTGTAGCCGCGCTCTCTCCGTGATCTGGGAACAGGCTGGCGGTATGGCCATCTTCACCGATCCCCAGTAATACCAGGTCGAAGGGAAGCGCATTGTGGATGGTTTTACCATACAGCTCGGCACCTCTCTCTGCGCCCAGTTCAGCGGGGATGGGATGGATCTGATCGGCGGGGATGGGCACCTTACTGAGGAGTGTTTCAGCGGCCATGCGGCTATTTCTCTCCGGGTGGTCGATAGGCAGGCAGCGCTCATCGCCGAAGTAGATGTGCCACCGCTGCCAATCAGCCTTAATGGTAGCGAGCCGGGCATAGGCCGCCGCCGGTGTGCCGCCGCCGGCCAGTACCAGGCTGAAGCGCCCTCGTTCAGCGATGGCTTGTTGGGCAATTTGGCTTATCCGCTCGGCGGCGGCATGGGCAATTGCCTCGCTATTCTCAAGAATCGTCCAGTGCAACATCAATCACTCTGGGTCAAGGTTATGACGCCACCGCTGATCGGCTTTCTCAAACAGCCGTCTGCTCTCTTCCGGCCCCCAGCTTCCTGCTGGATAGGTGGAGATGTAGTCCCGTTCGGTGGACCAGTTGCGCAGGACCGGATCAACCACTCGCCAGGCGTACTCTACTTCGTCATAGCGTAGAAAGAGGGAGCGATCACCCTGAATGACGTCCAGCAGCAGCTCTTCATAGGCATCATTAAGGGTCTCATCTCCCTGGCGTAGGCTGGCATCGAGGCTGGTCTGCCGGGTCTGCATCTCCAGCCCCGGCTCCTTGACGGTCATCTCCATGCGCAGGCACTCGCAGGGCTGGATGCCGAGTAGTACCCAATTCTGTTTCATGCACTCCACCTGAGTGTCGCGGAAGAACTGTTGGGGCGGGTGGCGAAAGCAGATGGAGATGAGTGACTGCCCCTCGGCCATGCGCTTGCCGGTGCGCAGGTAGATAGGGACATCACGCCAACGCCAATTATCGATATAGAGCTTGAGCGCGGCATAGGTCTCGGTGACGCTCTCTTTAGGTATGTTCTCCTCTTGCAAATACCCCGCTACCTGCTGATCGCCCACTGTTCCTTCACTGTACTGGGCGCGGAAGGCGTGGGCATGTACCGCATCGGGAGGAATGGGGCGTACCGATTTCAGCACCTTTACCTTCTCATCCCGCAGTGCTTCCGCCTCCATGGAGACCGGTGGCTCCATGGTTACCAGAGTCAGCAGCTGCAGCAGGTGGCTTTGAATCATGTCGCGCATGGCGCCGGCACTGTTGTAGAAGCCGCCTCTGCTGCCGACACCGAGCGTTTCGGAGTGGGTGATCTGAATATGGTCGATGTAGTTGCGATTCCACAACGGCTCCATCATGGTGTTGGCGAAGCGGAACACCAGGACATTCTGTACCGTGCTTTTACCCAGGTAGTGGTCGATACGGAAGATCTGCTCTTCCCGCAGGCAGCGCCCGAGGCGGCGTTGCAGTGCCTGGGCGCTCTCCAGGTCATAGCCGAAGGGCTTCTCGATTACCACCCGTTTCCAGCCACGGCTCTCATCCAGAAGTTCTGCCTCATGCAGCCGCTCAACGGCACTGCCGAATTCCGCCGGGCTGATGGCCATGTAGTAGGCGATATTGTCCGATGGGCTTTCCGTATTGCCCAGATAGCTTTTGAGCCCGCTGTACATACCTGGATCGGTAAGGTCGCCTTTGAAGTAGTCGAGGCGCTGGGAAAAACGTTGGAAAACCGTTTCATCCAATTTTCCTCTCGCCTTCTCGGTCACCCATAGGCGCACCTCATCAATCGTCTGCTCACGGCTCCATGGGCGTCGTCCCAGCAGCAGAATACGGGTGTTGCCGGCGAGCTTGTCCGCACACTCCAGGTGGTAGAGTGCCGGCATCAGCTTGATCCGTGACAGGTTGCCGGTGGCGCCAAAGATGACGTAGGTGCAGTCAGAGTTCATTTGTCTTGTACCTGCATATTGTTCGATTTAGAAACCAAAAGCGGAACGCGGAGAACACAGAGAGGCACAGAGTACACAGAGAGAGCTTAATCCTAGAATCCTCAGTTGACCGCTCCATTCTACGGACAACGCATTGATTTTATTTGCATTGCCTTCGATTGCCTATTCACTCTCTGGATGAATTACGCTGCAGGGCGGATAGCACACTTGTGGCGGCGTATTACGGCGTTACAACTCCTTGGAATAGAACAACTATTCCTCGTCGTTGTGCCTTGTACTGCACCACCACAAGTGCACTCTCCACCCTGCCCAACTGAGGATTCTAGGTTAATGCGTAATCTTTGCATGCTTACGCGAGACCAAGAGATTAAGTTTTCTCCGTGACCTCTGTGCTCCTCTCGGCTTTGGCTTCCTGCGTCGCCCTACCTCCTGCATATATGGACCCACTCCGTTTGCAAGACATTTTACCGATGTGCGAGAGGAAATCATTGCTCTCATATATCCGGCCTATTTGATGGAAGCTTTTTTCGCTTCCTGGCCCCGATGGTTATCTGCGCTCATCCTCCTCATCATCCTTCCGGCTTCTGTAAGAGCCGATGCAGGTAAAGGTTTTGAATGAGCCGGTCTGACCTATCTCACCATCCGATCAATCTGTCTTTTGCAACTGTAGGAAAGGGGTTACCTCTTTTTCAATCAACGCAAGCAATCAGCTTCCGTCAAATTCATCACTGTGTTCATACGACTGTACGATAGGTCTCACCTTTCGCCATGATGACCCATGCGATTCGGGCCATCTTATTGGCAACCGCAACGCATGCCCTATTGTGCCCTCGACGCTCCAATAGGGCTTGAGCCCACCGGCTAAAGTGATCTGTCTTATTCGCAGAGTGACGCAGAACAGCCCGGGCACCGTGAATAAACAGTGTTCTGAGATAGGCGTTACCCCGTTTACTGATCCCCAGAAGGACCGTCTTGCCACCCGTCGAGTGTTGACCAGGCACCAAGCCTAACCAGGCTGAAAAATGACGGCCACTCACAAAATCTTTGCCGTCACCGGCTGCAGCATAAGTCGCGCTGGCGGTGATGGGGCCGATCCCTAATATCTCATCGAGTCGTTGGCACACCTCATTTTCTTGATTGAGACTTTTGATTCGCTTCTCACACTGCTCAAGCCGTTTGTCGATGGTCTGTGATTCTTCCTGAAGCTCTGCGAATAACTCACGCGCAAGGGGCGTCAAACCATTCTCTGCATCTTCCAGAATCTCAGGGAGACCCCTGCGCACGGCGGCAACCCCTTTATTGATGACCACCCCATATTCAGCCAATAATCCACGCACCTGATTCACCAAGGCGGTACGTTCTTTTTTGATGCGCTCCCGTTGACGGTGAATACTCTGGATATCTTGCTGTTCGACGGACTTAATCGGCACAAAACGCATATTGGGCCGTTGTGCCGCCTCAGCGATCCCTTCGGCATCATTGTAGTCGTTCTTGTTACCTTTGACGTAGGGTTTGACATATTGAGGCGCGATTAGCTTAACCTGATGCCCCTGAGCGGCAAATTCTCTTGCCCAGTAGTTGGCACCTCCACACGCCTCCATTGCAATCAAACACGGCTCCATGTTTGCCATATACGCCAAGACCTGTTTTCGCTTGAGTTGCTTCTTCTTGATGTATCGCCCCACTGAGTTCACTACATACAGGTGAAATACTGATTTTGCGATATCAAGGCCGATTGTTGTAATCTTCATCACTGGATCCACTCCGCTATTAGATGGTTGATAACAATTCCATCTTGGCCCTATTGAGGCCGGCTATGAAGTGGAGTGGGTCCATACCATTATCCATGTAGGGATCAGTCTAAATCTAACCAGACTTAACCAGAGGCTCCTTAAAGGGTGAGACCGATAGATAGCAGCAAAGAGAAAATGAGCTGTAGTTGAGCGGTGGCCGCCAAAAGTTGGTTGAAATGAGGGCCTGTTTGCTTGCGTATAAAACTTAGTAGTAACCAGAGAGCTAACGGCAGCGCTGCGAGCACCAACCAGCGACCGTTCGACACTCCCTGTAAAGCGACGGGTAGGGCGAAGGGAGTGATCAGCAGTAGCATATAGAGTCGCTGGGAACCACAGCGACCGAGGTGGTTGACCAGGGTCAGCTTTCCCGCTCTGGTATCGGTATCCAGATCGCGATAGTTGTTGACCAGTAGAACCGCAGCGGCGAGGAAACCTATGGAAAATGCGCTAAGCAGGAGATTTAGCGACAGCGAAAGGGCTTGAATATAGTAGCTGCCCATAACGGCGGCAAGGCCAAAAAAGATAAAGACAAATACCTCGCCACTGCTGCTGTAGGCGATGGGACGAGGGCCCCCGGTGTAGCTGTAGCCGGCCATTAATGAGAGTAAGCCGATAGCGACAATAGGCCAGCCGCCGAGCGTTGCCAGGTAGATTCCGATAAAAAAGGCGAGAGCGAAGCAGCCATAGGCTGCTCGTTTCACCTTTTCGACGCTGAGCCAACCTTGAGAGGTGGCGCGTTCCGGCCCCAGGCGATCCGGTGTGTCGGTTCCCAGCTCATAGTCTGCAGCATCATTGTGAAGGTTGGTGGCGATCTGAATCAACAGGGCGGCACAGAGTGCCGCCAATGCCGGTAGCCACATCAACGAATGATGTTCTGCCCAGGCGAGGGTGGTTCCGGTAAGTACAGGCGCAATGGAGATGCTTAGCGTTTTCGGCCGGATGGCCAGTAGCCAGTATTTGAGTTGCGGATTGATATGAGTCTCCAAAAAATATCCGGCTGTGCCAGGTGCGCCATTCTATCGAAAACAGGGTGCCAAACAACAGCGTAATTTTATTGTAATTGGTAAGGTGGTAAGCCTATTGTCACGTCGAGTGCATCACGCACAATGGCATCAACTTCTTTGGCGTGAAAGATAAAAACTGCTATGTTGGTCAGGTTATTTTTCGAGGTGAACAGATTATGAGTAAGTGGGTCCGCTTGTTGCCACCCCTCCTTCTACTGTTTTTTTCCGGCACGCTATTGGCGGAAAATGAAGCAGTTATAAAATTGCCCCCAGACTCACTGACACAGTGGTATAAGCCTGCGAATAAAAGGCAGGTCTGGCTCCATAATATGTTCAAGCTGCGACGCGAAATGCAGGCGGTATCAGAGTATTTGGCGCTGGGCGACCAGCAGTTGGCGGCAAAGTGGTCTGAGCGTCTGCTGGAACACTACCGACAGATTGGTGAGATGGTGCCGGAGTGGCAGGATGAGCTCTCTCTCGATTGGGCCGGGCGACTTGAACGCGCGATCGGTGGTGGTGATATTGAACTTGCCGGCAAGGCGCTCAAACGGTTGGGGCGTAGTTGCCGCACCTGTCATCGCGATTATCGTGCGGTGACCGCCGCTATCTATCGGACGCCCGACTTCAGTAACACTATGGTGAAAGGTCAAGATGGCGAAGTGGGGAGGGGCTACCCTGAAGTAATGACGCTGCTATCAAAATTGGTCAACCGGGTGAAGATCGCCAGTGAAGATGGCCGCCGTCAGGCTGCTTTGGAGAGTGTCGCTGAGCTGGAGAGGGAGCTACACCTCTTGGGTGGGAGTTGTGATTCATGCCATAAAGGAGAGGCGCCACGGGAGCGGTTTTTGGGGAGAGAGCCGGCAAAAGTTCTACAGGCTTTGAAGGAGAGCATTGAGATCAATGACCAGAAAGCTGTTGGTCGTAACCTTGGTACGGCTGCGGTGATAACTTGTGCACGCTGCCATGCAGTTCACAGAACCCTGTACGATTTTAAGCAGGTGGTCTCAGATTGAGCTCTAAAGAGTAGAGATTAAGGGACTAAAGGGGCGGGTTCCTAAGGGAACCCGCCCCTTATAGTTTTTTACCACCAGCGAAAGCTGCGCTGCGATCTGCTTGTGCTGTAATCATGAAGATAGTTGCTACGGTAGTTGCGATGGTCCCGTTTGAACTCTTTGATACGTTTTTCGCTTCTGTCCAGCATCTTGTGCAGCTTGCGCTGCTCCTTCCTCGAGATCTGTCCATCCTCGCGGAATTTTACCGCTTGGCTGAAGAATTTTCGCTGCTGTCTCTTCAGGATCCGCTCTTCCTTCTCGGTCAGTCTGCCCTTTTCAACTCCTCTCTCTATCATGTTGTGCTGATCAATCATGCGATTGAATAGGTCGTTGTTTTGGTTTTTGTAGCTATAACCTGCAGATACCGGGGCGGTGGTAAGTAGGCAGAGTGTCGTCGCTATAAGGGTTTTAGTGATGGGTTTCATAATCGAGCCTCCAGTGTGTTGTCTCATGTTCAGAATATGGGACAGCTCCTGAATGGAGGCTGAACGGAAAGAGTAAAACGCTCTTTTTCTCAAAAGTGCATAGTTTTGTATCTGTCCAAAGCAACACTTTTTAGGACGCAGAGATCGCAAAGGGAAGCAGGGTCCGCAGGGTTTGTCATTGATTAATAAGTCTTTTCTCTGCGACCTATGCGCTTCTCTGCACTCCGCTTTTTAGGGTTTCCGCATGGCCCACTAGTTATTCTCTTCGCCATCACCCCACTGGCGGCGATTGATGGCATAGCTGGAGATTTTTCCTATAAACGGGAGGATATACATGCCGCTGATCCAGGTGACCTGTTTTGGTTCACGGTAGTTGTGAATACCTATGGTCATACCCTTGTGGCCGGCGCGAGGTTGATCGCGGTAGGTACCAAAGAGCCGATCCCACCAGGGGAGGCTGAAGCCGAAATTGCTGTTGGCCTCATCATCTTCTACTGAGTGGTGGACCCGATGCATATCAGGCGTAACAACGAACAGACGCAGGATGCTGTCGATCCCTTTCGCCAGGTGAATGTTGCCGTGGTTGAACATGGCAGTGGCGTTCAGCATCACCTCGAATATCACAACAGCCACCACTGGCGGCCCCAGTACCATGATAACGGTGAACTTGATCAGCATGGAGAGGATGATCTCGATGGGGTGGAAGCGAGCACCTGTAGTGACATCATAATCGGGGTCGGCATGGTGTACTCGGTGCAGTCGCCACAAAGCGGGTATGGCGTGAACCATGACATGCTGCAGGTAGATGGCAAAATCCATTACTACCACTGCGATGACCAGTGAGAGAGGGGTGGGTATTTGGTATATGTTGAGCAGACCCCAGCCCTGCTGTTGGGCTGTGGCCGCTACGCCAACGGCAGCTGCCGGGAAGAGGAGGCGTAAAATCGTGCTATTGAGAAAAACCAAAAGCAGGTTGTTCCCCCAGCGGAGCGCTTTGGGGACGGTGAGCTTTCGGCAGGGCGAGGCCAGTTCCCAAATTGCGATCACGGCAAAGACGCCGAAGAAAAAAGCCAGGCGTATAACAACCTCATTATCGAGTATGAGTCTGTTCAATTCCATGCAGTTTATACCTCAAAAGAAAATGGCTGAGCACAATAATTCGGGAACGGGGTGTAGGAGCGAACTTGTTTGCGAAGAACATGCCGCGGAGCCTGATCGCGAATAAGTTCGCTCCGACAGATGCACTTTTTTCTATGAAGATAGTGCTTCAGGACTATTGTGCATAGCCACTTACAAAGAAAAAATAGGGTCTGTTAGGGAGTAGTCTTAGTATACAGTCCGTGACTGAGTTAGAAAGTCCCGATCATTATGAGTTTATTGGCGGTGATTTGGGATGGTTGCAGATAGGTAAGCGAGTTGTTTTTCATGGTGCCACCGCATACCATCTATCACCATCCATGATACTTTCGTAACCAGGTCAGGTCAGGCCAGATTAATGAATAGCACTGTTATCAGCCAAGTCATCCTCCCCATCGCCCTATTTACCATCATGCTTGGTATGGGGATGTCCTTGGTGGTGAATGATTTTCGTCAGGTGGCATCAAGGCCGCGCACTATTTTTCTTGGGATCGGCCTACAGATGGTGTGGCTGCCATTGATTGGTTTTGTGGTGGTGACCCTGTTCCAACTACCCGCTGAATTGGCACTTGGGCTTCTTATTCTCACCTTTGCCCCCGGTGGTGCCACCTCAAATATGATCGCCTTCCTCTGTCGGGCGGATACGGCACTGTCGATCACCTTAACCGCTATCGCTAGTTTAATCACTCCCTTTACCCTGCCGCTGCTGGCCGCTGCCGTTTTTCAGCTCTGGACGGGAGATTCCGAGGCTATCCCTTTCCCAATATTGGAGACGATGCTGAAACTTGTGGTGATCACCATACTGCCCGTTAGCATCGGTATGATGCTCAACCACTACTTTCCCTCTTTTTGTGAAAAGAGCCGAAAGCCGGTAAAGGTGCTCTCTATACTTTTTCTGTTGCTGATCATTGTCGGTATCGCCAAGGCCAACTGGGATCAGTTACCTGCTTATATCGCCGTTGTTGGCCCGGCTGTAATGGCAATGGTCATTATTGCCATCGGAAGCAGCTACTGGATTGCCCGCCGAGTGGGGCTGTTCACGCCTCAGGCGTTGAGTATCGGTATCGAGGTGGGTATCCAGAATGCCGGTACCGCCCTTCTGGTCACAGGTACGGTCCTGCAAAATCCCGCCATGTCTGCCAGCGCGTTGATATACGGAATTTTGATGCAGATTCCGGCGCTTATCCTGATCGCTTACCGCACTACCGGTAATCGTGCCTCGGCGGCTGTTTGAGTTTGCGGCTGTGAGATGGCGCTGTTTTAAGCCTTTTTAAGGCGGCTCCTGATTGGCTGCGTGCTTCTTGAATTTGATATATATCAGCTATTCAGCTGACAGTTTCTCCTATCCAGTAAAAAAGTGTGTGATATGACATAACTAGTCTATTATTTGACGAGTCATTTTGATGTAAATCAAGGTGGCAAAAAGGGGGGGGGAGCACCATTCTCTCCTGTATTTGTGAGTTTTTAGTAACTCAAGGAGATACTGTTCAAGCCCACCCGTGGGTTTTTCAGAATACCTCTAAAGACTAATGCGAAATAAGAAGTCCTCAACGGAGACGAGTCTCATGAAAGTGAACAAAAAGCGAGCATTATCGCTATTTACCGGGGCCGTGTTAGGCCTGGGTATGGCATCAAGCGTTTATGCACAAGCATCGCTTGAAGATGTGATGAAAGCCCGCGGCCTGACCCAGAAAGATCTGCTGGCCGCCGCCAAGACCTATACGCCTACCGGTGGGCGTGACGAGTACCTCGCCTTCAGTTCAGGCGGTCAGAGTGGTCAGGTGATCGTATACGGCATTCCGTCGATGCGTATCCTGAAATACATTGCAGTATTTACCCCAGAGCCCTGGCAGGGCTACGGTTTTGATGATGAATCCAAGGCCGTACTGGCCCAGGGGCGGATCGACGGCAAAGACATTGTATTCGGTGATACCCATCACCCGGCTTTCTCCGAGACAAAAGGCGAATACAACGGTCGCTATTTGTTTATCAATGACAAGGCCAATCCCCGTATTGCGGTGATTGATCTGCACGATTTCGAAACCAAGCAGATCGTCGTCAACCCCTTCTTCAGAAGCGCCCACGGTGGTGCTTTCGTCACGCCTAATACAGAGTATGTGATGGATGCTGCCCAGTATGCAGCTCCCTTCGGCGATGATTTTGTTCCACTGGAAGAGTTCAACGAAAAGTACCGCGGTGGTCTGACCTATTGGAAGTTCAACGATAAGGTGGGAAAGCTGGAGCCGGAAAACTCCTTCACCTTCGAGATGCCTCCCTATAGCCAGGATCTCTCCGATGCCGGTAAGGGACCTTCTGAGGGTTGGGGTTTCACCAACTCCTTCTGTTCCGAGCGCTACGTCGGTGGTATCGAGCGTGGACGCCCTCCATTTGAGGCCGGTTGCTCCCAGAAAGATACCGACTTCATGCATGTCACTAACTGGAAGAAGGCCGCCGAACTGGTTGCCGCCGGTAAGGTCAAGAAGGTCAACGGCTCTTACCTGATCACCATGGAGCAGGCGGTGAAAGAGGGTATCTTCTTCCTGATTCCCGAGCCTAAGAGCCCCCATGGTGTTGATGTCAGCCCTGACGGCACTCATATCATCGTCTCCGGTAAGCTCGATAGCCACACCTGGGTCTACAGCTGGGATAAAATCAAAAAGGCCATCGATGCGAAGAAGTTCGAAGGTAAAGACCCCTACGGTGTGCCCATCATCGCGATGAAGGATGCACTGCATACACAGGTTCAAGTGGGTCTCGGCCCGCTACACACCCAGTATGACTCTAAAAAGTGTGTGGTTTACACCTCCATCTACGTTGATTCCATGGTCACCAAGTGGGACTACTGTGAAGGCAAGGTGCTGGATCAACTGCATATTCACTACAATATCGGCCATCTGGTCTCCATGGAGGGTGACTCTGTCTCCCCCGATGGTAAGTACCTGGTCTCTCTCAACAAGCTGGCTATCGACCGTTTCAACCCGGTCGGCCCGCTGCATCCCCAGAACCATCAGCTGATCGATATCAGTGGTGATAAGATGCAACTGCTCTACGATATGCCGCTGCCGCTGGGCGAACCCCACTATGTGGTGGCTATCAAGGCCGACAAGCTGAAACCGGTTGTACGTTACAAGTCCGGTTGGAACAGCCGCACCGACAAGCGTTCTGCCTTCAAGACTCGTGCGGGTCGTGAGAAGACAGTGCGTGATGGTAAAAAGGTCGATGTCTACGGTACCGTTATCCGTTCACACATCACCCCTGAAATCATCGAGGTGGAAGAGGGCGATACCGTTTCTCTGCACTTTACCAACCTCGAGCGTGCTGAAGATGAGACCCATGGTTTCGCTTTGTACGGCCAGAACGTGAACCTCTCAATCGAGCCTGGTAAGACGGTTTCCGCCACCTTCAAGGCTGATAAAGCCGGCGTCTACCCTTACTACTGCACCGAGTTCTGCTCGGCGCTCCATCTGGAGATGCAGGGTTACTTGCTGGTCAAGCCCAAAGGCTACAAGGCTAAAGCAGGCAAGATTGCTGAGGGTACCAAGTACACCAAAGCTGATTATGACAAGCAGGTTAAGACTAACGTCGACACCCAAGCGGTTATTGACTCGGTGGTAGCATTTATCACCAGCCACAACTATAAGGATTTCTCAACAGTTGTGGATCTGGTCACCGATGCGACCGATCAGCTCGGCTTTGCCGCCGAGGCCAAGAAGAAGGCAGAAGGTTTCGCTGCTAAAGGCGATTACCAGAACGCCACCCTCTGGGCAGGTCAGCACTGGCAGTATCAGGTGAAGACTGCAGATCTCGGTCTGCGTGCCAAGACCCACCTCGAAGAGAATGGTGCCAAGAAGGTCAAGTAATTGCTGAAAAGCATTGACTGATTGGGAGGGGGGCCATAGCGGCCCCCCTTTCTCGTTGTCCAGGCATAAAACCTTACGAGGGGAAGGTAGAGGCTGAGTAATAACGGGTGATTAGGCTGTAAGTAGCTCTTTTACCTGGCTTCAATTGATTTATCTCATTGCCTGCGCTGGTGCGGTGGTGAGAACCTTCGAACCTGAAAGATGTCTGATTCCATTGCCTGTGAACAAACAGTCTGGCATTTTCAGACGTTAAGAAATTATTAGGAGAAAGAGTATGTTGAAATTGAAATCCTTTGTAACGGTAGCCGCTGTTGCCGTTTTCTCCATGGCGGCAACCGGTAGCGCAGTTGCGGCTGATGGTGCTGCACTCTACAAGACTAAAACCTGCTGGGCGTGTCACGGAAAAGATGCCAACACCCCGATCATGCCGGCCTACCCAAAACTGGCTGGACAGAGTGCCGGCTACGCCCTCAACCAGATGAAGGATATCAAGTCAGGTACCCGCAGTAATGGCGGTACAGCGGCCATGAAAGGCGTGATGGGACTGGTTAGTGAAGAAGAGATGAAAGTGATTGCCGACTGGCTAAGTACGCTGTAACCACCTGAGCTGTTGCTGCAAACACACAACGGTAAGTTGATGTATATCAAAGGTTGCTAATATTCTCTATGGCAAACTGCCATACCTGAGCGGAGAGCTGTTTCCGGCCATATAACTAGAGCTTGTCGGTTAAACCTGGTAAGCGGTAACTGATTGTTTATCCTCCTTTTCCGGGAGGAGCAGGAGAGTGTAATGAATGTTAAGTCAATATTGAAGAGTCTGACAGCCGCCATTAGTATCGCATTATGCAGTAGTGCGGGTGCTGCAGGTACGGGTGCAGTCGCCGGTTGGAACGAGGCCGGTGGTGAGAAGGATGAAGCGATGCTGCTTGAGCCTGATCGTGACCGTGGCATTGCTGTATACGAAGTCTGCTCCGCTTGTCACCTCCTGGAGGGGTGGGGTTTGAAAGACGGCACTTTCCCTCAGTTGGCGGGACAGCACCGTGAAGTGTTGATCAAGCAGCTGGCCGATATTCGTGCCCTAAACAGGGATAATCCCACCATGTACCCCTTTGCTCTGGACGACCAGATTATGCAAGCGGCCGGTTATCATGAAGGAGACATCAAGCCGGCTCAGTTGGTAGCGGATGTCACCGCCTATATTGCCAAATTGCCGATGAACCCTGATAACGGCAAAGGACAGTGGAATGCACTCTTCCCTGAATTTGCCCAAGGCAAGAAGCTGTATGATGATAACTGTGTGCAGTGCCACGGTGATATCGGTGAAGGCAACGCCGATAAGTTCTACCCCAAGATCCATGGGCAGCACTACAACTATATGCTGCGTCAGTTTGAGTGGATTCGCGACGGCAAGCGCCGCAACGCCAACCCGGACATGGTCAAGCAGATCAAGGAGTTCAGTAACAAGGATATGGAGATGGTGATCAACTACGTCTCCCGTATGCCTGTACCCAAGGGTGATCTGGCCCCTTCAACGGATTATCAGAATCCAGATTACGATTGATTCTGTACTACTGGCTGCCACCGTATATAGGTGGCAGCCGGCATCAATCCCCGAGCCCATTCCCTAGGGTGAGGAAGTACACGAGAAGAGTTCAGGCCGGGCTGAAAGCTGACCCGGAATTATCAGATACTTGCACGCCTGTCAGGCGGGCAGGTCGCAAGATCCTTTTGCTACAGCATTAGGGAGTTATCGCCGGGGATTCAATACTGAATTCAGGCACCCACAAATCCAACGAGATCGTGAACGCAGCTATGCAGTCTAAGCAAACAGTTCAAGTAGGCATACTCTCCCTGGTGGCTATGGGGCTTCTTATCGCCATCTTCTATGCACCTACCTGGTGGGTGTCATTGACCGCGCCAAACTATCCGGCTGAGTCATTTCCGGATGGAGTACGTATTCATTTCCATATGAATGGTGTATTCAACGGCTGTACAAAGCAGGACAAGGCTGAGATTCAGGAAGATGAGGCGCTTGATTGTGTCCATGAGATGGACACAATCAACCACTATGTTGGCATGTATCCGATCGCCGCCGGTGGTCCGGTGGAGCGGGCATTTAGCCAGTTTCTGCTGGTGATGCTGGGTGTGATGCTGGTCGGCTTCATGTGCACCAAACCGAAGGTCCGTATGGGGCTTATGAGTGTGGGGTTTGCCGGGATCATAGGCTGGATGTATGTAACGATGTACACAGAAGGTGGCTTCAGCCTGCAAAATGAGGGCTATGTGGAGGCACTGGTCACCTCCCTTGATCAGGATGCCGGCGGCGATAGTGCGGAAGAGCCGGAATTTGTGATTGGCGGTATTGTCGGTGTGCTGAAAGACTCCCTGGAGGAGTCTGGTGTCAGTGTTGTGTTACCGTCAGAAACTGACCAGGCTAATACCGGAGGTAGGGTCGGTAAAGGTGAGTTGATCGAACAGCTTCGGACCACATTCGATAGAGATCAGCAAAAACAGGCTGAACCTGTTGCCTGGGATGGTAGTGCCTTCCAGGTGATGACTTGGCACTACGGCAAGAGCCTGGGCCGTTACTTCAATAACCAGGAAGAGATTGTACCCATGGTTGCAACTCTCAAGATTGCGGTCAATGTCGCCTTCTTTGGCCTGATTGCCGCCATGGTGTTGCTGGTCTTCGGTGCCCGCAAGAATAGCGGTCTCCTCTACTGGCTACTGGTGCTGGTGCCGATGGCACTGCCCCTCTTCTTTATTATCGACTACTCCGCCTGGTTGTGGTGGTATGGGCATACCCTAAATGACATGGGTGCTTTCACGGTAAAACAGTTTATGCCCACCGTGTTTGGGCAGGGTAAGGTGGCACAGTTTGCCACCCACTCCTATCCCTCCACAGGTTTTGGCCTGATGATGGTGACCTCCGTGGTACTGGCGGTTGCGGCATTGATCCGCAAGAAACAGTTCAGCGGTAAGGGCTGATGGTCCTTCGCACTTACAGGGTACAACAGGATCACAGAGAACGCTGAGTAGCACAGAGATTACTTACTCAAGTTTCGGAGTTCGATAGCCCCCTCTCCCTCAGGAGGGTGTCGCAAAAGTTCCCTCTCCCCCACTGGGGAGAGGGCTAGGGTGAGGGGAATCAACAGGTAACTTATTGATTTAATGCACCCTCATCCTAACCTTCTCCCTCGTAGGGAGAAGGGACGGGCTATCCAAGCTTTTTGCGTTATGTGAACTCCGAAACTTGAGTTACTTAGTGCTAAAATTACTGTTTTCGGGCATACACCAAGTACCGGGCTGGGCTTAAGTAAGCAATATGAAAATCAATAATCTTTCTCTGTGTGCTCTGAGTTCCACTGTGTACTCTGTGTTCCTAAGGAAGTGTAATTCAAGCAAGAGTGCCTTGTACCTTGCTCTGCTTCTCACCTGCTTGGTATTGCCGGTGCATGGAGAGGGCTACCCCTCTTTTCAGGCGCTGGTGGATGCCACCGAGCCCAATGGCATCCTTACTCCTCCTCCGGGAACATATGCCGGCCCGGTGACCATAAGCGAACCCATCACCATCGATGGTCGCGGTGAGGTGACTATCGATTCCGGTGGTAAGGGATCGGTTATCTATCTCAAGACCGACGGTGCCACACTCAAGAACCTGCACCTGACTAACTCGGGTGAATCCCACAACGATCTTGATTCCGGTGTCCAGGTGAAGGGTAATTTCAATGTAGTGACGGATAATGTCATTGATGACTGCCTGTTTGGGGTTGACCTGGCACAGTCGAAGAACAATATAGTGCGTGGCAATCGAATCTCATCCAAAGATGTGGAGTTGGGGATGCGTGGAGATGCGATCCGCCTCTGGTACAGCTTCGGTAATAAGGTGACGGATAATGTGGTGCGAGGTTCCAGAGATATCGTTGTTTGGTATTCCAAGGATAATCTGATCGCCCGTAACGATGCCCGTGGTGGTCGTTACTCTCTGCACTTTATGTACTCCCAGTTCAATGAGGTGCTGGATAACCATTTCGAGGACAACTCTGTTGGCATCTTTCTGATGTATAGCGACGATGTGGTGGTAAAGGGTAACTACATCGCACACGCCATCGGTGCCACCGGCATGGGTATAGGTTTCAAAGAGACCTCTAATGTCGATATTATCGACAATCAGATACTCTATTGTGCCACCGGTATCTATCTCGACGTTTCACCTTATCAGCCTGATACCACCAACAGGGTAAAAAATAACCTGATCGCCTACAGCGGTATCGGTATTCTCTTTCTCAATGACTGGCAGGGTAATATTCTCAAAGGCAACAGCCTGAAGGGTAATATCACCCAGGTGGCTGTTGGTGGTGCAAGAACGGCAAAGCGTAACAAGTGGAACGGTAACTTCTGGGACGATTACGAAGGCTTCGATCAGGACCAGGATGGTATCGGTGACAAGCCCTATGAACTCTACAACTATGCCGACCGCATCTGGATGGATGTGCCGTCTGCACAGTTTTTCAAGGGCTCGCCAGTGCTGGAAGTGTTGGATTTTCTTGAACGGTTGGCACCGTTTACCGATCCGGAAATGGTTTTGCGGGATGAGAAGCCACTGATGACGGTGGAACTTGCCCGAATAGAAGCTGGAGCCGATGGCGAGTCGGGAAGTGCTGCACCGGTTGAAGCTGAGTTTGATGCGCTGAAGGCGCTGCGTGATTCACTGAAACAGTAGGAGCGAACTTGTTCGCGATTGGCTCAGAGGCGTGTTCTTCGCGAACAAGTTCGCTCCTACCAAATATACAGTTGTTAAAGGTAACAACCTGAATGAGTGACAAGAAAGAGACAAAGCGTAAACCGGTGCTCTCTGCTAAACGTAGGGAGCAGTCGCGTCGTGAATTTCTACGTACTTCCGCCATGGCGGCAGGTGTGGTGGGCTTCTCTCTGCTCGGTTTTCTGCCGGTAATCCAGGGTAAGACATTAGCGCTGCGCCCACCGGGGGCATTGAAAACCACGGATGATGAGAAAGAGTTTCTCTCCTCCTGTATCAAGTGTGGCCAGTGTGTTCAGGTATGTCCGGTCGAGGCGATCAAGCTGGCGGATCTGGATAAAGGTTTTGGCGTCGGCTCCCCTTATATCGATGCCCGCGAACAGGCGTGTGACTTCTCATGTGATGGTCTGCAGTGTGTATTGGCCTGTCCCACCGGATCGCTTACCCACGAACTTAATTTCCCTGCAGATACACGCATGGGCTTTGCTCGTCTCGCCACTCCTGGAAAATGTTTGGCAGTTCAGGGAAAGGGATTCAAAGGGGCGGCGAGGGGGCCGGACTACAAGGGCCTGTTGCGCTACGACGAGGTGGATCGTTGGAATCCGATACTTGTGGCCGACTACCCTTACGACCTGGAGCTGTGTGATCTCTGTGTACGCCAGTGCCCAATTGAAATACGTATTACCCAGTGTCTTGAAGAGGATGAAGCAGCAAAGAGCAAGAAGGTGGAGCGCGTGGCCGAACGTCACGGTAACGAGTGCCCCCCGAAACATGCTATTGCCCTTGAGCCGATTGAGATGGCAGATGGCGTGACGCGCATCCATCCTGTGATCAAGGAGGGGTGTGTCGGCTGTGGTGTCTGCGAGATGATCTGCCCACCAGAGCCTGCCGCTATTGTCATCGATATCGACAAGATCACCGAGATGGTTTGAGGTCGCTGTGAAATATATTAGAGAATCATTCAAGCATCTGTTCGGCGGTGCGGCCACACGGCCTCAACCGGATGAGATTACACCTGCGGCCCAAAGGGTTCATTTCTACAAAAAACAGCAAAAAGTCACCAAAGAGGAGATGATCGCCATCCATGCCGCCCATGAGGGTCAACCCAAGCGGTGGCGAACTCGTCGTTGGATAACACTGTTGGTTGTGAATCTGCTGTTTGTCGTCTCTTTCTATTTCGATATACAGCTGCTTGAAGGAGCGATGACCGCTTCCCGTTTTATCGGCTTCCACATGGCCGATCTCAACTCCGCTCTTCATGTGATGCTGGCATTCAAGGAGCTGGTACTTAACCTGGTGATCGGCACCGTCACTATCTTTATTCTCTGGCTGTTGCTGGGTGGGCGCACCTTCTGCTCATGGGCCTGCCCCTATCACCTGCTCTCCGAGTGGGCGGAGATGATCCATCTTTGGCTGGTACGTAAAAAGATCATTAAGAACCATACCTTTGACCGTCGTGCCCGAACACTGCTGTATGTGATCTTTGCCTCTCTGTCGATTGTTACCGGCTACACGGTATTTGAGACTATCTCACCTACCGGCATCGTCAGTAGAGCATTGATTTATGGGCCGGGAATTGCTTTGATCTGGATTGCCTTTCTACTTCTGGTTGAGGTTTTTTATTCGCGGCGGGCCTGGTGCCGCTACGCCTGTCCCATAGGTATTACCTATGGGGCTGTGGGGGCGATCTCTCCGTTGAGAGTGAAATTTAATGCCAAGGATTGTCATCATGAGGGTGATTGCCGTAAGGCGTGCCTGGTTCCACATGTACTTGACCTGACTATCAAGGGGCGTGCCCAGGATGTTGATATGGATCTCAGTGCCGACTGCACCCGTTGTGGTATGTGTATCGACATCTGCCCGACTGATAGTCTCAAGTTTGAGTTCAAGGGACTGGGAAAACATTTGTAGTTAGTGGTGTATTGATCGGAGTCTAATGGCACCCGAGCAGAACTTTTTCGCGCAAAGGCGCAAAGAGGAAAAGAAGAGCGAAGTAATAACCACTCCTCCTCTGCTGTTGTGTGTATGCTCTAAATGAGATAGAACCTCTGTTCTGATTTAGCGTCTTTGTGCGAGACCAATAGTTAATCGCCGGCCCCTTATTTAAAAGGTTGTTTAATGATCCATTTTCAAAATGTCGTTAAAAAATTCAGACGCCACGAGGTGCTGAAAGGGGTTGAGCTCAAGATTGAGCGCGGCCACCGTATTGCCTTGGTAGGGTCAAATGGCGCCGGTAAGACCACCCTGATCCGCTGTCTTCTGGGTGAGTACACTTGCGAAGGAGTCGTGACAGTCGATGGCATGAACCCACGTACCCACCGCCGTGAGGTACTGTCGAAGGTGGGTTTTGTTCCCCAATTGCCACCTCCACTAAAGATGCCGGTAGGGCAGTTGATTCACTTTGCCGCCAGCTTGTGTGATGCCGATCCCAAGAGAATGCATGATGTAGCCGGTCGCTTGGGTCTGAACACGGAGCAGTTCAAACACCAGCCCTTTGTCAAACTCTCTGGCGGTCAGAAGCAGAAGCTTTTGATTGCCATCGCACTTGGGCGTGACAGTGAGCTACTGGTACTCGATGAGCCTGCGGCCAACCTCGACCCCGAAGCGCGTCATATCTTTTTCCAACTGCTGGCGGAGAAGAAGGATGATGCGGCAATGATTATCTCCAGCCACCGCCTTGATGAGGTGGCGCCCCTGGTCAATCGTGTAATTGAGATGGATCAGGGCATCGTGGTCCTGGATGACCAGGTAGCCGACCTTGTGGATATGTCGAGTCGTCTCTACTGCCGCATCGGATTGATCAAGGCGGAAGAGGCTTTCGCCAAGGCCATTGGCCAATGGGGCTTTGTCGGTACAGACAATGGTCTGACATGGAGCGGTCATGTGGCTGGTCCCGACCGCCTGCGTTTCCTCGGTGTGTTGTCACGCTACGCCGCGCTGCTGGCGAGTATCCAGATGGATGAGGAGAGTGAACTTGAGGCGGTAAGAAATGGCTAAGAACCTATCGGCCATTGTGCCGATGATTCTGCTGCTGTTGCTCTCCGCCTGTTCCGGTGATCCGGGTACCGGTGCCAAAGAGGTGAAGTGGGACCGTGATGCCTGTGAGCGTTGCCGTATGGTGCTTAGTGATCGGGTTCACTCCGCTCAGGTGCGCTTCTATCCCGTTGGCGGCAAACGCTCAAAAGTGCTCAAGTTTGATGATATCGGTTGTGCCGCCTTGTGGTTGGAGGATAAACCATTCAAAGATGACTCCAAGACTGAGATCTGGGTCACCGACCATCGTAGCGGCGATTGGATAGATGCCAGAAAAGCACACTATGTAAAAGGGCATCTGACACCGATGGAGTACGGTTTGGGGGCACAGCTCACCGCGACTCCCGACAGTCTCGACTATAGTCAGGCGCTGGAGGATATTCACAATACCGAAGAGCACTTCAACGCTCACGGCGTCGATCTGCTTGAACGTCTTAACGAACAGAAAAAAAGGCGTGAGGCTGCACAAGCGTCACCACAACAGATAACGGAAAAAACAGACCAATGAAACATCTCTGGCTCACCGCCTATGCGGATATCATCGAATCACTTCGGGCGCGCTGGTTCATGGTCTACACCATGGTCTTTGGTGGACTGGTGGTGGTGCTTTTTGCCTATGGTTTGGCCGAGTCACGCATCATGGGTTTTACCGGCCTGTCGCGGCTGCTGCTTACCTACATTCAGTTATCAATGGCGATACTGCCGGTGTTTGTACTGATCACTACGGTGCGCTCTGTGGCGGGTGATCGCGAGGCGGGGGTATTCGAGTACCTGCTGTCACTGCCGATCAGTCTCAGCGCCTGGTTCTGGGGGAAGATCTTCGGTCGTTTCCTGGTGGTTTTTTTACCGGTTTTTCTTGCCATGGTGGGTGCGGTGGTCTGGGGTATGATGCAACAGGTGGAGGTGCCCTGGAACCTGCTGGTTTACTATACCGGCCTGTTGATGGCGCTGGCCTGGTGCTTTCTCGGTATCGGTATGCTGATCTCGACCATCGCCCGCTCGTCGGATGTAGCCCAGGGTGCGGCATTCGTCATCTGGCTGACTCTGCTGCTGTTTCTCGACCTGATTCTTCTCGGTGTGTTGATTCAGGAGCATCTGCCGGCTGAGACGGCGGTGGCTATCGCCCTCTCCAATCCGATGCAGGTATTCCGTACCGCCACCATGATGTTGTTCGACCCCCAACTGGTGCTGCTCGGTCCCTCCGCCTACGTTATTCTCGATAACTTCGGCCAGACCGGTTACATGGTTTACGCTTTTGTCTATCCGGTGGTTCTCGGTACCGCCAGCGCAGCCCTCGGATTTGTTCTGTTCAGGCGCAGTGATCTTCCGTAATACTCCTTGGGCCCCCTCTCCCTCAGGGAGAGGGTTGGGGTGAGGGGGGTTGAAAAGCTAACGCTTTGATTCTTCTAATTTCCCTCATCCTGGCCTTCTCCCTGAGGGAGAAGGGACGGTCTATCCAAGTCTTTTACGTCATTTGAACTCCGAAACTTGAGTTGTAAAAGCTCCGGTTCCTTCTCTCTACGGAGGGTGTCGTAAAAGCACCAATCCCTTCTCCTTACGAGGGAGAAGGTTAGGTCGCTACGGGCTCCTGCCCTCTCGCGACACTACTACGTCCATGTAGGTCGGATGAGGGTGTGTGTAGTGGCATAGTTAATTTGGCCACCTGATTATGGGTGATATCATCACCCTCAATACAATACAGGTGACAAAATGACAAAGAGCAGGCGAACATTTAGCCCGGAATTCAAACTGGAAGCAGCACAACTTGTACTCGACCAGAGATATACGATCAAAGCAGCATCAGAGGCTGTAGGGGTTGGAAAATCCACCCTTGAATACTGGATTCGCCAGCTCAGACAAGAGCGACAGGGCGAGACACCCAAGGCTTCAGCACTGACACCAGAACAGAGAAGGATACAAGAGCTGGAAAAACGTCTTAGGCGAGTTGAGCAGGAGAAAGAAATACTAAAAGGCTACCGCTCTCTTGATGTCAGACTCAATGAACAATTTGCGATAGTTCATCGACTTCAAGAGAGCTACCCGGTCAATCGTCTATGTGAGCTGTTCGATGTACATCGCAGCAGTTATAGGGCATGGAGAGCAAGACCGGCAGGCCCTAAGCCACATGAGCAATATTTGAGAGCGAGGATTGAAGCGGCTCACCGGATGAGTAATGGTTCAGCTGGTGCAAGAACGATCGCCAAGCTGGTCACCACGGAAGGACTTGAACTGAGCCGTTATCGAGTCTCACGCAGGATGAAAATCCTGGGTCTGGTAAGTAGTCAACAGCCAAAGCATCGCTATAAGAAAGCAGATCAGGCACATATAGCCATCCCGAACCTGTTGGATCGCCAGTTTGATGTAAAGGCGCCTGATCAGGTCTGGGTAGGAGATATCACTTATGTTTGGGTGGGTAGGCGCTGGGCTTACTTGGCTGTGGTATTGGATCTGTTTGCGCGTAAGCCAGTGGGATGGGCCTTATCGTTTTCAGCGGACAGTGGGTTAACGAGAAAAGCGTTGCTGATGGCATATGAATCGAGAGGCAAGCCGCAGGGCCTGATGTTCCATTCAGACCAGGGGTGCCAATATACCAGCTTGTCATTCAGGCAATTGCTCTGGAGTTACCAGATGAGGCAGAGCATGAGCCGCCGAGGTAACTGCTGGGACAATAGCCCGATGGAACGCTTTTTCAGAAGTTTGAAAACCGAATGGATTCCCGAGGTCGGTTACACTTCACTTGAAGATGCGAAGCGAGGAATCATAGACTATATCATTGGGTACTACAGCCAGTTCAGGCCACATACCCACAATGATGGATTGGCACCCAATGCAGCTGAAGAGCACTATTGGAATGCCCATAAAGCCGTGGCCAAAATGACTTGACCACTACAGTATTAAGTCAAAGTGGCTCTGCACAATAACCCTGAAGCCGGATCAACAGGGTATTTTATGACACCGGATTGTAGGAGCGCTTTCTCGAAGCGCGATTGAATACCCATCGCGCTTCAAGAAAGCGCTCCTACGCAAGGTTACAGGGTTTTTGTACAGAGCCATTTAAATCAATGGATTACCTACTGCCCCCCCCTCACCCTGGCCCTCTCCCCGGGGGGCTGATAAATACCCAGGCTGCTACTGGTATCCCCCTTCATTGAAGACTACTATTGAAGCTTGGCTGCCTATCGATAACGCTTGTAACGGCCACAGGTAGCGCATCACAAAGATCAGCTGAAGCAGTTAGCCAAGTTAATCGGCTTCAATAAGCTGGCGGAACCATAGGCCACAATAACCATCAATAACCACCCAGGTTCGGAGGAGAGCCTACTATGAAAATTGAAACTCTGGCAGTGCGCGGCGGTTTTGAGTCGGATCCCACCACAAAAGCTGTAGCGGTGCCGATCTATCAGACCACCTCTTATGCATTCGATGATACCCAGCATGGCGCCGATCTATTTGATCTGAAGGTGCCTGGTAACATCTACACCCGGATCATGAACCCCACCACCGATGTACTGGAAAAACGTGTGGCGGCTATGGAGGGGGGTATAGGCGCCCTTGGGCTGGCATCCGGCATGGCGGCTATCACCTATGCCATCTTCACCATCGCTGAGGCGGGAGACAACATCGTCACCACCTCCACCCTCTACGGTGGTACCTACAACCTCTTTGCCCACACCTTGCCGCAGCTGGGTATTCAATCTCGCTTCGCCGACTACCGCGATGTAGATGCCATGGCGGCGTTGATCGATGACAAGACCAAGGCGGTCTTCTGTGAGTCCATCGGCAATCCTGCCGGCAATGTGGCTGACCTCTCCGCAATGGCGGCAATGGCACACGCCCACGGCGTACCTCTGATCGTCGACAATACGGTACCCTCACCCTACCTCTGTCGTCCCTTCGAACACGGCGCCGATATCGTTGTCCACGCCCTAACTAAATACATGGGTGGCCACGGTACCACCATCGGCGGCATTCTTGTGGACTCCGGAAAGTTTCCATGGGCAGAGCACAAAGAGCGCTTCCGTCGTCTCAACGAGCCTGATGTCTCCTACCATGGCGTAGTCTATACAGAAGCGTTGGGCGAGGCGGCTTTTATCGGCCGGGCGAGGGTAGTGCCGCTACGCAACATGGGAGCAGCCATCTCACCTTTTAACAGCTTCCAGATCCTCCAGGGGATTGAGACCCTCCATGTGAGGATGGATCGACACTGTGAGAATGCAATGGCAGCCGCAAACTTCCTCCAGGATCATCCTCAGGTAGAGTGGGTGCGCTACGCCGGTCTCGATAGCCATCCCGATAAACCCTTGGTGGAACGCTACATGGGCGGCAAGGCATCCAGTATTCTCTCCTTCGGTATCAAGGGAGGTAAGGAGGCGGGTGCCAAGTTCATTGATGCGCTGCAACTGGCTGTGCGCTTGGTCAATATCGGTGATGCCAAGACCCTCGCCTGTCATCCGGCAACTACAACCCATCGTCAACTTAGTCCAGAAGAGATGGTGACGGCGGGTGTCAGCGAAGACATGGTACGTCTCTCCATCGGTATCGAGCATATCGATGACATTATTGCTGACATTGAACAGGCACTGGCGGCGGCAAGCTAGCGGGATTCAGCAGCCGGCTGTTCTCTACAAAATGTAGAGAACAGTCAAAGCTGACAAGCGAGGGTTAACCTATCGCATCCACTCCCAAGTTAACTGGAATGGGGGCGTGGGAAGTTGCTATATTTACCTAGGGAAGCTCTGAATAAGTCTGGCCGAATTGAATTGTGCTCAGGAGGCGCAAGATCAAGGCGAAGATCGCGGCTAATAGCAGGCTATTGGCAAGATTTTCAACACAGCTATTGCGTCTACTGAGTATAAGGCAATCGGCCATGACTTGTTCAGAGCTTCCCTGGCTCTATAGTGCGGATTGGAGTGTCGGCTAGTAGCTATGAGAAGATAAATGTTAGCTGTTTGATAATTAATCACTCCAGACTTCTTGACTCATTGAATGGAGCAGAGTGATTCCCCGATGAACCTATCCCGCATACTGCACACCACCGTCTTATCTCTTCTTCTGCTTCCTGCTGTTGTGTCGGCTGCCCAGGTATTTGCAGATTCAACTCCTGTTAGAGTGACGGTCGACCATGATGATGGTGGGAATTCAGGCAAGCGCCATATACACAACCTGCTTGCAGCCCTAAACGAAGAGGGTTGCAGTGCCGTATTACAAGACCCCTCCACTGGTGTTCCTGCGAATCTGCTATTTGACTCCCGTCCGGTTTCCATTGTCAGAAAGAAGCGACCTGATTATCAACTCATCGCCAGAGCCAAGACACTGGAGGGGGAGTTGTTGGTGCGCGGTGCAATACTGGTGCATGCCTCCACCGGCATTGACGAGCTGAGTTCACTTAAGGGAGAGCGGATTGCATTCATGGGTAAAAAGTCGTTGATCGGGTATCACCTACCGTTGCAGCTTTTGCATAATGCAGGTGTGAACGAGCGTCGTGACACCTTCTTTTATGTCGATAACCATGTAGGGACACTGAGCATGCTGCTGCACAGTGATGTCTATGTCGCAGTTACAGCCGAGCCTCTGGCACGCCGCTGGGCGGAATATAACGACCTCTCCATCGTAGCGATCACCGATGAAGTGGAGACAGGGGGGTGGTGGATGCTCAAGGCGTTTTCGAAAGAGCGAATGCAGCAGTGTGCGCAGGCACTGAGCGGGCTGGACCGTTCACGATACAAGGCACTACCGGCCTGGATCGGTGGCTTTGAAATCATGCCATCACAACAAGAAAATCCGCATTCAAAATAGAGTGGTAATTTCAATGGAATTTTAAGATTGCGAAAAGCCGATAGGGGAGTGATCTCGTCTATCGATAGAATAAGCGGGTTAGAAGGCAAAACTCCGTCTTCTCCCTCCTTCCAGGGAGAAGCGATCTGATTGTCCCATTTATATTCTATGGTAATCTATTGAAAAATAAGTTATTAATATCCCAAACAGGAAAATTATTCACGTACCATGCGTTCGCTCAGGCGCATATAGAGTGCAACTTGCACGATTGTTTTCGGGCAAGCTGCACGCTGAAGTTGGATATAGGTGGGTTGGGGGGCAAGTTGCCTGCTACTGAATGTTAGCCGATAAAAACATGATTAGAGCAGGTGCCAAATCGGAAATCTCTTCAGCTGAAGAATGGCTGATTCTCGATATCGGCTTTGCAAATAAATCAGCGAGTTGTGGATTGCTCGTGAATAATGAAGCACCAGTTGAACTAAGATTTAATGAAGCGAAAGAAAGGATTTGTGAGTTTATTACTAAGAGCCAAAGACCCGTTAATCTGCTAATTGAAGCGCCTCTTTCCGTGGCATTTGATTCAAAAGGCAATCCAAAGGGGCGTGCTGTTGAAAAACAGGGTAGTAAAACACGTTACTGGTATGTTGGCCTTGGCTGCACCGTCATGACTGCGGCTTTATACCTTGTAAAAGCAATTTCAGAAATACAGCCAAGTGTCGAAGTCCGGCTATTTGAAGGTTTCGTTTCATTTAAAGAAAAGGGCAAGAAAAGTAATCATTCGAGGGATGTCATGTTACTGAGAGAGGTTGTTGATGATCCAACGCATTTTTCAGAATCAATATTCGAGGTAGAGGCGCTTAAAATGGCCGCATCAGATACACTGAAGAGTGCCTTTCTAGTGGCGGGTATAGATGCTGGTATTCCAGCTCTCATCATGAGAAGCGGCTAACAAAATGGTAAACTCGGACGCACCTACTGCGGCGCGTGATTCGAGGCAGTGACGTTTATTCATGGCCTGTGCTGTGCCAAGGTCAGTGCCACTCTCGCCGGTGCCCCGGTTACCAAGGCGTTATAAGGCAAAAAATTGAGCATGGATGAAATAATCACTAAATCTACTTCACGAGTTACTGCACAAGCCTCGAACATTACACTTCGAGAGACTGCAACTACACGCCTTATATTTCGCCCAACCATTTTAGAAAATCATAAAAACCCAAACGCTTGTGTTAAAGGAAGCTTTTTATTTCAGCGTAAATCTAAAACTACCCAGTGGGTAGATTTTGAAACAATCCCATTTTCTTCATTGAAAAGTGGTGAAGGCTACAAATTAGAGCTTAAATCAGCAGAATTACTTGAATTAATTAATGAAATCATGCCGTTATATGAGTTGTATCATGAAGGTGGTTTACCGAGAGGTGAAAAAAAGTTTGTTAGATCTACTCCCCAGCTAGATCAATTGGCAGCAATAACTGCTAGTGATGTTTCTAGGTATTTAGGTGCAAATACCACCATTGGAAAAACACTGCTGTCAAAGCTCCTTAATTGGGCAGTTAATCTAGAAGAGCCCACACTATTAATTGAACACCTTGTTGAATTAAATCCTACCTCTCTTGGTAAGTTAAATGCTGCTGTTGGATTACAAAGCTTAAAAAAAGCATTGTCAGACTGGGAATCAAATATTAATAATTCAAATGAGGAATTCTGGCAAACGAAACTTACAGAGCACTCATTTGTTTTGGAGCAAGCATTTTCATGGCCTACTTCAATTGTAAAAGGTAAAGCATATGTCGGAGGTAAATCTGTCTTTAATACTGGAGGAAATATAATTGATTTCTTGATGAGAAATCGGCTCACCCAAAGTGCAGCCTTAATTGAAATTAAAACACCATCTACTCCATTATTAGGTGCAGAGTATCGTAACGGTATATATAACACATCAACTGAATTATCTGGCTCAATCATGCAAGCACTTAATTACAAGCATTCTCTTCAAGAAAGCTTTGTGTCACTCACAGGAGGGCATAGTGATTTATTTGACTCATTTAATCCGCAATGTGCGGTGATAATAGGTAATGCAAAGTCTGAGCTTGATCATCAGTCAAAAATAAAATCATTTGAGTTATTTCGCCACCAGTTCCCAGGCTTGCTAGTTATTACGTTTGATGAGCTATTTAATAAAACAAGGCAACTGATTAAACTACTTGAAAGTCCAGTTACAGATGATACATTTGATAATGATATTCCGTTCTAAAATGCCTTATAACAAGGTAAATAACCTGACATTTTGTTCGCTCTCAAAATGCCAGATTATTTACGGCGTTGGGCATAAAAGAAAGGGCCAGTTCAAATGTTCACGTTGACGATCAGAAATGAAGTCCTTTCTACTCATGCTTACTATGCGGAACTGATGATCCAGAGCGGAATCGCTAAACATTCGTTCCAACGTTTAAAAGAATATGCTCGCGTTCAGATTGATCGTGATTACAACGCCAAAATAGATAGGCCCAAAACCTCTATAGAAGTCGTCTGCGACTGCAATCTATTTTTGTCTTCCGCAGCTGCAATATCAAAGTTATTGTTTCCTTCAGATAGGGCTGCTCAAACTGCAAAGAATAGGGCAATGGAGTTGCGTGAAAACATAGGTGTAAATGATCTTACAGTGTTACGCTCGAGAAACGTTAGGAACTCGTTTGAACATACTGACGAACGTATAGATGAATTATTAAAAACAATGGGAAATGCTGATCTATGCCAAATTCATATCGCAAATAAACCCCCGGTTTCTGAATTCGTCTTAAAGAGGTTTAATCCTGCCACAATGGAAATATCGTTTCTTAATCGTCAGGTCGATACGCAGGCTTGTATAGAGGAAATCAATGAACTCGACCAGGGGATAAAATGGGCGATGTCTAATGCGTGAATCCAGTCAGACATCGCCCAACAAGAACGTCAACTACGCGCCTGCGGCGCCGGACGCTCCTTCGTCGCGCCGGTTATGTTGGCGTTAGCGCTCCGAGTTACCCACGAATAGTAGACACTCTGTATAGTTAGATTTACCTATATGGAGGTGCTCAAGATGGCACGTAAGAAGACACAAGCATACACAGAGGAATTTCGCAGGGAAGCGGTAAAACGAGCAGATAAAGAGGGATGTACAGCGGCATCAGTAGCCAGGGAACTAGGCATCCACCCCGGCCAAATATATAACTGGCGCCGTCAGTTCAATCGACTCTCTGAAAAGCAATTTAATTCCGTGGGTGGTGTGGACTACTCCAAGAAAGAGAGCGAAGAGATCCGCAAGCTAAAACGTGAGAAGGCTGCACTAGAAAAGGAGGTCGAATTCTTAAAAAAGGCAGCTGCGTACTTCGCGAACAACCAAGAGTGAAGTACGCTTTGATCCGAGAACACAAGGAGTGGTACACAATCGCCATGATGTGTCGTGCGTTGGATGTATCACGATCTGGCTATTATCGATGGAGGAGTCGGCCAAAAAGTGCGAGCACGGTCCGACGTGAGCATATGGAAAAGCAGGTAGCAGACACCTATGCGGACTTTAAGGCTCGCTACGGAGCACCACGCATTGCTGAAGAGTTGAATGCACTGAACATCCCTTGTTCAACGAATTATATCGCCGATATTCTTAGAAAGCAGGGGTTAAAAGCGCGAAATGGTAAAGCCTTCAATTATGGCAGCCATGCCCTGACTATGCATAACGTGGCGGATAATCTGCTCAGGCGTAAATTTGAAGCTGGTAGGCCCAATGAGAAATGGACCACTGATATCACCTATATATGGGTCGATGAGCAATGGCTCTACTTGGCTACAGTGATGGATCTTTATTCACGCTGTATCGTTGGTTGGGCTTTGGATACTTCGATGACGGAGCGGCTGGTAACGGATGCTCTGGCGATGGCATTTGAGCGGAGAGAGATTAAACCTGGCTTGATCATCCACTCGGACAGGGGAGTTCAATATCGATCACAGAAGTATATTGACTATATGAAGCGGAAGGGGTGCAGGCCCAGCATGAGCCGTAAAGGAAACTGTTGGGACACTCAGTCTACAATTCTATTGAATGTCCAGTCCAACCTGACCCGTGCTGGGATTGGCGAAGCTGCCTTTGCGTTGACCTGTCGGTTGGATACTGGCGTTCCCCGAGTATCTCCGGGCCCATTGCCTGTGACCTAATAGGAGCTTTGTACTGCAACTTGAGTGTCCTGTCCTGCAATGTGGGTTGGTGATCAATATCTAGGCCTTCAGAGGGCACTTGAAATGGGTAAACAATCGATACAGTGTGAAGTCATACTTGGCGTTGATACGCATCTGGACATGCATGTGGGAGTGATTATTGACAGTCATGGAAAAATGCTTGATGTACTGTCCATAGAAACAAATGGCACTGGCTATCAGCACTTATTAAAATGGGCGTCATCGTTCGGCAATTTATCACGCGCAGGAGTAGAAGGTACTGGAACATATGGAGCAGGCCTTGCTAGATTCCTATCTGAACACGAGGTAGAGGTCCTGGAAATCAATCGTCCTGATCGTTCTATGCGACGATTCTATGGCAAATCGGATCCGACGGATGCGGAGAGTGCCGCTCGATCCGTGCTGGCAGGTAAAGCGCAGTCTATTCCGAAGTTACAATCAGGTGCTGCAGAGGCTATGCGTATCGCATCAGTTGCAAGGCGGAGCGCGGTAAAGGCGAGAACACAGACGATTAATCAATTGCGTTCATTGCTGGTGTCTGCTCCAGAGAATATACGAGCTAGGCTTTGGAAGTCGAATCCAGGACAGTGTGTTCAAGGTTGTTTGCATCTCCGGACTCTCGGTAAAACAATTTCACTAAAGACGCTGGCTACAACACTTCGTCTACTCGCCAGGCGGTGGATGTACCTAACAGCTGAACTTAAAGATCTGGATGATACACTGGAGCACTTAACAAATAGCGCAGCAAAGCGGTTACGTCGACAGTTTGGCATTGGGCCACAAACAGCAGCGACGTTGCTGTCAGTCGCTGGTGACAATCCTGAACGGCTACATAGCGAAGCTGCTCTAGCAGCTCTGTGTGGAGTAAACCCACTGCAAGCATCTTCAGGTAAGACTGTGCGTCATCGCCTCAATCGTGGAGGTAGTCGATCTGCCAATAATGCGTTGTGGACCATTGCCATGGTACGCATGCGGAGCGATCCACGCACTCGAACTTATGTTGCTCGTCGCACGGCAGAAGGAAAATCGACCAAAGAGATAAGCCGATGCTTGAAGCGTTACATCGTTCGAGAACTATATCCTCTTATCCTGGCTGATTTAAACGATGCTGCAGTAGTAACTTGACATAGGAGCGTCAATGCACCGATGGAGTCATTCTTTAGCCGATTAAAGGTGGAACTCATCTATGCTGAACAGTTTGAATCGATAAGCGACGCAAAATCCGGTATCTTTGAATACATCGAAGTGTTTTATAACCGCCTACGCAGGCACTCAGCAATTGGCTATGTCAGTCCAGCTGAGTTTGAGAGGATGGCAGCAATTGCTGCATAGTTAGGGTGTCTACTTTTTGTGGGCAGGACCACGCTCCAAAATTAAAATGAAAACCCGAACCGACATAAAAGATTTAAACAAAATTCCGAACGTAGGCCCCGCTACAATCCGGTATCTAAACATGCTTGGCATCAATAGGCCTTTTGATTTAATTGGGAAAAATCCTTATTCAATGCACAGCGAATTATGCAAGATTACTGACAAGAATTTTGATCCTTGTCTTGCTGACGTATTTATTTCAGCAGTAAAATTTGTGGAAGGCGAAGAGCCACAAAAATGGTGGCACTACACAGAAGAAAGGAAAAAGCATTACCACGAAGAAATAGCCAATAAAATCAAGCGGGCCAAGGGATCAGAGTAATTTAAAATGGAGTTGTGGCAACAATCAAGAACACCCACCATTTCACTGGGTGCTAATCCATGGGTGTCCATGATTGCAAAAGGTAAGTGAATTTCAGTTGCGCTGACCCCGTGAACCCTAATCAGGAAAAATTCAGAGACAGAATAATTATACAAATATTGCTGTGAGATGACGAGTTCACTGATAGAGATAAAAAACTGTGAAAAATATTAATCTACAGCCTAGTTAGCCTGTGGAAAAACTCCCATCCCACGGAAAAGGAAACGAGTAGAGTCAGAGTCGATAGAAGGACTAAACACCCACCGGCTTTAGCCGGGGGGTTATACATTTAATGTGCGGAGGAATGATGCTATGTTGGACGCTTCGGGTTTAATCCATGTGACGGATAATCTTTTTCTGGTTGCCGAGGACAATCAGGATTGTTTGCGGTTTTTTCGTCTGGACTTAAGCGATTCCAACAATCTGAGTTTCAGAAACACCGGTCAGAGTTTCTGTTTGGATAATGGCCAGAAACAAAATTCAGATTTTGAGTCTATGGCTCGACTCGGTGACGTGTTCTACGTCATCGGTGGTTACAACGAGAAGGAACGTGACAGACTTTTGAGCTTCCAGTTCAATGGTTTGGAGCTGACGACTTCTCCGGTGACCATTCCGTTTAAACCATCATCCTTTTTCAAACGCAGTAAAAGGGATGTGGAAGCCCTCACAAGTTATGGAACGGAGCAGCTCCTGGTGGGTTTTAGGAGACCACTCGACCGTCAGGGAAGAGCCCAAGCTTTGATCGTTAATACCAATGATGGTGATATTCAGAGCAACTCTCCGCTTCGGTTCGATTTGCGGCAGCGGGGTTTCCGAGATTGGGTTCAGGTGGACGCCAGCAATTATCTCATCCTAGCCGGTCCGAAACGACGACGAGGCCACTCCTCTCGTAAGATATATCTTTGGAATAGCAACAATATAGAGGCCGATATCAGACCAACAAAATGCAATATTGACCTTGGTGATTTTCGAGCTGAAGGTATCTGTGTTCGCAAGAAAGAGGATGGTCTGGAAATTCTCATCAGCAGCGATGAAAGCAAGCCTGCCGAAAACTTAAATTATGATGATAAAATCACATTTAAACTGAAATATATCAAAGTAAGTAACATTAACGATTTGACGCAGGGCAGACACCCATTACTGCAAACAGTTAAAGTGGATGTTATCCCCTAAGCAGTAATAGGGTCTACAATCGAATTTTACAGAGGATGAAAATCTTGTAGTGCTGGGAAAAAAGTGAAAACACTGGGGGGCAGAGTAATTGAAAATGGAGTTGTGGTGGCTATACAGTCAATCGAATAGGAAAATGGCAATCAGACGGCAAACAAGGAGCCCCGTCATTTCACTGGGTGCTAATCCATGGGTGTCCATGATTACCAAGGTAAGTGAATTTCAATTACTCTGGCCCCGTGAACCCTTACTTATAAAGGTATTATTATCTTGAGAGATGTTAAAAACACAAGCACCAAGCTGCTTCGGGCAATAGAGAATGTTGGATTAGGAATTGTTTCTATCTCAACATTGATTGCCTTTGGATTTGAAATATCAGCAATGATCGAGGCTGCTAAAGTCACACTGGCCGATCTTTTGCTGATGTTTATTTATCTGGAAGTATTAGCAATGGTTTCTATATACCTGGAATCTGGAAAACTTCCTGTCAGAATGCCTCTTTATATTGCAATTGTCGCTTTGGCACGATATCTGATTTTAGATATGAAAAATCTAGAAACGGTTAGGATATTAGGAATCGGTGGGGCCATTCTGTTAATAGCGATAACTGTGCTGGTAATTAGATACGGCCACTGTAAATTTGCATACAACAATGAAAATAAAGATAGAAAAACGATTAACTCGGACCCATAAAGCGCTGCTTTTTTGTTGGCAGGACCAATGCAAGAGATTGAGATATAAGCTGAATTATGAGTGACCTTGAAAACATAGGGTATAGCGGCTGGTTTAAGAGCCGAGTGGATGATAATAAAATTGCCGCACATAGTGTTGCTCGGGTAGTTTCAGTTCATAAAGATAGCTACACCGTGACAAAAGGAGGGGAGGATGTATTTGCTGAGTTATCGGGAAACCTTCTTTACTCTAGCGAGTCTGCAAGCGAGCTTCCTACTGCTGGTGACTGGGTGTATGCAGATTTTTACGATGATGATACCCATGCGATTATATATGGTGTTTTCCCAAGAAAGACACTTCTTAAGAGAAAGACTTCTGGGAAATTAGTTGATTTTCAGCTGATAGCTGCAAATATTGACGTTGCTTTCATTATTCAATCATTGAATGATAATTTTAATTTAAGAAGATTGGAACGCTATTTAGTTACCCGATTACCCATAAACCTCAGCCATTCTCAAGAAGCGATAAGGCATTGGTGGTGTACGCAACGCAACAAAGAGCAATCGCTCAATCATTTCTGGAAGATTGAAGCGACGATTAAACCGATACAAGCGTGTCGCTACCTCGTGAAAGATTTTGGGACATCCAAGTCTCCAAAATCGACTCGCCTACGCGACAGCCGTTATGCCCCGACCGTCCTGCGTACGTCACGATTCCGTATTGCACATTGCAGCAAAGCTGCTTGTGCACTACTCCATCATGACTCCCGCAATGACTCTACGGCGTTTCGGATGCACTCCTTGTATGCCCTACATCGCTCCCTGCCGGTCGCAATTCCGGCCATACAACCGCGCCTACGCCTATCGGGGACTAATCGCCTCGGCTTTCAGCCTTCCATGGCGATCAGCGTTCGAATTCGGCAAGATAACGAGGTACATGTTTTTTTCGTATAGCATGAAAAGTTCCCTGCAAAGAATTCTTGACGTTGCCAAGCATGGTGTTCACCCACTTGAAGGTGGAGCTCTGTGCGCTTTTTCGACCGCCACCAGTCACAATGGCCACATGATCGCATTCAGCATCAGTGACAGCTCTGAAGCAGCAGAGACCATCAGAGAATACAGTGCTACCAGAAACCAGACTGGACTTGGCATATCGAGCAATTTCTGCACTACGAAAACCACGCACACGACGCAGATGAATTTTCAAAGGCCTGCCGTCCTGCGTCGTCTCAACGGCGGCTACGAAAGGGATTTTGTTGCGGGAGCCTCGTCCACGCTTACCAGGTTTTTCACCGCCAATATATGCATCATCCATTTCAATGCGGCCAGTCAGCTTTTTCTTACCCTGGCGTTCCATCATTACCTGCATCAGTTTGTGCTTGAGCTTCCACGCAGTGTTGTAGTTCACTCCAATCTCACGAGACAGTTGCAAGGCAGAGGTGCTCTTTTTACGCTGGGTCAGCAAATAGATGGCCAGAAACCATTTCTTCAAAGGCAACTTTGTGCCATGAAAAATGGTACCCGCAGTAAGCGATGTCTGGTGATGACATTTATGACACTGGTATATCTTGCGGCTTTTGAGTTCGCAGCACGTTGCGTTACCGCACTCTGGGCAAACATATCCACTTGGCCAGCGAAGTCGATGCAGCGCTTGGCTGCATTGAGTATCGGTACCATATTTTTCCAGAAATTCGTGCAAACCAAGCCCTTTTTGAAACTGGATAGTATTTTTTGGCATGATGGAAACCCTCGTATATTCAGAGGGTTCCATTATGCGGCCACCACAGGCTCAATAGCTGAGCCTGGTGGGTAATCAGGTTTAGTTATGGTCAATGAAAGTGGGATTGAGCCTGTTATCCTGCTGAGCAAGTGCGACCTTATTTCCAAAGAAGAGGTTGACGGAATTAAGGAAAAAGTTCTGGGTATCGCTCCTCAAACTACCGTAATGGAGTTTAGCAATTTGAGCCGGGAGAATATTGATTTAGTTGCCGGCTCTTTAAAGAGTGGTTCTTCCTATTGCTTGTTAGGTTCATCTGGTGTTGGTAAAACTACCTTACTCAACAGCATAATAGGTAATGATAAATTTGAAACCCAGTCAGTTAGTAGAATACAAAGCAAGGGGCGGCATACTACAACAAGTCGTCAATTAGTTCGGTTAGAAAGTGGGGCAATGATAATAGACACTCCAGGCATGAGAGAGCTTGGCAGCATGTCTATAGATGACGGCTTAGATGAGACTTTCTCAGAAATACTGGAGCTTTCTCAAAGCTGCAAGTTTAGTAACTGTTCCCATACCAATGAAAAAGGCTGTGCAATCTTGGCTGCTACAAGGGCCGGTGACCTGTCCGAGCAACGCTATCAAAACTATCTGAAGATGAAGAAAGAGTCCGAATTCAATCAAATGTCCTATTTGGAAAAGAGAAAGAAAGATAAAAGTTTTGGTAAGTTGATTAAATCAACTATGAAGAATAAGCAGAGGTAATGCACCTAAGATAAGGGGTCAGTTTTGGGTGCAAAATAACACTGAGATAAAACGATTCCAGCTCAAAAATGGGGGAGCTTCAGGTCTCCCATTGCGCATCACCGCCCATAATAGGCAACGGGAGACCTGCTCCCCGATTCTCTTTACCAGAGCCGGCTCAATCGATATGGTACTCCTTCAGTTTCAACCGAGGAGTCTAATGCAGCTTAGATCCGTGTAATGTGCATGACACACTCTTCAGCGCCCTTGAAGGACCAAGGGGCCAGAGTAATTGAAAATGGAGTTGTGGTGGCCATATAGTCAATCGAATAGAAAAATGGCAATCAAGCGGCAATTCAAGGACCCCCGTCATTTCACTGGATGCTAATCCATGGGTGCCCATGATTACTTTCATCCTGCACTAGGTTAACGGCCGGTAAAGACAAAGCGGTCATTCATACAGTTTCATTCGGTTTGATCTACAATCTAAAATATGATTATTCAAGAGATGTATAAGAAGAGTCTCTACTTAATCCTTGTTATGGGTGTGGTTGTTCTGGTTTCATTAGTTATAGCAACTACGATTCTGTATAGCGTGAGCTTCGACCAAGAGCGTCACCGCCTAATTGAAACAGCTCATAGCCGGGCTCGTTTGATAGAAGCGATTGCGCGCTTTGACATGGCGCATTCAGGGGCACACGCATTTGAAGACACACTTGGCCAACTCATAGAGGCACATAGCAACTTTAAAGGGTTCGGAGAAACGGGCGAATTCACACTTGCCAAGCGGGAGGGTGATCAGATTGTCTTCCTATTAAGTCATCGCCATCATGATTTGACTAACCCGAATCCCATTCCCTTCAATGGTAAAAAGTCGGCGCCGATGCGTCTTGCCTTACTGGGAAACTCTGGATCGCTTATTGGTCTTGATTATCGTGAGGAAATGGTACTTGCCGCCTATGAACCCGTAGCAGAGTTGAATCTGGGTATTGTTGCGAAAATTGATCTGAAAGAGATTCGGTCGCCATTTGTTCAGGCGGCTTGGATTACTGCGGGAATAACTATCTTTTTTGTTTTAATTGGATCTTGGGCATTCCAGCGCATTACAAAACCTATGGCCCGTCAAGTTGAAGAAAGCGTGAGGCTTTTCAGAGACACTTTTGAGCATGCAGCCATTGGCCTGGCTCATGTAGCACCGGATGGATCCTGGCTTCGAGTCAATCAGGCGTTATGTGACATCATGGGCTATACAAATAATGAGCTGTTACAGATGAGCTTTCAGGATATTACGCACCCTGAAGACCTCCATGTGGATCTTCACCATATGGAGCAGGTTCTGGCCGGGGAGATTGATTCCCACTCGCTGGAAAAACGCTACATCAGAAAAGACGGATCAACGGTTCCTACAGTCTTAACGTATTCTCTTGTTCGTAATAATGCCGGACAACCTGACTATTTTATCTCTGCGATTAAAGATATTACCGAGCTGGAGCATGTTAAAGAAGAGCTTTATGATAAAAGCGAACGCCTGGAAATTGCAATCAATGGTACCAGCGACGGTTTGTGGCTGTGGGATATTAAAACCGGTTACGAATGGCATGCTCAGCAGTGGAAAAGATTGTTGGGATATGATGGAGATGAACCACTACCAGAAAAATATAGCACTTGGGAATCCAGAGTCCATCCTGACGATAAGGAACGCGCGCTCGAATTGCTCAAGCGCCATCTTGAAGAGAATACCCGTTATGATTGTGAACACCGCCTGAGAACAAAGACAGGTGAGTACAAATGGTTCAGAGATCGAGGATTAGCATTGAAGGATGACTCTGGTAACCCTTTTCGAATGGGAGGGTCTATTCAGGACATTAGCGACCTAAAAACAGCTGAGAACAAACTAAAAAAATCAAATAAAGAGGCAGCGCTAGCAAAAGAGTTCATTGATAACGCCCTGGATGCACAAAAGGATACCTTCTTCTTATTTGATCCTGCAGCGGGTAAAGCCATACGATGGAATAAAGCATTCCGTGAAACATCTGGATATTCCGATGATGAAATCGCCGAACTGCCAGCCCCTACTCACTACTATAGCCCTGAGGACTTGGAAAAAGCCAGAAAAGCCACCACTACCGTTTTGGAGGGCAAATCTGTCATCCTTGAAATGGAACTAATCTGTAAAGATAGGCATAAAGTACCAACCTAATATCAAGTCTCATTAATTTCTGATGAAACTGCAAAACATGAATACCTGGTTGCCATAGGTCGCGATATTGCTGAAAGAAAACGGGCAGAACAAGAATTGTTAATGCTCAATAATGAACTGAAGATACTATCATTTAAGGATGGCTTAACTAACCTTTCCAACAGAAGAATATTTGATCAAATGCTACCTAAAGAGTGGAGCCACGCTCAACGAGGCCAAACACCACTCTCACTCATCATGATAGACATTGACCATTTCAAAGATTATAACGATTATTATGGCCATCTACAGGGTGACAGCTGTCTCAGGCAGGTCGCACAAGCCATTGACTCTGTGTCAAAACGAGCAACAGATATAGTGGCCCGTTATGGCGGCGAAGAGTTTGTTATTCTACTCCCTGATACAAATGCAGAACAGGCAATTATAGTGGCAGAAAAATGCCTTGGAATAGTGACCCAACAGCAAATACCACATGCAGCCTCAAAAGTCAGTAATGTTGTGAGCATAAGCATCGGAGTCAACACCATGATGCCCACTCCAAACCTCCACTCATCAGCACTCATCAAAGCAACTGACATACTACTCTATCAAGCAAAGGAAAATGGGCGCAACCAGATCCAACATAATTGATAGTACAAACATCACAGCAACATAGAGAGTAATAGGGGACCACGAAGGGACCAAGGGGGTCTCCCATTGCACATCACCGCCCATAATAGGCAACGGGAGACCTGCTCCCCGATTCTCTTTACCAGAGCCGACTCAATCGATATGGTACTCCTTCAGCTTCAGCCGAGGAGTCTAATACAGCTTAGATCCGTGTAATGTGCATGACACACTCTTCAGCGCCCTTGTGCATACACTGGGACTCTACAATTCGGAAGCGCTCGCCATACTTTTCTCCAAGCCCCCTCACAACGCCACGGACAACAGGGCAGAGCTTGCGGTGAGAGTGATAGGTCAGGATCAAGTAGTCATCGCTCTCGCGTTTACTGGATATGGTGGGTGGTTTACGGCTGGGGTTGTGCTGATGAATAGTGTCGTGAATACTGCTGCCGGCAATTTCAATAATATCCAGCGTTTTCCATGATTTGTCTTTGACATACATGTGATAGAAAGTGGTCAGTTTTGGGCCGACAAATGATCCAAAGTCCTCAAGCACATCAGGCAGTGGCAAATTCAGTGCTTTGGATGCAGAGGTAGCTAGTGCCACGATCTCCTCATCGGGATACTCTTTCACCGGAAAGTAGATTTTATAGCCATAGTCATTGTCATCCAGCAGGGCCTTCCAGGTCTCTTTGCCCCCATGCCGCTCAACAACATACTCGCGTAAAAAATCAAAAATCATACCGTACATATTGAATAGACCCTTTCTGACAACTAACCGGAAATACTGCTTGCGATATGATGAGTTAAACGCCTATCAAGATCAATCCCTATTCAGAGTTAGTAAGTAGGAGCCTCAATCATCGACAATGGAGATGTAGGCGAAGATATCTTCAAGCTCTCCATCGCTGAAATCATCAAGCAGCTCGCTCTCCGGCTCCTCTTCATCGTGTATGCGGATCTTTTCACGGTACTTCTTCACCTGCCGCCATAGGTAGTTGGTGTACTGTCCCGCCAGCATCGGTACGGCTTTTTTGATATCACCCCAGCCCTCTTTGCCGTGGCAGCTACCACACTCTTTGCGGTAGAGCTTTTTTCCTTTATCTATATCCCCTTTGGCTCGGGGGATCTGCATCAGCCGTTTTGACTCCAGCAGGCGGGCGTAGGCATCAAAACCCGGATCGTTCTCGTTGGCCGGCGGCAGCTTGGTTTTCAGGGTGATCCGGGAGAGGTATTCAGAGACATGGAATATGTCGGCATCCGGCATCTGCCGGTCATCAACATACTCGACCATTGCCATGTTGGGGCGTTTGCGCTCCCTGAACAGGTGGAGTTGTTTGGCGGTAAAAGCGGTGGCCATGCTGGCAATGCGGGGGTATTCACCTTCCTTGCCACCCTCGCCGTATTCACCATGGCAGCCGGCACAGACCTCGTTGATCTCTTCGCCGGTATCCGGGTCGTAGTCAAAGGTCTCTGCCTGGAGGCAAGTGTGGAACAGGAGCAGTAGCAGGGCACCACTATTGATGAGGTAACGTCTTTTCATGAGTCTGTCTGTTGTGTCGAAGTTTCGTTGAGTTCTATCGGGTTTGACCGTGCCATGCACGGGTAGTTTCAGCTGCACTACCCCACAAGCCACGCGCTTCCTCAGAAGCTTCTTGCTCGGCACTCTTCAGTGACTGTTTCAGTGATGGATCGAGAGGGTAACGGCCAAGCACAACGGCGTAACCCTCTTCCACCATAGTTTGGTTGAGAGAGCGGTTGTCTGATCGAAAAACAGTGGCGGATAGGCGGCCGTAGCGATCTTTTTTGGTTAGGTCAGCCTCCAAGGTGAGCTTCTCGCCTGGCGTGACCAACTCTTTTAGGTGAGTTGTGGCCATCTGTCCGATCTTCAGCAGTGCCTGCTTATCCAGCGCAGTGCGTTGAAGGTCCTTGGTGAACTTCGGATTCTCCACATCTTCCGGTGCATCGATACCGAGGAGTTGGACTCGCTTCTCCTCACCCTTAATCTTCACCACCAGGGTATCGCCATCCTCGACACTGATTAATGAGGCCTGGTGCTGTGGCTGACCTGCTGTAGCAAGGGAAAAGGGGAGGGTAAGGAGTAAAAGGTAACGTTTGATCATGATTTGATCTCTCCTATCGAGGTAGCCAGAACATGAAAAAGAAGCAGAACACCACCAGAGCGATAAAGAAGAGGACAAACTTTCTCTTGGTACCGGAACGGTAGCCCCGCTTCTGATAATGGGAGACTGCACCGCAGTGAGGGCAGGCTGCTGTATCATCAGGAATTTTCTTGCCACAGTAGAGGCAGTTGACCTGTTGCATGGTTGATTCAGTCATTTTGCTAACTGGCCCCGTACAATAATCCTACGAAGGCATCCTGATTTCCATCGAGATAGTTTTCGGGATTATTGTGCATAGTCATGTTTCGTTAATACTCAGTGTCAAATGTAACGAGTCTTCCTTTTCAAAATTAATGTTTTTCTCTGTGCCCTCTTCGTTCCACTTTTTTGTGTCGATTGAAATCAATGGCTGGTACCGCTCGAACGAGTCAGCTTGTTGTGTACATTGTATTTACCTGAAGGTTTTTTCATCGGCAGGCGTTTAACCTCTTCCAGTGTACTGGCATCGTAGATCACCAGTGCGCCTTCCTGATCCCAGATGCTTACCAGGGCGTACTTTCCGTCCTTGGTGAATTCGACATGGGCAGAGGTTTTTCCAGGGGCCGGTTTCAGCGTCTTGACTATCTCCAGGCTCTGTTTGTCGATAACGTGCATCAGGTCTTTGTTGGGACCGAAGAAGACGTCCACCCAGGCGTAGGGGCTCTTCTCATGGCTACGCATAAAGAACCCCGGTCCTTGAGTCTTGATGCGTTTGATCACTTCCCAGCTCTCAGTATCGATGATGGTGACCACGCCTTCCTTGATATTAGGGGTTGCCAATACGGTTTTCCCCTGATAGTTCCAGGTGATGCCGGAACTCAAGTGTGGCATACCGGGGAGTGTCACTTTGCCAACAGCACGCTTCAGGTCGAGATCGACCACCTGGCCGGTGCCGTCGCGGGCGGTGCCGATGATCTGGTCGTACTCCTGGGTCATGAAGAAGTCGTCGAGATAATCCTTGAGCTGGATGCGGCGCACGGCAAAGGGCTCCTCCTTATGTGCATCACCGGACTCTCTGTTGTAGTCGTGAACCCAGCCGGAGAAGCCGGACGGTGGTTCATCCAGGTAGCTGATCTCCCACACCTCCGGTATATCCTTGAGGGCGGCGACGAAGCTGTTACGCGGGTCGGCAGTGTAGACTGCGCTCACCCGTGAGCTGTTTCCTTTGTCATCTTTTGCCTCGATCACCTTGATAGGGGAGAGATCCTTGGCGTCCAGCACTGTGAGTGTGTGGGGTAGGTAGTTGGCGACGATAAGGTAGCGTCCATCGTGGGAGACGGCAAGATTGCGGGTGTTGATCCCGGCACGCACCTCGGCCACATATTTCAGGTTGAAGGCATCGAACTTGCTGATCCAGCCATCTCTGGAAGCGAAGTAGATGTAGCGGCCGCCCTCGGCCCATTTGGGGCCGCCGTGAAGAGCGAAGCGGGTGGGCAGGCGGTGAATAGGGGTGAAGCTGTTGCCGTCGAGCAGGGTGGCGTGATGATCACCCAGCTCTACCACCATAAAGAGGTTTTCGATCTCTGCATTAAACAGCGGTTTGTCCGGTAGAGTCCCCGGCTTGTGGTAGACCAGCCGGCTTGCCTTGATCTCTTTCATTCCCCAGACAGGTATCTCTGCAAGAGGGGTATAGGCGAGATTCACAAGTGATTCTATCTCAGCATCTTTTAGCTTCTCTTTGAATGCCGGCATCTGGGTGGCTATTCGTCCCTCCTTGATCACTTTGGCGGCAGCCTTTTTGCGCAGCCGTTTGAGATTCTGCGGCAGCAGGGCGGGGCCTATTTTTCCCAGGCGATCCTCACCGTGGCATTCGCCGCAGTGTTGTTTGTAGAGCGCCTGGGTGTCGCCGTCGGCAAATGCGGATGCAGAGACGGTGAGCCAGAAGAGGGCGAGGAGGGGGGTGTATTTTCTGTAGTTGATCTGTCTCATCAGTTTAAACCTAGAATCCTCAGTTGGCTGCTTCATTCTACGAGCAACACATTGATTTTAATTGCATTGACTGCGATCGCCTATTTCACTCTCAGGGTGAATCACGCTGCAGGGCGGATAGCACACTTGCGGTGGCGCATTACGGCGTTACAACTCCTTGGAATAGAATAACTATTCCTCGTCGTTGTGCCTTGTACTGCACCATCGCAAGTGCACTCTCCACCCTGCCCAACTGAGGATTCTAGGTTAAATGGCTCTCTGCAAAAATCCTGTGGCCTGCTGTAGGAACGCTTTCTCGAAGCGCGATGAATAGTCATGCTCTACCGGCCTCTTCTTCGCGGTTCGAGAAACCGCTCCTACACGGAGCTTTTTTCCTGGAATAAGCACTGTTCAGTCGGTAGGTTCGGTTTCACAAGCTTAGTTCAACCGACAATCCTCTCTATTTCTACACTCAAGTAGAGATCTCCTCATCGGTAAGGTAACAGGCTGGATCTTCGGCCCAGGCATCACCGGTGAGCTGCAGGGCACGCACTCGTGTGTTGCCGCCACAGATATCGAAATGGGCACACTCACCGCAACGACCGCCCACTGTTCTCGGACTCTGTTTCAGTCCGGCCATAATGGGGTCTGAGGTGTCTTGCCAGATCTCTGAAAAGGGACGCTCTTTTACGTTACCCAGGTTGTAGTGCCACCACATGGTATCCGGGTGGACATTGCCCTGATTGTCGATGTTCGAGATATTGACACCGGAGCTGTTCCCCCCCCACTGGGCGAGTTTTGCATTGATATGTTCCGCCTGCTCAGGGAAGTGTTTACGTACCCAATGCAGCAGGTAGACACCATCGGCATCGTTGTTACCGGTGACAAATTCGGTTTTTCGCCCACCTCTTACGTCTGCCAGTGCGCGTTTAAACAGCAGCTCCATGGCCCAGCGGGTGGTGTTGAGAAAGACATCGTCTTTGCGGTTCTTATTTCCACGACCTGCATAGTTGAGATGAGAGAAGTAGAATTTGTCCACCCGCTCCTCATCCATCAGATCGAGCAGTTGTGGCAACTCATCGGCGTTGTCCTGAGTCATGGTGAAACGCAGACCCACCTTGATGCCCTGGTCACGACAGAGACGGAGCCCCTTCATAGAGGCATCAAAAGCGCCCTCCTTGCGACGGAAGCTGTCGTGGGTTTCTGCAATGCCGTCAAAGCTGATGCCCAGGTAGTCGAAGCCGACGGCGGCGATCTTTTCAATGTTGCTTTCGTCGATAAGGGTGCCGTTGGTGGAGAGGGCGGTATAGAAGCCCATATCCTTGGCGCGATGGGCAATCTCGTAGATATCGGGGCGCAACAGGGGCTCACCACCGGAGAGAATCAGTACCGGTACCTTGAATCCTTTGAGGTCATCCATCACCTCGAACACCTGGTCAGTGCTCAACTCATTGGGAAAGTCGGTATCGGCCGAGATGGCGTAGCAGTGTTTGCAGGTGAGGTTGCAGCGCCGTACCAGATTCCAGATAACCACCGGGCCGGGCGGATTGCGCTTGGGACCCAAGGGTTTTGGGTTATCCAACTCCTGCATGAATTGTGAGATTCGGAACATTTTATAATCAGTTGTCAGTTGTCAGTTGTCAGTTGAGAAGTGGGTTAGATGTCTAATCACTGCCGTCCCATATACGCCCTCTCCCCTCGGGAGGGTGTCACAAAAGTCCCCTCTCCCCTCGGGAGGGTGTCACAAAAGTCCCCTCTCCCCTCGGGAGGGTGTCACAAAAGTCCCCTCTCCCCAGCGGGGAGAGGGCTAGGGTGAGGGGGATCAATAGGTAACTTATTGATTTAATACACCCTCATCCTAACCTTCTCCCTCGTAGGGAGAAGGAATTTGTGCTTTCACGACGCCCTCCTAGAATCGCATACCGGTTTTCTTCAGAATCTTTGAGCTGAACAGCACTTCGTGTCCACGGTTGTGTTCACCGAGTAGCTCAACGATTATCTTCACCTTCTCCATCACTTCATCACGATCCTTGCCATGAACCATGGCAAAGAGGTTGTAGTTCCACTGGGGTTGATGGCGTGGACGTTGGTAGGCATGGCTGACAAAGTCGAGGTTGCCGATCTTTTCGCCATACTCCTCCACCTTGTCATCGGGTAGATCCCACACGGTCATTCCATTTCCTCGGAAGCCCAGTGTGTAGTGATTTGGAACAGCACCAATACGCCTGATAGCTCCACTCTCCTGCATTTTTTGCATTCGGCTCATCACTTCGGCTGCACTGCATTCAAGGCGCCTTGCGATCTCTTCATAGGGCTGGGGTACCAACGGCAGGCCGGCCTGGGTCTCCTTGACGATACGGCGGTCAAGCTCATCCAATATTGGGTCGTCCTTTTTATTCACTGTATGAGACTCCACTGATCTGGCGATAAGCAGCAAGGTTGGCGTAGGCGAGTATCGGTAACAGTATGATCTCCAGTGGTGAGAATATCAGCAGTGCAGTGAGCTGAGATATACCCAATAACAGTGCCCACAGCAGCATTACGCGAAAATGGGAGGTAATGCTCTTAATACTAAAAACTACCGCATCTACAAATCCCACCCGGCTCTCAAAAGCATGAGGCAGAGAAAATACAGTGACGCTATAGGCAATACCCGCCAAAACCATACCGGCAAGGCTGATGTTAACTATGAAGCTGTTGACCTCTGATCGATAGTCGGGGTTTGCCATGTAGTCACTTAGCAGGACCGGATCGAGCTTGAAATAGAAGCTGTAGACGATAGCGGCATCGGTGATCCAGATAAGATAGAACGCAACCATAAAAGCGGTGAGTACCCAGCATGCCTTGGGTACCCGGGTAAGCCCGCTCATTATGTCGTTAATATTACCCTGCTGCCCTTTGTCGCTGATCGAAGAGAGGGGGTAGTAGAGTGCCGACAGGGCGGGTATCAAAATAATAAACCCGGCGGCAAGCAGGTAGTAAAAGAGGCCGTAACCCTCAGATACCATTGCGTATTGTATGACCGAGCCGGGTAATAGAAAGAGCGCGATATAGGTGCTGCTCACCAAGGCATTTTGACGGTAGTAACGCCAACCCTGGTGTAACCAGTTGCCAATAGAACCTACAGTTATTGTGCTATCTGTACTCATATGTATGGCGGCCTTTACTCTACGTAACAGGGTTCAATCCGTTGGTTTGCCCCGGTTTACCCGCAGGTCCGGCATATTGATCGAGCCCATGACATGCAGAACTACCCCAGCACCAAAGAAGAAGACTACTGAAGCGGCAAAGCTGGCAAAAATTGGACTCTCTGTACCGAACTGAGAGCCGTAGTAACCGGTGGCCACGAGAAAGCCTACGCCACACAAGTAGAAGATGATGGCACTGATAAAGGTAATTTTCTGGCCGAGTTTTCGTTTTTTCAAGGGGGGTATCCTAATGATTAAATATCTATTGTATCCGAAGATAGAGCAAAAACCCGTCTCAGGTAAACATCCAGATTATGGGGGAGTATCACAAACTCCCTTTTCCCCAGTTGGAGGGTGTCGCAAAAGTCCCCTCTCCCCACCGGGGAGAGGGTTAGGGTGAGGGGGATCAATCGCTGCCAGCCATGGAGAGCGAAGCGAAGGCTGGTAATCCCCGGTAGCCGTGAGGCCGCACTGCTTACCCGTCGTGCGCGTAGCGCGCCAGAGGGGAAGCAAAGTAGGCATCCGAACACGGCGTCCAGTCACTGGGAACTGACTGCGAAGCGGTAACGAGCTTGCGATGTTATCGCGTAGCGTCAGTGACCAGGACGGCCGGGGCACTAATAGGCTGTCGAAGATTGAGTGCAAAAGGGGGACTTGGATGTCCCGTTTTGCATCACGAAATCGAAGACTCGCTTAAGGTAACTTATTGATTTAATACACCCTCATCCTAACCTTCTCCCTCGTAGGGAGAAGGGACTGGTGTTTTTACGACATCCTCAGTTGGGAGAAGGGCTTGATACGCTTACTGATTTCATCTCAGTCAGTTCGGAATTTGTGTTCATTTTTGGCGAAAAGCTTTCAAAGCGGTGGATTGCACTACTGTCACACTTCGAATTTCAGCCCGATAAAAAATTCCTTTTCTTTGGGCATGTTGTAGACCGGATAGCCTGTGGTCTTTTCAATTTCAGATAGCACTTTGTCGATGCGCTCCGCTCGCTCGGTAGCGAGTACGAACCACATGTTGAAGGTGTGGTCGCGTGCATAATTGTGGGCCACTTCCGGAAAGTCGTTGACCTGCCCGGTGACCCGCTCAAATGCATCGGCCGGAATGCTCATGGCGCAGAGGCTGAGGCCACCACCGAGCCGTTCCGCGTTGTAGAGTGGACCAAAGCGGGAGAGCTGCTTCTTCTCCAACATGCACTCCAGACGCTGGATCAGTTCACTCTCCTCTATACCCAGTTTTTTCGCTGCCTGGCGATAGGGGTGATCAGCAATGGGAAAGCCGCCCTGCAGATTGTTGATGATGGTGCGATCCAGTTGATCCATTACGTCGGCTGGTCTGTCACTGGTAGCGGGCGCCGCGCTGCTTGAAGCGCCGTCCACTGAACAGCACTTTGTATGAGATACCTTCCATCTCCGGGAGTTGGCTAAGGCTTTCTATGGTGTCGAGAACCCGCTTCCGCTCTTTGCCGTGAATCATGGTGAAGAGGTTGTAGGGCCACTCCGGCAGTCGGCGTGGGCGCTGATAGCAGAGGGTGATACAGGGCTCTTCACCCAGTGCTTCACCCACAGCATCGAGTTCATTATCCGGGACATCCCACACCACCATGGCATTGGCTTTGTAACCCAGCTCATGATGACGCACCACCAGCCCCATACGTTTGATGACACCGCTCTCCTGCATCAGACCGATGCGCTCGATAACCTCCCCCTCATCAAGACCGATGCGGGCGCCAACCTCGGCATAGGGGTGGCTTGAGAGCGGCAGGCCGCCCTGGATTTCGGCAATCAGTTGATAATCCTGTTCTGTCAGCACCATAGTGGAAATCCCAGGTCGATATGGAACTGCTTCTCAAGTGGCAGGTTGAGAAGATTATATCCAGTCTGGTGCTCCATCTCCGCCAGCACCGTCTGGAGGTGGGTTTTGTCACTGGCTGTGACTACAAACCAAAGATTGTATCTATCTTCCCGTTCGTAGTTATGGTTAACCTCGGTGTAGTTGTTGATCTGTTCAGCGACCGCCTCTAACTGCTCCTCGGGTACGGCCATGGCTACCAGGGTGCTGACACCCACACGCTTGGGTTTGAATACCGGGCCGATTCTGCTGATAACACCCAACTCCTGGAGTCGGCTGAGTATCTGTAGCACCAGGGCTTCGCTGGTACCCAGCTTTGTTGCGATATCGGCGTAAGGTGAAGGGGTAAGGGGAAATCCCTTTTGGTACTCATTCAGCAACCGTTTTTCCAGATCGTTCAATTTGACCTCTTTGGGGCTGTCTCCCTGCCAGGAAGAACGCTCGATAATAGGTGCAGTGGTCGCCATACTATAGTCCTGTTTTATGAGCACGGGCTGTGAAAAAGATACCGCTGGGTTTATCCACTGCCAGGTGATCTGTCAGTGTCAGTGTCCGGGTGTCGTACACCTGAACCTCATCCTTGTCGCGAACTGAAATCCACACTTCTTCACCACGGGGAGAGAACTCCATATGGAGTGCGCCCTTGCCGGGTTTGAGGGTTTTGACAATCTCCAGCGATTCACTGTCGATAACCTGTATGGTGTCGTTGTGAGGAAAGGCAAAGTTGACCCAGATCTGACGTCCGTCCGGGCGGGCCATGACAAATACAGGCTGGCCGTGAACCGGAATCTGTTTTATCTCTTGCCAACTGCCGCTGTTGACTACAAGCACCGAGTGTTGGCCAACGGCGGGAAGGAAAGCAAGGTTGCCCGCCATCGCCCAGCCTTCGAGGTGGGGCATTTTGTAGACCGGCAGCTTTTTCTCGCCACGACCGTAATTCGCCAAAATTAACTGCGCCCCTTTTTCCGGGTGCCACAGGTCGATCAGAGAGAGGCCGTCCTGTCCGAACAGACCGGCGATGTAGTAGCGACCTTCAGGTGTGATCAGCGCATCATAGGGGAGGCGGCCGATATTCTTGAAGCGTTCAATGGCCGGTGCCTTTGGATCTTTCATGTCGATGATCCAGCTCTCACCGCTATCGTAAAGGCTGACGACGAAGCGTTGGTCGGGGGCATCCACCAGGCCGACGGTTTTAGACTGTTTCCCTTTTGCTATGGGGGTGGCGGGAATGTCCGCTACCAGGGAGAGGTCATCGGAGGAGAAGATCTTTACGCCGCCTGGCTCGTAGTTGGATACGGCGATCAGGGAACCATCTTGTGAGATGGCGCCACCGATGCTGTTACCGCCCTGGACGATGCGATTGACAATTTTTCCACAGAGAATGTCTACTTTGGTGAGACCGCCGTCGCGTCCAAAGATATAGACATAGCGTGCATCCCGTGAGTAGACGGCGGAGGCGTGAGAGAGATCACCGAGATCGGGAACCTGGAACAGCTCGGTGTGAGCTGAGGTGTCCACTACCTTGAGGCTGCCGGCGGCCCGTTCGATGACGATGCCCATATCACCGGTGCCACGGGTCAGACACTCGCCATGAACCCATCCGGAAAAGAGCAACAGCAGTGGCAGTAGTGCATGTAGCGGCTTCATGGCTGAATACCCTGCTTCAGTTGCTGTGCCAGCCAGATGGCCTCGGCTTCGGTGAGAAATGGTCCCCAGGGGGGCATGGGTGTACCGGGACGGCCGTAACGGATAGTTACCGCCAGTTGTTCCGCACTCCAGTTCTTGAGTTGCTCAGGCTTGAGCGCAGGCCCCAATCCACCTTCCAGACGCATGCCGTGGCATGAGCCGCAGTCGTGTTTAAGCAAATGAATGATCTCTATCTGGCGCTGTGACTTGAGTTCCTCTTGTGCTGACGCAAAGGCAGCCGATGCGAGCAGAATAGGCAGTACAAGTATAAGTCTATGCATTAAGGTACTCATCGATAACATCGCGATTTGTAAGCAATCTACCAGCTGTTTCAATAGGCTGGCCTTGATTTCGGTCAATAAGCTATAAACAGCAAATAAAACAATAAGATAGAATCTTTCAGTCTAGCGTTTTAATAGCGCGTGACTGGCGCAAATGAGGGGGGACCAAAAGAGGGTGTAATTAAGTCCATCCTTACTCCTGTCATCAGCTAGGCTTGTAGTGAATTGGAAAGTGATCAGGTGGCCAAGTGATGCTAATCAGGTGCAAGATGTTTTTTCTCTTCCTGCTTATGGTTTGGCATCTGCCGGCGGCTGCGTCTGATCTACAGGAGGAGTACATCAGCCAGGGGGAAGCGCTGTCAATAGAGAAGGGTTGTACTAAATCCATTCGGTGGTACAGGAAGGCGATTCGGGTCGATCCGAAAAGTCGACAGGCGGCAAAGGCCTATTATGAGATCGGTTTTTGTCGTGCCATGGAGGAGGATGATGAGGGTGCGATAGAAAGCTATACAAAATCCTTACAGATAACACCTGCCGTCAGGCCCTATTTCTCTCGCGGTAAGGCCTACTTCGATCTTGGTCAGTACGAGCGTGCGGCGGCGGATTTCAAGCAGGCATTTGCCCTTAAACCCGATGTGGATGAGCCCAGGGCATTTCAGTACCTTGGCTCCAGCCTTCTTATCGAGGAAAAGTATCAAGAGGCGATTTATTGGCTGAATATTGGCATTGAGCGCAACCCGAAAGATGCTCGGTTGCTGGTTGAGCGTGCCGAGGCCCTTTTTAAGTCCGAAAATTATGTGGATGCACGGAAAGACATAGCCTTGGCGATGGTTCTGGAGGAGGGTACAGAGGCGCACAATATTCTGCTCGATTTCCTCAAACTGATCGATGATACGGCACAGAAGGCTGCACTTTATAAGGTGGAAAAACCGCGCATCGCAGACAAGGGTAAGGGCGAGAAAACTTTTAAAAAACCTGAGGTTAAAGGTTATGCTCTCGATTTGTGCCTGCACTGGGGCCGCGGGTGTGGTAAACCGGCTGCTGATGCTTGGTGTCATAGTAAAGGGTTTAAGGAGGCAAAGCGCTGGAAAGTTGAGCACGATACGCCACCGACCATTGTGATGGGTAACGGAAAAACCTGTGAGGCGGGTTATTGTGATCGTATCAGCTCGGTTACCTGCAGAGGCAGGCCCGTTAAAACTGCAGCAAAGCGTGTAGTGATATCAAAGCGTCCCGGCATCAAGCCGAAAGAGACCCAGCGGGTGCCACCACTGGAGAAACAAAAACCACTGATGCAGCAGCCCAGCAACATACCGGTCATCAGAGATGAATCACCTGCCTCACTGAAGCAACATCAGCGAATGGCGGACAGTCTTAAGCGGGTGCTGGCCGACTATCCACTGGCCATAATGGCGACCAACAAGGCGCTGAATTTCGATAAGCGGACAGCTACTTTTGAACAGCTCCTAAAGGATATTGACACCGCCATAGTAGGTTGGGAAAAGATGCGGGGTGATACTCTAAAGCTCGATGCCGTAGTAAAAAGAGTGCGCAGGGAACGTGCAGGATCTTTTGGCAGCTGGGGGTTGGGTTTTGTCCGGAATGCTTATGCGGCGCGAGGTGTGGATCAGGATCTGCCTGCGTACGGAGCGGCAGGTTCGGTCGATACCGCTGTCGATGTGGTGGGGCAAATTAACAACCACATGAAGGGTGAGGTCAATAATCCGGTTGCCCTGTTGCAGCAGGCGCGGCGGGAAGCGCAGGCACACTCAATGCGGGTGAGCAGTATGCAACTGCAAGCCAACGAAGCGACTTATCAGGATGCCATGGGTGATATGTGGGCACTTGGCCAGAATGTACTGACTGGAATTAAGGATGGCTCCCAGGTGGTCGTTGCCGTAGGTACCACGATAATTACTTGTGGTGCATCGGCTCCGGTTGGCTGGGTTGGAGGCACAACCCTAGCTTTCAACAACGCTTCAGCGGCGATTGCCCTGATGAGAAATGGCCTGCGCTACGGTCTCGGTGACGAGGAGGCCGCAGTGATGATTGAAGAGACAGTTGAGAAAGGTGTCAGCACGGTGGGTGGCGTCTTGTCTATCGTCAACGCCACTGTCGATGAAAACGAGGTCGACATGTTGATGTGGATAGGTGAGCGGACCGTCAATATGGTGGTTTCATCTTTTGGTCATGGAACAGTGGAACTCTCTTTAGAGGAGCAGATAGAGTTACGGATGAGGCAGGATAGTGCCTATGTACCTGAATTAGATCCCGAAACCATGGCTAGGATGCTGGAAAAGTACGGACGTAAACCGCAACCGGTTGTTCAATCGGCACCCAGTGTAAAAATAATCGGCAAATCATCTGGTGTGGATGAGTACGGCGGCCCAAACAGTTGTAGTCAAACCGGTTATGGGACAGGTGTGTTTACTGTGAATTTTGATACAGGTGACGTCGAGGGTGGTTTCACATGGAAGCGTGATCTTGGCGTCTGTACAACATCGGAATGTGTGGAAAGAGGTGGCATGACCAAGTTCGCTTATGCCTCTTATAGCTGCCCGATTCAGCAGGAGATCAGTTTTAATGGGAAAGTGGATTCCACAGGTCGCATAACCGCAACGACAACTACTTCAAAGGTAAAATCAGGAACCTACAGCACCAGGAAAAATGATCCGCGATGTCATGCCTTTAATGCCTCGGGTGACACTCATGGAGCGGGAATTCTCAAGGGCAAACTCTCTTCTCAGAATCGTTACATTAAAGGGACTCTGGATCTTTGGCCCAAGCCATGGCTTCATGCCAATACAAAGAAGTGTGAATTCATTCTAAGGCGTGGTGATGTCATGAGTAAGTAGTGGCTATTTATTGCCTTCAGCTGATGTCGAATAATCCCCCTTGATAGTGGTTGACGAAAGCCTCTGACACCAGAACAGGGTGAGAAGAATAATCAGGACGGCAGGGAGAACGCCGATATTTACCGCCTGCCAACCAAAGCTATGTTGCAGGCCACCCGCTGTTAATGAGGCGAGCGATACCGTAGTGAAAACGATGAAATCGTTAAGGGCCAGAGACTTTGCGCTTTCGTAGGGTTGGTAGGTCTCGGTCAGCATGGTTGTCGCTCCGACAAAGAGGAAGTTCCAGCCGATGCCGAGCATAAAGAGTGCACTCCAGTAGTGCCACAGTGATGTACCCAATAGATTGAGGGCAACACAGCCGAGATCAAAAATAACGCCGACAACCATCAAGGGTATCAGGCCGAAGCGGCGGATCAGATGGCCGGTGAAAAAGGAGGGGGCAAACATGGCAAAGACATGCCATTGAATGACAAAGGATGTATTGGGGAATGAGTGGTGATGGTGGTTCATCGACAGAGGTGTTGCCGTCATCACCAGTGCCATGATGCCAAAACCGAGAGCGCCGGCAATAAGGGCTGTGAGATAGCTTGGTTGAAGTGCAATCTCTCGCAGCGACCGACCGCCATGGTGTTGGTGTTGATCAACTTTTGGGATGTCGAGACCGATTAGCAGCATCATGGTAAACAGATGGATCACTGCTATGGCGAGATAACTGGCGGCGAATGGGTGTGCGGTTATTGAGTGTTGGGTGGCTGCCGCCAGATTTGGACCGATGAATGCGGCGACAACACCCCCTGCCATGACCCATGAGATGGCTCGACTGCGGAATGAAATATGGACGCTGTCGACAGCGGCAAAGCGATAGTAGTTACCAAATCCGGTGAAGGCACCCAGAAGGGATGTGCCCATGCAAAATAGTTCAAAAGAATTTTGAGTAATGGCGTAGTAAGCCGTTATTGCACCAGTGACACCAATCGCCGTGCCCAACATGAATCCAGCGCGCCGCCCAATTTTTCCCATTAGCAGTGAAGCAAACGGGGTAGTGATCATGCCGGAGATAAACTGCAGTGCCAGGGGCAGTGTTGCCAAAGAGTTGTCAGCGCTGAGAGCCAGCCCAATCAATCCGGCAGCAGTGACCTGGAGTCCATTTGAAGAGTTCATCATCGCCTGTGCAAAGGCGAGGATGGAGATATTGCGAAGAGAGTGGAGCATAAAAAATCCAGCTAATGGGAAGCCGGATTATCTGAACATGTAAGGGGGGTGAATGCCAGTGCTGAGAGTTCAGGCTTATTATGTTATATGGCTAAGCACAATAATCCTGAAGTACCACTTTCACAGAGAAAAGTGCGCCTGTAGGAGCGAATTTATTCGCGATCAGGCGACCGGGCATGTTCTTCGCGAACAAGTTCGCCCTTACACCCGGCTCCCGGGTTATTGTGCATAGCCAGTTTATATTATTAGCTATTCTACGGTGACGCTGCCGGTCATTTTTGGATGGGGACCACAGCGGTAGGGGAAGGTGCCGGGAATACCAAAGGTGCGCTGATAGGTTTCGTCGGGGAAGATGTAATCCGGTTCCGGATCGCCCGCCTGTTCAAACCAGACACTGTGATACTGGCGCTTTTCTTTATTGGTCCAGCGAACAGTGTCACCTACCTTGATGGTGATCTCCCGGGGCTGAAATTTGAACTTGATGATCTCCACTTCTATAGCCGGATCATCGTTGGCCAGGAGGTGGCTTGTATGGCAGAAAAGTACCGTAGCCAGCAGGCTGGTGCTGATTAAACGTGTGTAGGTTATCTGCATAATACTTTCAGTATAGCCATCATGTAGGAGTGGCGCCCTCGCTGCGATGACAATTGGGCAGATTGTGCAAAATTCCATCGCCCCGGGGGCGGGGCTCCTACAAAAAACAGTCGCTAGATCTGGATCAGGCTACCCTAACCTGTGGGAGTGGCGCCCTCGCTGCGATGACAATTGGGCAGATTGTGCAAAATTCCATCGCCCCGGGGGCGGGGCTCCTACAAAAAACAGCCGCTAGATCTGGATCAGGCTACCTTAACCTGTGGGAGCGGCGCCCCCGCCGCGATGAACGTCGCACGTACTGAATTACTGTGCCGTAGCGTTAACCTCAGCTTCGGCGTTGTCGAATCCCAGCTTGTAACCCAGGGAGACGTGATGGAAACGGGCGTCGCTGTAGTCATCATGGATGGCAAAACCAAAGTTGTAGACCTGATCTTTTGCCAGTGCGATATCTCCAGGCTTGTCAGATGTCAGCTTTCGTTTCATTGCAACAGTCCAGATGCCGTCCCTTAGTTCTGCGTTAAATTCGCTTCCCTGGCCCCCACTCATATTGCGTTGCTCCAGAATATGACCATCCTCAATCTCACCCTTGCCGGATTTGTAGCGGACGATATCCATATACTTACTGCTCTCTACGGCGGCCTTCAGTTCGTCAGCAGATATCAGCTTATCCCAGCCACCGCGTTTCTTACCGCGTCTGCCCTTTACTTCAATCTTGCTGCGACTCTCCTTGATGTATTTGGTGATACCGCCGCTCAGATCGAGTTGTTTTGCAGCATCACTACCGGTTATTGCATCCGTTGCCGGTGTGTGGGGCATGCTGCGACTGTCGTGGTGACAGGTGCTCCAGCAGCCTGCGCGATCGGCATACTCCACCTCATCGGTGGAGAACATCATCGCCAGCTTCATCGGGTTCTCCGGGTCCATTTTGCCGCCATCGACAAAGGGTGCAGGGGCATGGTCTCCCTCAGGCCAGCTGAAGCGCAGGTAAAGATTTTCGCCGTCGTGGGTCGATTCCACGGTGACGGGAATGGAGCCGCGCTTGCCGGGAATAGGGGATGACTCTGCCTTGGTGCCGGTGACAATCTTTTTGCCCATATCCGCCACCTCCTTGTCGTGGCAGGTGGTACAGCGGTCACCGCCCTTCAAGAAAGGGCGGGAACCGCCATGGTCTTTGCCGGTCATCACCCACTCCATGGAGGTTTCTCCCGGATAGAGGAGGGTGATATCGCGGCTTGATGCTTTGCTCCAATCGACATCGATAGTGCTACCTGTCGCGGCACCTGCTGGGGCAGGTGCAGCAGGTGCTGCCGCCTCACGTTTCACCGCATTGACCTCTACACCTTCAGCCTCTGTATCGAAGCCCAACTTGTAGCCCAGTGATACATGATGGAAGCGAGTATTACTGTGGTCGTCATGGATGGCGAAACCAAAGTTATAGACTTTGTCGAGGGCCAGATTGAGATCGCCCGGCTTGTCAGACTGAAGCTTACGCTTCATTACCAGAACCCAGGTATTTCCCTCTTTGCGGGCATCTACTTCAAAGCCCTGACCGCCGACCATTGTCCGTTGCTCAAGGATGTGGCCATCCTCGGTCTCGCCTTTGCCGGACTTATAGCGCAGCAGATCCATATAGCGGCTGCTATCCAGTTCCGCTTTGGTCTCATCGGCACTCTTCAGTTTGTCCCAGCCGCCACGCTTCTTACCACGGCGCCCTTTAACTTCGATCTTACTGCGGCTCTCCTTGAGATACTTGGAGATACCGTTTTCTATGTCGAGCTGTTTTGCAGCATCACTACCGGCGATTGCATCCGCTTCCGGTGCATGGGGCATGGAGCTTGCGTCGTGATGACAGGTTCCCCAGCAGCCTGCACGGTCGGCATACTCCACCTCGTCGGTGGCAAACATGACCGCAAGCTTCATTGGATTTTCAGGATCCATTTTGCCGCCATTGACAAAGGGTACCGGTACGTGGTCGCTATCTTCCCAGGCAAAACGGAGGTAGAGGTTGTCGCCGTCATGAGCTGCCTGAACATCCACTGGAATGCTGCCTCGTTTGCCGGGTATTGGGGTAGGTTCGGCCTTGGCGCCGGTGACCATCTTCTGCCCCATGTCCGCGGCTTCCTTGTCATGACAGGTTGTGCAGCGATCTCCAGCTAACATAAAGGGACGTGCGCCACCATGATCCTTGCCTGTCATGACCCACTCCATGGAGGTCTGGCCAGGATACAGGAGGGTGATATTTCGACTTGGAACGCTATCCCAGTCGATACCAAAACCGGCGGCGGGAGCGGTAGTTGCCGTTGCAACGGCGGCAGTGCCGGCCAGCTCTGCCTTGAATGCTTCCAGGGCGTCTGCGACTGCCTTATCTGTCCGCTCCTGTTCCGCTTTTCTGGCGGCAATCTTGGTTTTACGGGCTTTCTGTTTGGCAGCTTTTTCTGCTTCAGCTTCGGCGGCTTCCTTTGCCTCGACTCGCTTCATACCCTCAAGGAACATCTCCGGGACTTTACGTATGTAGGAGGGCTCGGGCGCCTCAAGAGCCTCAAGCTCTTCATCGCTGAGAAGATCACGAACATGTTTGTGAGCGATACCTTTGTGGCAGTCGATACAGGTCTGGCCTGTAGTAAAGGCATTCATATGTTGCTTACGCGCCCGGGGCCTTTGGAACTCCGGGTTCATAGATTCAAAATTGTGGCAGTTACGGCACTCACGGGAGTCGGTGGTTTTCATCGCCTTCCATACCCGTTTCGCCATTGTCAGGCGGTGCTCATTGAACTTTTCCGGGGTATCCACCGTCCCCATAAGCTTGTGATAGATCTCGTTACTGGCCTGAATCTTCCGTATCATCTTATGGATCCAGGGATCTGGGACGTGACAGTCAGGGCAGGTGGCACGTACGCCGGTGCGATTGGAGTAGTGGATGGTCGGTTTGTACTCTTCGTAGACGTTTTTCTCCATCTCATGGCAATTGATACAGAATTCCATACTGTTTGTTGCTTCCATTCCCGTATTAAAGCCACCCCAGAAGATGATTCCGGCAATAAAGAATATAACAGCGCCACCAATGGTGGTACCCCATATCAGCCTACGTGACATTAGGCCTGGTTTTGTGAAAATACTGTCCGTCATTATTATTGCCCCAGTAACGGAAGATGAGAAATTAAAAAAGCGGATATGGAACTACTCCATATCCGCTTTTGTTGCATCAACTACATACCCCAGATATTAGGTTACGTGGTTGACACGGTTATAGACGTTGAACTTACCGGTAGGACCGTACAGACCTTTGATACGTGCTTTCTCTTTGAGAGTTTTGGCATCAAAGATGATGATCTCGCCATTAGGCTTCAAGCTATCCGCACGGTTCCAGACTGAAGTCCAAACCTCAGAACCATCGTCGTTGAACTCCATATGAACGGCTGCGTAGCCTTTCGTTTCGGTCAGACGGATAGTTTTAACAATCTCGCGGGTCTTCTTGGAGATGACCTGAATAGACTGCTGTACTTCTGGCTCAGGATGCTTGGTCTGATCAGCCCAGTAGTAGTCACTCTTAGGATGGGTACGGATAAATACGCCGGCACCATCGGTTTCCACTTCGTAGCAGATTTTCCATGCCTGATCAGGACGACCGGCAGGATCGTTGCCCCAAGCGGTAACTTTACCAACACCCAGATGGGTGGTGCCGCCAACAGGACCACATTTAGGATCGATCCAGTTTGCACCAGGACCAGGATGTGGTTTCTTGTCCACGTCGATCATCGCTTCAAGCTTCTGGGTCTTGGTGTCTACGACAACCATCTTGTCAGAGGCGTTTGCTGCGATCTGGAAGTAACGACCGGTCGGATCATAGAAGCCGTCATGGAGGTACTTGGCGGTATCCATTTTAGTGATCTTCAGGTTGTCGATGTCTGTGTAATCAACCTGCCACATCTGACCCAACTCCTTCATGGAGACTAGCCAGGTTGGTGCGTTAGGTGTGTCGTAAATAGCTGCAACACGAGACTCGTTCACGTACTCACCGTCAACGTTGACGCCACGAGCTGAAACCACTTTCAGAGGCTCCATGGTCTTAGCATCAGCGATTACGAAGTGAGGAGGCCAGTAACCGCCACCAACAACGTATTTGCCATCGCCGGATACGGCAACGTCACGTGCGTCATAAGCGATCTGTACTTCAGCGACCTTCATCTTGTCAGGCATTGCCCACAGATCGATCTTGGTCAGCTTGCCGTCACGACCCTGGGTGTACCAGAAGCGACCGGGGTTCTCAGCGTGCAGGGTGCTGTGATGCTCAGCGGCTTTCAGTACGTGTACTGCGTAACCGGTAGAGATGTGAGCAACAACTTCTTTCTTGTCGCCATCGACGACAGCCACCTTACCGACATCACGCTCGATAACCAGGAAGAAGTTCTTCCAGTTGCGGCCGTGCATTGGCTTGGTTGGGTAGTCTTTAGGCTCAACAAAGGTTTTCCAACGCTCTTTCATCAGTGCCAGAGACATCTCTGGTGGAATAGGAGCAGGAAGCTGGATGTATTTTGAGATCAGGCTGATCTCGTCTTTGGACATGATGTCGTCGAAGTTGTTCATACCACCTTCTGTACCGTAGGTGATAATCTTCTCTAGACGTGTTTGCCCAAGCTTCTTGGTGCTCTTGGGTTCAAGGCTCTTACCCGTTGCACCTTTGCGGAGAGTGCCATGGCAGCCTGCGCAACGCTGGAAATAGATAGTTTTCGCTTTTTCAAACTCTGCTTCTGACAGGACAGGGTCGGCGGCAGAGACAGACATAGACATGCCTGATGTCGCGAAACCTATGGCCAGCCCGAGAGCGGATAGACCGAATTTCGTTTTCTTCATTTAATCAATCCCCAAATTGATAGCTTATGCAGGACAAGGGTGCTTGGTTAGCCCCCCCTCCGGGTGATTTATTAACCCGTGCGTAACCATCTAATAGCCGGGATTGAATATCTTTGACTTTGGTCAAGAGGTCAATTCATGGCTGGGTGTTTTATATATATAAATGGCTGTGCACAATAATCCGGGACCGGGGTGTAGGAGCGAGCTTGTCCGCGAAGAACATGCCCGGTCGCCTGATCGCGAATAAATCCGCTCCTACAGATGCACTTTTTTATCTATGTAAATATCACCACATACTGCATCTATGTAGTGCAACCATAAAGAATCATTTAATAATTTAATGGAGTGTGAGATGTTCTGCGTTTATTAGTATTTTTTATATTTGATATATGTCAGATTACCGTTTTGTAGCATAGTATGTGCTGACATGTATGGTCGGTTTTTATTAAAAATATCACTAGTGTCCGGGGAAATTATTAAATAGATTCAGTTGGTTAGGCATATCGCTATCATCGCTTATAAATTCTGATTCAGTAAGCATATGAAATAATGAGCTTTTCTCGAATAAGGTCAAGCTCAAGATCTGTAGAATTGTGTAGAGATCTGCGTCGATGTTGAGCCGTTTCTTGATAATGGCCACGAGCACGTACACAGAGATGGCAATCCAGATCTGACTTTTTACTGCGTTCTCCGAAGTGCCAAAGAACGATTTAATACGTAGATGTTGCTTTATCCATTTGAAGAACAACTCAACCTGCCAACGGTACCGGTAGAGATCAGCCACTGTCTGCGCTGGAATGGCAAAGTTGTTGGTCAGGAAATTGAAAGTTTTTCCAGTTTTGGCATCATGGTATTTGATACGCCGTAGTGACTGCGGGTAGCCGGTTGCCGTATTGACCCCGGTCAGCACGATGGTCTGATCACACTGCACTCCGCCAGATTTGTCCGCCGGGTGCGAGAAGCGGCGTTTGTACTTTGTATTGGATTTGGCGCGGATGACAAAGAAACTCCCTGCCATGTGCAAAGCGAAGAGTCGTTCGAAATCCACATAACCGCGATCCATGATGTAGAAGGCACCAGGCTCGGGTAGCAAGATATCGAGAACGTTGACGTCATGGAGCTTGCCGTCAGAAATGTGGATAAAGGTCGGGATGTTGCCCCGAAGATCCAGCAAGGTGTGGAGTTTGACGGCAGACTTGGTGGAACGAAACAATGCCCACGGAAAGACTGACAAGCATAGGTCGATGGTGGATGCGTCAAGTGCGTAGATTGTATTGTCGAGTTCGAGACCAAGATCTTCGTCAGCATATAGTGTGGTCGGGCTATGCGAATCAGTGCATGGGCAAAGTCTGCGAAGATACGCCAATCTCGGCGTTCGCTCGCATCCGCCAGAGTGCTTCTGGATATACTGCTACGGATGCCCATATGGTACAGCTTGTCCCTTTGTGCTCGCAGACAGGCCTCAATATCGCGCAAGCTTTCGCGATAAGTCAGCTGCGCAAAAGCCATGCAGAGGTACTGATCGAGACAAGAGAAAGATTTTTTGTAACGGTTGCCATGGTAGCGGGTGACACATCGCCGAAAGGTGTGCATCGGCAGGTGGTCGATAATCTGTGAAAAAACGAGCTTGCCGACATGCATGGAAACATCCCCAAAATCCCTGAGAAATGGGTATTTTGAGGGTTTTCTGGACGATTCAAATCGATGACACCCTTAAATTGTTATTTTTACTTTGTCCTACAGGCAATTATAAGGTAGCGACACTAGTTTTACCGGACAGTAGTGTAAAAATATTTAATTTAATTCACTGTTTTTGAAAAATTCACTATGATTGATATGAAGCCTGTAGGGGCTGTTTTTGGAGTTGAGCAACCCGGCGATTCTCTACCGGTAGGTCGCTTATTTTTTTCAAGCTGTTGGAGTAATTATTCGGAATGTTTTTTACCATGAGTAAACAATTTGGCGCGCTGTTGTGGGCATTGGTTATCGGTACTTTGGTCGTTGTCGTAGGGCTCAGCTTTCTCTTTGGCCTCGATAATCCCGTTTCCTGGGTTTTGCTGGCATTGGTACTGGCTATCCCTTTTATCTATCGAAAGGTGTTAAGGAAAGATGGAGTTGTGTGGAAGGACTCCTATAGTGTGGGTATTGCCGCTCTTGACGAAGATCATCAGAAACTGATTCAGCTGTTGAATCAGTTTCAAACTGCATACGATTACCATACCGGCGAGGAGTTTGAGAGTAAGGCGCTTGACGAGCTTGTCTCTTATACAAAGTACCACTTTAAGCATGAAGAGGAGTTACTTGAGGAACATGGCTATCCAGATATTGAGGCACACAAGGAGAAGCACAGGGAAATGGCTCTACAGGTAGAGAGCTTCCTGGATGATTATGCTCAACAGGGTCATGAAGCGCTTGAAGGTGTAGCGCGCTACCTTACCGATTGGTTGATAAATCACATCAATGGAACGGATAAGGAGTACAGTGGTTTTCTCAATAAAAAGGGTATTTTCTGATATTCAAAAACCGATTTTCTCTACAATAAAACACGCCCGCAAAGGGCGTTTTTTATTGTCTGTTTTAGGCGCCTAATCTATGGCCCACTATCCTGGGTTGAGCTTGCGAAACCCAGGAAGGTATTGCCACCACTCCCCCGGGATTGGCAAGCTCAATCCAAGGTACATCTGAATTTGGCTGTAGGAGCGGACTTGTTCGCGAAGAGGGTGCATCGGAGCCGATCACTAACAAGTTCGCTCCTACAGTCGATTGAGAATACAAAAAAAGGCCGGCACAAAGTGCCGGCCTTTATATAGGGGGTATTAGCCCCCAGGGTCTACTTACGGTTATTCAGCGGCAACCGCCTCAGGCTCATCCTGGCCGATAAAGAAGCTGGCGATATAGAGCAGCAACCCGATCAGGAAGACCACGCCGGAGATCTCACGCAACCAGTAGAAGAGTGCGATCTGATCCTGCACCGCCATAAACATCTGGGGTGCCTCAGCAACACGCTGCATATAGGTCTGCAGAATGCCTGCGCCGGTAAGGAACAGAGTGATAAAGACCATAGAGATGGTCATCAACCAGAACGCCCACATCTCCAGCATCTGCTGCTTCGGCGAATTGGCCGCATTGCGACCACGCATCAGCGGCATAGCATAAGAGATGATCGTCAGATTGATCATCACATAAGCACCGTAGAAGGCCATATGACCATGAGCGGCGGTGATCTGGGTACCGTGGGTGTAGAAGTTCACCGGGGCCAGGGTGTGCAGGAAGCCCCACACGCCGGCACCGAGGAAAGCCATAACCGCAGTACCGAGCGCCCACAAGGTCGCTGCCTTGTTGGGATGCTCACGACGACGCTTGTTGACCATGTTGAAGGCAAAGACCGTCATCATGAAGAACGGAATCGGCTCCATAGCGGAGAAGATTGAACCCCACCACTGCCAGTACTCAGGGGTACCGATCCAGAAGTAGTGATGACCGGTACCGATGATGCCGGTGATCAGAGTCATGGCGATGATGATGTAGAGCCATTTTTCAATGACTTCACGGTCAACACCGGTCACCTTGATCAGTACGAAGGCAAGAATCGAACCGAGGATCAGCTCCCAGACACCCTCAACCCATAGATGGACGGTCCACCACCAGAAGTACTTGTCCAGTACCACATTGGTCGGGTTGTAGAAGGCGAAGAGGAAGAACACCGCCAAGCCTACCAGACCGATCAGCATCACCAGATTGACCACGGTCTTGCGACCTTTAAGAATGGTCATGCCGATGTTGAAGAGGAACGCCAGGGCAACGATAACGATACCGAGCTTGGTGATGGTCGGCTGCTCGAGGAACTCTCGACCCATGGTCGGTAGCAGCTCGTTCATGGTCAGATCAGCCAGTGTGGCGTAAGGGACCAGCAGGTAACCGGCAACGGTCAGGCCTGCAGCCACCAGGAAGATCCAGAACATCAACGTCGCCAGCCAAGGGGCAAACAGCTCAGTCTCCGCCTCTTCAGGGACCAGATAATAGGCGGCCCCCATAAAGGCCATCAACAGCCAGACGATCAGCGCGTTGGTGTGAACCATACGGGCGACATTGAAGGGAATCTCAGGAAACAGGAAGTCCCCGACAACATACTGCAGGCCGATGATCAGACCAAAGAGGATCTGAGCGGCAAACAGGGCGATAGCTGCAATAAAGTAGAGCTTTGCAACCGATTGTGATTGGTATTTCATATTAATAGTCTCCCCTTAACCTGCTTTGTTCGGCGGCCAGCCGGCAGTGTTGATCCCTGAAACGTATTTCAGGAACTCGGCAACGGCGTTGAGCTCATCATCACTCATGTTGAACTGGGGCATGCTGCGGCGACCGGGTATGCCATCGACGGGACGGCTCTTGATAAAGCCGACGATCGCCTCTGTGGAGTTGCCGAAGCGTTGGTAGACGTTACCCAGCTCAGGTGCGAAGTACGCACCTTCCCCGAGGAGGGTATGACAACCGATGCAGTTGTTCTTTTCCCAGAGCATTTTACCCAGAGCGATCTGAGGACCCATCTCGCCCTCGAGGGCGGCACGGTTATCGCGGTTGGGAAGTTGACCCATGGAATCGAACGTTAGGGCAAGAAAAAGTAAGAAGAAAAATGCGGTTCCACCATAAAAGATGTTACGCGCCATGGTTTTTGTAAAGGCCTGGGCCATTTGGAACCCTCCCTGTTTTTGTGGGATAAATTATTGAATGCAGCAAAATTAGGCCCGTGCAAGTGCTGAAACACATTGACTTAAGTCAAGCTTTGCCAGAATGGAATTTCGTGTATTGGATTTGATGAGGGTCAATGAGACAGCCACCCTATTGAAATGATACTAACCGCCCCCACCTCTAGCGTGGCTTTATTGAATACTTTGATGGCACGAAGAAAAAATCGCGAGATAAAGATTAAGGGGATACTGCCCCGCTTTTGGTAACTAGGTATGACAACTATTGCAGAGAATATGTCGGCTGATCATCGCAGATGTGATGAGAGTTTTGCTGAGGCTGAAGGGCTGATAGATAAGGGGAATTGGGATCAAGGGGCGGCGAGCTTTGTCGCTTTCAGGGACAGCACAGAACACCACTTCTCTATGGAAGAGGGCGTTTTGTTCCCAAGTTTTGAAGAGCGCGTTGGGCAGACAATGGGGCCTACCCAAATGATGCGTATGGAACATACGCAGATGCGTCAATTATTTGTCGATATGGCGCAAGCTGTCGAGCAGAAGGATAGGGAGCGCTACCTTGGACTCTCTGAAACCCTGATGATGATTATGCAGCAGCACAATATGAAGGAAGAGCAGATGCTCTACCGCATGATCGATCAAACTTTTGGCCCCGAGTCTGATGACCTGATTGAGAAAATGAGTCAGGTTTAACAAGACTATTCTCCGGCTCAAATACCGGTAGGATAATTGCGGTTATCCTTCACCCTGTGAGTGATATAATCCGCGGGCCCACGACCCTCTCTATTTAGACCGCGGTGGTTAGGTGTAAGTGGGCACGTGAATCACATCAAATGCACTTGATTTGTATAAGTTGTGACTAAGCTTTGGGCTGTTCTTCCCTCTGGTGGTAGATTGTGGAAATTAACCTTGATGTCAGTATGCTGGAGCCCTGTGAGCCTCTTGAGCGTACCTTGGAAGCTATCCGGAATTTGGCACCGGGTGACTACCTCAGAGTAATTCACCGACGAGAGCCGAAGATGCTCTTCCCTCTGTTGCAAAAGGCGGGTTTCGATTGGCACTGTTTGGAACGGGAGCAGGACCTGTACAATATATACATCTGGCGGCGCGGAGATGATGCCGCCGAGGCTGAGATGAAGGAAAATGCTTAACACAGCCAGCCTCTCCCTCGAGCAAGCACCTCCAGTCTCCATTCCCTTCCGGTTTTTTCTAACAGCCCCCCTATTTGGGATTGCTGCAGCACTGTTTCTTCTTGTTTATGGCGGAGAGCTTCTTCAGAGCCGCTGGGTACCGTCAACCCTGGGTCTAACCCATATGATCACGCTTGGTTTTATTACCATGGTGATGTGCGGTGCAATGATACAGATGTTGCCGGTCCTTGCCGGGTCACCTCTGCCTGCAGTAAGGGTGGTGGGGGCGTTGGTGCACCTGTCGCTGACTCTTGGAACCCTGTTTCTTATCCTTGCCTTTACCCTCGGCAGTGGAATCTGGATGCTGCCGGCGCTGGTTGTCCTTGGGTTCAGCTTTGCACTTTTTTTATCCGCGGTATTAGTTGCTCTGGCCCGGGTGAAGCTGCCAAGCATGACAATTACGGGTATGCGCTTGGCGGTGGCGGGGCTGTTGGTGACTTTGACACTTGGCCTTGTGCTGGGGGGTGGTTATAGCGGTATGATTATGTTGTCACCACTATTGCTGCTGACTGATATGCACTTGGGTTGGGGTATTCTCGGCTGGTTTGGGCTATTGCTGGTGGGTGTCTCCTATCAGATTGTTCCTATGTTTCAGGTGACTCCGGAATACCCCCGACGGCTGAGGGAGAGGCTCACTGCAAGCCTCTTTTTTGGATTGGTCATCTGGTCTTTGCTAAAGGTCGGTGTCTGGAGCGGTGCGCTTTATGATGTAGCGCCACAGATTTGGCTGTCACTTCTCCTTGTCGGTTATACCGCCTTTGCCTTGGTTACTCTCCATCTTCAATCTCTGCGAAGGCGGCGGATTGTTGATGTCACTCTGCTCTTTTGGCGAACAGGACTGTTTTCTGTTGTCGTTTGCCTGCTGCTCTGGCTTGCTGCCCAGTGGTTTCCGGCGATTGGCGGTTCTTCCCGCTATCCGCTGTTGTTGGGTGTCGTTTTGTTAGTCGGTGCAGTGCTCTCTTTCGTCAACGGCATGCTCTATAAAATTGTCCCATTTCTCTGCTGGTTCCATCTGCAGAACCGTCAAATGGCACTGATGTGTATGACAGTTTCGGTGCCGAATATGAAAGAGTTGATCTCCGATAAGCAGGGGAAGTACCAGTTTGCTGCTCATCTGGCAGCACTGCTGCTGTTACTGCCGGCCATTTTTCTACCTGAATGGCTGGCACGCCCTACGGCGATACTGTTTCTTATTTCCAATATCCTGTTGATGCTAAACCTGATTAGAGCCGTTGTTCGCTACCGCTCAACTCATCATGCGCTGTATGCAGCGAGTGATGAGGCCTCACCTCTCCCTTGAGAAAGTCACTAATTCAGCCATACTCTTAAATACCTATCTTTAGGTAGTTTCATATAGTAGATTCTGCAGTAGAATCTCTGACTAAATGTCAGTTTCCAAACAAAATCGCAGTGCGACAAGAGGAAAAGCAATGCCTGTTGAGCTGAAGGATGCCTACCTGTTCTCTCAATTGAGTGAAGAACAGTTCGAGCGTGTCAATAGGATGGGGCAGAATATCTCCCTGCAGGAAGGAGAGGCACTGTTCGAGGTTGGAGATGAGGCCAGGCGTTTTTTCTTGGTAACTGAAGGTCAGATTAAGCTCTCCCGCCTCTCAATGAATGGTAATGAGAAGGTGATTGAGGTGGTCTCCGCCGGTTATACATTTGCCGAGGCGCTGATGTTCTCTGATAAACCGGCCTATCCGGTACGCGCCACGGCCTTGGGAAGCGCCAAACTCATAGCCATCGACTCAAAACGCTTTCGGGATATGCTGCACGAATCTGTTGAGACCTGCTTTCGCGTCATGGGTGACATGAGTATGCGTCTTCGGATGATGATTAAAGAGATAGATGACCTTACCCTCCAGAGTGCCACTGGACGTGTCGCAGGATTCCTCTGTGGGCAGTATATGTATAAGGGGCGGGAGCGGGTCGAGTTTGATCTTACCACTCCCAAGGGCGTGCTCGCTTCACGCCTGTCAGTGAAACCGGAGACCTTCTCACGCATACTGCACAACTTTGCTGACCAGGGATTGGTGCGTGTCAGAGGCGGCCATATTGAAATTCTCAATCCCAATGGTTTGAAAAAACACGCCGAATCATCGGGTATATGTGGGCAACAACTCGGCCCGGCGGCCAGAGACTGATCTCTAAAATTGAGGTAAAATCGCTATTTTTTGATTTTCGGCCTCTATCTCTATGTCTGTAGTAGCATTGCAAAGGCGCATTATCTCTCTGCGCAATAATCGCCTGTTTGAGTTTGTCGTTATTGGGGTGATTATCTTTTCCGCCCTGGTTATCGGTGCAAAAACTTACCCAATCGATCCGCGAGCACTTACTCTGCTGGGTGTGCTCGACTTTCTGGTGACACTCTTTTTTCTCTTTGAAATCGTAGTACGTATGGCGTCGGAGAGGAGTCTCAAGGCTTTTTTCACTAAGGCCTGGAACATCTTTGACTTTATCATTGTGGTCGCCAGTCTGATGCCCGTCGATGAAAGTGAGATGGCCTTACTGGGGCGGCTACTGCGCATTTTTCGTGTGCTACGACTGGTTTCGGTAATTCCAGAGTTAAGGGTGATGCTGAACGCCTTTGTTAAAGCGATTCCCAGGATGGGCTATGTCTCCTTGTTGATGTTCATCATATTCTACATTTACGCTGCCATCGGCAGTATTTTTTTCAGTAATATCAATGAGGTACTTTGGGGGAATATCTCTATAGCGATGCTTACACTTTTTCGTGTAGCGACCTTTGAGGACTGGACTGATGTGATGTACGAAACTATGGATGTTTACCCCCTGAGTTGGATCTTTTATCTCAGCTTTATCTTCATCGTCGCATTCGTCTTCCTCAATATGATGATCGGTATTGTGCTGGAAGTGTTACAGAAAGAGCATGAAGCATTTGATCGTGAGCAGGGTGAGGGTGAGGCGGGGGAGGTGCACTGGATTCGGGAGCACTCAGAGGCGATGGAGATTCGACTTGAACGGATGGAGCTGATGCTGGCCTCTCTGGTGGAGAGGGATAAGGAGAGAGACGCATAGGAGCAATCTGAACAGTTACGGCATTATGCTGAATAGTTACATAACACGAAGCCCAACAAAGCAGGCGGAATTCACCGGCCTTGTTGGGATTTAGGTTTCTCTCTACGCTTGGCGTATTACTTTGACTTAGGCATTTCCCGTGTCTTTTACCCCAATTGCCTGATCACGGGCAAAATCAAGCATCCGCTGTATAGGCATAAGTGCTCGTTCTCTGATCGCGGGATCTATATGGATCTCATTATCCTGCCTCTCCAACAGCTCCAGCAGGTTTTGCAGTGAGTTCATTCCCATCCACGGGCAGTGGGCGCAGCTTTGGCAAGTGGCTCCCTCGCCGGCGGTGGGTGCCTCGATGAGATTTTTATCCGGCGCCAGCTGTTTCATTTTGTGGAAGATGCCGCCGTCGGTGGCGATGATGAACTCGCTGTTTTCCATCGAGGTGACGGCGTTGATCAGGGCGGTGGTGGAGCCTACTACATCGGCCTGTTCTACGATATCGTCAGGGGATTCGGGGTGTACCAGTACGGCGGCATTAGGATGAAGACGGCGCAGCCGTTCCAGTGCCACGGTCTTGAACTCTTCGTGTACTACGCAGGATCCTTGCCAGAAAAGCATCTCTGCACCGGTTAATTTCTGTACATAGTGTCCCAAGTGTTTGTCTGGACCCCAGAGAATCTTCTCGCCCTTTTTCGCCAGATGCTTAACGATTGGGAGGGCGATACCTGATGTGACCACCCAGTCAGAGCGTGCCTTTACTTCTGCGCTGGTGTTAGCGTAGACCACCACAGTGTGTTCTGGGTGCTGGTCACAGAATTGGACGAACTCCTTCGCCGGGCAGCCTTCATCCAGCGAGCAGGTGGCGTTGAGATCAGGCATCAGCACCCGCTTCTCGGGATTGAGAATTTTTGCCGTCTCACCCATGAAACGTACACCGCATACTATGAGTGTTTTAGCCGCCTGTTCGCTGCCGAAGCGAGCCATTTCCAGTGAATCGGCAACGCAGCCACCAGTCTCTTCCGCCAGTTCCTGCAGATCGCCGTCGGTATAGTAGTGGGCTACCATTACGGCATTGCGCTCTTTTAGTAGAACTTTTATTCGGCTTTTTAGTGCCTCTTTTTCCTCCGTGCTCAGTGTCGGCCACTGGGGATGGGGCGGGACAGTGATTGGGCGGAGTGCAATCTCCTCGGGGGATGTTTTGTTGCTCATCTGATTACTCTTTATAAAACTGGCGAATGATTCCGATAAGGTTGGGATTTATCAACTGACACACCTTGGTGGCTCCTGATTAGAAGTCAATGGATTATGGCTTTTTTAGAGGCTTCCCGGTGTGAGTTGATGAAATAGCGGTACATCCCTGTACTGCTATGAATCGGAGTGAACCGACATTATACGCTGGAAGCAGACACATTGGCGGAGGAAGGGGCTTCTCTGCTCTCTTCGGTAGCTTCCGGTTTTGGCTCTATCTGAACCTCCGCAAGGTTCTCTCCCGATGGGTTGGTGAAGCCGTCATTGAGAGTCTGTATGTAGTCGTCGGCTTCGGCCAATACTTGAGCGAGCCGCTTTTTGGCACCGCGACCCCAGCCGGCGGGTGACTTATTAAAGATACTGCGCCAGGGCCGGGTACTGCGCCGGAATGCACTAAACAGTGAGCCTCGAACACTTAGGCTCTGTTGCCGTTTCTCAAGCTGTTTCGCCATGCTCCGTGCCGCCAGGCTACGTACCAGGTAGTGCAGTCCGAACAGGACAACTACTGCTGCGACAGCCACTGCGTAAAGTGCGCCTGAACTGCTCAGTAGACTCTCAAGCCAGGGCGGTGCAAAGCTGAATCCATCCCAGTAGTCGAGTTTAAGTGTCAGGCCGAACAACAGGGCAAAGAGAAGGCCAAATACCACTCCATCACCCCAGAGTACGCGTTTCTTCCACTGTTCTACTGCGTTATTAATGGCGGGCACCGCACGTTCTTCGATATCGCGGACGGTCTTTTCAAGCGCTCCGACAATACGATAGGCCCTCTCAATCTCCACCTCCTGCATGCGGCTGTGGATCTCGTTTAGGTCAGCATCCCGTTTACGCTCAAAGCGGTCACGCAGATTGTCATCATCGATAGGGACTGCTGCATCCGGGTTGTAGGTGGTGTAGAAGCGGCCGGCTGTAAGGCCGCGCTCTCCGAGCGCCCGTTGCCATGCGGCGACCACCTCTTCGGGGTTATCTTCCCTGGCCGTGGTATCGATCTGGTTCAAAATATAGAGGAATTTACCCGAATCCGGACGCCCAATGGTGTTGCTGACCAGGTGATCGAGGGTGTCATTCATCGCTCCCGGCTCGGGGTGGCGGGCGTCGAACAGAACCAACACCAGATCGGAGAGGTCGATGATGTGATCGGTGATGCGCAGCGTGGAGGTGCGCTGGGAGTCGGCGTCGAATCCTGGTGAGTCGATCAGTATCTTGCCCCGTAGTGTCTCGCTTGGGCAGGTCTTGAGTTGGAGATAGGCATCAATACGTTGCCCCTCACCAGCGGCGACCTGTTCGATCTCGTCACTCATCTGATAGAAAGGGAAGCGGGGGTCGGAGTCGAGTGCTACGCCGGGTAGGGCGTGAGCCGTTTTTTCCCGGCTGTAACACATCACCGTGAATTTATCGTCAACCGCTTGGTTGCCGGTGCGTTGCAATTTGTACCCCAGGTAGTGGTTGATGAAGGTCGATTTTCCCGAAGAGAAGGTTCCCAGGATGGATATCAGTGGCCACCAGGGGATCTGTGTTGCATAGGATTCGTCTGCCTGCAGCAACCCCATTTTATAGGCGATTTTGTCAAGCTTTCTAAAACTCTGGACAGTGTTCAGGAGTACCGGGTTCTCCTGCTGAAGATGGGTCTCCAGGTGTTTTAGACGACCTTCGATAAGCCTTCTTGCGGTATTCATGCGTTACTCCTGCGAAGTTGAGTACCTGTTTTATTCACACATACTAACCTGCCGGCATTTTATCCGGTAGTCTGGGATTTAGAGGTAGAGGGGATCAGTGGACGATACAACGCATGGCAAAAATGTTTCAACTCCTTTTATAGCAGCAAATTTTATAGAAAATATGTAATTGGCCAATTACTTATAAGGCTCTGCGGTCTCTTGAAATTCCCCCTTAGTTTGTTGCATTGATACATTCCATAAGAGATACTCTCGTGACTAAACTGTCGGCCCGATGAGGGCTTAGACCGAGTCTACGGTAGGCTGCATTGGTGAGCCGACGATAAGATAATTTTTTGGAGGTTGTAATGGCTGAACTGTTTTCTCAAGATTGGATGGCAAGTTTCGCGGAACAGTGGAATGCGGATACTGAATTGACCGGGGCCCTCGCGCAGATCAGTTTCAGCAGTGTCATCGGCTATGGTTTTGACGGTGACGACCAGCCAAGTGGTGTGCTGGTTGTTGAGAACGGCACAGCGACTTCAGGTGGCGCGTATAATGGCGAGGCACTGAACTGGGATATCCGCTGCAACGATGCTCAATGGAAAAAATGGATCGGCAAACCCCCCGGCATGATGGGACTGGGTATGGCGTTCACCTCAGGAAAGATGAAATTCAAGGTGGGAGATTACGCTTCCATGCTGAAAGATCCCCGGATGGCCGGACCTTTCATAAAAAGCTTTTCCGTAATGGGTCGTGCCTGATTTTTTCCTAAGAGTGGAGTTGGGTGTGGCTTTAGTGACCATAGGCTTATCGTAATCCGATACGGCAGTTCCTCCCAACACTCTGCCATAGCGGAATCTTCCGTTATGGCAGTTCTTAATTTGTAGTTTAAATTCAGTAGGATAACAATAAGATGGGAATCAAGATCCATGCTCTGGCACTGGCTGCAGGTATTGCCGTCACGACATGGCTACCTGCAACGGTCACGGCCCAGGTTGGTGGCGGAGACTACTTTACAGTACAGCAGGCCCATGGCGCCCCCACTGTCTCCCTCGGTGGCACGGTCATCCCCTACAAGGAGGTGACCCTCTCAGCCCAGATACCGGGCAGAGTGAAACTGCTGGCAGGTATTGAGGGTGATGCCTTCGATAATGGCGCCCTGTTGGTGTCGATTGACGATACTGAGCTGTTGGCCAAACGCAATGCGGCAATGGCGCAGATGGCGACTGCTGATTCCCAGGTGCGTGCTGCAGGTGTTCAGTACAACCGTGAGCTATGGTCGCCCCAGTCAAAGAAGGCGATGGGTGGCATGGGAATGCCTAATCTGTTTGACCAGATGTTTACAAGCCCAATGGAAGGTTTTTCAGGCACCCGCAACCAGGGTGTTGAGCGCCGGGCTGATATCTATAGCTCTGGGGTGCAGATCACACAGGCTCAGAATGCGCTGATGGCGGCCCAATCACAGATCCAGGCGATAGATGCCAAACTGCGGGATGCTCAAAGTCTGGCCCCCTTTGATGGCGTGATCGTCAAGAAGTATGTCGAAGAGGGAGACACCATGCAGCCGGGACAACCTCTGCTGGTCTTTGCCGATGTAGAGTATTTGCAGATCATGGTGGATGTACCCGCCAGGCTGCGCCCTGGTTTGAGCGAGGGCATGATGCTTAAGGCGCAGTTGGATGTGGGCAGTCAGGTCGTTCCCGTACGTGTAGCCCAGATATTCCCCATGGCTGATGCCCAGCGTCATACAGTGAAGGTTAAATTCGACCTGCCACAGGGCGTTTCTGCTCCGGGCATGTATGCAAAAGTGCAGGTTCCCGATTTTACCGCCCCGGCAAGAAATTATCCTGTCATACCGGCCAGTGCTATCCGGTACAACGGCAGCCTGCCGGGGGTTTATGTTTTGGGAGAGGACGGCAACAAGCCTGAGCTGCGCTTGGTTCGAGTGGGAGAGAATCTCAGTGACGGCTACGTCAGCGTGCTTTCGGGCCTGCGTGAAGGGGAGCGTGTTATGCGCAATCCCAGTATTGGTGTGGCCTCTGGCTGGTCAACATCGGGCAGCGGCCGGTAACAAAGTAGGGACTGCCGGCGACCGCAGTTGGTGCGGTTGCTGCGGGACTTTCTGCCGCCACCGGACGAATTACAAGAAGTGTATAGAAAATGAGTCAGGACGATCTGAATAACAACAATCAAAAAACAGCCAACGCAGAGTCTGAACAGCATCTGGGATTGGCCGGAAAGACGGCGCGTTTCTTTATCAATTCACCGCTTTCCCCTCTGTTTTTCATCTCCATGATGTTGATGGGCCTGCTCGGCTTGGCGATGACGCCGCGTCAAGAGGATCCACAGATATCCGTCCCTATGGTGGATATCTTTGTGCAGTATGCAGGCGCTTCCGCCGATCAGGTGGCCAATCTCGCTATTGAACCGCTAGAGCGGATCATGAGTGAGATCGACGGCGTCAAACATGTCTATTCCGCCTCTCAGCGCGGCATGGGCATGGTCACCATTGAGTTCGATGTCGGCGAACGTATGGGGCCTTCTTTGGTTAAGGTCAATGACAAGATCGATTCCAACATGGATAAAATTCCACCGGGCGTATCTCCACCCCTGGTGAAAGCCAAGGGGATCGATGATGTGTCGGTGGTCAACGTCACGCTCTGGTCAAAGGATCTCGATAAGGATGGGGTGCCTGATGTAGATGACGGCCAGCTACGGATGCTGGCTCATGACGTGTTGCAGAGCATCAAAGAGATCCCCAACACCAGCAGTGGCTCGGTGGTTGGTGGTCGTGCTGAACAGGTGACGATTGAGGTCTTCCCGGAGCGCCTCTCGGGTTACGGCATCAGCCTTGATCAGGTAGCCGAGACCGTTCGCACCGCTAACAGCGAGCAGCGGGCGGGTGGTATTGAGTCGGGCAACACCCAATTTAGTGTAATGACCGGCTCTTTCCTCAAGGGTGCAGATGACATCAGTCGTCTGGTAGTGGGTACCCATAACGATGTCCCTGTCTACGTTCATGATGTCGCCCGTGTAACTCAGGGTCCTGAAGATGCCAAACAGTTGGTGGCCTACTATACAGGCTCTGCAAGCGATACGGAGCAACACGCAACCGGTGTGCCGGCGGTTACCATCGCAGTGGCAAAGAAGCCGGGGGTAAACGGCGTTACAGTCGCCAACAGTGTGATTAAGCGGGTTAATGACCTGAAGGGCAGTCGTATCCCGGCCAACGTCGAGGTGAATATTACCCGAGATTACGGTAAAACCGCTGACGATAAGGTCAACGAACTGATCTTCAAACTTTTTGTTGCCACCGGCTTTGTTTTTCTGCTGGTGCTTGCGGCATTCCGGGCGCTGCGCCCGGCAGTTGTTGTTGTGATGGTTATTCCTGTAGTGCTGCTGATGACCATTTTTTATGCCTGGATCGGCGGCTACACCATCGACCGAGTCAGCCTCTTTGCCCTGATTTTCTCCATCGGTATTCTGGTGGATGACGCCATTGTGGTGGTGGAGAATATCTACCGCCGTTGGTTGGAAGAGGGTAAGACCGATGCGGAGACGGCGATCGATGCCGTTCGTGAGGTGGGTAATCCCACCATCCTCGCCACCTTCACTGTCATTGCCGCCCTGATGCCGATGGGCTTCGTCAGTGGCATGATGGGCCCCTATATGGAGCCGATTCCCGCCCTTGGCTCGGCAGCGATGCTGATCTCTCTCTTTGCCGCCTTTGTCTTTACCCCCTGGTTGGCGTTCTCACGCATGTTACGTCCGACGATGAGCTATCTGGAAACGGCAGAGCGGCGTGAGCATAAAGAGGCCGAGTGGCTTGAGGGGCTCTATCGCAAGCTGTTGATGCCGTTGATCGAGTACCCCCGCAAGCGGGCTATTTTTCGGGTTGTGCTCTGGGGCTCCTTCTTCCTTGCTTGTTCCATGTTCTATACCAAACTGGTAGTGGTGAAGATGCTGCCACTGGATAACAAGCCGGAGTTCTCGGTGGTGCTGGATATGCCTGAGGGCACTGCCCTGCCGGTAACCGCAAACATGGCCCACAAGATTGCAGACAATATACGTAAGTTGCCGGAGGTGACTGCGCTGCAGGTCTATGCCGGCACTGCACGGCCTTATGACTTCAATGGCATGGTCCGTCACTATTATCTGCGACAGGATCCCTGGCAGGCAGAAGTTCAGGTCCAACTTTTGGACAAAAGAGAGCGTAAGCGCAAAAGTCATGACATTGCCGTGCAGGTACGTAAGGAGTTAAAAGCGCTGATTAAAGGCTCGGGTGCCAAGGCCGCTGTGGTGGAGATGCCGCCGGGGCCGCCGGTACTACAGTCGGTGGTAGCTGAAGTCCATGGGCCGACACCGGAAATCCGTCGTCAGGTAGCGCGGGATCTTACCGCCATATTCGCTCAGACACAGAGTCTGGTGGACGTAGATAACCTGATGCGTGATGACTACGAGTACTGGCGTTTTTATGTTGATACGGAAAAATCGGTACGCCGTGGTGTATCGGTTGATGCTATCAATCGCAATCTCTCAATGGCCCTCGGCGGTATGATATTGGGTGATGTGAAACAGCGTGCCGGACATGAACCGGTCAATATTCTGATCCAGGTTCCGTTGGCGGAACGTTCCCAGATCACCCGTCTTGGTGATCTGCCTGTTCATTCCAGTAGTGGTATCTCTCTGCCCCTGCGGGAGTTGGGGGAGTTTGAGCGTGTTGTAGAAGAGGACATTATCTTCCACAAAGATCTACGCGGGGTGGAGTTTGTTACCGCCGATGTGGGTGGTGTACTGGCTGCGCCGGTTTACGGCATGTTCCAGGTTCAGGATTTGTTGGCGGCCCAGGACTATACTTCACCGGACGGTGTCAAACTGCATGAGGGTGGATCAGTGGAAGACGGTTTCCACTGGTTTAGTCCACCCTCAGACGATACCAAAACCTCGATAGAGTGGACCGGTGAATGGACCGTCACCTATGAGACTTTCCGTGATATGGGTGCGGCCTTTATGGTGGCGCTGGTGCTGATCTACATTCTGGTGGTATGGGAGTTTGGTAACTTCCGTATCCCAGCGCTGATCATGGCACCTATTCCACTGACACTGCTCGGCATTATCCCGATGCATGCCATTATGGGTGCCGAGTTCACTGCTACGTCGATGATCGGCTGGATTGCCTTAGCAGGTATTATTGTCCGCAACTCAATTTTGCTGGTGGACTTTGCAGTTCACGAAATTCAGCGTGGCATACCAGTCACCGAGGCGGTAATCAGATCTTGTAAAACCCGAACCCGTCCGATTGTAATCACCGCCTTTGCCCTGGTTTGTGGTTCCGGTGTGATTATTACCGACCCTATCTTTCAGGGAATGGCAATTTCGCTTGCTTCAGGCGTGCTGGTTTCTACGATCCTTACACTGGTCGTTATCCCCTTGGGTTGCATTAAGGCGAGTAGATCACTTTGTGAGGTGGCGGCAGTTGGTTACAATACCGATAACGCACCGCTGCCTGAAGTTGATGAGCCTATGCCTCAAGCTCCCAGCATGCCAAAGACCCCTATTCTGCTGAACCTCTGGGGTAAGCTGGTGACAGTGCTTTTGATGACCTTCTATGCAGTAAGAGGCATCTTTTTGCTGCTTAGTCAGATGGTTGGCCAGTTGTTTAATCGTCGTCAAGTGGCACCTCCACAGACAGTTCCTGTTCAAAACCCTGTACCTGCACCGGTTCCGACACCTGCGGCCGCAGTAGATCCGGTTCCGAAAAAAGAGGTCGATGAAACACCGGTTTCAACAGTAGTATCGCCTGCCGCTTCAGCCGGCAATGCTTCTGGGGTCGGGAAGGTTGAGACTGAATCCACCGCCGCTCAGGAAACATCCGTTTCTGATGAGAAGCAGATTGCACCTAAAGTTGAGGCGGTGCCGCCGAAAAAGGCTGCGTCTCCCGTTAAGAAAAAAGCAGCGCCAAAGCGTGCCCCGGTGAAAAAGGCGGCAGCCAAGAAAACCGCCGTAAAGAAAAGCGTTGTCAAGAAGGCTACGGTAAAGAAAAACGTTGTCAAGAAAGCTGCAGTAAAGACTCGCCCGGTAAAAAAGGCGGCTGTGAAGAAGGTGATTAACAAGCCTGCCAATACAAAAACGGCAACAAAGAGAGCAGTGACCAAAGCTCCTACCAAACCTGCACCTAAAGAGGGGCGGCGTAGAGGTATCAGATTGAAATTGGGTAACGATAGTGGGATTGAATAGACGATCCCGATAGGTGGACAATAGCATGGTGGCCAGTAGATCCCAGTCATTAACAGCACTTCTCATTTTGCTGTCATTTTTGTTTTGTTACACGGCGACAGCTGATGACGCCGGAATGAGATATGGAGCGTTTCGTCCTCTTGACCCTGCCGCTCAGGGTGACCCGAGAATGAAGCAGGGCCAGACTTTCAGCGAGCAAAGCTATCGTGCTGTGGTGCCGCCGACCTCAGAGCCGGTCTATTCATCATCGCCATCTCCGTCTCAGGAGTCTTCTCTCTACGGTCGGGCACCGATTGCAACACCCGGTTATAAATTTCGACAGCTGCTGGGGAAGGATGAAACGCCTTCGGATATACCGAAATTTCGCCCAGACAGCCAATCTGGAAAATCACCTTATGCGTGGGGTGGGGGCGATGGTCGTTGGTCTCAGGGGGTGCTTGGCCCAGCACCACTGTTTCGTCCAGACGAAGAGGCTAAAGAGAAGCTCCCCCCTCCATCTCCACCGCAGCATCAGTGGCCGGTACCGGGTACCGTGACCGGTGGTTATCCTGTCAATCCCTATCCACATCGTTATCAACGTGGCGGCTATGGTGGCCCCTTTCCCATGGGAGGTGGTTTCCCAATGCGCTCATTCATGCCTTGGTGATGGATAAGGTTGAGTCGACCTACAGGAGTTTTTCATGTTTAGATGCAATCTGACATCGTTACTGTGTGTTGCCTCCTCGTTATTGATTCATTTTGCGGCAGTGGCTGAACCCTCTGCAGAAATAGAGTTCTCCGCACATATCCGAATGACAGGGCCTCAGGGTCAGGTCAATGAGGGACGACTCTATGTCGGTAAAGGAGAGGTAAGAACTGACCTCGAGCAGAATGGGCAGCAGTTTATACAGATCTCCAGTGAGCAGAGGCAGGTAACCTTGTTGGTTAATCCTGCGAAACAGACTTACATCGAACGTCAGGGTGTGGTGCAGGGATTAATCGAGCGAAACAGAGATGGGGATATGGATCCTTGTCAAGGCGTTGTCAGTGCCGAGTGTCGGCCGCTCGGGGAGGAGACACTGCTGGGGCGCCCCGCGAGAAAGTGGAGTGTGAGCATAAATACCACTGAGGGAGTTGCTCGCAGTATTCAGTGGATTGATGTCGAGCGGAAAATCCTGGTTCGCCAGGAGTCTACTGACGGAGGTCCACACATGGAGCAACGGATGGTGGGTGTAGATGAACTCAACGGGCGATCAGTTGAAAAATGGGAAGTTACTCTTTCAGAGAGCGATAGTGCTCCTCTGCGCTCATATCGCTGGTTCGATCCGGAACTTAATTTGGTGGTTCGTGAGGAGCATCCCAACGGATATGTACGAGAGATGACTAATTTCAAAATCGGTGAACAGAACCCAAAACTATTTACCGTTCCCGCCGGTTTCTCCAAGGCGCTCTCACAGTGATCGATATCGGGTCACTTGATTTGGCGGCTGCCTGGCAATTGGTGAAAAAAGGAGCTGCTGAATGGGGTACAAATTTGTTAGATTAGGCGTATAGGAGTCTGTTGGATTCTATCCTTTCTCAGGGAGCGACTGTGATGGTCGACTCTGGCTGGATGGTGAGGCTATTTTACTTTGGGTGCTGATGTGTGACACTGAGGAAAAATATATGAATATAAGTGTGTTGAGGTTCTTCTGTATTTCCATCACCTGCCTCTTGTGGGGTTCGGCTTCTGCTTTTTCAATGCGTATGCCACAACAGTTCTCACCAGCTTACACCCCTGCATCACCAGCCCACGGCGTCGCGAGTTTTACTCCCTACTACCGTACTTCACCAACGGTGAAAGCTCTGCAGCGGAGTGCGTCAGCTGGTTATCCCCAGTGGGGGCAGCGCATGCCGTCCACAAAGCGCATAGCGGCTCCCTGGCCCTTTCCGGTGAGCTACCGCCCTGTGAGACCGCCTGTGACCGGCTACAATCAACCTATGCCTTACCGTCCATATGGTAGAAGTTTTTATTATCCGGCAGGTCCTCAGGCGGCTAATCTTTGGAAGCAGCTGTCCTATCGTCCAACTTACGGCATGACACCCCGGCCCTTTCAATCAGGAAGAGGTATAAATATGGCTGATCAGTCAAGGAGAAACAGCCCCTATCAGCGCTGGTATCCGCGTAATTATGCGAATTTCCATCCCAGGGGTGCAGCACCCACTAGTGGCTACGGCTATCCTCAATATCCTCAGCGGCAGATATTTACCAACAGCGGGAAGCAGCGGTATGTAGCTAATCCTTACAGGTTTAGGCCAATGCAACCGGCGCGTCGCTACGTGCCGGGCTATTTTGTGCAGCAGAGAGGGGCAGGTTACCCATATGTGGCCGGTAACTACCCCATGCCAAGAAGAGCGGCGGCCAATCAATGGCGACAAACCGCGGGATCTTATGGGCAGGCCGCTTATCCGTATGGTCAGGCCGCCTATCAGTATGGACAGGCTGCCTATCCGTATGGACAGGCTGCCTATCCGTATGGTCAGGCCGCCTATCAGTATGGACAGGCTGCCTATCCGTATGGACAGGGTACCTATCGCTTCCGCCCGGACCCCAGGTTTAGCTATCGCCGTTTGCCTGCATCCATGCCCTCAAATTTCGATGCCGGCAGCAGAAGAGATCAAGCAACTAGAGGGTGGAATACTCAAGCAACTAACGGTAAGCATCAAGCATCAAACGTACGCAGGCCTCAGGCGGGTTATCCGAAGGGGGTAGTGGGTAGAGATTCAAGGGTTGCTTATCGGTAAGCTCTATTCTCAATGCCTGTAAATAGCTCTCGGTGGTTGGTGTTGCTGCTGGGTGCTGAGGCTCCTTAACGGCCTCAAAAAGTGGTGACTATTAACGTGGCATATTATGGTGCCGGATTAATAAATTACGCACAGATCATTTTTTTGCTATCAGCGGTATCTGAATAACCTCGCACTATTACCGCAAATTGGGATAAGGATAATAATATGATTACGGTAGTAGGCAGTCTTAAAGGTGGATCAGGCAAGAGCACCGTCACCTTTAACCTTGCTGTCTGGCTCACTATGGCTGATGTGAAGGTTCATGTGGTCGACCTTGACCCCCAGGCAACCCTGCGCGATGTGGCTGAGGTGCGAGAGGAGGAGGGATACAATCCTGCTATCACCGTCAAGGGAAAAAAAGCGCTTGAGGACATGGCTAAGCTGAAGAAAGCGGACGAGGTACTGATCGACATTGGTACAGCTGACCTCAAAACGATGAAAAAGGCACTGGCTATCGCAGATCGTATCATCGTTCCAGTTCCTCCCTCCCAGGCGGATATCTGGTCAACCCAGCGTTTTATCAGTTTTGTCAGCTCTATTGAAAAGAAGAGTAGCCCAGAGATTATCGGTTTCATTAATCGAGGTGACACCCATCATGCAATTACAGAAACTGATGAAGCTGCAGCGGCACTGGTAGCTCTACCCGGAATCAAGTACATCAAACCGAGGTTGTCACAGCGCACAATTTTCAGACGCTCCTTTAGTGAAGGGCTGGCGGTTTTTGAGCTCAAGGCGCGAGGTAAGGGATCAATCGAGTTCGGTGCCCTCTGTGCCAAGCTCTATCCTGACATTGCTCGGTAGGTACTTCTGAATGAACCTTCCCCCTATATCGATCTTTCACAGGGTAGATCTGATCTCGCACGTGAGGAGTTCAGAGAGGTGTGCCGATTGATGATTGCCAAAGGTGAGTGACAGGGAGCCTGGGGGTTAGTCAGTCGCATAGGGGTGATTTTTTCAGAGTTGGTGGTTCAGTTGAAACCACTTTTGAGTAATTAACGTTTTACCGGGAGAGTCGGTTGTTCTCCCCAATTTAAGGGGCCTCTGACCAAGTCATGAAATAATTGTCTTGTTCCCAGGAGAAGCAATATCTGCATTGGACACCATGCTATTAGCTGTGATCTTCTGCTTGATCTTGCATCTCCTGAGTACGAATTCAATTCGTCCAGGCTTATTCAGAGATTCTCTGGCAACAGTTGATATAAAATTTAATAATAGTCAAATGGTCTGTTCATCCGGGTGTTACAGCTTGAGAGAGGACCTCTACAGAGGAGTTGGTAAGTGATGCGTATGATTAAGAACCTTTTTGCGTTGGTGGGTTTTGTTGTTGTCGTTGCGTCAGTAGTACTGGGGATAAAGGCAAAAGATATTGCAGGCAGCTTCGATCCGAAAGCACCGGAAATCTACCTGGAGCTGATCGAGAATGTATTGGCGACAAAGAGCGCAGCGGAAGCGACTGTCTGGAAAGTCCCTGTGGCTGAGGGACTGTCAACGGACGAAGTGGAAGAGGCGATGAAGCTGGTCGCCAATGAGCTCAATATTGCTAATGTAGGGGAGTTGCCGTTGTATAAGGATGTCACCGCAAAGTTGGGGAAGGAGTATCGCTTCGTCCAGATATACATGTTCTGCAACTCGCTCACTGCTGCCTTGATGCTCGACTATAACGATACATTTTCAGCTTATCTCCCATGCCGAATTACCATGGTCGAAGACAAGGCCGGAAAATTGTGGCTGATGGCACTTAATATGGATCTGATGATCTATGGGGGTGAACCTCTTCCGCCTGCCTTGAAAGAGGAAGCAATCAAGGTGAAGGATATTATCCTTGAGGTGATGAATCGTGCAGCCGAGGGTGAGTTCTGATAGCCCGGCCCATTTTTCACCTACGACGATCCGAATTCGTAGCTTAGATTTTCCGCTGGTTCCTGAAGGAAGTAGCCCTGGATATAGTTGACGCCAACCGTCCATAGGATGGCCAGGCTGTTGGCGTCTTCTATACCCATGGCGATTGTCTTTATATTGTGTTCCAGTGCTGTGGCATTGAGTTGGTTGAGCTGTTCCTGTTTGGCTTGCTTGGTAGCGACCTCATCCATGATTTCAGAGTCAAACTTGACGAAATCAACCGGTAGATGCTTGAGTAGAGGCTCCACCTTGGGGTTGCTACCGAAGTTGCTGATAGCCATCTGACACTTGATCTTTTTTAGCCCTGACACAAGTTTTTTTGCCGATTGCAGGTGCGCTCGAATATCCTGGTCTCTTATCTGGAATGTAAGCCAGGCACCTTTCGCCTTGTTATCCCGCAGGCAGTCACATACCCAGAGAAGCAGGCCTTCATCATTCAGGGCGGCGGCTGAGAGATTGATGAAGAAGTTGATCTTGCGGCCCTGCTGACGATAGGTACTGAGTTCGGTGATGGCCCGCTTGATCACCCAGCGGTCAATCTGCGCCATCTGCTCATTATCTCCGGCCTGCTTCATAAAGAAGTTAGGCAGAATCTCCTCGTCATTTCTGCCAAGTAGACGCGAGAGAACAGCATAATTTTCTCTGCTATCTCCCTGTAGACTGACTATCGGTTGATAGACAATGCGGAATCGATCGTTGTCGAGTGCATAGGTGATCAGGTCCTCAATCTTCGATTCATCTTCATCCCCATCACCGTACTCTTCGTGTGGTTGGTTGGAATCGTAGAGAGAGAAGCCGTTTCCGCCTTCATTACGCGCTGTTTCGCATGCCTGGTAAGCGCGGTTGATATGCTCTTGGCCACTGTTTATATAGTGGTCGAGAATTGTGATGCCAATACTGCCGGTTGTCGGTATGCCGCTGTCAGAGAACTCCTTGAATGAGTAGCCTTCAATGGCGTCACGCAGTTGTTCTGCCATTGGTTCGACATCGAGGTTGCTGCTTTTTGAACTCAGGATGGTAAATGTGTGGTCACCAAATCGGCCTACCAGTTCATCTTCGCCGGCGACCTCCTGGATGAGTTTGGCAAGCTCTTTCAATAGATTATCGGTGGCCTGAATACCGATTGCGGAACGGATCTTCTGTGCGTTATCGATGCTGAGGTAAAAAAGAGAACAGCTCTCTTTACTCTCATGGAGCTCCATCACCTGCTGGTCCAGATGCTCCATGAAATATTGGCGATTTACCAGTCCAGTCTGAACGTCTATGTTGCTGAGCAGCTCAATTTTCTCTTCCAACTCTTTATTTTGCGAAAAATTACGTATAACAATTTGTGTGCAGGGCTCTCCATCAAGGGCAGCTCCGGTAAACTCAAGTTTTGCTTCGAAGGTTGAGCCATCAGCCCGCCGACACTCGATCATCAGTTCGGCATTTTCATTGTTGTGTGTGCGCAGAAATGATTTAAACCGCTTCTGTTCCTTACTGGAAATTTCATCAAGAATAGTCAGGCCTTCCAGTTCCTCCATGTCCATATAGCCAAACATATCAAGGTAGGCCTGATTGGCATGCATATGCATGCCTTCGTGTATATAGGCGATGGCATCCCGTGAGCTTGCAATCAGGGCGGTGCAGCGGATTTCCGCCTCTTTAAGTTTCGCCTCTGTCTGCTTCAGCTGTTTGTGAACTAGCAAGTCTCGCCACTCACGCTTAACCACAAGCTGCAGATGTTCGTCGTCTTCCTCGGCAACTAAATCTCTAGCCCCCTCCTGCATAACCCCCAGCAATAGCTCTGGTTCCTGATCGTGGCCTATGACGATAAGTGGTATTTCGGGGCTGGTTTCAATGCATAATCTTGCCTTCTCCTGAAACTCATCGTTGGAGCTATTGGCAGAGAGAAGAATCATGTCCTGAGGGGTGTTTATCAGTGCCTCTTCAATCTCCTCCCGAGTGGAAGCGAATACCGGATGAATGGCAAGAGAGGCATTCCGCAGGGTGCTCACCTTGGCTTCTGCGCTATTCAGCGAATTGTCGATCACCAGTAGTTCAATGGCATCGTCAGTTTTCGGGGTATTCATATGCAAAATTCTTTGTTTATAATCAGATGCTTGATATGGTTTATCAATTTAAAAGTTATATTGGCCGAGTTGCTGATGCCAATGGGCGGATTGATGAGTTGTTCAGAGGTTCCCTAAAGCATTGACCAGATGTTATCAAAACCCTCATCCATCTCGTTGCTCTCCTCGGTCTCATCTTCATTCTGGTCGTGCAGATAGACAAACTGAAACTGCGAGAAGGCGCCGGTCGACTCCAATAGTCGGGTCAACCTGATTTTCTGTTGCCCAACACTGTCGTTGATCCAGAGCGAATCTTTAACTTTGAATGGAAGCGTCGGTGTTATAAGGGTTGCCGGTTGCCCGGCGGCCTTTAGCTCCGGCAAAAGAAGGCACTTCTGCGGTATTTTGCTGTAGTCACTTTTTCCTGCCAAGCGCGCCTGAATTGCAACGGAGTTAGGCGCAATTACCTGCATGCCGATTTGAAGGTTCTTCCGTGGTCCATTTTTCATCCAACGGGTGATACCGATAGAAAATTGATGTTGGCCGGTGGCCGATTGAATCCCGAGGATCTCACCTACCTTTATTTGTGGTGCGTTTGCTCCATGCCAGTTGATACAGTAACCACCGGCACTCTCATTGATTGTCTTGCAGGAGAATGTCTCGTGCCCGTGAAGCATGTCGGGGGCTGCCCAGCTGGGTGTTATGTCACCAGGGCCTAGACCCCTTCCCCCAACCGAGCCGGAAATAATGGTCTCTTCGCTAATAGGTGCACTGCTTGCCCAACTTGGAGTCCTATGTTCAGGTTGTATGCTGCCACTACCCTTGGATTCAGTGATAGCGCTGTTGTTTTCAAGTTCGAGGGTGGATGCCGTGATATTGAGTGGATTTGATTCGGTGGTGTAGATGATGGTGCTCTGCTCTTCGCCCATCTCCGGCCATTGATCATCCTGATCCTGTGAATGACGGACATCAATATCTGATGATCGCAGATTCTCGGTGATCAGTGCATAGATAGCATTGAGGCCTACCGCTATTTTCAGTTCAAAGTTAAGACGGGTCCTTACGAACTCTCGTGTTGGTGTCGTGCTCAGAGCCTGGATCAGCTGTCTCAATAGGTATTTTGAGCTATGGCCATGGTTTATTCTGGTGTCACTGCTGCTGAGTTCTGCGGGTAGATCATCAAATGCCACTTTTAAGGTCTTGATCAACTCCTGTAGATTCAGCAGGCGACATTGCTTGTTGATTGTATTGGTGAATAGTTTTGCATGGATCGGATCAGTGTCTGAACGAAGGTCACTAATAAAGAGCCCCGGCTGGTCGCTAACATTGGATACACTGTCGAGGGAGATAAGTGCCGCCCACTCCGGCAATTTGTTGAAGACATGCTCAATCTCTCTTTGACGTAGGTTATAGGGGGCACAGGCGGAAAACAGGAGCACCTGTTTGTAGAGCTCATTGATGCTGCTGCTCTGTTGGTCACTTGCCTCTTTAATCGGCAGATCGTGAATCTTGTTGCGTTCTGCGTAAGCGTAGAGCTTATGTATCTCCTCCCAAGTGTATTTCGGGTAAGGCTCATAGATAATGGCAGAGTGATAGAGTGTCAGCGAAAGATAACGAATTGCACGGTGAATCGAAATGATCAGCAGTTTCTTGTCAAACTTTCCGGCTTTTCCGGAAATCATGTTTTCTATGAAGATCTTGTATGCAATGGCTAGTTCGGAGTAGAGCTCTCTGTTAAGAATGGCGATTTTTCTGTTTTTTGCCGAGAGAGGAAATGAGACGTCAAAATAGTATTTTCTCAGGTTGCTTGAGATATAACTGACTGGCCGGCGGAAGAGCTCCGCCACTTTGATGCGCGATTGGCTGGGTGTTTCCAGCCGGTTTAATTCAACCAGGGCCTTGAATACCTGTCGTGATGTTTCACCGACATTAGCCATAGGAAGATGCTTAACCCAATCTTCTACCGCTTTGGGCTTTGACAGAAACGCATCCACTGGAGCGGTGCTTCGCTCAGGTATGTGCAGTGCGAGTGTGTTCTGAGTCTCCATCGTAGGGCCGTTTTTTTATTCCTTCTATTTCATGACCGGACAGCAGAGTGATTGAAACATCATCCGTTACCATTCCAGAAGCTAAGTATATGACTGAATCCTACTATAGCAGGCCTCTGATTGTAAGCTGAATCACCCTTCCGAGGGTCGTTTTGGAGGGTACTACGCTATCTGTAACTGCTCAGAAGTCACACACCGGAGACTTGGATTTTTCACCGGCACTCTCACGCACTAATTTTGGCACCAGGTAGCCGGGTAGACGTCGACGCAAGATCTCATGCAGTTTGATGGCGTGTGACTCTTGCACTTCGAAATGTGCGGCACCTTCAACCCGGTCAAGCAGGTGCAGATAGTAAGGGAGCACACCGGCCTCAAACAGTTTTTCACTCAGGCTGATCAGCAATTCACTGTTGTCATTAACACCGCGTAGCAGGACCGATTGATTGAGAAGGGTGACTCCATTTGCTCTCAGAGGTGACAAACCCCGCACAAGTTGATTGCTGATTTCTGCGGTGTGATTGATATGCAGCACCAGCGTCGAGTGAAGATGGCTGCCAGCTAGTTGGTTGGTGAGCTCAGGGGTGAGACGCTGTGGCACAATTACCGGAAGACGGCTATGGATTCGCAGCCGTTGAAGGTGGGGCACTTTCCCAAGAGAGTGGATTAGAGTGGCGAGCTGATGGTCAGGAAGAATCAGTGGATCACCCCCACTAAGAATCACCTCTTTGACTTCGCTGTTATCCTGCAGGTATTCGAGTGCCTGCCGCCACTGGTCGCGGCCTGCAAAAGAGTCACTGTAGGGGTAGTGACGACGAAAACAGTAGCGGCAGTTGATTCCACAGGCTCCGGTGGCAACCAGCAGGACACGCCCATGGTATTTATGCAGAACGCCGGAAACCACCTCGGTTGCCAGATCTCCAACCGGATCGCGACTGAAACCCTGCTGGGGTAAGAGTTCATCACTCAAAGGTAGAATCTGTCGCAGAATGGGATCGTCCAGGTTGCCTTTCTCGATTAGTGCCGCAAACTCCCTGGGTACCTTGAGGCTGAATTCACTAGCTGCAGACCTGGCTGCCGGCAGAAGTTGTCGATCGAGATCGAGGTACTCGATCAGCTCATCAACCTGGGTAAACCCATCCTTCAATACCCTTTGCCATTCGGGAGTCTGCCATGCGGTGGCGGTTCGATGTATCATCTCTGTGCTCTATCAGTGTAAAATCCACGGTCTGCAAATAATACATTGATAGGGCACTGGTTCCAGTCGGTTGTTTGGTGAGGAAAAGATGGCAAGTTACAGCACAAGTGAGTTCAAGGGCGGTCTGAAGTTTATGCTGGATGGTGACCCTTGCTCCATTATTGAGAACGAGTTCGTAAAGCCGGGCAAGGGCCAGGCATTCAACCGGGTCAGGATACGCAACCTCAAAACCGGCCGCGTCGTCGAACGTACATTCAAGTCCGGTGAGTCCGTCGAAGCGGCAGATGTCCTGGAGGTCGATCTCCAGTACCTCTACACCGATGGCGAGTTCTGGTACTTCATGGATGCAGAAACCTTTGAGCAGCATTCCGCCGATGCAAGGGCTGTGGGTGACAACGTTAAGTGGTTGAAAGACCAGGATATGTGCACAGTCACGCTTTGGAACGGCTCCCCTATTATTGTTGATCCACCCAACTTCGTTACCCTCGCCATAACCGAGACAGATCCCGGTCTCAAGGGTGATACCTCAGGTGGTGGCGGCAAGCCGGCAACCCTGGAGACCGGTGCAGTAGTCCGTGTCCCTCTGTTTGTTCAGATCGGCGAGGTGATCAAGGTCGATACTCGTACAGGTGAATATGTATCCCGTGCTAAAGAAGGGTAAGGGCTACGTCATCTGAACGCTGGCAGCCGGCCACCTCCCTTGATGCCATCAAGGCACGGGGGGTGTTGCTGGCAGACATCAGGGCATTCTTCCTTCTGGCCGGTGTCCTGGAGGTGGATACCCCGAGCTGCTCTCGTTGTGGGGTGACTGATCCTGCATTGGAGAGTTTCAAAACTCGCTATACCGGTCCCGGAGCCGCCTCTGGGGCGGACCTCTACCTCCATACCTCTCCTGAATTCCCCATGAAGCGATTGCTAGCGGCCGGTTCCGGAGCCATCTATCAGATCTGTAAAGTATTCAGGGATGGAGAGGCCGGCCGCTACCACAATCCCGAATTTACCCTCTTGGAGTGGTATCGCCCCGGCTTTGACCACCACCAGCTAATGGATGAGATGGAACAGTTGATCCAGGGATTGCTGCCATCAGCGCTACCGGTACGACGGATCAGTTATGGTGATCTGTTCAGACAGCATCTCGATATTGACCCGTTCTCTGCTACCGTCGAGCAGTTGCGTAACTGCGCACAACAGTTGCAGGGTGTGGAGTCACTGAATCTGACGGATACCGATAGTTGGCTGGATCTGTTGCTGACTCATCTGATTGAGCCGGAACTGGGCGAGGGACTCTGCTTTGTCTACGACTACCCTGCAAGTCAGGCATCACTGGCAAGGTTGAGCAGCGATGATCCCCGTATAGCGGAGCGGTTTGAGCTCTACATCAATGGCGTTGAGATGGCCAACGGCTTTCATGAACTGACCGATGAGAATGAGCAGCGCCAACGTTTTCAGCTGGATCAGGAGAAGAGACAACAGCTGGATCTGCCTCTGGTGCCAATGGATGAGCAGTTGCTCCATGCATTGGGTGCGGGGCTCCCCGATTGCTCAGGTGTTGCCTTGGGAATTGATCGCCTGCTGATGCATATTGTCGGTGCAGAGCATATCGACCAGGTAATTGCTTTTCCGCTGGATAGGGCTTAGGGCCGCGGAAAAAAATAAACTATCCGATCTCGCTTGTCTCTCGGTCCTCCTGCTGCGTTGTGAAAAGGGTTACATAGGCCTGCTATGTGCCCCTTTCCGCGCCTTGCAGGCGAACCGATAGTCTGCGCGACCTTCGGAGTAAATTGGGGCGATTTTGGCCAGCGTAAAGCAGTCATGACTTGATCAGAGTCTCCTTAATCGCCCTCAGTCTCACCATCCGTCTCAGACTGCCGCTCGGCTATCTTCTCACCCATGCAGACCTCTGTGCCGGGTTTTAGCTGCTCCTGCCACTCAATAGCCTCTCTGCCGAACAGAAGAATGACGGTGGAGCCCATGTTAAAGCGCCCCATCTCCTCACCCTTCTCCAGAAAGGCCGGTTCTATGGGGGCGTTGGTGTAATTCCAACGGGTTACCCGCTGGGAGAGGGGAGTGACGGTACCGGCCCAGACTGTATCCATGCTGGAGACGAAGATGGCGCCAACCATGATTACCGCCATCGGCCCGATTTCGGTATCGAACAGATTGACCAACCGCTCATTGCGGCTGAATAGTCGGGGAACGGTGCGGGTGGTGGAAGGGCTGACGCTGAACAGTCTGCCGGGAACGTGCAACATTTTTTTCAGCATGCCGGAGAGTGGCATATGGATACGGTGATAGTCTCGGGGTGACAGATAAAGGGTGGTGTAGCTGCCCTCGGCAAACTTCTCTGTCCACTCCTCATCGCCGCCGAGCAGTTCATAAAGGGAAAAATCGTGCCCCTTGGCCTGGAATATTCGCCCGTCAACAATCTTGCCCGCCTGACTTACGGCGCCATCCACCGGGCAGAGGATGGCCTCTTCTTCCACCGCCGCCGGCCGTGCGTCATCCCGCAGGCGACGGGTGAAGAAGTCATTGAAGCTGCTGTAGCGAGTTGGATCAGGTTCGGCCGCTTGTGACATATCCACCTTGTAGAGGCGAATGGCCCCCCGAATCATCTGGTCCTTCAATGGTTCCCAACGGCAGCGGGTAAGCCAGTGCATCCCCTGGGAGAGAAGGTGGTGGGGCAGCAGATAGAGCAGCAAGGCAAAGAGACGATCAACCAGAGAGGGTTCACCGTCGATGTTGGGGCTGTAGTTGGGTTTCATTACTGGTAACTGTCCGCAAGTTGTTGTATGTCCGAGGCGATATTACTGGCATCCACCCTTCCGGTAAATAGCCCTACCAGTTCTCCTCTGGGGTTGATCAGCGCCATGCTGCTGCTGTGGATGATGCGGTAGCCGCCATTCTCTCCCATTTGTTGCCGGTATTTCATGCCCAGCTGAGATGCGAGCCCTCTTATCTGCTGGTCCTCTCCTGTCAGAGCAATAAAGTCAGTGCTGTAGTGGCCGACAAAGCTTGCCAGCTTCTTGTGGTTGTCCCGTAGCGGGTCGACTGTCAGCAGAATAAAATCAGTGCTGCTTTGAATTTTGGGTTGCACCGCCAGGCGGTTGAGAATGCGGGTGGCAAGGGTGAGCTGGTGTGGGCTGTCGCTCTCGTCACCGGTGTAGCCAAGGAACAGCAGGCTCCAGTGGCCAGTGAGATCGGCGGCAGTGAAGGGAGTGTTACCGGGACCGGTCAGCTCAAATGGTGTGATCTTCTGCGGTGCTTGCAGCAGATGAATCAACTGTAGTCCCTGATTGATCGGGACATGCCGATTTCCCCAATAATAACCACCATAGAGGGCTATTAGGGCTATGAAGAAAAGCGCCAGCTTACGGACTGGCGAAATGTTAGTCGATTTTCGGCGCATATTGGCGGCTATTCTACCTACTATCGAATGGGAGTGTAGCTACATCTTAATCAGCGTGGATGGTAATAGATTCTTTAATCGGGCGGTAAAAGGTATGCTTAGCAGCCGATAGAGTGAATTTACCAATACATAGATGCTGCGCATTATCCATACTGCTGATTGGCACTTGGGGCATACCCTCCACGGGGTCTCCCGCCACTACGAGCACGAAAAATTTCTCGACTGGCTGCTCGAGCGGATGGAAGAGCGTCAGATAGACGCACTTATCGTCGCCGGTGATATTTTCGACTCCGCCAACCCACCGACGGCGGCACTCTCTCTCTTCTACCGTTTTCTGGTAGAGGCAAAGCGGCGACTCCCCTCTATCGACCTGGTGCTGACGGGGGGTAACCACGATTCACCCTCCCGGCTGGAGGCGCCAAGCCCTATTCTCGATGCTCTCGGTGTGACGGTCATTGGCGGCATCGGGCAGAACGGGAGTGCAGCACCGGACTATCAGCGACTGCTGATCCCGCTGACCAACCGTGATGGTGAGACAGAGGCCTGGTGTCTGGCGATGCCTTTTCTGCGCAATGCCGATCTTCCCAATCTGGAGGACGAAACGCTCGACCCCTTTATCGAAGGGGTGCGCAGCCGCTATGACGATCTTCTGGCGCTGGCACTCGAACATCGTGGTGAGAGCCAGGGGCTGGTGGTTACCGGCCACTGCTACATGGTCGGTGGTGAACTCTCTGAGATGAGTGAGCGGCGCATCCTCGGTGGCAACCAACACGCTCTGCCGGTGAATATCTTTGGTGAAGCGGTTGTCTATGCCGCCCTCGGCCACCTCCATCTTGCTCAGCGAGTCGGGGGGCACGAGCATATCCGTTATAGCGGCTCGCCTATTCCCCTCTCTCTCAGTGAAGTGAACTACGCTCATCAGGTGGTCGAGCTGGAGATGGTGGCGGGCAAGGTCAGCCGTATCGAACCGCTGAAAATCCCACGTAAAGTGGATATTTTGCGAATCCCCCAAGGGGGGGCGGCACCACTGGATCAGGTGGTAACAGCACTGGGAGAGCTAAAGCTTGATCATGGGATGTCTCATCATAGCTACCCGTTTCTAGAGGTACGAGTGCTGCTGGAGAGGCCTGAGCCAGCCTTGCGCCGTCAAATTGAGGAGGCGATCACCGACCTGCCGTTGCGTCTGCTGAAGGTGACTATTGAATACAGCGGCAGCGGCGGCAGCTTGGCTGATAAGCAATCCGAAACACGTCTAGAAGAGCTGCAGCCGGAGCAGGTCTTTCTTCAGTGTTACCGGCGTAGCCACGATGAACCGCCGCCCCAATTGCTGCTGGACTGTTTTCATCAGCTCCTAGAGTCCGTTCAGACGGAGGAGGGCTGATGCGCATATTGGCGATACGGGGGGAGAACCTGGCCAGCCTTGCCGGCGAGTTTGAGCTGGCGCTGGAACAACCACCGCTGGCCCACGCCGGTCTATTTGTTATCACCGGCCATACCGGTGCCGGTAAAAGCACCCTTCTTGATGCTCTCTGTCTGGCGCTGTTCGATAGAATGCCGCGGCTGCCAACGGCTCATGGTGTCGCCATCGGTCGAGCCGATGAGGAAGAGACGCTGCGGGTAAAGAGCAACGATGTCGGCTCTATCCTTCGTCGTGGCACCGGCAGTGGTTATGCCGAGGTCGATTTTCGTGGTACCGATGGCGTGATCTATCGCAGCCGTTGGGAGGTGAGGCGCGCCCGCAACAGGGCGGGGGGGCGGCTGCAGCCACAGACCATAACGCTCACTGATCTGGCGTCCGGTCAGGTGATCGGGGAGAGAAAAGGCGAGACGCTAAAAGCGATCAGCGAACGACTCGGCCTCACCTTTGACCAATTCCGTCGCTCCGTCCTGCTTGCCCAGGGTGATTTTGCCGCCTTTCTCAAGGCCACCGCCAATGATCGTTCGAGTCTACTGGAACGGATCACCGGCACCGGTCTCTATACCGAACTCTCAAAGGCCGCCTTTGAACGTGCCTCCGAAGAGACCACTCGACTGCGCGAACTGGAGAGTCGGCTTGAGGGCGTTGTCCCGTTCGCTGAAGAGAAGAGAGGCGCTCTTGAAGCAGATAAGCTGCAGCTGGAGGAGGAGCGGAAGGGGCAGCTCAGTGAGACCAAACGGTTGCAGGACGTGTTCGATTGGTACCGACAGTCAGATGCGCTCGGGATTGAGGTGCAGAGTGCAGAGAGCAATTTGAAGCAGGCGACAGTTGACTGGGAAGCTGCAGCCCCCCGCCTGGAAGTGCTGCGCCAGGTGGAGCAGGTGCAATCCCTACGAGGCACCTTTGATGCTTGCTTGAGGGCGGAGAATGAGTGGGCGGAAGCGACAAACCAGCTGGCTGATTCCAAGGCATCGGAGGCCGGCGGCAAAATAGAGAAGAGCCAGACAGAGGAGCGCCTGAAACTACTCTCTGACAAACTGCTGATAGCGGAAGAGACGCTGAAACAGGCGCAACCCGACCTCGCAAAGTGTCGTCAACTGGAAACCCGCATCGAGGCTCAGATAAACACACTAGAGGCCAGACGGGGAGAGCATCAGAGCGCGCAGAAGGGGCATGTCACTGCCGGACAATCCTTGGGCCGTCAGCAGCAGGCTCTGGAGGAACAGCGCCGACAGAAGCAACAGACGGATGATTGGCTGGCTTCCCACCAGGCCTATGCAGCCCTTGCCGATGAGTGGGGGCGCTGGGAGGCGGAGCTGGAACGCTACACAAAGCTGAATGGCGCCCTGCAGCAGACAGAGAAGGCGCGGCTGCAGTTGCAGGAGCGTGTCACTGAAGGTGAGACGACACTGGAGCAGCAATGTCAGGCATACCTGCAGGCCGAAGCGAAGCTTGAGCAGGCCACGGCAACCCTGAAAACGCTGGAGCGGCAGCGGGGCACTTACTCTCTGAAAAGCCTCCAGAGTGAGCGTGAATCCCTTGAGTTGCAACAGGACGGGGTGCGACAAGGCAGTGAGTTGATACAAGGCTCCACCGTCGCCCGGCAGGAATTGCAGGATGCCAGAGACGATTTGGAGAAGGCACGCCAAGACTCCCTTCATCATCAACAGCAGGCAGAGGATGCAACACGGCAACTGGAGATCAGTGGCCAAGTCCTGGATGAGGTGAAGCGTGCCCGGGATATTGCTGCTCTCGCCCAAGGTGAACATGCGGAGTCACTGCGCGCCATGCTCAAGGAGGGAGAGCACTGCCCGGTATGTGGTTCAAAGGAACACCCCTGGACCATACTGGAGAGTGCCTTTGATCAGCAGTTGGAGAGCCTTAGTCGGCGGTTGGATGAACTGGAAGAGCAGAGGGACGGACTGATCAAGCAGCAGGCGACCAGCCGTAGTCAACAACAGCAAGCCGGCGCCACAGCAGAGACTCTTCAAAAACGTATCGCCGGTGCGGAGACCCAAGAGCTGGAGACGGTTGAGGCCTGGCAGGCCCTGGCCTTTAGTGGCAAGCCCGAGGGCGCATTGAATGATGGGGCGGTCAGGAGCGCAATAGAGACCCTTGCGCAGACCACTGATCAGCAGCTCAAGAGAGTAAAGGGAGAAGAGCAGAAAGGAATGGCGCTGCAGCAGGAGGTGGATGGAGAACGCCGGCAACTGGAGGCCTTGCAGCAGACGGAGAGAGAGGCGCTTAATCAGCGAAGCGGAATGGAGGCGGATCTGCGTCGGTCGCAGGAGCAACATGGTCGCCTTGAAGAGAGGTGGGTGGAGCAGCAACAGCAGCTGGTGACGGTCGAGGAACTGCTTGCTACTCCACTGGAAAAAATCGACCGGTGGGAGGAGCGGCTGACTACCGATCCCTCCGCCTTTACCGCTTTATGCCAAACAGAGATTGATACCTGGCAGCGGCAGCATCAGAGCCACAGCGAGCTTGCCGAACAGATACGGCAGACAGAGGGTGAGTTGGCTACTGCCGCCGTTACCTGTCAGCATGCTGAGGCCGAACTGGAGCGTAGACAAGCCGCCCTGATGACTGAGCAGACAGCAATGGAGTCAATGCAGCAGGCACGTGGTCAGCTGTTTGCAGGTGAGTCGGTGACTAGTGTAGAGAAAAAATTGGATGGTGCCGTAACCGAAGCCCGTCAACAACAAGAAGAGGTACAGCAACAACTCAATACCCTTGCTACCAAGTTGGCGGCGGCAGAAGAGGGTGTGGTGCACTGGCAGCAGGCAGTGAAACGCCGGAAAGAGCAGCAGCAGATGCTGGAGCAGGAGCTGGAGCAAGGATTGAGCCGACGAGAACTGACCCGGCCACAGCTGCAACAGCTGCTCAGCCGGGAGGAGTCTTGGCTGACAGGTGAGCAGCTGGCAATTGCTGCACTAAAGGATAAGCTGGAGCACTGCCGCACTCTGGTAGGTGAGCGCCAACAGCGCCTTACGGCCCATGAGCAAGGTAGACCGCAAGAGGCCCGGGAAAAAGCGATAGAAGCGGTTGAAGCCGTCAATACCCAGCTGGAGGCAACGTGGCAGGAGCTTGTCTCCACCCTGACTGAGCTCAAACAGGATGATGACAGACGCCGCTCATCCAGTGAGTTGCAGCTTCAGTTACAGCAGCAACAGCAGCAGTGGCAGCTATGGGCTGGATTGAGCGAGCTGATCGGCTCCCATGACGGCAAGAAATTCCGTACCTTTGCCCAGAGCCTCACCCTCGACTCACTGCTCGGTTATGCCAATGCCCATCTCCTCGATCTTGCCCGTCGCTACCGTCTGGAACGGGTGCCGGGGAGTGATCTCGAACTGCAGGTGATCGATACCGATATGGGTGATGAGGTGCGCAGTGTACACAGCCTCTCCGGTGGCGAGAGCTTTCTTGTCTCCCTGGCGTTGGCGCTGGGTCTGGCATCGCTCTCCTCCAGCACCACCCAGGTGGAGTCGCTGTTTATCGATGAGGGTTTCGGCAGCCTCGATCAGGAGACCCTCGAAATCGCCATCGACAGCCTCGACACCCTGCAATCCCTCGGCCGCAAGGTCGGTGTCATCTCTCATGTGCCGATGCTGGTGGAGCAAATCGGTGTCAGGGTGGCGGTGGAGAAGCTCGGTGGCGGCAGGAGCCGGGTGGTGACCCTGGGAAATCCTTAGTCGGGTACCTCTATTTATCCGATATTTATGGGTATCCTCGATCTACAGGTGCCCCCCTATCCTGTAGGAGTGGTGCCCTCGCCACGATAAACGTGGCACAGGCCATGCCATATTCCATCGCCCCGAGGGCGGGGCTCCTACAGGCGGATTTCATGTGACCTAATGGTAGATCAATCTATGGGTGTCCATGACCTATACTTAAGTGAAACCATCCCAGGCGGAGTCATGATTATCGGTTCAACACTACGCACTCTAGTGACAGCGTTGCTGCTGGTCTCTGTGGCGGGCTGTGCCTCCTTTGCCACTCAGCGCATGGCCGACAATCTGGCAAGCGCGATGCTGAACCAGGATGACCCCGATACCGTGCGGGCCGGTGCCCCCGCCTATCTGCTGTTGCTCGACAGCCTGATCGAAGCCTCCCCGGATGATACCGACATGCTCATCGCCGGGGCCAACCTCTACGGTGCCTACGCCTCCGGGTTGATCGAAGATCCTGTACGCGGTAAGCGTTTGAGCAGTCGTGCCCTCAACTACGCCCGCAAGGCGATGTGTGGCAAAGAGCCCAGGTTCTGCAGTCTGGAGCATGCCCCTTTTGATGACTTTATCCCAGCCGTTAACACCCTCGATCCTGCCCATATCAAATCGATCTACGCCTACGCCTCCAGTTGGGCGGGGTGGATCAGGGCTCACAGCGATGACTGGAATGCTATCGCCGATCTACCCAGGGTCGAGATGTTATTGCAGTGGGTGGTGGATAGTGATTCCGCCCATGCCAAAGGGCGTGCCCAGCTCTATCTCGGTATCATGCATTCTCAGCTTCCCCCACAATTGGGTGGCAAGCCGGAAACCGGACGTCTCCATTTTGAACAGGCTATTGTCTATTCCAGCGGCAGAGATCTGATCATCAAGGTGGAGTATGCCCGCAGCTATGCCCGCCTGGTGTTTGATCAGGCACTCCACGACCGCCTGCTGCAAGAGGTTATCGCAGCCGACCCTCTGGTTCATGATCTCACCCTGAGTAATACCATCGCCCAACGTCGTGCCAAGGAGTTGCTTGCTGATGACTTCTTCTAATCATTATCATCTGCTTGTGGGGATTGCACTGATGCTTTCCACGCTGATCTCACCCCAGGTTCAGGCAACCAAACTGAAGATTGCGACACTGGTTCCTGACGGCACCTACTGGATGAAGAGTATGCGTCAGGCTGCAAAAGTGATCGATGAGAAGACAGAGGGGCGGGTCAAACTGCGTTTCTACCCCGGTGGGGTGATGGGTAATGATAAGAGTTTGATGCGTAAGATCCGTGTCGGTCAGCTCCACGGTGGGGCGATCACCGGTGGTGGTCTGGCGGCGATCAATCCCGATCTCAATCTCTACAGCCTGCCCTTTCTCTTCCGCTCTTATGAAGAGGTTGATCATGTACGTCAATCGATGGATCCGCAGATTGAAGCGGGTCTTAAAAAACGGGGTTTCATCAGTTACGGGCTTAGTGAAGGAGGCTTTGCCTATCTGATGTCAAACAGCCGGCTCAATAACCTGGCTGACCTGCAACAACAGAAAGTATGGGCACCTGAGGGCGATCCCATCAGTCAACACGCTTTTAAGGCAGTGGGTGTCTCACCCATTTCACTGCCGCTGACCGATGTCCTCACCGGCCTTCAGACCGGCCTGATCAATACTGTGGGCACATCACCTATCGGTGCCATTACCCTGCAGTGGCATACACGCATTAAGCATCTTACCGATATTCCTCTGCTCTATCTCTATGCCAGTCTGGTGATTCATGAGAAGGCCCTTAAGAAACTATCCAATGGTGATCGTGAGACCCTTGAGCAGGAGTTGCGTGATGTTTTCCGCAAGATCAATACTCAGAATCGAAAAGATAATATCAACGCCCGTCAGGCGCTGAAAAATCAGGGTATTCAATTCAACACCCCTGCACTGGATGATATGGATAAGTGGCGGGCAGCCACAGATAGGGCCGTCGAAGTGCTGGGTGATAACGGCTCCTACTCCAAAGCGCTATTCAGCAGGATGCAGAAGTTGCTGAGTGAGTTCAGGCAGTAAAAATGGTGCTGCACAATAATTGGAACCTGGGGGTAGGAGCGACTTTAGTCGCGATGGAATTTGGCACAATATCAACGCGTTGTGCCGCACACTAATCGCGACTAAAGTCGCTCCTACAGGGAAATCGGCTTATGTAAGCAGCATTCGGAACTGAGATGAAACGGCTGACACGACTACTCACCATCATCGAAGATGGCCTGTTGGTGATACTGCTTACGGCGATGATACTGCTTGCCGGTGCACAAATTTTTCTACGCAATTTCTTCGATTCCGGTTTTATCTGGGCCGATCCCTCTCTACGTATTCTGGTCCTCTGGGTAGGACTTCTGGGAGCTATGGTTGCCACCCGTAACAGCCGGCACATAAGCATCGATGTTATCAGCCACTATCTGACGGATGGGCATAAGGCGTGGATCAACCGCCTTACCGACGGCTTCGCCGCTATCGTCTGCCTGCTGGTCAGCTGGCATGGGGTGCGCTTTGTTCTTTTCGAGATGGAAGAGGGTGCCATACTCTTTCTCAATATTCCCGCCTGGCTGTGCGAACTGATTATTCCTATCGGCTTTGTCGTCATGGGCCTGCGTTTTCTACTCCATAGCCTGCAAGGCCGACCGGAGAAGGAGCCGTTGTCATGATGGTGCTCACCGGGCTTCTGCTACTGCTTCTGGCGCTGCTGGGGGCGCCCCTGTTTACCATCATCGCCGCCAGTGCCATGCTCGGCTTCTATAGCTCCGAGGTGGATCTCTCTGTTGTCGCTATCGAGTTCTTTCGCATCGCCGAGATGCCCATCCTGCTTGCCATCCCACTCTTCACCTTTGCCGGCTATCTCCTGGGTGAGAGCAAGGCGCCTCAGCGCCTGGTACGGCTCACCCATGCACTGCTCGGTTGGATGCCCGGTGGATTGGCCATCGTCTCGCTGATCGCCTGCGCGCTCTTCACTGCCTTTACCGGTGCATCCGGTGTCACCATCGTCGCCTTGGGGGCACTGCTCTATCCTGCACTCACTCAGTCCGGCTACAAGGAGAACTTTGGGCTCGGTCTGGTCACCACCTCGGGCAGCCTCGGCCTGCTTTTTGCCCCGGCACTGCCGTTGATCCTCTATGCGGTGATCGCACAGCAGTTGGGAATTGGTGGTGGCATCACGGTGAACGCTATGTTCCTTGCAGGCATACTGCCGGGGTTGCTGATGTTGGCACTGCTCTCCCTCTGGAGCATCTACAGCAGCCGTGGACAAGAGGTCATACCCTTCAACAGATCAGAGGCCCTGACAGCAGCTAGGGATGCTGGGTGGGAGATACCTCTACCACTCCTGGTGCTGGGAGGTATCTACAGCGGCCTCTTTGCCATCTCCGAGGCGGCGGCCGTCACTGTGCTCTATCTCTTTATTGTGGAGGTGTTGATCAAGCGCGAGATCAGTCTCAGGCAACTGCCCAAGGTGATGCGTCAATCGATGATCATGGTTGGCGGCATACTGGTTATTCTCGGTCTCTCACTTGCCTCTACCAACTATCTGATTGATGCTGAAGTGCCTGCCCGTCTGTTCGAGACGCTGCAGTCACTGGTCAGCAATAAACTCACCTTCCTGATTCTGCTCAATATCTTCCTGTTGGCTCTCGGCACATTGCTGGATATCTTCTCCGCCCTGGTGTTGATGCTACCCCTGCTGCTACCTATAGCCATCGGCTATGGCGTTGACCCGGTACATCTCGGTATCATCTTCCTTGCCAACATGCAGATCGGCTACTTCACGCCACCTGTGGGGATGAACCTCTTTATTGCAAGCTACCGTTTCAACAAACCGGTAATGCAGCTCTACCGGGCCACCTTGCCCTGGTTTCTGATCCTGCTTGTCGCCGTACTTATTATCACTTACTGGCCCGGCCTCTCCCTGTGGCTGCCGGGCAGGAGCTAAACTGTCCCAATGAAAATTTACATCTACGCTGAATCCGATGACATCGAAGAGATCGCCGAACCCATGAGCGAGGCGATCGCCCGCTGGGTGAAACAGAGTGACGATGCTGCCACCCTGGTCAATGACCGACATCAGCCGGGTGAAGATGAAACAGGTGAAGCGTTCTGGAACCTTGGCATCAACCTGGAGGCTAAGCGACGCTCCGATCTAAAGAAAGCCCTGCAGTTTCTCTATAGCCAGGCCACCGAGCACAAGTGTGAGTTTGTCGTTGGAATTGCCGCTTCAAACAAAGGACCGGCCCAGGATATCTGTTTTTTCGGCTATGAAGAGGGGAGGCCGGATGCCTACGAGATCGCCAACTATATGGGGTTCAGGGTATAGCCGATGTTAAGTGTTGCTAAATGTGAGGGAAAGGATGATAGGGAAAAGATAGGGTAGGTAAATGGTAGGGAAAGGACACCCATAATTTGGGTTTTACACCCTCTTCTAACCAGACCCCTTCATTTATACCTCATGGTATGAATCCGCATGTTCCGGTTTCAATAATTGCCTCGTTCTCTTCCCGATGCACTTCGTTTCTGTTTCCTATACCGAACAACTAAGCTATGAGCACTACAACTCATCTGCTTGCTCAGTTGGTGGTTGCTGTTGTCTTAGTGATGGGTGTCCCTGTATTTTGTCCGACATAACCACCAAAACCCAGCAAACAGAGCGAACCATACTACGGTTCGTAAAGTCATAGCGCGAAGGCTATCAACAGCGATTAAGTTACCTTCCGTGCACAGAAAGAAGATTGCTGTCAGCACGATAAGATTGAGAACGAATATAGCAGCTGCTACACATGCCTTGTTTAATGTTGCGCCATGCGATGATACCTGCTGCGACATACACAATACCCATTGCTGCGTTATAGATTAGCAGCGGCCGGAAAACGATGTATCCCGGATTTGACCCGAGAAGGACACGAGTGCCTGCAAACATGGTTAAAAGACCAAATAATACAGCTATGGTTACCAGTATGTTTTTGGTGATTTTCATTTGTCAAAGTATCTAATGTGCTTTCTATTCATTAAGGTGCCTAACACCGCAAATCAGGCGCGCAGCATTTTGGTGTCGCCTGAATTTGCCTGGTTATATGATTTTCTCTTCAAATCTATTCAATTCTACATTTTTGCAGGCCTGATGCGGTTTGAAAATACGACCATTCATTGCTATATAGACACCGGGTACAAGAATCTGAACCGCAGTGACGGCGCATCCTATGTTAAAGACCGCATCGCTATCTCGGAATTGGGCGGGATACATTGAGCCAGTCATTACGATAGTTTTGCCTAAAATATTCCTAAGCGCCTTTGCGGTATCAATCATCGTATCAGTGCCGTGAGTGATAACAACTCTTTCCAATAGAGTAGACTCCACTTTCTCCCTTATCAGCTCACGGTCTTCATCTGTGAAGTCGAGGCTGTCTTTTCTAATAATAGATTCAACCTCGTAATCCAGAACAACATTAGCCCGCTCCAAAACTCCGATAGCTTGTGGATCTCCAACCTGATATTCAGATTTCTGGTCAAAGTAGACCTTATCGATAGTACCACCCGTAGTGTAAATTTTGATTTTCATATCTGGATTTCCCAAAGCATATAACGTTTAAATATGCGGCGCAGGTGCGGTAGCGACAGCGTCCGAGCGAACGAAAGTGAGCGACATGATTTTCTTGTGTACGCCCAGCATGGGCATGAACTAATGAGGTGAGCTAACTATTGAGTCACCGTTAAAGTCTGACCCTTCTATTTTCTTTTATTGTCTCATAACCTCTGGAGGGCACTGTTGGCAAGCTCTTTCAGCAACTCAAACTGGGGTGATCCTTCTTTAATATTCAGTCTGACCGGAGATAAGGTCACCATATAATCATCCTTCACAATGCCGAAAATTGCTAAGCCGCTGGTGATTCCATACTTAGGATTCTCTTGCTGAATGGCTGCCGCAGCCTGACCACTCAACCCTTCCACATCAATCACTCGATAACCATCTCCCATATCGATACTGCTCCGCACATTTGCAGGAGCGGATAAGACTTGAAGAATCAGGCTGGGAATCCCTTCGGCGGGCCACACACCCCCCTGGATATGAGGCGTCGGTGAACTGAGTCCTCCCGGACCAAGAAAGAAACAAAAGGACACCCATCATCTTTTGTGGGTCAAGTGATGGGTGTCCTGGTCTTTCGTTGGAGACCGCGTTGATCTGACCCATATTACGGCAGTGGCTTGCGATCAATCCGTCTTGGTAACCGTTTCCACGATGAATTCTGGATTGCTCATGATGGTTTTTTTGACAGCACACTGCTGAGCGACTTTTTTCAGTACCGCGTGCAGCTTTTGCGGCAGGTCGGGAGGGAGGTGAATGGTCGTGACGAATCCGTTGATATGCTTGGTGGCTGGGTCACGCCGCATGCTCAGGGTGATGTCGATTTCTGACGAGTCAATGCCCTTACTGTCGCAGTAAGCCTGAACATAGAAACCCGCGCAAGTGCCTATTGAGGCCAGGAAAAGATCATAAGGTGCGGGTGCTGCATTATCGCCACCGCTCTTTACCGGCTGGTCGGTCATGATCGTGTGATCGCCGATCTGTGTTTCGACCCGCTTGCCGCCTTTCAGCGTAACTTTTATTTCCATCGGTGTTTCTCCTCACGCATCTGTTCCTTATGCCAAACAACTATGAGCACTACTACTCATCTGCTTGCTCAGTTGGTGGTTGCTGTTGTCCTAGTGGTGGGTGTCCCTGTGTTTTTTTCCGAGTTACTGAACGTTAACGGGTGTTGCCTCCTTCAATTCCCATCCGTTTCAAAAAAGCCCGCCATAGACCATTCTTATCTCCATTGCCCGCATATATTCCTTTGCTGCGCTGCTTAACCACCCAAAGACCTTCAATGTTGAAACTATAGACTGGTATGAGATCCTGTCTTTGTGAGGCTGGGACAATCGCATTAACCAGGTTGTCCAGCACCAGTGGATCCATTTCATAGCCTTGGTGATAGGTGAGTACCATGTGGGGCTGATTCAGGGTCAGGGATTTTACATACATCAGCCGCATCGCCTGTTCCGGCACATCCATCTCTTTCAAAGTAAAGAATTTCCTGATTACCCATAAACCTCAGCCATTCTCAAGAAGCGATAAGGTTTCCCGATTACCCATAAACCTCAGCCATTCTCAAGAAGCGATAAGGCATTGGTGGTGTACGCAACGCAACAAAGAGCAATCGCTCAATCATTTCTGGAAGATTGAAGCGACGATTAAACCGATATTCGAATTCGGCAAGATAACGAGGTACATGTTTTTTTCGTATAGCATGAAAAGTTCCCTGCAAAAGAATTCTTGACGTTGCCAAGCATGGTGTTCACCCACTTGAAGGTGGAGCTCTGTGCGCTTTTTCGACCGCCACCAGTCACAATGGCCACATGATCGCATTCAGCATCAGTGACAGCTCTGAAGCAGCAGAGACCATCAGAGAATACAGTGCTACCAGAAACCAGACTGGACTTGGCATATCGAGCAATTTCTGCACTACGAAAACCACGCACACGACGCAGATGAATTTTCAAAGGCCTGCCGTCCTGCGTCGTCTCAACGGCGGCTACGAAAGGGATTTTGTTGCGGGAGCCTCGTCCACGCTTACCAGGTTTTTCACCGCCAATATATGCATCATCCATTTCAATGCGGCCAGTCAGCTTTTTCTTACCCTGGCGTTCCATCATTACCTGCATCAGTTTGTGCTTGAGCTTCCACGCAGTGTTGTAGTTCACTCCAATCTCACGAGACAGTTGCAAGGCAGAGGTGCTCTTTTTACGCTGGGTCAGCAAATAGATGGCCAGAAACCATTTCCTCAAAGGCAACTTTGTGCCATGAAAATGGTACCCGCAGTAAGCGATGTCTGGTGATGACATTTATGGCACTGGTATATCTTGCGGCTTTTGAGTTCGCAGCACGTTGCGTTACCGCACTCTGGGCAAACATATCCACTTGGCCAGCGAAGTCGATGCAACGCTTGGCTGCATTGAGTATCGGTACCATATTTTTCCAGAAATTCGTGCAAACCAAGCCCTTTTTGAAACTGGATAGTATTTTTTGGCATGATGGAAACCCTCGTATATTCAGAGGGTTCCATTATGTGGCCACCACAGGCTCAATAGCTGAGCCTGGTGGGTAATCAGGTAAGGTTTTGGTGGTGTACGCAACGTAACAAAGAGCAATCGCTCAATCATTTCTGGAAAATTGAAGCGACGATTAAACCGATATTCGAATTCGGAAAGATAACGAGGTACATGTTTTTTTCGTATCGCATGAAAAGTTCCCTGCAAGGAGTTCTTGACGTTGCCAAGCATGGTGTTCACCCACTTGAATGTAGAGCTCTGTGCGCTTTTTCGGCCGCCACCAGTTACAATGGCCACATGATCGCATTCAGCATCAGTGACAGCTCTGAAGCAGTAGAGACCATCAGAGAATACAGTGCTACCAGAAACCAGACTGGACTTGGCATATCGAGCAATTTCTGCACTACGAAAAACCACGCACACGACGCAGATGAATTTTCAAAGGCCTGCCGTCCTGCGTCGTCTCAACGGCGGCTACGAAAGGGATTTTGTTGCGGGAGCCTCGTCCACGCTTACCAGGTTTTTCACCGCCAATATATGCATCACCCATTTCAATGCGGCCAGTCAGCTTTTTCTTACCCTGGCGTTCCATCATTACCTGCATCAGTTTGTGCTTGAGCTTCCACGCAGTGTTGTAGTTCACTCCAATCTCACGAGACAGTTGCAAGGCAGAGGTGCTCTTTTTACGCTGGGTCAGCAAATAGATGGACAGAAACCATTTCTTCAAAGGCAACTTTGTGCCATGAAAGATGGTGCCCGCAGTAAGCGATGTCTGATGGTGACATTTATGGCACTGGTATATCTTGCGGCATTTGAGTTCGCAGCACGTTGCGTTACCGCACTCTGGGCAAACATATCCACTTGGCCAGCGAAGTCGATGCAACGCTTGGCTGCATTGAGTATCTGTACCATATTTTTCCAGAAATTCGCGCAAAACCAAGCCCTTTTTGAAACGGATAGTATTTTTTGGCATGATAGAAACCCTCGTATATTCAGAGGGTTCCATTATGCGGCTACCACAGGCTCGATAGCTGAGCCTGGTGGGTAATCAGGAAGAATTTTGCAATGGTGAAGTCTTCGCAGTCTCCACCGTTGGTCTGAAGTGTTTCGAGCGGTGTTGCCCAATAGTCCTGCTCACCCCAATGATCAATGTCATCAACAAATACCAGCTTATTGAAGAAGTTATTCACCGAAGTGAGCTTCTCAAACGTGATGGCCGTTTTTTTCGTTTGGATGAGCTGCTGCCAGTCGGCAATGCGCTGTTCGGCTGGAGTAGTCTTGGGTGCCTTGGGTGCGGTGCTGCACCCACTGATCAGGATCAGGATGAGTAGCAGAACGGAAAGGGTGGCTAGCGATGATGCGGATTTCAGGCACTTCAACTTGCACCTCCCTATAAATTTCTATAGTGCGCAGATTATGACGTTTGTGACTATCCAGAAAAATGCTTATATGCATCTTTAGCACATTTGGCACAAATAGCGCCATTGCCTCCTGCTAAAAGCTCCGCTTCAGCTTCAGTCGCCCCACAGATAAGGCAACATATTCTAGATCCTTCACCTTTATCTAAATATTCTTTACTGCCAAATTCATGGGCCATCATTAGAGATATTCCGCTAATAATACTCAGAAACCTATTAATACAAAGCTGATCGTTATTAGTCCGGCATTCATTTAACGCAGAAATAGCTATATTAAATGCGGCGTGGTAGTTACCACTATTAACGAATGATTGAATTCTATCTGTATATGACTCGATATCCATTCTTCAACAATACCTAAAATGCATAACGTTGCAAATAACCCGCCACATTTGTAATGGGAAGGCTCACCTAGTCAGCCGGTTCCAGTCGTAGCAACAGGCCGTCAGGTGAGTCGGTGAGTAGATAGATAAAACCATCGGGTCCATTACGTACATCACGTATGCGTCCGAACTTTTCCTTTAGCAGGCGCTCTTCTTTCACTATCCTCTCGCCGTCCAGCTCGAGACGTACCAGCAACTGGAATTTTAGTGAACCGACAAATAGATTCCCCTGCCACTGAGGAAACTTGTCACCGCTATAAAAGGTCATGCCGGAGGGGGCGATGGAGGGCACCCAGTAGTGAATTGGCTGGGAAATACCCGATTTGTGGGTGCCTTCGCCGATTGAGAAGCCGCTGCCGTACTCCTTTCCATAGCTCACCACCGGCCAGCCATAGTTGTCTCCGGCGGAGATGATATTGACCTCGTCACCCCCTTGGGGACCGTGTTCATGAATCCACAGTTTCCTGCTGTCAGGGTGCAGTGCTGCACCCTGGGGGTTGCGATGACCATAGCTGTAGATTTCCGGGTGGATGCCGGCTTCTCCGCTGAAAGGATTATCCTCCGGTACCCGACCGTCAGCGTGCAGACGAATGACTGAACCGGCATGGTCATCAAGCCGCTGCGCCCGTTTTCTCTCTCCCCGGTCACCGACGGTGATATAGAGATAACCGGCGCTGTCGAATACCAGTCGTGAGCCGAAGTGGCGGCCTGTGCCGCTTTTCGGTAACAACTTGAATATGGGTTGCCAATCGACAAGACGGTTGCCCTGGAGTCGACCACGCCCCACCTCAGTACCTATGCCCCCTTTTCCTGGGGCTGCGTAGGAGAGGTAGATCCAGCCGTTGTTTTTGTAATCGGGGTGCAGAGCTACATCCAGCAGGCCGCCTTGTCCTCGTGGGGTTATTGCAGGTAAACCTTCTATTGGCTGCGGCAGCAGGTGGTCATCTTCGATTAGCCTTAGCCGTCCGGTGCGCTCTGTTATCAGTAGTCTACCGTCGGGAAGAAAGGCCATTCCCCAGGGGTGTTCCAGCCCTTTGATAACGGTGACCGCTTTGAAGTTCTCAGCAGCCTGTATGGTGGCTGACAGAGTGCAGAGTGCAAACAGCAGGAATGTGACCAGCAACGATGACTGTGGTTTGAAGAGTTTGTGCATCACGACTCCTTTCACCTATATAACCGGGACCATATGAGTGTAGTCGCTCTACCGTAGCTATGGGCTCTACTCCCAACGGAAATAGCGGGCGCCGATAAACATAAACAGCAGGGTCATTACTGACATAACCAGTAGGTGGGGCCAGATTTCGACCAAGCCGGCACCGTCGATCATTACGGCACGGGCGGCGCTGATGGCGTGGGTAAGGGGGAGCAGGTTGGCCAGATGCTGGACAATCGCAGGCGATCCTTCGAGGGAGAACCAGACGCCGGAGAGCAGCATCATCGGCCAGCTCAACATATTGAGTAGGCCGTTGGCCGCCTCTTCACTGGAGATACGGGCGGCGATGATCAGACCGAGGCTGATCATGCTCAGTGTGCCTACAGCCAGTACCAGCAAGAGTGTGGCGTAGGAGCCGTACATTCGGAAGCCGACAAACAGGTTGGTGCCGATAAACACCAACGAGGTGACCAGCACGATAAGCCAGAGGCGTGAGAGTACCTGGGCGGCAAGAAACTCGAGGGCGGAGAGGGGGGTTGCTTTGAGGCGTTTGAGTACACCGTTTTTACGGTAGCGGACAATCACATAACCGACGCCAAAGAGTGAGCTGAACATCACGTTCATACCGAGTACGCCTGGAATTAGCCAATCCACATAGCGGATCTCATCGCCGCTGACGGTCTGTTTCTGTAGCCTGGTTGTCGATCCGTTGAGCAGTTGCTGAAGAATATAGCCGTTGGCGGAGTTGCTGTTGATCCAGTAGCGTCCCTGTTTTAGATCGAGCAGCATATCCAGCTGGTGTCGCTCCACTTTGGTGACGGCACCCTCCACTGTTTCAAGAGGGATAAAGCGGACATGCTCGGTCTCCAAAAACTCTTGTGCCTGGGGCTGCTGCTCCAGCTGGCCGAAGACCCCTACCTTGAACAGGTCGCTGCTGTCGCTGGTAAAGGCAAAGGCAAACCCCATAACGATCAGTACCGGTAGTACCACGTTCCAAGAGAGGGCGATACGGTCACGCATAAACTCGCGGTTGCGGGCGAAGAAGACGGCAAAAAAACGGCGGAGTGTCATCCTGTCAGCCTCTCAATTCACGGCCGGTCAGCTCCAGGAAGAGATCTTCCAGCGTGCGTGAACGGACTTGCAGATGGGTTAGAGAGACGCCACGATCCATCAGGTGGCGGATGCTGGTATTGATGTCGTTGCTGAGAATCTCCACTTGGCCATTGCTTCGGTGCAGTGTGAGCGCCTCATCCTGGTCGAGAGATTCCGGTACCTCGGAGGCGGGGAGGGAGATCACCGCATTGTCGAAGTGTTTCTTCAGCAGCGCCTGAGGGGTTCCTTGAGCAATGATTTTACCGTGATCCATAATCGCTATCTCATCACACAGCTCGTAGGCCTCCTCCATGTAGTGGGTGGTGAGGATAACCGTCTTGTTCTCTTTTTTGATGCTGTGGATCAGCTCCCAGAAGTTGCGCCTTGCCTGGGGGTCGAGACCTGTGGTGGGCTCGTCCAGGAAGATGATTTCGGGGTCGTTGATCAAGGCGATGGCCAGCAACAGCCGCTGGCGCTGGCCGCCGGAGAGGTGGCGAACATCCTGTGTGAGAAACTCCTCCAGGGCACAGCTCTTGATCAGCTCCTCCAGTGGCCGGGTGCGGGGATAGAAGCGTTGGAAAAGCGCCAGTGCCTCCTCGACCCTGATGTAGTCCTGAAGAGAGGTCTCCTGAAACATGATCCCCGCCTCTTCCCGGAAGTTGGGGCCAATGGGGCCGCCCTGATAGAGGATCTCACCGGCGGTTATCGCGGTGATTCCCTCCAGCATCTCCACTGTGGTCGTTTTACCGGCTCCGTTGGGGCCGAGCAGGCCGAAACAGCTGCCGCGTTCAATAGAGAGACTGATACCGTCAACCGCCTTCACTTCGCTGTAGTGCTTGATCAGCTCATTGACTTGCAGAATCGTGGTCACAGTGGGTCTCATTTACCGGAGAGGTGGAATATCTACTATTGTACCTTATAGGTGTGCTGGTTAAATTACTCTTTGGCTGTGAAGCTCGAAAGGTGGATGGCAGCTTAACAATTAATGGTTTTGCACAATAACCCTGAAGTCGATTGTAGGAGCGAATTTGTTCGCGAAGAACATGCCTCGGAGCCAATCGCGAACAAGTTTGCTCCTACTAGTGCGGTTTCTTACACCTCAAGTTTCGGAGTTCAAATAACGTAAAAGGTCTTGGATAGGCTGTCCCTTCTCCCTCAGGGAGAAGGGCAGGATGAGGGAAATCAGAAGAATCAAAGCTTTAGCTTTTCAACTCCCCTCACCCCAACCCTTTCCCTGAGGGAGAGGGGGCTAACGAACTCCGAAACTTGAGTTACACTGAGATGGATTCCAAGATTATTGTGCTTAGCCGCTTAACAATTTGCCCACTCTAATGCTAACGGAGAACAACCGATGCTGATTGCTGTACCAAAAGAGATAAAAAACAGTGAGTACCGGGTTGGTCTTATTCCCGCCAGTGTGCGTGAGTTGGTGGGGTGTGGTCATCGGGTGGTGGTTGAGCACAATGCGGGCGCAGGTGTCGGTTTGTTTGATGAACACTATCGTGCCGCCGGTGCCGGGATTGTCGACAGCGCAGCCGAGGTGTTCGAGCGGGCCGATATGATCGTCAAGGTCAAGGAGCCTCAGCCCGGAGAGTGTCGGATGCTGCACGAAGGGCAGCTGCTCTTTACCTACCTCCATCTGGCGCCGGACCCACAACAGACAGCGTTGCTGCTCGCCTCCGGTGTCACGGCCGTCGCCTATGAGACGGTGACTGACCACCACGGCAGACTGCCGCTGTTGACCCCGATGTCGGAGGTGGCGGGACGTATGTCTATCCAGGCGGGTGCCATGTGTCTGGAGAAATCCCACGGTGGGGCCGGGCGGTTGTTGGGTGGCGTTCCCGGTGTGGCACCGGCCAAGGTGGTGGTGTTGGGGGGCGGAGTGGTCGGTTCCAACGCTATACGTATGGCGATGGGGCTGGAGGCGGACGTCACTGTGCTTGACCGTTCTCTGGATCGCCTGGCGGAGCTGGATCAGCAGTTTGGCGGTATGCTTAATACTATCTACTCAACCAAAGAGACGCTGGATCAGTATGTGCTCAGTGCCGATCTGGTGATTGGGGCGGTATTGGTTCCGGGAGCGGCGGCGCCCAAGCTGGTCACCCGTCAGATGCTTAAAGAGATGAAGCCGGGCTCGGTGCTGGTGGATGTCTCTATCGATCAGGGAGGCTGTTTCGAGTCATCCCATCCCACCACCCACAGCGAACCGACCTATATTATTGACGACATTGTTCACTACTCTGTTGCCAATATGCCCGGGGCGGTGGCCCACACCTCGACCTATGCGCTTAATAACGCAACACTACCCTTTACCCTTGCTTTGGCGAATAAGGGCTGTAGTAAGGCGCTGCTGGATGATCCCTGCCTGCTCAACGGCCTCAATGTGCACCGTGGGCGGGTGACTCATGCGGCGGTGGCTCAGGCGCTCGACTATGAGTATCAGCCGGCCAAGGAGGCGCTGGCGGGAGATGGGTGAGTGTAGGTACGCCTAAGCCCAAAAAATGGGGCCACAGAGAGCACTGAGGAGCACAAAGAACACGGAGTGATCCTGAAAGCGACTGTAGGAGCGACTTCAGTCGCGATGGGCGAGGCACAAAATACTGAGTGTGTGCCCAATTCTTTCGCGACTGAAGTCGCTCCTTGTATCTCTCCAAATAGACTGTTTAGCTAACAGTCTGTGTGGTGAGGTGGGTGATCTTGAGTCGCTCCTTAAGCATTGAGCTTGTTTTGTAGATAAAGACCCCTCCTCAATTCTCAACAAAACTGGATGGTATCCAAGTTCCCTCACAATGATGAGGTGAAACTGCATGTACAAGGGTAGTTAAGAGAATGAGAGCAATTATTGGAATTGATGTTAGCAAAGCCAAATTGGACTGCTTATGGTTAAGAGACCATGAAACGCTCAAGGTAAAAGCCAAGGTAATACCCAATACCGCTGCTGGCCATGAGCAGCTGTTGAAATGGGTGGAAAACAATACAGGCCGGTCCATCAAAGAGACTCTCTTTGTCATGGAGGCTACCGGCATCTACCATGAGAAGCTAGCTTACCGGCTACATAAGGCGGAAGCGCAGGTGGCAGTAATAAATCCAGCCCAGGCCCGTGATTATGCTAAAAGCCTTGGTGTGCGAACCAAGAATGACAGCAAGGATCGCATGGTACTGGCCCGATTTGGTGCCACCCAACCGATCAACCTCTGGCAACCGGAGCCAGAGGAGGTGCGGGAGCTAAAGGCGTTATTAAGCCGTTTGGATGCCATGCAGGCCGATATTCAGCGGGAAATGAACCGGCTCGAGAAGGCCAAAATCAGCCAAACCTCGGAGGATGTCGAAACCTCTATTCATAATGTGCTCAAGCATTTGACAGAAGAGAAGCAACGTCTTGAAAAGCGCATTGATGATCATATGGACGGCCACCCCCAATTGAAAGAGGATAAAAGGCTACTGGAGACTATCCCTGGAGTAGGCGGTGTGATTTCAAACTATATGGTGGCAGCCTTCCACAGCCGTCAGTTTTGCAAAGCTTCACAGATGGCTGCCTATTTTGGTCTGGTGCCGATTGAGCATGAATCAGGTAGTAGTGTGCGCCATCGACCACGCCTGTCGAAGGCTGGAAATGCCAAGGTTAGGGCCAAACTCTATATGCCTGCCATTGTTGCCTCACGCTACAACCCAGATGCACATGCACTCTACACGCGACTATTGGAACGGGGTAAGTCAAAGATGGCGGCATTAGGTGCGGTCATGCGAAAGTTGGTACACATCTGTTTCGGGGTGCTTAAGCACCAGCAGGTATATTGTCCACAAGCCATATGATTTCAACTTGTGGGCATGGCGGAGAGATGGTATCTACAATTGAATCACTTGGAAATATCGATACTCTTACCACTGGCCAGAATCTTCTCTCTTAGGGTTCCCAGATACTTGTAAAACTCACCAGGGTATTTCTCATAATGGCGCTCGCCGACATAACGCAACACCCCCTGAAAGTGATAGGTGTAGAGCATACCGTCCATGCGTATCACCTCTTTGTTGCGGTCGAACAGCACTATTCCCGGACGATAGGTGAGCCCAAGTTTTCGTGCGTACTCCTTGGGCGTGGTCTTGTTGCCGTCAACATCGATAATGGACTCATTTGAGTCGCCGTCGAGTCTGACAAAGGTGAGGTTCTCCAGTATCGCCCGGGTCTCGGGGTCTTTTAGAATGCCGTCGTGAAGTGCGTCACAGGCATCGCACGCCTGATCTTCGAACAGCAATGCCATAGGGTTGGCCGCTGCTTGCTGCAGGTTGGTGATCTTTTTCAGCTGAGGGTGATCACGAAAGCTGTAGACCTTTGCCGGTTTCTGCTCTCCGATAAATTTGGCCAATGTGGTGCGTTCATAGGCTTTCTGCTGGACAAAATCGAGGGCGTGCTTGAATGCCGGTACTGAGCGATAGCCATTGGTTCGCAGTACGGTTTTGTTTTCGGTGTTGAGGAAGAGAATGGTCGGTGTGTATTGCACTTTGAGCATCCCGGCGAGCTCTTTCTCGGTTACCGTGGTGTCGGTATCGACAGCCACTTCACGGTCACCTTTGATGTTGATCTGAATGACATCAAAGTGCTCTTTTATAAACTCGGTGTGAGGTGCGTGCTTGAAGTTCTCCTCAAGCATCTTGTAGCAGTAGGGGCAGCCGTTGAGGTGCATAAAGAGAATGACATGTTTGCCTTCATCTGCCGCCTCCTCTACATCATCGGCAAGTTCGAGAAAACTCTCCTTGAACCAGTCGGGGTGTTCCGATTCGATGCCGCCGGTCACTTTTCCCCGAGGTGTGGTTTCGGTGGCGCTGTGGGCTTGCCAGGAAAGTAACAGGCTCAAGGCTAGAATAACCCGAGATAGTAATTGGCTTGACGGCATGCGGTTCTCCTTTTATATCTATCACCTAATCAGGTACATCATAGGTGATGGCCGAGTATGAGGACTACTGTGGTTTTCCTCTATAACCGGCAGTGCTATCTACGGAGAAACACACATTGTAGGAGCGGTTTCTTGAACCGCGATGAAAGGGCCTGCTTGGTATGAATGTTCATCGCGCTTCGGGAAAGCGATCCTTCTGCAGGTGGGAATGTTTCAATAGGGGTATTTATTTCCAATCCAGGCTGTTAGGGAGACTCTGATCAAGTCGTGATTGCTTTACGCCGGCTAAAATCGCCCCAATTCGTCCCGAAGATCGCAGCAATAGAGTGGCTATTACCGCTCACTTCGAAACAAACTGGAACAATTTTATCTCAGCCTAAATCTAACCAGACTTAATCAGAGGCTCCCTGGCGTCAGCTGAACTTGAAATCGAAGCCGGCACTCTTCAGCCGTTTCGCCTCCTGCTTCAGTTCCACCTTTGGTAGAGGGTGCGATCTCAGCCATCCCTGAGGGAATTCGAGGTTGATGCTGTTCCCCTGAACCTGGATTAATACACTGGCGCGAAGGGTGGTTGTGCGGGATCGGTGTAGCAGTACGGAGAGTCGCAGCAGTAGGCAGAGCTGCATGGCGCAGAGGACAATATCCTCAGGAAGTGCCTGAAAGATATCCAGTGGGAACTTGCGGCGGTGTCCCCGGATCAGGGCACTCAGCACGGTCTGTTCCTGATGGCTAAAGCCCGCCATATCGGAGTTGGCTATAAGATAGGCGCCGTGCTTATGATAGTGGGCATGGGCGACCGTAAGGCCGGTTTCATGAAGGCGTGCCGCCCAGCCGAGCATTTCGGCATACTCATCCTTTCGCAGTTGCCACGGCCCGGCAACCTGCGCAAGTAGTGCGCGGGCACTCTTCTCCACCCGTTTGGCCTGCTCTTCATCCACCTCGTAACGGCGGCACAGAGCACGGACACTGATCTCTCTGACATCCTCGTGGTGAATGCGCCCCAGCATCTCATAGAGCAGGCCTTCTCTGAGTGCCATATCGGAGATCTGCATCTGCTCAATCATGAGCGCCTCGAAGACGGAGCACAGCACCGCAACACCGCCGACAAATACCGGTCGGCGCTCCGGGCTTAGACCTTCCAAATGGACTTGATCAATATGCCCCGCTTTGATGAGGGCTTTGCGCAGTTTTTTGAGGCTGGCATAGGTGATGCCATCACGCTCCTTCGCCCAGCCGGCGGCATGGATCACCTTGCCGATGGAGCGAATGGTACCGGAGCTGCCCACCGCCAACTGCCATCCACTGCTGCGATACTTATGTTTTACCGGAAGCATCTCAAGTGCACCGGTGAGTTCTGCTCGATGCATGGCGGCGGCTGTGATTTCACCTTCGGCAAAGTGACGCCTGCTCATGTTGACGCAACCCATATGCATACTCTCCATCTGCCTGGGTACGAAGTCATCACCGATGATCAACTCGGTGCTTCCGCCACCGATATCCACTACCAAACGTCGCTCATCTCCGGCGGCCAGGCCATGAGCTACACCCAGGTAGACCAGTCGAGCCTCTTCGCGACCGGAAATGATCTTTATCGGGTGGCCAAGCGCCGCCTCCGCTGCCTGAAGAAACCTGCCGGAGTTTCGTACCTGGCGCAGGGTGTTGGTGCCTACCGCACGGACACTTCCCTGTGGCAGGGTTCTGAGGCGTTGGCCGAAGCGCTCTAAACACCCCAGGGCACGCTCCTCAGCTTCGGCTGAGAGGTTTTTCTCTTTATCGAGTCCGGCGCCAAGGCGCACCATCTCGCGCAGTTTATCCATTACCTGGAAATCGCTACTGGAAACCCGTGCAACGATCATGTGAAAACTGTTCGATCCAAGGTCGATAGCGGCGATAGTTTCAGGGTGGGGAGTGGTTTGCTGTGTGGGAATTATCATCGGTGAATTGTACTGCTTTAGAAGCTGTTAAATCGACTCATGAAGCAATGCAGGTTGGGCTGCTAACCTGCACTACTGCTATTTTGTTGTAGGAGGCCGGTTTTTGAATCAATGACTCGGCTTATAGGTCAGGCGTACATTCTTCGCCACCAGTCCGTCACCGACATCTCTCTCTTCCAGATAGAACTCAACGACTGTTTCGCGGTTCATCAGATCCTCCACGGAGACGCAGTCGGCCAGTTCATTGGCGTGGCAGAATACGCTCTCGTAGGGTGAGTCGGGATCGCGTGGATCGGTCACCCAAAGGTTGGGGTTTACCTCCCGTATGAAGCGCAAAAATCCGTAGCCTTTGTCCGGGAACCAACGGGTGCAGACGCCACGAACACAAGAACCCGGTACTCCCCACTCATTGCGCGGCTCATAGGAGAACGGCAGTAGATCAGGGATAAGGTAGCCGCGATAGAAGTCATCCACCTGGCGCTGCAGTAGACTGGAGACATTTTTGAACGCGAGTACCTCCACTCGGCAGCCCCGGTTCTGCAGTGCTGTCACTACTTGGAGAAAGTCGCCGTCACCGGTAACCAGCAGTATCTGGTCGAGGTTTTCTGCCTGCAGCATAGCGTCTACCGCCAGGTCGAGGTCTGCATTGGCCTTGGTTGTGACATTGCCTTCGTCATCGGTAAAGCGGCGCACTGGCTTGACAATAATCTTCCAGCCAAAATCCCGTACCATCTGTTGGTAGGTGTAGGATTTTTTTGCGTATTCGTTGTCTTCCTTGGCACGCTCCTGATCGAAGGCGAGGTAGGTGTTGAGGCGCAACAGGGTGCCGCTACGGGCAGCGAAGCGTCGCAGAATATCGTAACGTAACTGGTAACCGCCGTTGAATTTTATATTTTCGGCATCAACAAAAACGCCGACTTTAAGTTGACTCAATTTTAATGACCTCTGGTAGATTGAAATTTAGCGTTTGAAGGAGAATGCGACGGGTGGATGAGTTATGCCCGGCATTGGATGAGTAAGATTTAGAGTTGTCAGAGCTATTAACGCTTATATTACAGCAAATTCTTGCGGATAGCCCAGCTGTGTGTAGGCAAAATACTAATCCGAACACTGATCCCGCTATCGAGAGATTCGAACTCCGAAACTTGAGCTAGTAAAATATCACTATGCGCAATAATCATGAAACCGGTCTCAAAAATGAAAAACGGCCCTGTAGGAGCGAATTCATTTGCGATCAGGCACCGGGGCCTGTTCATCGCGAACAAGTTCGCTCCTTCGGGTTTCAGGATTGTGGGGGAGTGCCACCAAATATTATCCTGATTACCCCTGAAACTCAGCCGGAAATGAACGTGAATAAACGCGAATGTGGCTCTTCACGGGTAAATTGTTTGGGCATTGAGCTTAAATAACTACCAAGGGCATGTTCAGACGCTTTGCAATATGGGGAGTATTTCAAATATTTGCGTTCATACGCGTTTATTTGCGGCCAATATTGACTCATTTTCTTCTACTCAGTGGCTGAGCGTCGAGGGTAATCAGAAATATTATTACGCCGGACAAGTGAGAGGTTCTCTCTGTTTCAGCGCCTCAAGGGCATCACTCCGCTTTCACAAGGATAATATGAGCGGTGTATACTCAGGTTATCATAGTAAAAACTACGCGGAAATCAGGTATGAAAATAGAGACCAGCTCTTTTGGTGTTCAGAGGATAGATCCAGAAACCGTTATTAATTTTCCTCAGGGGATGCTGGCATTTGAGAACTGCACTCGGTTCAAGCTATTTCATTCGGAAGAGTTTCCCGATCTCAAGTGGCTGCAATCTTTGGATGATGAAGATGTCTGCTTCTCCATCATGGAACCTCATCTGTTTGGCTGTGAGTATGAATTCACTCTCGGCGATGCCGATACTGAGTTGCTGCAAACCGAAACGCCGGATGATCTGCAGCTCTATTTCATGGTTTATCAGGGAAGGCCGGGAACCAGTCCTGGGCATTTTGACCATACTGAAGATCAGGCGATGAACGCCAACTGGAGAGCGCCGTTGCTAATCAATCCAGAGAAGCGTGTTGGTCTGAACAAACTACTGGTCGATGCGGTGCGTACTGTGAAGATCACGGCAGCATAAAAAAGCAGGCCCCGAGAAGGGCCTGCTTTGGTATCATCTGTTAGAAGTCGTTGGGCTATTTGTTAGCGCGGTTGTTAACAAGATCATCGACTACGCTGGGATCTGCCAGTGTCGAGGTGTCGCCCAGAGCATCGGTTTCGTTACAGGCAACCTTACGCAGAATACGACGCATGATTTTTCCTGAACGTGTCTTCGGCAGGCCGGGCGCCCACTGAATAATGTCAACGATGGCGATAGGTCCAATCTCGCTACGCACCAGTTTAACCAGGTCTGTCTTCAATTCGTCGGTAGCTTCGACGCCCGCCATTGGGGTGACATAGGCGTAGATGCCCTGTCCCTTAATGTCATGGGGGTAACCGACCACAGCCGCCTCGGCAATACTCTCATGCAGCACCAGTGCCGATTCGATTTCGGCTGTACCCAGACGGTGCCCGGAGACGTTGAGCACGTCATCGATACGACCGGTAATCCAGTAGTAACCATCTTTGTCTCGACGTGCACCGTCACCGGTGAAGTAGTTGCCGGGATACTGAGAGAAGTAGGTCTCTTTGAAACGTTTATGGTCACCGTAGAGAGAGCGCATCATCGCCGGCCAGGGGCGGGTGATGATTAGGGCGCCTTCGCATTCACCGCTCAACTCTTCGCCGGTGCCGGCGTCGACGATAGCCGGAGCGACACCGAAGAAGGGTACTGAGGCGGAGCCGGGTTTCATGTCGATGGCACCCGGCAGCGGTGTAATCAGGTGACCACCCGTTTCTGTTTGCCACCAGGTATCGACGATCGGGCAGCGAGCGTCTCCAACCACCTTGTGATACCACTCCCAAGCCTCAGGATTGATCGGCTCACCGACGGTGCCGAGGATACGCAAGGACTTGCGTGATGTTTTCTTTACCGGCTCTTCGCCTGCCCGCATTAGTGCTCGGATGGCGGTGGGGGCGGTGTAGAAGATGGAGACGTTGTGCTTGTCGATGACCTGCCAGAAGCGGGAGACATCGGGGTAGTTGGGAATGCCCTCAAACATCAGGCTGGTGGCGCCATTGGCCAGCGGCCCATAGACGATGTAGGTGTGACCGGTGACCCAGCCGACGTCTGCGGTACACCAGTAGATCTCACCCTCTTGGTAGTCGAACGTATACTTGTGGGTCATGGCGGCGAACACCAGATAGCCGCCGGTGGTATGGAGTACGCCTTTGGGTTTGCCGGTGGAGCCTGAGGTGTAGAGGATGAACATCGGGTCTTCCGCATCCATCTCTTCCGGTGCACAGTCACTGGAGGCATCAGCCATGGCATCGCCGTACCAGATGTCGCGACCTTCGGTCCAGGCGACATCACCGCCGGTGCGCTTGATTACCACACAGGTGTGGACATTGGGGCACTCTGCCAGAGCGGTGTCGGCATTAACTTTGAGTGGTACGTTCCTGCCGCCACGCACGCCTTCGTCGGCAGTGATCAAGGTTTGGCAATCCGAGTCGAGAATACGGTCACGCAGAGAGTCAGGGGAGAAGCCGCCGAAGACGATGGAGTGGACTGCACCGATACGGGTACAGGCGAGCATGGCAACGGTTGCTTCTGCAATCATCGGCATATAGATGCAGACACGGTCGCCTTTCTTGACTCCACGCCCCTTCAGCACATTTGAGAGTTTGCAAACCTCTTGGTGCAGTTCGCGGTAGCTGATGTGCCGATCCTCTTCCGGGTTGTCTCCCTCCCAGATAATCGCAGTCTGGTCACCACGGCTCTCCAGATGACGGTCGAGACAGTTGTAGGAGACGTTGAGCTTGCCGCCCATAAACCATTTGATATCTGCACTGTGGAAGTCCCACTCAGAGACCTTGTCCCACTTTTTTGACCAGGAGACGAACTCTTCGGCCTGCTCAGCCCAGAAACCGTCCGGATCATCAATGGAGCGCTGGTACATCTCCTTGTATTTTGCTGCGTCAATATGTGCCTTGGCCGCTATCTCGGCGGGAACAGGGTAGACCTTTACTTCGGACATGGTGCGTCTCCTCGATGTTGTCTTGATTTTGTTATCTTAATATTGGCTCACGCCGGTTTCTATATTTATGAATAATGCGTTCAGTCGCAACGTTTGGCATCATAAGAGAATAGGTGATGCCATCATTTTTTTCGCCATTTATATCTCAAGTTTCGGGGTTTATTAGCCCCCTCTCCCTCAGGGAGAAGGGATGGTCTATCCAGGCCTTTTACATCATTTGAACTCCGAAACTTGAGTTATATATCACCCTTTTGCGCTAATCACTGTCGACAGTGATGGTGGTTTTAGGCCCCTTAACTTACCACCATTTTGTTTTGTGCTGCCCTCTGCTGCTATCTGAAAACAGCTCCTTTGGAATGCGATATTTGTGCCGTTTTATAAAAAACATATAAAACAAAGGGTTGGCGCGATGGTGAATGGGCTTTTTTATGGCCATGTTACATAAAGTGACGCCCGGCTGAGTGGAAAGGTAACGATTCATGAGTGGGTGTGTTACCGCCACTTATCTGTCTACCGCTTCTGCCGGGGAATGCCGAACCTTTGTCTGCGCTCCCATAGTGCCTTACGGCTGATGCCCAGCTGTTTAGCAAGATCTGTTTCGGTCAAACCATCCTGGTGCTCAAGTACAAACTGACGGAAGTACTCTTCGAGTGAGAGGTTACTGTTGGATCCGTTAGTCTGCTGTGGGGCTGATAAGCTGGTCTCAATCGCCAGCAGTTCGGGTGTGATCGTATCGCCGTCACAGAGTATGGCCGCCCGTTCAAGGGCGTTCTCCAATTCGCGTACATTGCCGGGCCAGTCATAGCTGGTGATGGATTCAATCGCGGAAGCGCTCAATTTCATCGGTGAGTGGTTGAGCTGTTTTCTTGCCTTTTCCAGTAGAAAATCGGCTAGCTCGATCTTGTCGGAGCCTCGCTCTCTCAGGGCAGGCAGGTTGAGTTCAATGACCCTTAGGCGGAAGTAGAGATCGCTACGGAACTCTCCATTCTGTACTAGTAGTTTGAGGTCCCGGTGGGTAGCGGCGATGAGCCGGATGTCGACCTGTTTTGACTGCTCAGAGCCGACGCGTCTCACCTCCCTGTTCTGCAATAACCGTAACAGGCGCGCCTGGGCAGCCATCGGCAGTTCGCCGATCTCATCAAGAAAAAGGGTGCCTCCCTCGGCGCTCTCTACCAATCCGGAACGGGCGCTGTCTGCGCTGGTGAACGCGCCTTTTTCATGACCAAACAGTTCCGACTCAATCAGGGTTTCCGGGATGGCGGCACAGTTAACCGTCACAATGGGTGACTCGCTGCGATGGCTCTGTTCATGGAGTGCTCTGGCCACCAGCTCCTTGCCGGTGCCGGATTCACCGAATATCAGTACAGTGGCATCGGTGGGGGCGACCTTGGCGACACGGCGACACACCTCCTGCATGGCGCCACAGCTGCCGATCATACCGTTGACCGGGTACTCTCGATCGAGGTCGGCTTTCAGTGCTTCGTTGCGCCGTTCCAGCTTTCCCTGTTTTAGGGTGCGTTCTATCAGTATCAAAAGCTCATCGTGATCGAAGGGTTTGGCTATATAGTCGATAGCTCCCAGCTTTATTGCATCCACCGCCGAACGTACACTGGCGTAACTGGTCATGATCAGGACCGGAACCTCTCCGGCCGGTTTGATGATCTCGGTACCGGGAGCGCCTGGTAATTTCACATCTGAGAGGATCAGGTTGTAGTTCTGAAGGTTGAATTTCAGCGCCTCTTCCACCGACTCCGCCTCTTCCACCTGATAGCCTTTACGTTCGAGCAGGCGGCGTACAGCACTGCGGATAACGGTCTCATCTTCAATGATAAGTATTTGATTCATCACTCTTCTCGGTTTGTAATCCTTCAGCTAGTCCTATTTATTGGGGCTAGCTGAAGGATTCACGTTAGCTTTTGGGGTTTCTAAAGGGGAGAAGTTTTACTCTCCCCTTTATCCCCCCTTCAAAATCGAATTTTGGAGGGGGCTGAATAGTTACCTTAAGTTCCATGTTGGGGGAGGTGGATGACAACGCGGGTACCTACATCCTGAATGGAGTCGATCTCTATGTTGCCTTTGTGCTCATCGATTATTTTGTTGACCATGGAGAGGCCCAGACCGGTACCCTTACCGGCATCTTTGGTGGTGAAGAAGGGCTCGAAAATCATCTTCTGATCTTCATCAGGGATACCGTCTCCCTGGTCCATAATTTCGATGTGCACCTGCTCATTATCTTTAAATGCGAAGATCTCTACTTGATCTCCCGGCTTCGATGCATCACAGGCGTTTGTCAGCAGGTTGACCATCACTTGAGAGAGGCGTTGTTTGTCACCAGACAGTTCCAATCCTCCGGGGCAACTGTTGTTGAACTCCACCCGTTTTCCGGCGCGGGTGAGTTGAACCAGCTGTATCGCCTCCTCGACGATGTCGTTGAAATGGAACTGCTCGAGGCTGACGCCCACCCGGCCGCTGCGGCTGAAGTTCATCAGCGATTGTAAGATGCTACTGATACGACGGGTCTGTTGCAGTATCGACTCAACACTCTCTTCGATAACAGCACTCTCTTTTTCATCGCGCAGGTTTTGGGCCAGAGAGGCGATGCCGGTAACCGGGTTGCCGATCTCATGGGCGACACCCGCAGCCAGACGGCCAATCGATGCCAAACGGTCACTGTGGGCCAGTTCAGCTTCCAAGGTCTCCATGTCGGTGAGATCTTCCAGTAGCATCACCAGGCCGGTACGGGTCTCTCCCTCTCTGATCAACAGATCGGGGTCGGGAATAGCGGCTTTGTGGAGGTTGAACCAGTGTGTCTTGCCACCGGCTTCAATTTCCATATGGGGAATATGCCCGTCCTGAGCGACGGCAAAACCGGCCAGCAGTTCACCCCAGGGCTTGGGTAGGCTGGAGAGTTTGCGCCCCTCCGCCTGGCTACTGGAAACACCGCTCATCAGCTCCAGAGTCAGGTTCCAGATCACGACAGTGTGGTCAGGTGCTACAGCGCAGACACCCAGAGGAAGGTCGAGGAGAATCTGGCGGTGATAGCGGCGCAGAGTGTCCAGGTCGGCATTTAATCCCCTCAGTCGGCTGTGGGAGCGCTCAAGGCGCTCATCCATATAACGGAAAGAGTCAGCCAGTGCCGTTTTTGCTTGACCGTCGATACGCAACTGTTGGTTGATAATGACATGGGCCATATGGGGGCCGACCAGGCCGGAGAGGTTGAGCTCAATGCGCTGGCGCAGTCGTTTTAACTCTCGGGGGCGGGTTTCGCCCTGGTCCATATTGAGATCTTCTAGTGCACGCTTTACCTCCATCTCGGCCGCCTCCTTTCCGATCATGGCGGCCAGGCCCTCTGAGAACTGCGCGGGTGAGCCGGCGGCCACCACACCGGCCAATGGAACCGGAATAGTGGTGTCACTGCTACAGGCGTGGGCCGCCTCCTGCTCTCCTGCCGACTGGCGGGTGAAGATGGAGACAGTGACAAAGAGAAAACTGTTGCAGGCGAGGGACCAGAAGGTGGAGAGCTGCCATTGGTCGAATCCCGAGCTGGAACTGAGGCTTGTCAGGTCGATACCGCTATCGAGCAGGCCCGACTTTTCCAGCAGTGGTAACAGCAGAGTGATACACCACACCGCAATGCCTGCCAGCAGGCCGGCAATGAAACCCTTGCGGGTAGCCCTGCGCCAGTAGAGCACACCTACAATCCCCGGTAGGAATTGGGCAACGGCAACGAATGAGATAAGACCCAGCTGTACCAGCCCCTGGTTGTGCTCCAGCAGCTGATAAAAGCCGAAACCGGCGGCGATGATCAGGGCAATCAGCAGGCGACGACCCCATAGCAGCCAGCTGTAGATATCGACTTTAGGATCGGGGTAGCTGGCGGGTAGCAGTAGGTGGTTGAGGCACATCGAAGAGAGCGCCAGTGTCGATACGATCACCATTGCACTGGCGGCGGATACGCCGCCAATAAAGGCGAGCACCGGCAACCACTGTGGGCCATTTTCCAGGGTGATGCCGAGAACATAGTAGTCTGCATCCATCTCAAGTTGCAGGTAGTCGCCTGCCCATAGAATGGGGGGAATGGCGAGGTTGAGCAGCAATAGAAAGAGTGGAAAGGCCCAGACGGCCGTGGACAGGGAGCGGAGGGAGATATTCTCCGTAAAGATCATGTGGAACTGTCTTGGCAGCAGAAAGGCGGCGCAGAAAGAGAGAAACAGCAGGGTTACCCAGGGGCCTTCCCTCACAGGCTGGTAGAGTGCTTGGGTGGCTTCCGGATGTTCAGTCAGCCACTGATTGAGCCCGGCGGGCCCGGAGAAAGTGCCGAAGATGGCAAACAGACCCACCGCCACCAGAGCGATCACCTTGATTAGAGATTCAAAGGCGATGGCGGCCACCAGACCACGGTGTTTTTCCCGGGGAGAGATATGGCGGGCGCCAAAAAGGATCGAGAAGAGAATCAGCATACCGCAGAAGACCAGCGCGGGGTAAACTGGTAATTCTTCGTGAGTAAGTACCTGAACCGATGACGTGACGGCACGGATCTGCAGGGCAATATAGGGTAGTGAGCCCAGGAGCATAAAGAGCGTGACCAACACCCCTGCCAGTTGACTGCGATAGCGAAAGGCGAGCAGGTCGGCCAGAGAGGTGAGCTGATAATCACGCACCAGGCGTAGCAGGGGACGCAGCAACACAGGGGAGAGTAGGAAGGCTACCGTTACCCCAAGGTAGACGGTAAGAAACTGAAAGCCTTCCCTCTGGGCAAAACCGACGCTGCCGTAGTAGGACCAGGAGGTGGCATAGACGCCAAGTGAGAGAACGTAGACGATAGGGTTTGCCGTCCAGCCCTCGGGGATCACTCCCCGGTCGGTGATGTAGGCGATGAGAAAGAGCAGCAGCAGGTAGAAGAGGCTGGCCCCGAACAGCACCTCCAGCTCATAGGTCATGATGTCGATACCGGTAACTTAGCCAGGCCGCAACTCCAATCACCAGCAGCCACAGCAGATAGGGGAGCAGCCAGGGGCTGTCATCAGCCGCCCACCAGAGAGTCAGTGGTGAGGCGAAGAGGAAGAGGGCCAGCAGAGTGAGTAGCAGCGCGCTCTCTCGTTGTTGGTTGGGGTCGTTTTGATCCGGCATCGGCCGAGAATAACAATTGTTACAAAAAGTAACAATGCCTGGCTGTCGGTTGGAGAGTCGTTTATAGCTTGAAATCAGGCGTCAGGAAGCAACTTGTTCCAGTGCCTGATTTTTTATGATTAGGGTTGGTCGCCTAGCTGTTTCTTGCGACGACGGATACCAGCAAACCCCAGCAGTGCACTGCCGAAAAGGAGGGCGGAGGGAGGTATGGGGACGGCATGGACACCGGCAAGTGAGTCGATGTAATAACCATCGACTTCACCCTCGGCGGTTCTTAGGTCAAAGCGAGTACCGACAAGCCTGACTCCGGCGGCATCTAATGGATCAAATGCCGCCCAAGCGCCTCCATCGATACTTATTAACATATCAAGTATTTTAGAAGAATCAGTGAAAAGATAGTGATCATCGTCACGGAAAGTTGAGTTACCAAAGTCGACGGATACTTCCCTGTCGAATTCCAGTGTCAGAAACTCTCTTAGCCCAACATTCGGTGTATTTTGATTACCAGAAACGATGCCTGCATTATCATCCGATCCCACCGTGCACTGGTTGTCCTGGCCACCTTTGGTACTGGCTGCTGCACAGACACCCAGACCGGCAAATTTGCCACCGGACTTTTTATCCAGGTAGGCGTAGGCCGCAATATCTCCACCGGCAACACCATCAACCAAGCCGTTGGTGTTGCCATCCAGCGAGGCACTCGCCATCAGGGTGATGCCGTCAACCTGCCAGGTAATCTGCTTGTAGGCATCTTCAAGCTGCTTTGTCGGATTGGTCAAAGGGCCGACAGTTGACCCGTCTGCATATTCACCAGAAAAGGTGCCAATATTAGTGTCTGTCTCGATCAGGCTGACAAAGTCAAATACAGCCGAGTAGGCTGTTTGTGCTCCCAGAAGCAAGATCAAGAATAGCGTGGTGCGCTTCATGTCCAGAGGTATTTTCCGTAAAATTTGAACCAGTTAACAGATTATTAACCCCAATATTTCACAAAATAAAAGGCAGAATCCTCGTATATTCGATATAATTCAGTTACTTACACTGTAATCGAAAAGGATTCTGCCTGTGACAAACTGTAACCAAACTGTTCTGGAATTTCCAGTCCTTAAACGCCGCAAGGTACAGGCCGAATTTAGCGGCGGCGACATTACTTCAGATGGGGGTGTGCTTCTACTGAGACAGATCGACAGGCGACTCGGTTTAATGAAAGCGGTTGATGCCGTCATTCCAGATCCGCGAAATCCTGATTACATCACTCACTCCCCAACTGAGCCTGCTACGACAACGTGTTTACGGTCTAGGCTTGGGCTATGAAGACCTCAACGATCACAAAACCCTGCGTAATGATCCTGCTTTGCAGACGGCTGTCGACCGGGAACAGAAATTGGGTAGTCAGTCTACCCTCTGTCGGCTTGAGGGCCGTACTGGAAGAAAGGCGGCAGTCGATATCCATAGGGTGTTGATCGACCAATTCATCGCTTCTTTTGACTCTCCTCCCGATGAGTTGATCCTGGACTTTGATGCCACCGATGATCAAGTTCATGGTATGCAGGAGGGACGCTTTTTCCATGGCTATTATGGCCACTACTGTTTTCTTCCCCTCTATGTCTTTTGTGGTGATCAATTGCTCATCAGCTACCTGAGGCCCAGCAATGTTGACGGGGCGAAACATACATGGGCGATTCTGGCGTTACTGACGAAACGGCTGCGCCAGGAATGGCCCGATGTTCAGATCATCTTCCGAGGAGACTCCGGGTTCTGTCGCCATAGAATGCTGGACTGGTGTGAACGCCGTGGTGTGAAGTACATCATTGGTATTGCCCGCAATAAGCGGCTGGAGCAGATGATTGAACCGGGTATGCAGATTGTTGAACAACTTGTCGAACTGACTGGCGAGAAACAGCGGGAGTTCTTCCGGTTGCACTATGCCGCCAAGAGTTGGAAACATACTCGCCAGGTCATTGCTAAGCTGGAGGTCACAGACAAGGGGCGCAATCCACGTTTCATCGTCACCAATCTGGAAGGTGACAAGCAGGCACTCTACGATGATCTCTACTGTGCCCGTGGCGAGATGGAGAACCGGATTAAAGAGCAGCAGATGGGGCTCTTTGCAGATCGTACCAGTGCCCACTATTGGTGGGCGAATCAGTTCCGGTTACTCCTCTCCAGCCTGGCTTATGTGCTGATGGAGAGTATCCGCCGGTTGGCGCTCAAGGGCACAGAACTGGCGAGAGGCCAAGTAGGCACGCTTCGGATCAAGTTGTTAAAGATCGGTGCAGTTATGCTGCGCAATACGCGCCGTATCCGCTTCCTGCTCTCCAGCGCTTACCCTTATCAGGATCTCTTCGCCTTGGTGGTTGCTCGTCTGCGACCCGGATAGTTCTCAAGGAGTGCCGCCCCGGCACGATGATAAACAATGGGGGTAAGGGGGAGGTGTGCTTTGATTGTCAGAAAACCACCTTCGATAAGATATACATTCCTATCTTGCTTCTGACTTGCTTAGTATGGGTTAAAAAGCATCGAATCGAATGCTGGGTGAAACATGCGGGTTAAAGTGGGAATATATCCAGAAAGGGAACAAAAGTCACGCAGGAGCAGGTAACCTGCTGAAAAATTTACAATCCAGTTGTTTTCTTCTTGTAATGTTAAAGGGTGGCCGTACCGGATGGTACTTAAGCGAGATGGGAGGTCAAAGGAAAGGGTACTGGCAACTTCATGGTATGGACGCTGTGCACTATGGTATGGACGCTGTGCACTAGATTTGGACAGGATAAGGTGAGGTGCTCTTCCACTCTGGCATATTTTCGATTTAGACGTATTATGGTGAGAACAGGTGTTTTTCCCGGCCTTCAATAATGAAAAAGTAACGGCCGGGGGTATTCAATCAACTCAAGGAGTCACCCATGAACCCCGAAAAGGTTGTCTTCGGCTTTTTCATCGTGCTCGCGTTAACCCTCAACTTTGGTTTTTTCGTCGGCGAGATAGACAATCCGGCCCATCATCACGTTTATGAGCTGTTTGCCGTGGTGGTGATCAATCTGGTGGCGACCATTCTTAAGTTTGGTGATCGCACCCAGATGGGGGCGGTGCTTCTGGCTACCAGTCTGGTGGCAGTGCTGCAGCTGCTGGCGGCTGCGGTGGTATGGGGGGCGGCGGAGCATGTGTCAAACACGGGTATGACGCCAGTGGTGATGGCCAGTATCGTCTCTCTCTCGGGTGGGGCCATGTTAGCCAATGTGGTGTCGGTGATACTGCTGGTGATCGAAACCGTGATGCTGCGACGCTGAGCATAATCACCACCGGTTAAGCGATGAATATCGTCTATCTCATCCTGCGGCGTATGCGCCGCCCCCTGCTGACCCTGATTCTGGTCTATGCTCTTGCTGTGCTGGGATTAGTGCTGATACCCGGCCAGGATGATGCCGGCAATCCATGGCACATGGATTTTTTTCACGCCTTCTATTTTGTCAGTTTTATGTCTACCACCATCGGTTTTGGTGAGATCCCTTACCCATTCACCGGTGGACAGCGAATGTGGGTCACCTTCTCTCTCTATGGTGCGGTTATATCCTGGATCTACGCCATCGGTACGCTGCTCGCCCTGGTGCAGGATAAGACCTTCCAGCAGGCGGTACGTGAGAACCTGTTTGCCCGTCGCATCCGACATCTGCCGGAGCCCTTCTATCTGGTCTGTGGCTATGGCGAGACAGGGAGTGAGCTTGTGCGTGCGCTCACCAACCGTGATCAACATGTGGTGGTGATTGACATCAAACAGGAGCGGGTAAATCTGCTGCAGTTGGAGAATCTGCGTCAATATGTGCCGGCACTTCACGGCGACGCCTCTCTCCCGATACACCTGCTTGAAGCGGGGCTGGAGCATCCTCTGTGTGAGGGGGTCGTGGCGCTTACCAATGTAAATGAGGTTAACCTCAAGGTGGCAATTACCAGTAAGTTGCTGCACCCGGATATCAAGGTGATTTGTCGGGCTGAGTCTCAAGATGTTGAGAATAACATGGCCTCTTTTGGTACCGACTTCATCATCGATCCCTTCGAAACCTTTGCCAACCATCTGGCGGTTGCACTGCAGATGCCGGGGCTCTATCTACTCCATGAGTGGCTTTCGGGTATGGAGCATGAGGAGTTGCATGAGCCGGTTTATCCTCCCCAGGAGGGGCACTGGATAATTTGCGGCTACGGACGCTTTGGTAAAGCGATCTACCATCGTCTGAAAGGTGAGGGTATTGAACCGGTAGTGGTGGAGCTGAAGCCCGAGCTGACCGGTGCGCCTGACGGGGTGGTTCATGGCAGGGGTACTGAAGCTTCAACGCTGGAGGAGGCGGGCATCCACCAGGCAGTGGGTCTGGTAGCAGGGACGAATGATGATACCAACAACCTCTCTATCATCATGACGGCAAGGGAATTGCGCGCTGATCTGTTTGTTGTGGCTCGGCAGAATCTATTGGATAACCACTCCATCATAGAGGCGGTGAATGCGGACATGGTGATGCACTCCAGCTCTATTATTGCCAACAAGGTGCGTGTGTTGCTGGGAACTCCGCTGCTTCATGAGTTTATGAGCCTGTCGATGTATGAGAACGATAGCTGGGCTTGTGAATTGATCAGTAGAATCACTGCACTGGTCGAATTTCGCGTACCGGCGGTGTGGGAGGTGGAAATCTCCCAGGATCAGGCTCTGGCGGTATGCCAATCTGTTGAACGGGGAGTACCGGTATCACTACGGAGTCTCATATCCGATCCCAGAGATCGCGAAGAGATGCTTTACTGTATTCCTCTGTTGGTAAAGCGTGATAGCACTATCACTATGTTGCCGCCGGAGGATTTTTTGCTTAAGCCGGATGATCGCTTGCTGTTTTGTGGTAGTGAGTCGGCGCAGAGTCGGCTGGGATGGGCACTACAGAACGAACATGCCCTGGGTTATATATTGACCGGTGAGGTGATGGCGCAGGGTTGGGTCTGGCGTCTGTTTCAAAATTAGTCACACAGTATGTCTCCTGATTACCCCTGTAATTCAGCCGGAAATGAACGCGAATGACTTATTTTTTTCTGTCATTGACTGAGTATCAAGGGTAATCAGAATATGCTTTGTAGGTAATGATTCAATGGGGGTTTATGCACAAATTGCTTGAGAAATTAAAAAGTGATCATCTCAACATGGAGAAGATTCTCCAGCTGTTATCGCTGCAGTTGGATCATTTCTATGCAGGCAGGGAGTCGGACTTTGACCTCAAGATAGAGCTGCTTGAGTATCTTGAGGCGTACGCAAGTCAGGAGCATCACCCCCTGGAAGATCAGATTTTTGAAGCGGCGGAAGTACGCTTGGGTAAGAAACATGAACTGTTTGAGCGTCTGCGCAGTCAGCATCATGCACTTGATCAGCTGACGAGAAAGTTCCGTTACTCACTGGAAAATATTTTGCATGATGGTGTGATGTTGCGGGATGAATTGGAGACTCAGGGGCGTGAGTTTATCGCTCTACAGCAGCAACACCTCAAGCTGGAAGAGCAGGAGGCGTTTCCACTACTGGATGAAGTGATGACCGATAAGGATTGGGAACGGACGGTTTCCCATATACGGCCTCATGATGATCCGGTGTTTGAGGCGCCCGACCGGGTTCGTTTCCAGATATTGGTCGATTATCTGGAGCAGAGTGAGACATAGGTGTCTCTGATTAACTCAAGTATCAGAGTTCATTAGCTTCCTCTGACCGACGGGGAGAGGGCTGGGGTGGGCAATAGGCAAGCTGTTGAGTTAATACACCCTCATCCTAACCCCAATATTTCACAAAATAAAAGGCAGAATCCTCGTATATTCGATATAATTCAGTTACTTACACTGTAATCGAAAAGGATTCTGCCTGTGACAAACTGTAACCAAACTGTTCTGGAATTTCCAGTCCTTAAACGCCGCAAGGTACAGGCCGAATTTAGCGGCGGCGACATTACTTCAGATGGGGGTGTGCTTCTACTGAGACAGATCGACAGGCGACTCGGTTTAATGAAAGCGGTTGATGCCGTCATTCCAGATCCGCGAAATCCTGATTACATCACTCACTCCCAACTGAGCCTGCTACGACAACGTGTTTACGGTCTAGGCTTGGGCTATGAAGACCTCAACGATCACAAAACCCTGCGTAATGATCCTGCTTTGCAGACGGCTGTCGACCGGGAACAGAAATTGGGTAGTCAGTCTACCCTCTGTCGGCTTGAGGGCCGTACTGGAAGAAAGGCGGCAGTCGATATCCATAGGGTGTTGATCGACCAATTCATCGCTTCTTTTGACTCTCCTCCCGATGAGTTGATCCTGGACTTTGATGCCACCGATGATCAAGTTCATGGTATGCAGGAGGGACGCTTTTTCCATGGCTATTATGACCACTACTGTTTTCTTCCCCTCTATGTCTTTTGTGGTGATCAATTGCTCATCAGCTACCTGAGGCCCAGCAATGTTGACGGGGCGAAACATACATGGGCGATTCTGGCGTTACTGACGAAACGGCTGCGCCAGGAATGGCCCGATGTTCAGATCATCTTCCGAGGAGACTCCGGGTTCTGTCGCCATAGAATGCTGGACTGGTGTGAACGCCGTGGTGTGAAGTACATCATTGGTATTGCCCGCAATAAGCGGCTGGAGCAGATGATTGAACCGGGTATGCAGATTGTTGAACAACTTGTCGAACTGACTGGCGAGAAACAGCGGGAGTTCTTCCGGTTGCACTATGCCGCCAAGAGTTGGAAACATACTCGCCAGGTCATTGCTAAGCTGGAGGTCACAGACAAGGGGCGCAATCCACGTTTCATCGTCACCAATCTGGAAGGTGACAAGCAGGCACTCTACGATGATCTCTACTGTGCCCGTGGCGAGATGGAGAACCGGATTAAAGAGCAGCAGATGGGGCTCTTTGCAGATCGTACCAGTGCCCACTATTGGTGGGCGAATCAGTTCCGGTTACTCCTCTCCAGCCTGGCTTATGTGCTGATGGAGAGTATCCGCCGGTTGGCGCTCAAGGGCACAGAACTGGCGAGAGGCCAAGTAGGCACGCTTCGGATCAAGTTGTTAAAGATCGGTGCAGTTATGCTGCGCAATACGCGCCGTATCCGCTTCCTGCTCTCCAGCGCTTACCCTTATCAGGATCTCTTCGCCTTGGTGGTTGCTCGTCTGCGACCCGGATAGTTCTCAAGGAGTGCCGCCCCGGCACGATGATAAACAATGGGGGTAAGGGGGAGGTGTGCTTTGATTGTCAGAAAACCACCTTCGATAAGATATACATTCCTATCTTGCTTCTGACTTGCTTAGTATGGGTTAAAAAGCATCGAATCGAATGCTGGGTGAAACATGCGGGCTAATCCTCTCCCTCGTAGGGAGAAGGGGCGATCTAATTAAGCTTTGTTACGTCACCTGAACTCCGGAATATAAGTAATTCATTTGTGAATTCAAATATTCTGAATCACCATCTACTCCATCAAAAACCGGTCTGAAGCACTGGGAATTTGTGACTCTGGAAAGAGAATCAATAACTTTTCGGTGAGCTAATATATAAGGAAAACAGTAAAATAAACATATACTAATGCTGCTTTATCTTTTTCCATCGGACAGGTATTGTCTATTCGCCATGGAGCGGCAGCCGCAACTGCAGAAGAGAAAAAAATAACCCAATAACGGTTGCGGTAACTCTTCAAATTATAAACTAATGAACAATTCCGATGGAGGAATAGTATATGGCGCATGTGGTCGTATTGGGTGCGGGTACCGGAGGTATGCCTTGTGCGTACGAGCTGCGGGAGAGACTGGGAAAAGAGCATGAAGTCACCATGATCAACGACCGGGAGGAGTTTCAGTTCACTCCTTCCAATCCCTGGGTGGCCGTAGGCTGGCGTGACCGCTCCAGCGTCACATTTGATATCCGCCCACACCTGGAGCGCAAGGGGGTGAATTTCATCGCCAAGCGCTGTGACAAGATTGATGCCGAAGCCAATATGCTGGAGCTGGAAGGTGGTGAGGTGGTCAGCTATGACTATCTGGTTATCGCAACCGGTCCCAAACTCTTCTTTGAAGAGGTGGAAGGTGCCGGCCCGGATGTGGGTAATACCGAGTCGATCTGTACCGTAGATCATGCCCTGAACGCCTATGATTCATACAAGGAGCTGATTGAAGATCCCGGTCATGTGATCATCGGTGCCATGCCGTTTGCCAGCTGCTTCGGCCCTGCCTACGAATTCGCCTTCATCATGGATACTGATCTGCGTAAGCGGAAGATGCGTGACAAGGTGCCGATGACCTTCGTTACCTCTGAGCCCTACATCGGCCACCTTGGCCTTGGTGGCGTCGGCGACTCCAAGGGTTTTCTTGAATCAGATATGCGCGCCCACCACATGAACTGGATCACCAACGCCAAGGTGACCAAGGTGGAAGCGGGCAAGATGTTCGTTGAGCAGTTTGACGATAGCGGCCACCTGATAAAAGAGCACGAGTTGGACTTCAAGTACTCAATGATGCTGCCCGCCTTCAAGGGTGTGGATGCAGTGGCCAATGTTGAGGGATTGTGTAATCCCCGTGGATTTGTCTTTGTCGACAGTCATCAGCGTAACCCAACCCACCCGAACATCTATTCAGCGGGTGTCTGCATTGCTATTCCCCCCGTTGAGGCCACAGCCGTACCTACCGGTGCACCAAAAACAGGCTATATGATTGAGTCGATGGTGACCGCGATTGTTCACAATATATCCGATGAGCTTGCGGATCGTGAACTCTCCACCAATGCCACCTGGAATGCTATCTGTCTGGCGGACATGGGCGATACCGGTGCTGCATTTGTCGCGCTGCCACAGATTCCGCCGCGCAATGTCGCCTGGTTCAAGAAAGGTAAGTGGGTGCATATGGCGAAAATCGCATTCGAAAAGTACTTTATCCGCAAGATGAAGAAGGGAACCTCCGAGCCGATCTATGAGAAGTACATCCTCAAGATGCTGGGTATTGGCAAGTTGAAATAGTCACCACTCTGTAACTATTCAGCTCACCCCTAAAATCCGCCATTTCTGTGTTACAAAATGATCATTTACAGTTGTAAACTCATATTTTGCGCCTTGAACTGACGAATTTTAGGGGCAATCTGGACAGTTACGGCATAGTGTTGAATAGTTACACCACTCTTTGAGAAAAAACCCGGTCGCTGTGACCGGGTTTTTTTTGGTGCGCACCATATCGGTAATAATCGGGTTCAGATTATTTCCCGGATGCAATAGAATGGACGGAGCCAAATAGAAAAAACAGATTTTTGCAGCTCTTTTTCCTGACTGTAATGACAAAATTTGGTATGTGAAGGAGACTTGATTGTGGCACCCCTCTTCAAAATTAGATTTACCGGCCGGTTGCACCCGGGTGTGAATAGAGAGCATGTCATTCTTGCATTCAGCAGGCGTTTTTCAATTTCCCAGGACAAGGTGCGCCAACTACTGGCAAGGGGTGAGGGGGTCACTCTCAAAAAGGGGCTGGATCACCAGGAAGCTGAACGATACTGGCAAGCAGTTGAAGAGCTGGGAATGGAAGTGGCCTTGGTGCCGATGGATGCTCTTCCCACCACGCCGGGAATGACACTCGAAATGCTGGATGAGAAACCAGTGGAGGTGACTGCAGATCCTGTTAGGTCTGAAGAGGGCGGAGGCTTAGCAGTAAAGTTACAGCAGGCAGCCGAACAGATGTCGCTGGAATCGACAGAGGAGATAAAGGCGGAAGGGACAAAATCGAGTGGCACTCATGCAGAAGCTGATGTCTGTCCCAAGTGCGGCTCCGACTGGATCGATGCAGGGAGCTGCCGGGCGTGCGGTATTATCATTGAAAAGTATCTGGCGGCCCAGGCGCGTATAGCTGAAGATAATTCAGATGATGCTGTAGATGATAAACAGTCGAATCCCTATGCGGTTCCACAGTCTGACCTTATCCCGGAGAGCGATCTGGGTGACTTCAGTGGCCCGGTCGCGCAGCCCATGGGGCACGGTTGGCAGTGGATATCCAGAGGCTACTGGCATTTCCGGCAGAATCCATTTGCCTGGATCGGGGCTATATTGGCATGGATGCTGGCTTCCGTTGTTATAACTGTTATTCCAGTCATCGGTGCCATTGGGTCATTAGCACTCTCCCTGCTCTCCCCGGTGATTTTTGCAGGCTTTATGCTTGGGGCTCAAGACCAGGAGCAGGGTGAAGATTTCCGGTTGAATCATCTGCTGGCCGGTTTTTCAAGTAACACCAAACAACTGCTTCTTGTGGGGTTGCTCTACATTGTCGGATTGATTGTTATTGTTGTTGCCCTGGCATCGCTGATGGGTGGCCTTTTCATGCTCAGTGGTGAGGCGCTGAGTCAAGGTACTATACCGCCGGCGAGCAGCATAATGCTTGCCGTCTTGGCAGGTATGGCTCTCACCATTCCCCTGATGATGGCGTACTGGTTCGCGCCGGCACTGATAGCACTCGAAGGGATGTCGGCGGTAGCGGCCATGAAGTTGAGCTTTATCGGCTGCGTGAAGAATATCCTGCCGTTTCTGCTCTATGGTGTAATCACGCTTATCTTTATGATTATCGGATCCATTCCAGTGGGGTTAGGCCTGCTGGTGGTGGTTCCAGTAATGTTCGCATCTATGTATACCGCTTGTAGGGATATCTATTACAGCTGATGATTGATTTCGCCAAAGGGACGAGGCGTGTAATGAGACAGTTTGTCAGTCCAAGTCACCATGGGCAGGCTCTAATAGGCATTTCTGGATAACGGGATGCTGGATACAGCGCGTCAATACGAAACCCCGGAAGGCATAGATCTTGAAATGCGTATCGCCGGTCCGGTGGTGCGGGCTTGTGCCTGGGCCATCGATCTCGTTATTCGTTTTGGTCTCTATGGGGTGATCTCAATACTCTTCGCTTTTTTTGGCGGTATCGGTGTCGCCTTTATCCTCATCGGGATCTTTCTCGTCGAGTGGTTTTACCCGGTGATCTTTGAGGTGAGGACGGGTGCTACGCCGGGTAAGAAGGCGATGGGGCTTCTGGTGGTTCATGACAACGGCACACCGGTTTCTCTCTCTTCTTCGCTGATTCGCAATCTTCTTAGAACAGCCGACTTTTTCCCTTTTCTCTACGGTTTTGGCCTGCTTGCCATGCTCTTTAATTATGAATTCAAACGGCTTGGGGATATGGCCGCCGGTACTCTGGTGGTGTATGACGATAGGCAGGTTGAACGTATGGCACTACCGGCTACAGAGGCACTGCGACCACCCGCCGGCTTGACCGGTGATGAGCAGCATACGTTGCTGGCTTTTGCCGAGCGCAGCACGCTTCTCTCCGATGACAGGAAGGCCGAACTCGCTGAAATCCTCTCGGATCTAACTGAAACTCAGGGACAAGCAGGCGTGGAGAAGCTTCACGCCTATGCCAACTGGCTCGCAAGTGGACGGGGAAAATAGATGCGGCAACAGAGTTTTGAACAGCAGTACGGCGACCAATGGCAGGCGTTGAAACTGTTGTTGGATGATCTGGCGCTATCCCGGCGCAAACGCCGACTCTCGGCAGATGAACTGGAGCAGCTCCCCCACCTCTATCGGCAGGTATGCAATCACTACGCTCTTGCCCGCAGCCGCCACTACAGTCCGGCGTTGGTGAGTCAACTCCATGATCTGGTGTTACGCGGTCATCGACGGCTCTATCGTCGGCGTGGTGCCGGATTATGGCGTCTGGTCGCCTTTATCGCCTCCGGCTTCCCGGTGGCTCTGCGACGTAATGCACGCTACTTCTGGCTGGCGACTGCACTCTTCCTACTGCCCGGCCTGCTGGTGGGTGGCTACTGTTACTCCAACCCGGAAATTATCTACAGTGTTCTCGACAGTGCCGAGGTCGCCTCCATGGAGTCGATGTACGACCCGGAAAATCGTAAGCCGGGGCGTGAGATGGAGCGCAGTTCAGAGACGGATTTTGTTATGTTCGGAGTCTATATCTCCAACAATATCGGCATCGGCTTTCGTACCTTTGCCGGGGGCGTTCTTTATGGAGTGGGCACGCTGTTTCTGCTGCTCTTCAACGGCGTGGTGATCGGCGCTGTGGCAGGACATCTCACCCGAGTAGGCTATCAGGATACCTTCTGGCCCTTTGTCAGTGGCCATGGATCGTTTGAGCTGACCGCAATTGCTATCTGTGGTGCAGCGGGGCTGATGTTGGCCCACGCCCTTATCGCCCCCGGTCAACTGACTCGCCTTGGCGCATTGAAGGTACGTGCGGCCGATGCGTTGACGCTAGTCATGGGTGCGGCCTTGATGCTGGTGGTGGCGGCATTTATCGAGGCTTTCTGGTCATCCAGCAGTGTTGCTATTGCAATCAAGTATACGGTGGCCGCACTGTTGTGGCTGGTCGTGGTGCTCTATCTTGGATTTGCCGGTTCAGGCTCCACCCGGGGGGATGATGGATCTTAATAAGATGACCGTTACTATCCGCCCACGCAACGCCTGGGAGGGGATCGATCTCGGCTTCGCCATGGCGCGCCACTGGCTGCGGCCGTTATGGATGCTTTGGCTGGTGCCGGCGCTGCCGGTCTATCTACTGGCGGCACTGCTGCTCTCCGACTACCCCTGGGCTGTGATCATGCTGGTCTGGTGGCTCAAGCCGCTGTACGAGCCACTGCTTCTTTTTTGGTTGAGCCGAAGGTTGTTCGATGAGGCGCCCGGAGTGGGTGAGGTGCTGCGCCGCAGTCTGAGTATCGTTCGGTCGCAACTGTTTGCAAATCTCACATGGCGTCGTTTCAACCCCAACCGTTCATTCAATATGCCGGTGGCGATTTTGGAGCAGCTCAAGGGCAAAGAGCGGAAGCGACGTGTCGAGGTGCTGGGCCGGGGGCAGCATGCCGGCACCTGGTTGACCATTGTCGGTATCCACTTTGAAACCCTGCTCGAACTCTCCTTTATGGTACTGCTGATAGTGATGCTGCCGGAGGAGCTACGTTGGGTGGATATGGAGAGTTTTGTTTTCACCCCGGGCGCGCTGGAGGAGTGGCTGCAACATATCGGCAGCTTGCTTGCCATGTCCCTGATCGCTCCCTTCTATGTGGCCGGCGGCTTTGCCCTCTACCTGACACGACGCAGTGAACTGGAGGCGTGGGATATCGAGATTAACTTTCGCCGTCTCAGGGCAAGGCGCAAAACTCCGCGGCTGATGCCGGCAGCGGTGCTGATGCTGGCTTCCCTGTTTCTGGTATTGCCCCTGCCGGAGGGAGAGGCAGCAGAGGTGAGCCATGAAGAGGCGAAAGTGCTGATCAAAGAGGTGCTGCAGCAGAAAGATTTCGGCAAGCTGGAGAGTGAGAGTTACTGGAAATATATCGGCAAGGATGATGAGGCGGAGGATAAGGATGCCTCCGGATTGGTATGGCTGATCGAGCAGCTTGTTGATCTGATCTCTGGTTTCACCAAGGGCTTCGCGGCGATAGGTGAACTGCTGATGTGGATTGCCGCCGGGCTGGTGATAGCGATGCTGCTCTACATAATCGCAAAAAACAGGGGCTGGTTTGCATTTGGCAGTCTATCCATGGGTGGCCGGAAAAAAGAGGCGGTGGTCTCTCTCTTCGGCCTTGAGGTGGCACCTGACAGTCTGCCGGAGAATCTGCCCGCCGCCATCGAGGATCTGCTCGGTCAGGGTGATCTGCGTGGAGCGATGAGCCTGCTCTATCGTGGCGCGCTGGTAAAGTTCATCCATCAGGATCAGCTTGAGATTCCAGACAGCGCTACCGAGGGCGAGTGCCTGCAGCAGGTGGTCGCAGCAAGGCCTGCAGATGAGGCGGCTCTTTTTCAGCGACTGACATGGTACTGGACTGCACTGGCATATGGCCATGAGATACCGGCGGCAGAGCTGGTGATGGGACTGAGCCGGGAGTGGAGTGGACTTATTGGACGGAAGGAGGGTGGAGGTGAGGGGTAAGATCTCCATAGCTCTTGCCGCTCTTCTGGCAGTTGCCTTGGCGGGTGGGATCACTTGGTGGTTCTTCAATAATTTTGAGAGAGCGACAAGGGAGTCCCGCAGTGCGGTCTCACCACAGGCGAGAAAGAATCCACTATTGGCGGCAGACTATTTTCTCTCACGTAGTGGAATTGAGAGCAGGAGCGTCAGCGGACGTCAGCGCCTGCTGAAGATGCCAAAAGAGCCGGGGCTTCTGCTGGTAAGCCACCTTGGCCCGAGCCTGCCGGCCGAGAGAGAGTCTGAACTGCTTAAGTGGATAGAAGATGGTGGCCACCTGGTGATCACCCCGGAGCAGGAGAGGGATGAGGAGAGTGAGAGCAGCGGCAACCATCTGCTCGATGAACTGGGAGTGGAGTTGCTCATCATCGACTCGGATGAACTTGAAGATGCGGTTGGGAGTGTAGCCGTAGATGAAAAGAACAGAGACGACCCGACCAATGAGAAAGTAAAACTGACGGCCATTGACTACCCGGGGGTCGCTCTGCCGGTCAATATCGCTTTCCAGCCCCAGCGCATCCTGCTCGATTCAAAGGAGCAGGCAGAGTGGGGAGGCTGGGATGAGCAGGGCTACCACCTGCTGCAGTACGCCATTGGCCGGGGGCGGGTGACGGTGTTGAGTGATAACCGCTTTCTCACCAACAACCAGATCGAAAAAGAGGATCATGCCCTGCTGCTGTGGTTGCTGGCGCGGGATCATGAGCGCGCCTGGCTGCTCTATAGCAGCAACATGCCCTCGCTGTTGAGGCTGCTCTGGAGCAGCGCGCCACAGTTGATGGTTACCGCGCTTATTCTGTTGTGGCTGGTGGTGTGGCACTTGGGATTGACCAGTGGGCCGCGCCTTGCTGATAGCACTTTTTTACGGCGCAATCTACTTGAACATCTACAGGCGGCGGCCTCATTTTCCTGGCGTGTCGACCGTGCTCAAAAGATGTTTGAGTCATCAAGGCGTGCCGTCGAGCAGGAGTGGCAGCGACGCCACCCAATATTGGCTCGGCTGGATAGAAGAGAGCGCTGTGAATGGATCGGGGAGCAGACGGGACTGAGTGCCAGGGCGGTTGAGTCGGCGCTTTACGGCGACTACTCCGTAGAGCAGGAATTTATCAGGATCAGTTCTGTACTGCAGAAGCTGGCGATGAAAAGGTGACAGAGATTATGAGTGACGGCGAACAGAGGGGCATCCCGGAAGATGTGCTTGAGAAGGTGCGGAGCCTGGAGGGGGAGATACAGAAGGCGGTGATCGGTCAGCAGCAGGTGGTTCGTGAGGTGGTGATCGGGCTGCTGGCAGCGGGTCATGTACTGGTGGAGGGAGTGCCTGGACTGGGCAAAACCTTGCTGGTGCGCAGTATTGCCGCCACCGTAGGTGGGGAGTTCAGCCGTGTGCAGTTCACTCCCGATCTGATGCCGAGCGATATCAGCGGCCACATTATGTTCGATATGAAGACAGATGCCTTCCGCGTACGCAAAGGGCCGGTATTCTGTAATTTTCTACTTGCGGACGAGATTAATCGGGCACCGGCCAAGACCCAGTCGGCACTGTTGGAGGTGATGCAGGAGCAGCAGGTGACCATCGAGGGGCGTTCATTTATTCTCGATAAACCCTTCCTGGTGCTGGCGACACAGAACCCCATCGAGCAGGAGGGAACCTACCCGCTGCCGCAGGCGCAACTCGACCGTTTCCTGCTGAAGGTGTTTATCGACTATCCGGCCCTGGACGAAGAGCACCGGATGGTGCGTCAGGTGACCAACAACTCGGTGGGCGACCAGCTCGACATCTCCGCCATCACCACCCTCTTGCAACCTGGGGAGGTGGTACAGCTACAGAACTATACTGCGGGCCTGGAAGTGGATGAGGAGATCGTCGCCTACGCTGTGCGTATTGTTCGAGCTGCTCGTGATTGGAGCGGCATCGAGATCGGCCCAGGTCCCCGTGGCAGCATCTCACTGCTGCGTGCCGGTCGCGCACATGCCCTGCTGCAGGGTAACCGCTTTGTCACACCGGATGATATTAAAGCGGTGGCCCCGGCAGTGTTGCGTCATCGCCTGAAGCTGACCACCGATCTGGAGATTGAGGGCTATAGTCCCGATGATGTGCTGGGGGATATTCTCGCCAACGTGGATGCCCCCAGAGCATGATCCTAGATTCCGCAGTTGACCGCTCCACTCTGAGACCAAGTAGCTGATATGAAAGCCATTGACTTCGATTTGCCCACTCACCTGTGGGGTGAGCCACGCTACAGCATGAATTGCACGCTTGCAGCGGCACATGGCTGCGTTACAGCTCCTTGGAATAGAATAACTATTCCGCGTCGTTGTGCCTTGCCCTGCACCACCGCAAACGCACACTTCATGCTGTCCAACTGCGGACTCTAGGATGACTCCCAGCAGAACCCTGCTGATCGTCTCTCTCCTGCTCGCTGTAGTGGCGCTGGCGGCGGCGTTTCTGCCCTGGTTGGGATCACTCTGGTGGGTGTTGGCCGGGATCACTATGGGTGTTGTGTTGCTTGACCTGGTCACTGTACACCGCCCCATCGATGTTGAGCTGCGCCGTGAGGTTAGGCACAGCATCCCTGTCGGCGCCTGGTCTCAGGTCACTCTAAGCCTGATAAATAGGGAGCAGCGTCCTTTTGCTATTCGCCTTCACGATCACCACCCGGCCTGGTTCGAGGTTGAAACCCTCCCTTGTGAGCTGACGCTGCCTCAGCGGCAGAGTGCAAAGGTCACTTATCGTGTTCGTCCTGCGCGACGTGGGGATGGTGACTTTCCCGGCTGTGACCTGCTGCTGCTGTCACCCTTGGGATTCTGGCATAAGAAGCGCTTCCTCCAGGTGGAAGATAGGGTCAAAGTATTCCCCAATTTTCAGGAGATCAGCCGCTACGCCCTGCTTGCCACCGATCACCGTCTCAGTCAGATGGGGGTGAAGCGGCGACAGCGTCGTGGTGAGGGCAACGATTTTCACCAGCTGCGTGAGTATCGCCCCGGTGACAGCATGCGCCAGATCGACTGGCGTGCGACCTCACGCTACCGTAAGCTGATCTCGAAGGAGTACCAGGACGAACGGGATCAGCAGGTGCTCTTCCTACTCGATTGTGGCCGGCGTATGCGCCACGAAGAGGAGGGGCGGGTGCATCTCGATCAAGCGCTCAACGCAATGCTGCTGTTGGCCCATGTCGCAGCCCGGCAGGGGGATGCAGTAGGTTTTCTCTCCTTTGGCGGCCCCCGGCGCTGGCTGCCCCCACGCAAGGGTGCCAACAGTGTACGGGAGCTGCTGGAAAGAACCTACGATCTGGCTTCCACCAGCGAGGCCGCTGACTACCTGGCCGCCGCCCGGGAGCTGATGCCCCTGCAGCAGCGACGTGCCCTGGTGGTGATCATGACCAACACCCGTGACGAAGACCATGCCGACCTGGCTGCCGCTGTGCGGCTGCTACAGCGCAGACATCTGGTTGTGGTGGCCAATCTGCGTGAATCCCTGCTCGATGAATCCCTGGCCAAGCCGGTGCGCAATTTTGATGATGCTCTACGATTTCACGGGGTAAATCAGTATCTTGATAACCGCCGTCAGGGACTGAGTTCCCTGCGCCACAAGGGGGCTGTGATCCTTGACCTGCAGGCACCCCAGTTGCCGGTAACGCTGGTAAATAGCTACTTGATGATCAAGGCGAGCGGGTCGCTTTGATTTAACTTCTCCTTCACCCTTGGTGCGAATTTAGTCTACTTTTATGGATGTAGGGCATCAATTAAAGAATGATAAATCAGACAGCCATAAAAATGAGGTTGTTTTCTGCGTATAGCTCATTCAGGGATGAGAGTCTGTTCTGATTATCTATCGTCGGTATACGAGGGAAAGATCATGAAATCAGGTTTTCAGGACATCCAAAAAGGTGCTGCCTGGTTGTTTTTGTTGGCAGTGTTCGGGCTATTGCCTGCTTGTGATAATGCGCCCACAAGCAAGGAAGTTACAACTGCGGCTCCAACACAAACCACCACTCCCGCCAAGGAGAAGAAGACCTCTGTCGCTTTGGTGATGAAAACCCTGACCAACCCGTTTTTTGTCGAGATGGAGAAGGGGGCGAGGCGGGCGGAAAAAGAGTTTGATATCACTTTAGTGGTCAAGACTGCTGCCCAGGAGACGTCCATTCGGCAACAGATCGCCATTGTCGATGATCTGGTGCGGGAAAAGGTCGATGCGATTGTGATCGCCCCCGGAGATTCAGTGGAACTGATTCCGGTTTTGAAGAAGGCCCAGGATGCCGGAATCAAGGTCATCAATATTGATAATCAACTCGATCCGGTATTTTCCAAGAAAAACAGCCTGCTAGATGTGCCGTTTATCAGTGTGGATAACGAGTCCTCCGCATACCAGAGTGCCAAATATATCGCTGATAAGATTACACAACCCTCCAAGGCCTTGCTGATGGAGGGCATCAGGGGGGCAATGAATGCGGAACAGCGTAAAAATGGAGCAGCCAAAGCTTTCTCAGAGAACCCCAATATCCAGCTTGCAGAAATGGACTCGGCAAACTGGAAGATTGATGAGGGCAAAATCTTGATGCAGGCCTGGTTAAAAAAACATCCGGATGTGCGCCTGATATTCGTAGCCAATGACATGATGGCCCTCGGCGTGATCAGTGCTTTGAAAGAGGCAGGAAGCAGTGAAGTATTGGTTGCCTCCTACGATGCTCTGGATCAAGCCAAGCAGGCGATACGTGATGGCAAATTACAGGCGACGGTGGATCAGTTGCCGGCAGAGCAGGGTTATATGGGTGTGAAGTATGCGCTCAAAGCCCTCAAGGGAGAGGCGCTTCCCGCGATCACCCTGATCGATACCTTGCTGGTAACAGCGGACAACATAGATAACTGATAACAGTATGTTCAAGTTCTTCAGCAGGCTGAACATCACCTATAAGTATGCCATCTTTTTGATGCTGATGGGTGTCGTTCCCTTGCTGACAGCCGGCCTGGTGGCCTATCAGACGGCGAAGGAAGCGCTGGTTGCCGGTGCACTCAAAGATCAGGTGCATATCCTTGAAGGTTACCGGGATAATCTGGTCCTCATTCAGGAACAGATCGAAAGTCTTATCGCCAATATCTCAAGCGTAGAGGCAATCACAGATGCGCTACTTAGACCGCAGCGGGATATCACAATCTACGAGCAGCTCGCCACCGAAGCCCAGGTTGGCTATATCCTGAACGGCTACCTTAATGTAAAGGGGCTTGTTTCCATTTATGTATCCGGCGAGCAGGGTTCTAGCTTCCAGGTTGGAGATACCCTCGATACAAGGACTAAAGAGGCGGTAAGGGATCAGATAAAGCAGGAAGCAAGAGGATCGCAGGCGCTGGTGCACTGGGTCGGTGTGACGGAAAATATCAGTGCAGGATCGAGCCAGAAGTATGTGCTGGCTGCAGCACAAACGATGTATTCCACCGACAGGGAAAGCCTCGAGAGAAAGCCCATTGGGACACTGATTGTCAATTTCAGTACTGATTCGCTATCCAAGCTTTTTGGTATGGCTGATGAGACTGCCAGGTACTATCTGATCGATCAGAATAATCGCTATATTTTTCACCCCGACAGGAGGCGTATCGGTCAGGATGTGGGAGATTACAGGCAAGGGGTTCTGGGAACGACCCAGCGGCATGTGTTGGTAAGCTCCCCTCAGGGGAGTGTCTACCAGACCATGCAACCGGTAGAGCGTAGCGGTTGGATGCTGTTGTCAGAGGTCCCACGATCAGCTCTGCTGGCCCAGGTGGATCTGATCCGCAATGCCACTATTGGTGTGTTCACCCTCGCATTGATCTTTGTGGGTTTTGTTGCATTATATTTTTCAAATTCTCTGGTTTCGCCAATCAAGTACATAACCAAGAGTTTTCAGCGCTTGAAAGCGGGTGAGACTAATGTAGAGAAACTGCCGGTTCCCGGGGTGGATGAGATCTCTCAACTGGCACAGTGGTTTAATCAGTTTCTGGATGAGTTGCACAAGCGTCACAATTCAGAAGAGGCGCTACGTCTCAGTGAAGAACGATATGAACTGGTTTCACGTGCCACAAATGAAGGTATCTGGGATCTGAATCACGAAGTCAAAAGCGTCTATTTCTCAGACCGTTTCAAAGAGATTGTCGGTTATAAGCCAGATGAACTGAAAGCCTCTCTGGCCAATTTCTACAGTTTGATTCACCCGGAAGATCGCCCCTATATTCGAAGACGCCTCAAGGAATTTCTTCGATCGAAAAACTCTTCCATCAATGTAGAGCACCGGATGAGCAGGCATGATGGCTCCTTTGTCTATGTCAGTAACAACTGTCAGGCGATACGTGATAAGAGGGGCAAGGTGATCCGGATGGCGGGTTCCATTCAGGATGTCAGTTTGCAAAAAGAGATTGAGGGAAGGTTGCGTCATGATGCATCCCATGACCCTCTGACCGGGCTCTATAATCGCCAGTGGATGCTAAAGCGTATCAGCCGTGAACTGGTTGAGTACAGGGCGGATCCTGAAAAAGAGTTTGCTGTTCTGTTTCTTGATCTCGATGACTTTAAGAAGCTTAACGACACACTGGGCCACAGCTATGGCGATCTATTACTTATTGAGGTATCCAAGCGTATTGAGGCGTGCATAAGGCCGGGGGATTCACTGGCGCGCCTTGGTGGAGACGAGTTCATTGTCCTGTTGCCTAATATAAAAACTAATGATGCATTGCAGGTTATCAACCGGCTGACGGTTAGCATCTCCGATCCTTATTACCTTTATCATCATGAGTGCCTGTCACACTCAAGTATCGGTGTGGCCTTCTCAAAAACAGGCTATGACAATGCTGATGAGATACTTCGAGATGCCGATACCGCAATGTATCGGGCCAAATCCATGGGCAAGGGGCGTTACGAGATCTTTGACAATGAGATGCGTAGTATTCTGTTGGCGCGGACATCCATGGAGAAGGATCTGACAAAGGCCCTCGATAAGGGGGAGCTTAAGATGTACTTCCAGCCTATCCACTGCCTTAAAACAGATAGAACCATCGGCTTTGAGAGTTTGATTCGTTGGCACCACCCAAACAAAGGTATCTCGCCGGATATATTTATCCCCCTGGCTGAAGAGAGTAATCTGATACATCCGTTGGGCCATTGGATATTCGGAGAGGTGGTGAGGCAGACGAAGGCGTGGAGTGAGCAGTTTAAGCTGCCGCCTGATTTTAAAGTTGCCGTCAATATTTCACCAAAACAGTTCACAGATCCCGGCCTTATCGGCTTCATGAAGCAGGAGATTGCCCAATATCAGCTGGATGCAAGTTATATCGCTGTGGAACTGACGGAGACTGCGATATTCAGGGACAAGTTGGCTGTGCTCGACTCTTTGACCCAGCTGAAGGATTGCAGCATAAGTATTCACCTAGACGATTTTGGTACCGGTTACTCATCCTTAAGCTATCTCAGTGTTTTTCCAATCAGTGCAATTAAGATTGATAAGTCTTTTGTGTCAAAAATCGCTGATAGTCAGCGTGAGGAACGGCTTGTGAATACGTTGATTCTGTTGGCTGGAGAACTGGACATCAAGGTGATTGCAGAAGGAGTAGAGAAGGCTGAACAGATGAATTATCTGAGGGCGAGGGCCTGTGATTATGCTCAGGGCTATTACATCAACAAGCCCCTGCCGGCGAATGAGGCAACAGAGATCCTCAGTGAGTTGTATTCCGTGAACAGATCCGTTGACCCCTCTCCCCGATGGTGAGAAGGAGCTTGTGGAACCACAGTGACCCGATGTGGAACCTCCACCCCCTGGGTAGCTGGATGTTTAAATTCCAGGAAAATATCTAATAAATTGCTATTTCTCATATAGTATCAGGTGGATAGCATAAATTTGCGAAATTTATCACGCCTGCTTTGTGTCAAGTACAGGGATCCGTCAGTGCATTAGTCTGAGTGCCTCTTTCTACCCATAGGGTGAATCAATATTGCAGGAGGTGTTTTTCATGTCGAGTGCGCAACAGAAATATGATGCAGTATTCAGCCCGTTCAATCTTGAAAATGATGCGCTGTATAGAGAGTGGCGTGATCAAAAGCTGGAGGGTTATCCGACCAATCTGGGGGATCTGCTGGTGGAGATCAATGATCCCCGCAGTCTCACAGAGAGTGAGCATGATGCGCTGCTGCAACGTTGCCGCAAGACCAATATGGCCCTCTATGCCAGTACTACAGGAACGGATACTGATCCGGAGATCCCCCTTGCGATGGCACGCTGCTTTGGCCTCCAACAGATCAATAAAAACTGGCTTGCTGATGAGACCGGCCTCACTTCGTTGACCGTCAGAGACGATGGGGTTCGGCAGGATTACATCCCGTTCAGTAACAGGCATATCAACTGGCATACCGACGGTTACTACAATCAAGCGGCGAAACAGATACACGCATTGAACCTGCATGTGACACAACAGGCAGCCAGTGGTGGCGAAAATGCCCTTATGGATCATGAGATTGCCTATATCCTGTTGAGGGAGAAAAATCCCGATTTCATCCGCGCCCTGATGGATGATAGTGCAATGACGATTCCGGCGCGTATCGATGAGGGTGGCAAGGTGGCCCGTCAGGAAGAACCGGGTCCGGTGTTCAGCATCATGCCCTCTGGAGATCTGCACATGCGCTACACCATTCGCGTCAATAACGTGATATGGGCCGATGATCCGGCCAGTAGAGAGGCGCTGGCCACTCTGGAAGAGATTCTCAATAGTGACTCGCCCTATATCTTCCGTGGTCGGCTTGAGTCGGGCATGGGGCTGGTGAGTAACAATGTGCTGCATGACCGTGCCGCCTTCAGCGATGATGCGACTCACAAACGCCACTACTATCGCGCCCGTTATTTTGACCGCCTGGCCGGCACCGGTATTGCTGATTGATAACCGCCATAATCCAATCGGCACCTATAGGGAGACTCTGATCGAGTCATGATTGCTTTACGCGGGCTAAAATTGCCCCAATTCGCTCCGAAGATCGCAGCAATAGAGCGGCTATTACCGCTCACTTCGAAACAAATTAGAACAATTTTATCTCAGCCTAAATCTAACCAGACTTAATCAGAGGCTCCATAGCGGGATGCAGTGAAAACCCCCTTCCCCTGTAGTATTCATAACGGCAAGGACGCCGTTCCTATGGTTGATTCCGTTCCCATGACCTGCATGCCATGATGAAAGAACAGGTGTTCGCCCGTTTTTGTTGAGTAACCGCAAACAGTGTCATATCCAAGTTGTCCGATGTGTGGCAAAACCACTCTGAGACTGCTCTCTTTGTCGTGGGACTGAAGTTAACACATGTCGGCAGAGGGGATTGATTAGAAGTGACTATTCAGCTGGAGATATGGCAAATAACTGATGCCTATTGCTGTGGGAGTGGCGCCCCCGCCGCGATGAACGTTGCACAGTAGCGACAAATTCCATCGCTCCGGGGCGGGGCTCCTACAGGTGATTTTACGGCTACTGGAGCACGCTTTTGCACAGCGAAGGATACTTTTCCGTGCTGCAATCAGTAGAGCGGTAGAGGCGCTTCATTCAACGTCAAAGCCTGCTGCTCAAGGGTGGCAATATGCTCCTGCCAGTACTGCGGGGTGTTGAACCAGGGGAAGGCCGCGGGGAAGGCTGGGTCCTGCCAGCGGCGGGCCAGCCAGGCGGCGTAGTGGATCATACGCAGGGTACGCAGGGGCTCAATCAGGACCAGCTCCCTGGCATCCAACTCATGGAAGGTATCGTACCCCTCCCGCAGATAACTCAGCTGCAGGGCCATCTCGTTTCTGTCACCGGAGAGTAGCATCCATAGATCCTGAATTGCCGGGCCGCTACGGCAATCATCCATATCGACGAAGTGAGGGCCGTTGTCGGTCCAGAGGATATTGCCCGGGTGGCAGTCGCCGTGGAGGCGTATGATCCGGCAGCCGGCTGCCTTATCGAATGCCTCGTTAATCTGCGCCATTAACTGTTTGCTCAAGCGATGGTAGCTGTGCTCTTGCTCGATTGGGATCCAGCCGTTCTCCAGCAGATAGCTGATGCTGTCGCCACCCATCTCACCAGCGGTGATGGTGGGGCGGTGTGAGAAGGATTTGCTCGCCCCCAGTTGGTGAATACGGCCAAGAAAACGGCCTATCCACTCCAGAGTGTCGGGATCTTCAAGCTCCGGCCAGCGGCCACCGCGCCGGGGAAAGAGGCTGAAACGAAAACCTTCATGTTGGTGCAGGGTGTCGCCGCTGTCACTCACCAATGGGGCGACCACCGGAATCTCATCCTCCGCCAGGGCGAGGGTGAAGCTGTGCTCCTCGAGAATGCACTCGTCACTCCAGCGATCCGGGCGGTAGAACTTACCGACCAGAGGGTTACCCTCATCAATGCCGATCTGGTAGACACGGTTTTCGTAGCTGTTGAGGGCGAAGAGCCCACCGTCCGGCTGGTAGCCGGCAGACTCCAAGGCGTCGAGAACGGTATCGGGTGTGAGCTTGTTGTAGGGGTGGTGGTTGTCGTCAGACATCAAAGCCCGCCTGACGCAGAGCCTGGGCCAGAGGCTTTGGGTTGAAGCCGTTGATTACACGCTTGCCTATGGTGATGACGGGAACACCACGTCCACCGATACGCTGAAACTCGCTGAAGGCGCGGCGATTACGCTCTATATCAAACTCGGCAAAGGGTATCTTGTGTTGCTTGAGATACGCCTTCAGCTGCCGGCAGTGGGAACACTGCCGGGTGCTATAGAGGGTAATCCGCTCGGCCTTCTTCATCGATTGACTATTTGGTCAGAATCGATTCTGCTTCCAGGTACTTCTCAGACGTTTTAGTGATCACTTCTTCGGGAAGCTCAGGTCCGGGAGGGGTTTTGTCCCAATCAAGGGTCTCCAGGTAGTCACGCACGAACTGCTTGTCGAAGCTGGGGGGACTGATGCCGGGGCGATACTGGTCTGCAGGCCAGAAGCGTGAGGAGTCAGGAGTCAGCACCTCGTCGATCAGGTAGAGTGTTCCTTCGTCATCCTGGCCAAACTCGAACTTGGTGTCGGCAATGATGATGCCCTTTTCGCGAGCATAGGCGGCACACTCGGTGTATATCTTCAGACTGACATCTCGCACCTGCTCAGCCAGTTCCCGGCCCAGCAGGTCGACGGTCTGCTCAAAGCTGATATTCTCGTCGTGCTCGCCGACCTCGGCCTTGGAGGAGGGGGTGTAGATCGCCTCGGGCAGTTGGTCGGCCTGCTGAAGACCGGTGGGCAATTCGATACCGCAGACGCCACCACTTTTCTGATAATCTTTCCAGCCAGAGCCGATCAGGTAACCACGGACAATCGCCTCGATCGGCAGAGGGTTGAGCTTACGTACCACCAGGGCGCGGTCGCCCAGCAGCTTGCGCTGTGCGGCATCAGGCACAACCTCTTCCAGGGATTTGTCAGAGAGATGGTTGGGGATAATGTTACGGGTACGCTCAAACCAGAAGTTGGCCACACGGGTCAGAACTTCACCCTTACCGGGGATCGGCTGAGGCAGAATGACGTCAAATGCTGACAGACGGTCGCTGGTAACGATGAGCATATGCTCTTGATCTACATCGTAGATGTCCCTGACTTTGCCGCGGTTCAGCAACTTAAGATGGGAGAGATCTGATTCAAGTAATGAGTTGGGTTGGTTCATGGCTCGTAGGGTATGTTGTATTGGAAAATTGAAATTATACCCATTTGTCCCCGGTCTTTATAATCTATGTGTGATTTTGATTAACGGTACAGAGATATGAGTGACGTTTCAGAGAGTGAACAGGTCTACATGACCGCTTTTCGAGGCAGCTTTACATCGGCCCTGCGTTGGCACCACCTGGATGATCTGTGGCAGCGGTTGCGCGAACAGCCGGGAACGGATTGGTATGTCTATGCCATTGGAGAGGCGCCACCGCTTGCCTGTGCCGATCGAGAGCAGTTTCACGCCTTTATCCAGGAGATGGACCTTCTGTTGCGTCAGGAGCACGATGAGGAGTACTGCGGTATCGTCTATGCCGACAACCTGAGAGAGCCGGGATTCATCAAGATATATGATCCAAATAATCTTGGTGTTTCATGTGGTTACAGTGATAATCCGCCACTACCCGGTTGGGTGTTGAGCAAGCTCAAACCCTGTGATATTCCGGCTGTACAGGTGCTTGCGGCAAATCGGAAACGCTGGTGGCGGCGGATATTTAATTAAACCCTATGCATTCGTAGTAAATAGGATCTCAATGCTGTGCTAATATCCTACTCAAATGGTAGGAAAATATAGCGTGGAGCAGAGTTCAATGAGTGAAATGACCCCGGAACAGCGCCTGACACTGACTAAGGCGACGATGAGTATTCTCGACTCCTGGAAGCTTGGAGTGGAGGATATGCGCACGTTGATGGGCCTGCCTGAGAAGACCGGGGCGCGTATTTTCTACAAGTATCGCAGTCATCTGCCCTTTCCCGATGAGCTCGAGATTAATCGTCGTATGGATTATGTGATGAAGATCGCCGGTGCACTGCATACCACCTATCCTACCAATCCCCATATGGGTAGCCAGTGGCTTCGTAAGAAACATCGCCGCTTTGGTCGGCCGCCATTAGCGCTGATGCTCGAGGGTGATATCAATGATCTGATACTGGTCCTGGCACAGCTCGATTGCACCTTTGGTTGGGATTTGTCAGGGTCGAAGGCGTCCTAGTGGGCCATGCGGAAAATTCGGTAACCCACAGCCAGTTCACAAGCCGGGTTGGCAAGGCGCACGAGTGCAGGACTGGCCGTAGCCAATTCAAACGAGTGCAACACCGCCAACCCGGCTTGTGGACTGGCCCGGAGGGAGCCCCGCTAAGAGGCCAATGCTGCGTTGCGCACCTTGGAAAGGGCTTGCCATTCCCTGCGGTACGCGCCTTACCTTGGCCTCTTAGCGGGGCTCTGTGAGTTACCGAACTTCCCGCATGGCCCACTAGTCTCCAGAACCCATTACATCCCAGGGCGATTGGGATGTTGTAGCGTTGGTTTTTGATGTTTTTTTGCAGGCGTATGGCCAGATCATTTTTGTATCCGGCGGTACCCGTTCCCCACTCTCAAACATATAGGCGATGGGGATCGCTTTATGTTCAGCGAGTAGTCCACGCAGGGTGAATGAGTCGAAGGGTGGCTTTTTTCGGTAGAGCGCGTTGGGATCCATCCAGTAGACGTCGAATGGCACCAGCGTTGTACCGGTATCATAATATCTTTTATCTCTGGAGTAGAGTACGTCGTAGTGGATAGCCGGCCGACGAGCCTTTCTGCATGGTTTACCGGTCAATTCACATCCCTGAATACCTGAGTTGCCGGTAGGGCCGAGGAGGTCACCCATCTTCAGATGCTGCCCCACCTTCACTTCAGGCATGCGGTTGAAGTGGGTATAGCGGGTGTAGATATAGAGTGGCAAGCCGCTCTCCTCAGGGGTGTGACGCATTACCACCTCTATACCCCTGGGATTGAGTTTTCCTTCATAGATGGCAACCACCTCACCATCCATAGCGGCATAGATGGGTGTACCAAACGGGGCGGGTATATCTATGCCCCCGTGGTAGGACTCCTTGGGCCGTTTTGGGCTGTAATCCTTGGCATACCACTCGTCTATGCCTCGGCAACTGGCGTCGTCCTCCCACACAGGGTACAGGCCGGTTTCAATCAACCCGCGATCCTTCAGATCCTGCACATCGTCAAACCCCGCCCTACGGATGGCACTCATGGAAGCCTGGTCGGGTCGTTCTACACTGCTGTCTGCCTCTGTGGTGCGCTCACCAAAGCGGATCTGTAGCTCCTCCAGGGTCACGTAACCGTCGCTATCAAGATCAATCATGGCGAACATCTTTTTTTTCTTTTTCCACTCCCCTTTGCTGATTTTTCCGTCGCCATCCCTGTCCATCTTTTCTATGGCACCAGCAGCACTCTTTGCGATCACAAGAGTAGGGGTGAACAGCAATCCAGCTGCAATTAGCAGAGAAATCGGCAGGGCTTTTATCGCTCTTTTAAATTGGTGATTTGTCACTATCTCCGTTCCCTATGCCAGAGTTACACCGCCATCGAGATAGACATCCTGAATGGCATTAAGCAACTTCACTCCTTCCCCCATCGGCTTCTGGAATGCCTTGCGACCCGAGATCAGCCCCATGCCACCGGCACGCTTGTTGATCACCGCTGTCCGTACCGCCTGATGCAGGTCGTCTTTTCCTGAAGGGCCACCCGAGTTGATCATCCCCACCCGTCCCATATAACAGTTGGCCACCTGGTAACGCACCAGGTCGATGGGGTGCTCGGAGGTCAGCTCTTCGTATACCTTGGGGTGGGTCTTGCCGAACTTCAGCACGTTATAACCGCCGTTGCTCACCGCCTGTTTCTGTTTGACGATATCGGCGTTGATGGTTACTGCCAGATGGTTGGCCTGACCGGTGAGGTCGGCGCTGTCGTGGTAGTCGACACCCTCATGTTTGAAGGCGCTGTTACGCAGATAGGCCCAAAGCACTGTGACCATGCCCAGTTCGTGGGCGCGGGCAAAGGCGTCACTGATCTCCTGTACCTGACGGCGTGACTCGGGTGCACCGAAGTAGACGGTGGCACCGACCGCCACGGCACCCAGGTCGAACGCCTGCTCCACCGAAGCGAAGAGCGTCTGGTCGTAAATATTTGGGTAGCTGAGGATCTCGTTATGGTTGATCTTCATAAGAAACGGGATCTTGTGGGCGTAGCGGCGGGAGACCGATGATAAAACGCCAAGTGTGGAAGCTACGGCATTGCAGCCACCCTCTATCGCCAGCTCAATTATGTTTTCCGGGTCGAAGTAGATTGGGTTGGGCGCAAAGGAGGCGCCCCCGGAGTGCTCCACTCCCTGATCCACCGGCAGAATCGAGAGGTAGCCACTACCGTTCAGGCGGCCGTGGTTATACATTGACTGCAGGTTGCGCATTACTGCGGCTGGACGTGTCTTCTGTGCCACCACACGGTCGATGTAGTCTGATCCTGGTGCTGAGATCATCCCCTTGGGAATACCCCTGCACTCATGTTCCAGCAGGTATTCAGTCTCATCACCCAACAGCGTTAACAGATCGTTCATGACGACTCCTTCCTTTGCGTTAAGGCCTACAGTACAGCAAAGAATAGACGGTTTTTTTCAGCGCGTAGGATTTCAGCCGTCGCAGTGTAGTTTTACACTCGTATGGAACTTCCTTTGACAAGAAAGCGGTTGAGGGGGGCTATTGCGGTGCTGGAGGAGAGAGATTACTTCGACTAGGCCCGGCAGCGCTGGTTGAGGCATTGGAGCAGGTGATCGAAGAGCAGGAATAGCTCCAATTGGGCAAAAAGGTTTGCGTTTTCCTGGTGTGGTCGTTACCCGGAAACATAAACCAGCCGGACAAAATAGGCCCGCCGGGTCTCTTTGAGCTTGATTTCGAACTCCCTGATGTTGGATTCGATCAATTCGATGATCTGCTCTTTTCCTTCACTTTCATCTCTCCTTTGATCCCGTTCATCAATTAACAGATTGATCTCTTTTTTCTCTCTTTCTGCCGCCAGATCAAAGATGACCGCCCCTCTTCGTGATTTACTACTATAGCGCCTGCTCTCCAGTCGATCCTCTATCCTTTTGATCTTAATGCTGATCTCCGCCACTTCTTGATCAAGGGTGTCCATTCGCTGGGCAAGATCCTTTCGTATCTGGAATAGGTTATCAACTCCTTCTTCTGCCCATTTCTGGATTTCCAGAAAATACTCTTCTTTTAATAACTGAATGGCTTTTATGCTGTCCGGCATTGAAATAATATGCTCATAAACCGTCATCCAGCCACTTTTTCGCAAGGTGAACAGCCGGTTCATGTAATAGAGGAGTTGCCCGACAGCCTCACTGTAGTCAAAATCGGGAAAGGCACCACTGATCGCCTCGATTACATCAGCATAATCCACCGCTGTTATTGAGAAGGCATCTTTCGTTCCATGGGCAATAAAGCCTTCCGCATAGATCGCAGTGAGGCGTTTCAGGATGATTCTGTATTCCTGGGGAGCGATATTGGCCCTCCCAGAGCGGATAATACAGGAGACCTCCAGGAGCATCTCCTGGACTTGGCCGACATTGATTAGGACGTTTTCTACTGAGAGTTCCCGTTCCAGGTAAGCAAGATAATCCGCCAGAATTTGGCGTGATTTCTGTGGTGTGACGCAGGAGCCGTTCCGGGCAAAGGCCTTTGACAGTTCGATTCGATGCTTTTGTATAAGATTCAGTGAGTCAGGTGCATGCATCATCTGTCTGCTCCGTTTGATTGGGTGCCACACTGTCTGCTCGAAATGCGCCATGGCAGCCTGTTCCCTGTTATGGAGAGATTCTTAAACAAGTACAGTATGTTAAGCATATTAGCGCATAATGAAATAGATTCAATGATTTTTATCAATCTGGTCTTTGGCTTCGTCCAGGTATCCTGCATCTCCTGTTGATAAATATTGAGCTGAAAAACCAGGTCTACCTGGGCTCTGAGGTGTTTGTGGAGAGAATGCAATCTCTCATCGAGCCGAATCGTCACGCTTCGTGAGGTGCCGCAGAAGCAGCGGAGACCTGTCGCGAAGCCACTGAGATATTTTGTCGATCAACATAATGATCGTAAAGAAGCGATGGCGTATGCTTACCGTACAGGTGCCTACAGCATGCAGGCGATTGCGGACTATTTTTGTGTTGGGCGCATGATGGTGAGTCGTGCCATCAAACGGTTAGAAATTGAATTACGTAATGGGTAATGGGAGGCCTGACCCTCTTCCCTTTCATCAATGCGTAACATTTGTTTGGTATAGCTAAACCGGTTGGTAGACTTGGTTTGGGCATCCGGCCACCACTGGTCGGCCGGTATTGAGAGGATGACGGGAACAATATGAAGAAATTACTTGCGCAACTGAACATCGCAGAGAAGCTCTTTCTCAGCTTCGGTTTTGTCGGCCTGCTGTTCCTCGGCGTCATCTGGCAGTATCACGTCACCCTGCAGCGTGCCTTGGCCGACCACCAGACGCTGCAGGAGGTTCACGGGGCCAAACGGGGCTATGCCCTGGCCATTGAGAACAGCATGCTGGCGGCACGCCGGGCGGAGAAGGATTTCCTGCTGCAGCGCAAAGAACTCTACGCTGAAGAGGTGGCGGCCCGGGTCGCGGATGTGCTGGATCTGGCCGGCAGTCTGGAGCGGATCGATCCGCAGGGGGCGCAGACCGGCCGGCGCATCGCACAGCTTATCCAGACCTACCACCAGCGCTTCCAGGTCATTGCAGAGGCCTGGCGCAACAAGGGACTGGATCACGACTCGGGGCTGCAGGGGGCATTCCGTGATTCGGTGCACCAGTTGGAGTCCCTGGCTGCGCACTTCAAGGTCGGGGGCCTCTATCGGCAACTGCTGCAGATCCGCCGCGGGGAGAAGGATCTGGGGTTGAGGCGGGAGGCCCAGTACCTGGACAAGGTGCGTGGGCTGTTGCAGGAGTTCGAGGTTCGAATGGCCGCCTCGGAGCTGGATGGGGCCCTGAAGGGGCAGTTGCAGCAGGAGCTGTCGAGCTACCGCGAGGCCTTCGAGGCCTATGCCCGTAGCGTACTCTCCCAGCAGGATATCCATGGCGGTAAGGGGCCCTTCCGCCAGGCGGCCCATCGTATCGAGGCGCTGCTCGCTGCCCACTATATTCCGGATCTGGAGCGCAATATCCTGCAACTGCGGCGGTGGGAGAAAGACTACCTGCTGCGTGGTGAGCGGGGTCACGTGGATCTGGCCCTCGATGAGTTGGCGGGCATGCACACGCAGATCGGCGCATCGGCCATCGCACCGGAGCACAAGGCGAGACTGGAGGGGCTGCTAAGCGACTATGAGCGAGACTTCCTGGTGCTGGTGGAACAGAATGTGAAAATCGACCGGTTGCAGGCTGAGATGCAGGAGGCGGTGCTGAAGATCGTCCCCATCGTGCGGCAAAACGTGAGCGATGCGGATCGCTCCATGCGGGAGACGACGCAGCAGATACTCACCTCTTCCCAAGCCGATGCCGGGGGCGTGCTGTGGATTGCCGTGGCGGCGGTCCTGCTCGGCATGCTCTCCGCCCTCACCATCTCCCTGAGCATCCGACGTCCACTGCTGCGGATGGCCGGTGTGCTTGGTCAACTGGCCTACGAACAGCCGGTGGATCGTATCTCCGCAGTCACCGGTGGGCGGGACGAGGTCAATTTCATGGCTCAGTCGGTGAATACCATCGCCGACCACCGGGCCCGTTTCATCGACTGGTGGAAAAAGTCCATGCGGGAGGTGGAGAGCGAACAGCAGCTGCAGGAGGCGGCCGGTGAATCGCAGCAGGAGCAGGAGGCCGCCGCCGATGAACTACGCCAGGCCCGGGAGGAGAAGGAGCAGCTGCGCCAGCACACCCTGGGGGATATTCGCACCCAGGTTGAGGATATCGTCGAGAATGCCGAGCGCCTGCTGCAGCTGCACCCCCATGGCGAGCGTTATGAGGATACCCGGATAGTGGAGCAGTCGGGCCGTTCGGTGCTCTCCCTGTTGGAGATGCTGCAGCGGCATGATGGAGCGGTGGATCGGGAGGTAACCAAAGAGCACGTCGAAAAGTAAAGTACGTGGTAACTATTCAGGTAACCAGTCAACATGGGGAGACAAAATTTACCGAGCGTCATTGCATGACCAACACACGGTGTGGTTTGAAACTCAGCGACATCCTACGATCCTACCCGTACCCATGAGCCTGCGGATGTGGTGAGGATTACACCGACGGTTTAACCGGAGAAAAAAATCTGGTGTTGCAGTGGACTAAGTAGCAGTCTGAAATATTGGGTTGTTAGAATGGATCAAAGAGCGTTACCCTGAAAAATGGGTAACGCCCTTTAATTCAAGTTGATGTATCAGACGAAACTGGAATGATTAAAGCATCATACCTCTGATCATGAAAAAGATACTCGCAGAAAGAACCGCTGCAACAGGTACCGTAATAACCCATGCCGCAATAATCTTTTTAAACGCATCTCTTTTTACATATTTTTTGCGCTGTAAAGAGTCAACAATTCGCTGCTCTTCTTCAAAAGCTCTTTCCTCACTCTCTACCATCTCGTAAAGTTTACCGATCTGCTTGTAAACTTTTTCCTGATTACCCACCAGGCTCAGCTATTGAGCCTGTGGTGGCCACATAATGGAACCCTCTCTGAATATACGAGGGTTTCTATCATGCCAAAAAATACTATCCAGTTTCAAAAAGGGCTTGGTTTGCACGAATTTCTGGAAAAATATGGCACCGATACTCAATGCAGCCAAGCGTTGCATCGACTTCGCTGGCCAAGTGGATATGTTTGCCCAGAGTGCGGTAACGCAACGTGCTGCGAACTCAAAAGCCGCAAGATATACCAGTGCCATAAATGTCATCATCAGACATCGCTTACTGCGGGTACCATTTTTCATGGCACAAAGTTGCCTTTGAAGAAATGGTTTCTGGCCATCTATTTGCTGACCCAGCGTAAAAAGAGCACCTCTGCCTTGCAACTGTCTCGTGAGATTGGAGTGAACTACAACACTGCGTGGAAGCTCAAGCACAAACTGATGCAGGTAATGATGGAACGCCAGGGTAAGAAAAAGCTGACTGGCCGCATTGAAATGGATGATGCCTATATTGGCGGTGAGAAGCCTGGTAAGCGTGGACGAGGCTCCCGCAACAAAATCCCTTTCGTAGCCGCCGTTGAGACGACGCAGGACGGCAGGCCTTTGAAAATTCATCTGCGTCGTGTGCGTGGTTTTCGGAGTGCAGAAATTGCTCGATATGCCAAGTCCAGTCTGGTTTCTGGTAGCATTGTATTCTCTGATGGTCTCTGCTGCTTCAGAGCTGTCACTGATGCTGATTGCGATCATGTGGCCATTGTGACTGGTGGCGGTCGAAAAAGCGCACAGAGCTCCACCTTCAAGTGGGTGAACACCATGCTTGGCAACGTCAAGAATTCTTTGCAGGGAACTTTTCATGCTATACGAAAAAAACATGTACCTCGTTATCTTGCCGAATTCGAATATCGGTTTAATCGTCGCTTCAATCTTCCAGAAATGATTGAGCGATTGCTCTTTGTTGCGTTGCGTACACCACCGATGCCTTATCGCTTCTTGAGAATGGCTGAGGTTTATGGGTAATCAGGAACTTTTTTGTCTTTATTCTCTTCCGGTAGATCTAATAGTTCCTGAAGGTTGTCTCTATATTGTTCCAGTCTATTTTCTTCTCTCTCCAGTTTCTTTTCTTCTTCATCCAGCTTAACAACTTCTTTATGGTTCTGTAGGTATTCCCGCAAGAAACCAACACCAAAGATACCACCAAGTGCAATGTGAGTAGAACTAACCGGTAGCCCAAGCTGGCTGGCAATAATGACAGTGATAGCGGCGGCCATTGCAATGGAAAAGGCTCTCATCTGATCCAGTTCTGTTATTTCTGAACCGACTGTTTTAATCAATCTTGGACCATATAGTGCGAGGCCAACCACAATGCCAAGTGCACCAACCGACATAACCCAGAATGGAATGCTGGCCTTTGATGTAATGCCACCGGTAGTGATAGCATCACTAATCGCAGCCAGTGGTCCAATAGCATTGGCGACATCATTTGCGCCATGAGCAAAACTCAGCAGAGCCGCAGCAAAGATAAGCGGGACAGTAAATAAAGTATTGATACTGGTTCTGTCGTTCTTTAAGTTTTCTCTTAGTGACACACTCTTTTTAACAATGAAAAAAATGATTGCTGCGAGTATCAGGCCAAGAATAGACGCGATCAGGAAACTTGGTTTCTTCTCATCAGGCAGAAATGTAAAAATATCTACAATATGCGGCCATATTTTTTTAAGCCCTTTTAAAGTCAGATAAGTGACAAATGCCCATGTCATAATAGCGACGTAAACTGGAACCCAGAATTTACCAGCAGCGACTTTATCATCTTTGAAAACGATTGTTTTCTTAATAGAAAATAAGAATATTGCTGCAATTATGCCACCCAGCACAGGGGAGATAACCCATGAAGAAGCGATTTTACCCATGGTTGGCCAAGAAACGATAGCAAACCCGCCTGCCGCAATACCGGCACCCATCACGCCACCGACGATAGCGTGGGTTGTTGAAACGGGTGCTTTAAACTTGGTAGCGAGGTTTAACCATAAACCTGCTGCAAGCAGTGCAGCCATCATTGCCCAGATAAAACTATCGGAATCACCGCCGAAAGCTTCAATATCGATAATGCCTTTTTTAATGGTGCCTACGACATCACCACCAGCTATATAAGCACCTCCAGCTTCAAATATACCCGCGATGATGATTGCACCACCCATTGTCAGGGCTTTGGAGCCGACGGCGGGGCCAACATTATTAGCAACATCATTTGCACCGATATTCATTGCCATATAGCCGCCAAACAGTGCGGCTATAACCAGGAATACATTTGTCGGTAATTCTCCCGTAGAGTTATAACTCAGAAGGAGTACCGCTATCATGAAGATGATGACAATACCAAATCTGAGAAAATCTCCCTTATTGGAGGATTCTGCTGCATCCTCCATTTCTTTGAATAAGCTAAACATTTTTATACCATCTCCTTGTTTAATCGTGAGGGGGTGAACACTAGCCAATACAAATTATTAGAAATTTGTTACAGATTTATTACAGTCAATGACACTGTTACAGAGTTGTTACAATTCATGGCATTGTCTCCGAGCGACATGGCCGTAAGGCCGGTCGGGATAATATTTGCCGTTGGGTTTGCGAGTTAACTGTGGCAACTTGGGTGTCTACTGGGCTCAGTAGTGAAGTTATTCAGCAAGCCCGGGAGAAGATCAGAAAGAGGGTACTGCGCCTGTTCGTTCGACGTGGATTGCTCTCACCAGATGATCCATAACAGATGCAAACATGGCGCAATGGGGGAGGCTTTTATCTGAATGCGGAGGTAAGAATCGAAGTGGCAGATCGGCAAGGGCTGGAGCAGCTGTTTTGCTACTGTGCCCGCCGATATTTTCTGGAGAGCGGCTTCGTTGGCAGGAGGAGGATGAAATGCTTTTCTATCGCTCACGAAAGCACGGTCAGAAAATTCTATTCAAACCATTGAGTGCCGCTACGCGATAGGCCTCGGCCATAGTCGGGTAGTTGAAGGTGGTTTCGGTAAAGTAGAGCAGGCTGTTGGCCTTGCCCTGCTGAGCCATTATCGCCTGACCAATATGGATGATCTCGGCAGCGGTCTCGCCGAAACAGTGGATGCCAAGGATTTCCAGTGTCTCACGGTGGAATAGAATCTTCAGCATACCGACGTTGTGACCGGTAATTTGTGCCCGGGCGATACTCTTGAACATCGCCTGGCCCACTTCATAGGGAATTTGTTGATTGGTCAGCTCTCGCTCGTTACGGCCGAGAGAGCTGATTTCAGGATTGGTGTAGATGCCGGTGGGGAAATCCTCGATCAGGCTCCAGTCACACTCACCGTTGGCGATATGAGCACCGATAAAACGTCCCTGGTCGTAACTGGCGCTGGCCAGCCCGGGTGGGCCGGCGACGTCACCGGCGGCATAGATATGTGGCAGAGAGGTCTGGTAGCTTTTGTTGACCTTTACCTGTCCCCGGTGATTTACCTCGACACCGATACCGTCACAATTTAAGCCCAGGGTGTTGCCGGAGCGACCGTTGGCCCAGAGCAGAATGTCTGTTTTGAATTTTTTACCCGACTTACAATGCAGTATCACACCATCATCCAGTACCTCCACCTCTTGGTACTCTTCATTGTTGCGGATCACCACACCCTGGTGACGAAGGTGGTAACTGAGAGCGTCGGTGATTTCATCATCAAGAAAAGAGAGCAGTCGGTCCCGGGTATTGACCAGGTTCACCTTGACGTCGAGGTTGCAAAAGATGGAGGCGTATTCACAGCCGATCACACCGGCACCGTAGATGGTCAATGATTTGGGGGTGTGTTCCAGGGCAAGTATGCTGTCACTGTCATGGATGCCGGGGTGGGTGAAATCGATGTCCGCCGGGTGGTAAGGGGATGAGCCGGTGGCGATAACGAAGCTGTCTGCCGTGACCGCATCCTCTGTGCCATCGTTGTGGACCACCGCTACGGCATCAGGGCCGGTAAATCGTGCAGTGCCAAAGAGTACATCAACACCATTTCTTGAGTAGAAGCGGTAGCGGGTGCTTACCTGATCCTGAATAACACCACCGGCGGCTCCGAGTAGCTGTGGGTAGTCAATCTTTGCCTGTCCGCTGATGTGCTGAAACAGGGGATTACGTTTGTAATCCACCAACATCTGTATGTTGTGCCGCAGCGCCTTGCTCGGTATGGTGCCCCAATGTGTGCAACCGCCTCCCACTTGGCTATGTTTCTCTATTACCGCTACCTTACGGCCCGATTTTGCCAGCTTCATAGCGGCGCCTTCACCGCCGGGTCCGCTACCGATGACGATGGTGTCGTGGTGTGAGGTGTTCATGAACAACTATTCCAGGTGGGAAAACAGGGAAAGTATACAATATATTAATGGGTGTATTAGTATATCTTTTGGGCGGGTGCTGGATCGCTGTTGTGGTGCCCTTAAGCAAGTGATTCTGTCCAGATTTACACGCGTGGAGCACAATGCGGGCGTTCGTGAACCATCCTCTTTAATCAGAGTCAATATAGCATCCAGGGTACAGCCGCTTCGTCATGAGTAGTGATTCAAATATAGCTTCTCCAAACAACCTGACAATGCCTATCGAAGGTATGACATGTGCCGCCTGCTCAGGCCGCCTCGAAAAGGTGTTGAGCAAACAAGCCGGGGTGATTGAAGCGAGGGTTAATCTCGCCTCAAACAGCGCATCAATTGATTTTGACGCCACTGAAACGTCCTCCAACGAAATCGTTTCAGCCGTTTTTCGTGCAGGTTTTTCCGTACCTACTGAAACCGCAGAGTTGCTTATTGAAGGGATGACATGTGCCGTTTGTTCCGGCCGACTGGAGAAGGTGCTGTCACGGCTGTCCGGGGTAGAACGGGTAACGGTTAATCTGGCGACTGAAAAGGCGACAGTGAGTGCACCTGCCGGTACCGTCTCTCAGCAGCATTTGATTGATGCGGTGAGTCGCGCCGGTTTTACCGCCACACCTGCCGTTAGTGCCGGTGAACAGCAGGCGGCAATGGATGCCAAGGCCCAGCTACGGGCCCGGGCTGAGTTTAGGCTGCTGCTGATCTCCGCCGCCCTGACCATACCACTGGCTCTCCCCATGGTACTGATGCCGCTCGGTATCGATCTCTCTCTACCTGCCTTGTGGCAGCTTCTTCTGGCCACTCCGGTACAGTTTTGGATCGGTCGGCGTTTTTATGAGGGTGCTTTCAAATCACTCAGGGGTGGTTCCGGTAATATGGATGTGCTGGTTGCCATGGGTACCTCTGCAGCCTGGGGTTTGAGCTGCTGGGTGACTTTGACCGGAGGAGGAGGGGGGCACCTCTATTTCGAAGCATCCGCTATGGTGATCACCCTGGTGCTGTTTGGTAAATGGATGGAAGGACGCGCCAAGCGCAGCGCCGCCTCAGCCATTCGCGCATTGATGAAACTACAGCCTGATAATGCCCATGTTGAACGGGATGGTGTGCTGGTGGATGTGCCGGCAGAGAGTGTTGTACATGATGAGATTGTGCTGGTTCGGCCTGGTGAACGTCTGCCGGTCGATGGCGTGATTATGGAGGGGTGTAGTCAACTGGATGAGTCCCTGATTACCGGTGAGTCTCTTCCTGTGGCGAAAAGCGTCGGTGATTCTGTCACCGGTGCCTCGGTCAATGGCGACGGATTGCTGCGTATCTGTGCAACGACGGTGGGCGCAGAGTCGACGCTGTCACGTATCATCCATCTTGTGGAGAGTGCCCAGGCGAGTAAGGCGCCGGTGCAGAAGCTGGTTGATCAGATCTCTGCGGTCTTTGTGCCCGTGGTGGCTCTGATTGCACTGTTCACTTTTTGCGGCTGGTGGTTTGCCGGTGATCTGCAAACGGCCTTTGTCGCTGCGGTCTCCGTGCTGGTTATCGCCTGTCCCTGCGCCTTGGGTCTGGCAACGCCAACAGCCCTGATGGTAGGCACGGGTGTTGCGGCTCGCCACGGTATACTGATCAAGGATGCGGAGGCGCTGGAGCGTGCCTACAGCAGTGATACCGTCGTTTTTGATAAGACCGGCACGCTGACCCTGGGCTCCCCCTCTGTTGAAAAGATTCTCTCTCTGGTGGGAGAGTCTGAGCAGCTGTTACAACTTGTGGCATCTGCACAGCAGGGCAGCGAGCACCCTCTGGCGAATGCAATTCTAAAGCAGGCGAAGAGTGACGGTGTGGTGCTTTTGCCGTTAACTGAATTTACCAGCCTGCCGGGTATGGGCCTGTCAGCCGAGGTCGCCGGTCGGAAGCTCCTGATCGGTAACCGGCGCCTTATGTCGGAGCAAGGGGTCGAGTCGGCGGTGCTGGCTGAACACTCGCTGGAGATCAAGCGGGACGGGACAACCCTGATGTGGGTGGCGGAGATGGGTGATGCTATCCATCTGCTGGGCTTCATCATGGTCAGTGATCCTGTGAAGGAGGAGGCGATTGCCGCCGTTGCCATGCTGCGGCAACGTGGTGTGGCAGTGGTGATGCTGACGGGTGATAATCCCCATGCTGCCGTAAAGGTAGGGACTACCGTTGGAATTGAGCAGGTGATTGCTGAGGTTTTGCCTGGAGACAAAGCCAAAGAGATTGAGAAACTTAAACAGGCGGGCAGGCATGTCGTTATGGTAGGTGACGGCATCAACGATGCCCCTGCGCTGGCGGTTGCTGATGTCGGCATGGCCATGGGAACAGGAACGGATGTAGCGATGCACACCGCCGGTATCACCCTGATGCGAGGTGATCCCCGTCTGGTTGCGGATGCACTTTCGATCTCAGGGGCGACCTACCGCAAGATCAGACAGAATCTCTTCTGGGCGCTGATATATAATCTGGTCGCTATCCCCTTGGCCGCCTCCGGCGCACTCAATCCGGTCATTGCAGGAGCCGCCATGGCGATGTCATCGGTGAGTGTGGTCTCCAACTCACTATTGTTGAGACGCTGGCGGCGTAGTTAAGTGGATGGGCCTATTGTTCGAACGTAACTTCTCGCCCCCTCATCACTTCACCGTATTATGAGGCGCTGTACAATAGGTTTGTCGCGCAGTTTGGGTGTTGCGGTTTGCCCTTAAGTCACGTTCCGCTTGCAAGTAGCTTATGGCGTGAGTAGTAACGTTTGAAAAAAATAACTCTGTTCTTCACTCTTTTCATCAACATGTTTCAGAAATATAAAATTTGAGGTTTGAAATGTCCAAGACGTACAAGGTAGAAGGTATGAGCTGTGGTGGCTGCTCCAGTTCAGTTGAGCAGGCGATTCAATCGGCGGCACCGGGTGCCGGCGTTCAGGTTGAACTGGATGGTGGGCTGGTCACTGTTGACGGCGTGGATGATGATGCGGTGGTGGCAAAGGCGGTGGAGGATGCCGGCTTTACTTTTGTCGGCCCCGCCTGATTAAAATTCCCCGGTCTCTTTTTGCGTAGGAGCGGTTTCCCGAACCGCGATGGAAGCGCCACTAGGGTGCGTATATTCATCGCGCTTCGAGAAAGCGCTCCTACAATAGTGATTGGTTATAATCGCTTGGGTAGATTTTTTCGGATATCGGAAATATCGTGGGAGGCAAGATTTTTCGATATCTCACTGGTTACCATCTTCTGCAGTGAGCTGCTCTGTTGTTTTCGCAGCATACCGAGAAAGCTTGGGGATGCAACTACGTAGAGTCTGTTGAACCGACCGTTGGTACGGCCACACTCCAGTGTTTCATCCACTTGGGCGGCAAAACGGACTGCTGCTTCATTCTTGGCATCAGCCCCATGCCCCATGTCGTGACTGCCGGTTCCGGCATTTCTGTCTCTGCCGGGACGGTCGGAGACCAGATCGCCCTGGTGCAGACGGCCTTCGGGATGGTTAAGTGTGTGAATCTCTTCGAGTGAACTGGTCGGTTTATCGACGGAGAAAATCCGTGCTTGGCTTGAATCTGCAACGACTACCCAGGCTAGGCTCATAAAATACCTCCTTTCATTCAAACTAAATGGTCAGAAGCTTTGAAATAGCTATATCAGAGCGCAAGAAACCAAAATGCCCCGTCTCGGTTGCAAAAGCGGAAGATCGACTTGCTAACAGGGGTTGGGAAGTCTGGATCTAAAGACCCGGCTCATAACATATTCTGAGGCTCCTCATTAATCCGGCGCACTTACCCGCGATGCCTTGACCAGGCGGCACAGCCTGATGCTTGTCGGGAGAGTACCCGGAAACACCGACCCATTGCGCTGGAGAAGCTCTGGGTTATGGGATTTCCCAGTGCTGACCTTCAGTATAGAAGAAATAATAGGGTTGTCAGTGTTGTGTTATCGGACGGCTATAGGGTAGTTAGGGCCGCGGAAAAAATAAACTATCCGATCTCGCTTGTCTCTCGGTCCGCCTGCTGCGTTGTGAAAAGGGTTACATAGGCCTGCTATGCGCCCCTTTCCACGCCTTGCAGGCGAACCGATAGTCTGCGCGATCTTCGGATAGTTATTATTTTCCGAGGCCCTTATTCCTGCGAAACAGTTGTCTGCTCGAAATCGTCCTCATTGTCTTCCATCTCGACTGGTGGTTTGAGGTCGTAATGCTGGATCATGCGCCTCAGTCGGGGGCGGGAGGTGCCGAGAATTTCACAGGCGTGCCCTTTGTGCCATGCGGTTGCCTCGAGAACTCGGGCGATATGGGCACCCTCCATCTCCTCCAGGCTCTGCTGTTCCAGTGGCCGGTCACCCTCTTGGCTGTTTCCTGTTGAACTATTTTCTACCGCTGCATTAAGCGGGGCGGGGAGCAGGTCCCTGCTCAGCGTGTTGCCTCGGGAGAGAGCAATACTCTTCATCAGTACATTCTCAAGCTCCCTGATATTGCCCGGCCAGTCGTACTGTTCCATGGATTCCAGAGCATCTTTTGAAATATGGGTAACGTTGCGGTGCAGTTCACGGTTGATGCGACCAAGTAGTACCTGAATCAGATCCATCAGGTCCTCTTTGCGTTCACGCAGTGGGGGTAGGTGGACATTGACAACCTGTAGTCGGTAGTAGAGATCCTCGCGGAAGTCACCCGCTTTTACCCGCTCAGTCAGGTTTACGTTTGTGGCAGTGATGATCCTGGCATTGGTGGTCTGGACCTGTTTCGCCCCCAGCGGGGTGTATTCTTTGTACTGCAGTACCCGCAACAGTTTGGCTTGCATGGCAGGGGACATCTCTCCCACTTCGTCGAGGAAGATGGTGCCTCCCCGGGCCAGGGTGAATTTACCCTCCTGTTTTCCTACCGCCCCGGTGAAGGCCCCTTTTTCATGACCAAACATGTCAGACTCAAGCAGGGTTTCGACCAGAGCTGCACAGTTGACCGCGACAAAGGGGCCTTCGGGTTTCTCACTGGAGCGGTGGATGGCACGTGCAACCAGCTCTTTGCCGGTACCTGATTCACCGGTGATCAGTACAGTTGCCGGGCTCTTTGCCACCATACCAATAGTCTTGAAGACCTCTTTCATGGCACGGCTGCGTCCCACCATGGTGAGATGGTTTGATTCCACGCTGCAGACGGTGGTGAGTAACTCCTTTTCCGGGTTGGTGATGGTTTTTAGCAGTTTGCTGATGGCGGAATCCAGTTCGTCAATGTCGATGGGCTTGTGGATATAGTCATCGGCGCCTTGCTGCATCGCCTCAATGGTACTCTCCATATCATGAAAAGCGGTGATCATAATTACCCGGACATTGGGTAATAACTGCTTGAATTCAGGTAGTCCCTCCAGACCTGAGCGACCGGGCATACGGATATCAAGGATGATCAGCGCAGGTTGTGCCTGGGCCTTCTCAAGTCCATCATTGACGCTATGAGCAATAAGTGTCTCATGGCCCTGGCTGCGCAGGTGGAGTTGTAGAGTTCTGCAACTGGCGACATCGTCATCAACGATCAGTATTTTGCTCATACTTCTTTCAGCTCCAACTCTTGGGTATCTGAATCAGTTTCAGTTTGGGGCGAGACAGGTAGAAAAATAGTGGCACAGGTGCCTTGAGGTGCATAGGGTTCCATCTTAATACTCCCCTGGTGCTGTTCGAGAATACGTTTAACAATGGCCAGTCCAAGCCCAGTGCCTTTGCTTCGGGTGGTAAAGAAGGGTTCAAAAATTCGTTCCCTCGCCTCCTCCTCTATTCCACCACCGTTGTCACAAATTTCAATTCTGATGCCTGTTCCATCGGCACTAAGCTCAACCATAGCATCGATCTCTATACAGGGTTTATGGACCCTCTCGGAGGCCTGAACGGCATTTGAAATAAGATTAGAGAATACTTGCCGGAGTTTGGTAGGATCTCCCAATAGAGTGGGTAGGCCGGAGTGATAGTTAACTCTCAACTCTATTCCTGACTCATCTATACGGCGCTGGGATATGTTAATGGCCAAGTTGATGACCCGGTCTATCGTGATCCAGTCTGGTTTCAGTGCATCGGGCTTGGAGTAGGTGAGCATGTCAGAGAGGATATCTTCCATGTAGCGAATCTGCTCCAGTGCGATGGATCTCAATTCGTCGATCTCGGCATTACTTTCGATGCCGGTCTGTTTACCCAGGATCTGCAGTGTCATTTTGACCGATGAGAGTGGGTTACGCAGATCGTGGGCAATCATGCTGGCCATCTTGCCCATGGCGGCCAGGGCCTGGGCACGTGCCAGCTCTTTGTTGCGTGCCTCCACTTCCATCTCAAGTCGTTTCTGCTCGGTGATATCCTCTTTTACTGCCAGGAAGTGGGTGATTTCACCATCACTGTTGCGAATACCTGAGATGGAAGCTGACTCCCAGTAGAGCTCCCCCGTTTTCTTGCGGTTGTGGAACTCGCCGCGCCACTCACCACCTGTAGAGACGGTACTCCAGAGATTACTGTATTCGGTGCTGGAGGTTTCCCCTGATTTTAGAAGGCTTGGGCTTTTGCCTTTCACCTCTTCGAGCGTATAACCTGAAACTTCGGTGAATTTAGGGTTGGCGTACTCAATAAGTCCTTCAATATTAGTGATGAGTACAACACTCGGGCTCTGTTCCACCGCACGGTTCAGCTTACGCAGCGACTCTTCAGCCGCACGCTGCTCGGTGATGTCCTCACCGATACCGGTGACACCAATGACCTGCCCTGCGGCGTCATAGGATAGGGTGTTGTTCCAGGCGATCAGACGCAGACCGCCATCTTTTGTCTTGACATGAATCTCGTAGTGGGAGGGGAAGTGCTCCGGTATGCTCATACCGTCAATTATATTGGTAACCTCTTTCTCGAGATCTTCTGTTACGAATTGCTCAATCCAACTTGTCCCCTCAACCTCGTGGCGGCGCCAACCGGTTAGTGAAAGGAAGTAGTCGTTACAGAATGTTACTTTGCCTCGACGGTCCAGTGCGATGGCCGCCAGTTCAATATTCTCAAGGGTATGACGAAAGCGCTGCTCATAGTCACGCTGAGCCTCTGCGGCCTGATTGCGGTGGTGGGCCTGTGCGATAAACCAGGCACCAATGGCGAGCATAAAGAGCATGGCCAGGTAAAGGGAGAAGTGCTGGCGAAGAAAGAATGGTAGAGTCGCTGATAGCTCCCGTGGCGAGACACGTGAAACAATTTTCCAGCCGCCTTCGCCTCCTGATGAGGTGTTGAGATGATATCCAGCAGGGTTGGCTGCATTCTGGGCGATAGCTTTTGGATTGACGGCAGCAAAAGTGAACATGCCGCCAAACATCTCGAATTGGCCGCTCTCTTGTCGATTAATATATTGCCAGGCACGGTTGGAACGTTGTTGGAACGTCTTGTTAGTCCCCAACATAAAGCCCCACTCATCCTTGCTCTTTGGACTTCTGAGCCAAAAACCATCACTGTTGATAAGCTCAATGTGGTCGGCAATATTGGCGCCTGCCCGGGTAAAGTTCTCGATCAGGTGGTCACCGAAGTAGTTGAGCAGAATGATTCCTTTTTTTTGTCCCGCCTGGTCAAATACCGGAGTACCAAAGCGCATCATAGGCTTTAGCGGGTACTCAATCTCGCCCTCTTCGATATTGAGGTCAAGTGGGGAGAGGTAGATACCGTCCCGCTCCAGTGCCATAGCCTCACGGAAATAGTATCTGCTGGCCTTGTTCTGAAGTTCCCTCTGTATGACAGCTTGGGGTTGTCCGCCGTTGAAGTTGATGCGAACAATCTCCATGCCGCTGCTGTCGAGATAGCGTATCTGATCGTAGTGTTTTTTCTTGTCGGCAAAAACGGTGAATTCATCAACAATCCGTTGTTCATCATTATATGTAAGGTCATCCAGCAGCCCCTGTCCCTCTATATGTTCGGCCAGAAACATCAGGTCACTGACGACACCCTCAATGTCGGTGATGATCATATGCCGGGCGAGGTCGACGTTGAGTGATTCGCTCGCCTCTCTGGCCGACCGCTCTGTCGTATAGACGGTGTAGTAGTGCATCGACCCGACCACGGCCAGCACCAGGCAGAGCGAGAGGAATATCTCCCAGAATGATCTGAACATCCTGAGATTGGAGAGCGGCGGTGGTGGGGGCGTTATCGGCATTGCTGGTCTATATGCTGCTGTAGTCGGAACATGTAGTCTTCCAGGGGCTCATCACTCTCCCGGGGAATCAGAAAGGTGAGACGGGCGGCTATGATATAGGGCTTGCGGTCGCCATCACCTGCGGGTCTCTCCTCTGTCAGCAGTTGCCTTACACGAGCCAGTGTCTCTACCGGCTCTTTACAGTAGCGCGGCATGGTGACATTTCCCGAATACCACTGGGCGGCACTGGATATGCCCAGTAGAATAAGCAGCACCACCAGAATAACCTTCATCGGTTTGAAGGGGGGCTTATTCTCAAGATCCTCAAGTTCCATTTCATGCATAGTGCAACACCTCACCAGCATCTATGCGTACGATACCCGATTTTTTCAGCACGCTATGCACATGACCAGCAGTTTTCAGCCCCTGAAAAATGCGCTCCCTTATCGATACACCCCCCAGGTAGTTGGCACAAAGGTGCAGGCCCGGTGCCGCCACCGTCAAGCGTGACCGGATTGCTGTGACGCGCGCCTGATACTCACCATGGTACATCGGCAACCCCCGCTGATGTCGTTCCAGTCGAATATAGTCCGGTTCTCCACGAATGCCCAGCAGGGGAGCGAGATTTGAGAGCGTCTCTGAGATGATACGTTCATCACTCCACTGCAGCTGATGGCGATGACGATGCCCCCCAAGATAGCTGGTCAGTAGGTGGTGACCAGTGGGGGCGCGGCCGGGGAAGAGACGACTCATCCACAAGTTGCCGTTGAAACCGAGTGGCTCACGGCGCGGAACCAGGAAGCCGGTGCCGTCCAGTGGGTGGCTGATTTTCGTCTCCTGCAGGCCGAAGTGGAGAACGCCAATGGGGCTGTAGTCGATGCCTGAGAGCAGCCTGGCAAGCTGTTGGTCGCTATCCTGCAGTAGGGTGGCGGCAGTGTAGGCGGGTGTGCTGAGAATCAGTTGGGGAGTATGGCGTTTTTGGCTTCCAGCAGTGATCTGCCAGCCATCTGCAGTGCGGCCGATATTGTCGACCTTCATGTTGTAGCGGATATTTACACCGGCACTGTTGCTCAGGCTATCTACCAGATCGGAGAGGCCGCCCTGAAAAGAGAAGCTCTCTGCATTATTGGCTCGGCGCCTTTTGAATATGCCATTGATCAGCATGCCCAGGGTCAGGCTGCCGTAGCGTTTCTCCAGAGCGGTAAGCCGGGGTAGTACTGACCGGGCTTCTGCCAGATCAGGATCTGAAGCGAGAGTACCGGCGACAAAAGGCTCCATCGCAGTCTCCAGTATCTCACTGCCCAGTCGGCGTTCGATAAACGCAGATACCGTTTCATTCTCCTTACCACCCTGCGGGATCAGGATCTCTGCCAATAGGCGCAGTTTGGTGCGTCGACTCCAGAGAGGAGAGCGTGCCATGGCCGGTAGTTTCATCGGTACGGCGGCCAGTTGTCCCTTGTGCATCAGGTAGCGATTGAGTGCATCATTGCGGCTGGTTTTATCCTCGTCCATCCCCAAGGCGGTAATCAGCCGATCTATCTCGGGACGGAAGTTGACTACCATGCCGGCTGCACGCTCGGTAAGGTATCCGGCGTCATGGGTTGAACGGATCTTGCCGCCCGGGCGCTCATCAGCTTCCCACACCTCAACGTTGACGCCCTGCTGTGCAAGGTGCCATGCCGTCGAGAGGCCGGAGATTCCACCGCCGATGATGAGTGCCTGTGGTTCGTTCATTTATCGTAGGTTATCTATCATAAAATATTGGCCGCGAATAAACGCATATGAACGCGAATATGTATCTTCACCAATCCACGTGTATGGGTAATATGGATCGGCATTTTATTTGCGTATATTTGTGTTTATTTCCGGCGAAATCACTTTTTCAGCTCTGCTTTCATCTTTTCAAGCAGTTCACGATCAAGTAGCCCCAAACCACCACCCTCGGGATCCTGCTTTGATTCGACATAGTGCTGGATCTCGGAGAAACGTTTCTCCGCTTGTTCGTTCTCCTGTAATCTCGGTACCCGCTGTTTGGCAATTTCAAAGGCGTCGAAGTTGAGCTCTTTCATGCCGAAGCCTTTCATGCGTCGCACTGCTTTCATCATGGCGCGGTTACGAAAACGGGTCAGATCTATAGCGGTGATTCTTTCCAATCCCTCACGGCGGGCTGCGAATTCAGCAGCCTTTTTGATGCCGGCACGAACGAAGTCAGGTGCAGACTCGACCCGGGCGAGAGCGTCGGCATGCCATTCGACGCCAGCCAGGCTGGTCTCAATGACCTTCTGTACATCTTGCTGGGAAACTGCAATAGCATTGTGGCGTCTGGCTTCACGCTCAACAGCTGCCTCCATGGTCGGTTTTACAAACATCTTTACCTGAAATTCGCGGTCGGCCAGGCTGGCCTCAAGTAGGTTCTCTGCGTCGCTCTCCCAAGGGAGTTTTCGTTCCGGGCTATCTTCCTCTTCCAGACGATTTAGGAGTTTTATATTGACCTCAAGGCGGCCTTCATTGCGGGCGATATCCTCGGCCACGGCGAAGACACCTTCTTTCAAAAAGGCAGGTATCTCTTCCAAATAGGCTTTGGCCTCTTTGGTCCAGGCCAGACCGCTGGATGAGGTCTCAGTTTCTGGCTGCCCCGTGCTTGCCGGTATATTGTCGGGACGCTTGCCGGGGAATTTATCACCGAAGCGTTTGGCGGCTAGGGTGGACATGTGGTCGGTGGTGATGATCGACTCCCCCAGTTCACGGACATGGGATTCAGCACGCTTCCGTACCATTTTACGCAGGAATCCCGGTACCCGGGCCAGGCGCGTCTCAGCCTCGGGAGACCAGGTGACTTCGCCGCCAGCTACTTCTATTAGTGGCTCGATAACGGGGCGTCCACTGGGGGTATGCCCACACCAGGGATCGGCATCCATAATGGTGCCGCCCATAGCGAGTGGTCTGGCACGACAACCGCCGCACAGCTTCTGGTATTCACATTGGCCACATTTGCCTTCCAGACTCGGATTTCGCAGCTGCTCAAAGGTGGGTGCCTTATCCCATATCTCCCAGAAATCCTGGTCACGGATACTTCCCTCTTCATCGGGGATATAAGGACAGGCGGTTACCCCCCCTTCCGGGGTGATACGGCAGTAGTGAATGCCTGCCAGGCAGCCGCCACCCTCATAGCCCTCTGCCCGTGTAAGGGGAGAGTTGGGATTGTGTTCATAGGCCACCCGCTTGTAGTGAGGGGCGCAGCGGGCACGGATAATCAGATCCTGGGTCTGTTCCTGAGCCTCTATCAGCTGCTTCAGCACCTCTTCATAGCGGGCAGGAGTGATGTCCGACATCGACTCACCGCGGCCGGTACACACCAGGAAAAAGATATTGAGCACATGGGCACCGGAGGCCTTGGCAAAGTCGATCATCGACTGTACTTCGTGGGCATTTTGCTCAGTGACTGAGAAGTGCACCTGGAAGGGGAGGTCGTGCTTACGGCAGAGATCCATACCGTTGAGGGTCTTCTCCCAACTGCCGCTGCAGCCGCGGAAGCTGTCGTGGCTTTCGGGGTCGAGGGAGTCGAGGCTGATACCCATGCCCATGGCGCCTGCTGCTTTTAGCGCCTTTACCCGCGTCTCATCAAGCAGTACACCGTTGGTGCCAACCACAATGGAGAGCCCCAGCTGGTCGCCGTGAGCTACCAACTGTTCAAGGTCACGCCGTACCATCGGTTCGCCGCCGGTCAGCACCACCATGGTCTCGTTGCTGCGTGAGGCGATTTCATCCAGCAGCACCTTGACCTCATCGGTGGAGAGTTCACCCTCGCCACCCTCAAGGCGCGCCTCTGCATCCATATAGCAGTGGGCACACGCCAGATTACAGCGGCGGGTGAGGTTGACAGCGATTAAAAATAGATCATTCATCATATGATTAGGGACGCAGAGATCGCCGAGGAGGCGCAGAGGTCGCAGAGAAAAAACTCCATTACCTTAATAACTCTGCGCTCTCTGCGTCTTCTTTGCGGTCTCCGCGTCCAGCTTTTCAGCTATTGATTTCGAGGATCATTGGGATCAAGGTGGAATACGCCTCGTTCGGCCCAGATCTGTTTAATGGCGTCTACTGCCTCTTCGCTGACGCTCTCCAGTTCTTTCCGTCGACTCCAGCCTTCGATCTCCTGGATCAACATGCCGCGTACCATGTCGGGAGCTTTGCCGATGCGCTCTCTGGCGGCTTCATTCCAGGGCATGGTTTCGCTGCTTGACTCCGAGCCGGATTTGAAAGTCTCCATCACCTGGCCGACAAATGCGGCATCCACCTGCTCCAGGCCGTTCTGTTTGGCGATGGTCTCGGCCGCCTTGCGGGTCATGTCACGGCAGAATCCGGCGGGTACGTTGCTTAGCACTGTTTCTGCTTCAGCACTCCAGGTTGAAGTTGCCTCTGTCTCAGGTGCTTTTTCCTCCTGACTCGGCATCATGTTGGCGAAGGGACAGCTGCTCCTCTTTTCCGGCTGTGTCGTTGACGTTGCTTGGCCTGGCATACCGCCACCATCCTGCATGGCGGACTCCATCGCCTTGCGTGCCTCTGCCAGCCCCGCTTCAGCCACCGCCAGGGAGATATCGCCATGGCCGTTGGATCGGGCGTACTCATCGATTCGCTGTTTTGAGCTGTCGCGCATAAAGCCTTCGGGAACACGCATCAGGCGCGCAAGGGCGGCTGCCTGCCAGTTGAGCTTTTGGTCTTGGGGTTCAGTAGCGGCTGTTTCAGTTATGCCGTTACCAGGCAGGCCGGCGGCTTCTGCGCCGGGATTGAATTTACCTGTTGTGACACTGTTATCGAGGAATGCCTGGATATGTTCTGCCTCGACTACCCAAAGATCGGCGGCGCGGGCCTTTTTCTCAGCACGCATACTGAGGTTACCGCGTAGGCTAAGGTCTTTGATGGTGAGCAGCAACGCGGTCGCCTGTTCACCCCAGCGCATCGCCTGCTCAGCATCCGGCTTGCGTTTCAGTTCGCCGCGCTCGTAGGCGCCGACGATCTCTCCCATTGCCTCTTCGGCGTGGCCCGGCATCAGCTGGGCGGTGGCCTCTTCGACAATGCTCTCGGTGATGACGGTGTGGCCATGCTCCTGGGCGTAGCGCAGGATCGCCATTTTTGCCATGGGACGGACAAAGGAGGGGACACGCTCCATACGTGTTTCCGCCTCGCTGGTCCAGGAGGTGCTCACGGATGCCAGTCGATCCACCTGGGGGCGGTGTTCGTGCTGGCTCAGCAGTACTGAGCAGCTGACATCGCTGAGCAGGTACTCTGTGTTGCCACCGATATCCAGGTCGGCATCGGCGTGTATACCGGTGGTGCCGAGGATTAGCAGTGAGGGATTGACCTCGTTCAGGTAGCGGGCGATCACATCGTGGGGTTTACCGTCGAGCAATACGGTCTCAATCTCCATGCCGTAATCTCGTGCAATGGACTGAGCGACGGACAGGTGGCCCTGGTAGATCTTTGCCAGACCGGAGTCGATGATCTCCTCGTGGAGTTTCTCCTGCTCCTTGAATTTGAACACCTCTCCCGCCTCTTCCGACAGAACACCGGCGATGCGGTTGAAGGCGACATAGTGGTAGTAGGGGTCGAAGGCGGAGATTACCTTGATCTCAACACCCCAGGTCTTGGCCAGAGAGAAGGCGGTAAGCAGACCGCCATAGGCTTTGGTGGAGCCGTCGATAGCGACGACGATAGGGCCGTCACTGATGCTACGGGTCGGCTCTTTGATAATGAGTGTATCGATTATACTGCGCCGTGCCACACGTTGGCAGACGGTGCCCAGTCGGCTTGACTTGATAGCGCCCAAACCCAGTGCGCCCATTACTAACAGGTCATATTCGCCGTTGTTGGTCTCATTGACCAGCTCACGGTAGTTCTTCCCTTCCAGAGAACGGCGCTTCACTTCAATTTTTTCGTTTTTAGCTTTTCTGTCCACCTGGTCCAGATAGGAGTCGGTGATAATGGAGAGTCCCTTGGTGATCAGATCATCGTGTACATCCCGTTGTCGCTCCAACTCCTGCTCTTCGCGGAACTGCTCGGGCAGGCCACCCTCCATCTGACGAAAGCGCAGGTCATGCAGCTTTGCTGCATAGACATGAGCGGCAGTCAGTCGGCTGCCGTAGTGGTTTGATAGAGAGACAGCCTCAAGGATTCCGCGGTTGGAGTGATCGGATGAGTCCACGGCCAGGAGAATTGACTTATAACCCGGCAGTGGATCGAGTTCCAGAGGGGTGATTTTGGCTTGGCTTGGCATAGATTAAGGCCTGAGGCTTAGGGGAGAAAAAAGCGGAACGCATAGAAGCACAGAGTTCGCAGAGATTGTCTATTTAAAACAGAATCATTTCTCTGCGTACTCTGCGCCTCCTCTGTGTTCTCTGCGTCCCGCTTTTCCAGTTTCTGACCGGGCACTAATTAGAGATAAACCAGTAACCGATGATATAGGCGATAACGACAAAGTTGATGGCACCGCCGACAAAAGCCATGTAGTCCATCAAGGTAAAACGTCGTTGCGGTTTATCTTCGGTCATGGTCTCTATCCCATCTGCTTACTTGAAGGTGAAGTCTGCAGTGGCACTGCCACCGGCGGTTACTTTGACCTTACCCTTCTGGTTTTTCAGGAAACCGTGCCAGGCCTTGATCTTGTAGCTGCCGGCAGGCACGTTATCGATGGTGTAGGTGCCGTCGTCACTTACTTTAGCGAAGTAGGGGTTTTTGGCGACAAAGACAAAGCCGTGCATAAAGTCGTGAGCATCGCACTCGACTTTGATGGCAGGTCCCCTCTTCATTTTGATTTTTGAGTTGACGGTGCCCGGCTCAGGCTGACTGATATTGGCCAGGGTCTTCTTCGGACCCTTGGCATCGCCACGGATCAGCTCATAAGTGTGAATATTGTGCAGAATAGGATCTTTGTTGATCGCAGCCAAATTGCTGTTGTTTTTCATGATCTGCATAAAGGGTTTGAACTCGCACCCCACCTGTTCAATAGCCGCGTCAGCAACATCAGCAGGGAATGCCTTGCCTTCCTTCACCTTCTCCAGGTAGACCACGGTATCCATCAGGTTGCCATTGACGACGCGTACATAGTCGATGTTGCGCTCACCGGTGCCGCAGACCTTGTTGTCCTTGCTGATTTTGTAGGTGTTTGGCGCACGGTCCTTGCCGGCGAAGGAGACCTTACCGGTAATGGTGCCACCGTTGCTGACGGTCACCTCTTTGTAGGCTGCCGCCTGGCCGGCCAGGGGCAGGGCACAAAGGCTAGCCAGGGTGAGGGATACGAGCATTTTTTTCATGCTAAGACTCCTGTTGATAGGTCAATTGGTTGATTACAGGGTCAGGCAGCCTGCTGTGGCTGATCCTGGTGTGGTTGTAAAAGCTCTTCCAGCATCTCGATATAGATGCTGCGTTTAACGCTGTCTTCCGCCTGGTCCAGACGTGACAGCAAAGTTTCTGTGGTACTCTGGCGATCGAATGCCTGAAGCACTTTACCTATGGTGCGGGCCTCTTCGCCCCCACCCATGCTAACGCTATCGACGATCGCTGCCGGTAGTCCGCCAACAAATGTTTTGTCGGTCAGGTTAGGTAGAGATTCAGCCAGCGCCTTAGCCGCCGTGACCCGTATACCACTATCCTCATCCTTCAGCTGCTCGGTAATCTTTTTAGCGATGCCGGTGTTAGGGGTATCCGCTATCACCATGTGGTCCGCTTCGCTTGGATCCCGGCCGCTGTTGATCAGATTTGACAGCGCCTCAATCGCAAGAACACGGACGGTTGTCTCACTGTCCGCCAGCGCTTCAATAAGGGGTTTCACAGCAGCACGATTGCCCAGATGGGCCAATGCGCGGGCGCAGATACCCCGTTGCTCCACGCCACCAACCATCAGTTGTGTAATGAGAGTGCCAACGGCATCCATAAGTTCCGGCATATCGAGTCGTTTCCGACCAATTTCACCTATCGCCGCCGCCGCTTCCTGACGAAGAATCTCATCATCGTCGTTGAGTGCCTGAATTAAAGCTTCGACGGCATCTTTATCTTCACTCTCTGAGAGCACTTTTGCTCCTAGACGGCGCACATCCTGCGCTGGTGAGATCCGTTTTTTGTGGCGAATGCGCTTCATCTCCTCCTTATTCTCCTCAACGACTTCGAGGTATTCAGTGGTCTCCTCATCGTGCTCAGGCTCTTGCTGCTCAATGTTATTCAGGCCGAGGGTCGCTTCGACATTGTCCATGGCGATGGCATCGAGGGTGGACATGGCAGTTCTTACCTCGCCCTCCTCGACAATGCGTGTGGGTGATTCGGGCAGAATAATTGTACTTGCCACCTTCTCTGAGAAGGGTTCATCGGGATCCACGTTGACTCTGCCGGAGATCTCCTCCGGGGCATCATCACTGGTCTCTGACTGGGCTGTCTCACCGGATAAGGCGTCAGCAGCTGTGGTGTCGCTGTCACTCTCAGTAGTTGCCTCCGCAGCAGTATCCACTTCCTCGGTAGCCGGCTTTTCATCGATCAGAGTAATATCACCTTTGACTGCGGCAATGATGATGTCGAGGGGGCGTTGTATCTCCTCTTCACCCTCAGTGAGAACGGTTTCACCTTTCTGTTCCAGCTCCATCAGCGCGACGAGGGCAGCGAGACGAACCGCTTGCTCTTTGTCAGCCACTGCTCTGCCCAAGGCAGTTACGGATTCCTGGTTGATTATGCCAAAATTGCCCAGGGTGAGTATTGCCTCACGTCTAACCATCGTATGGCCGTCACTGTTGCCTAGCAGGTCGATGAGTGTCGATGTTTTCTCGGTAGCACCAATCTTACTCAGCAGGCGGCATGCAGCGGATGCAGTCTCTGCACTTTTATCGCTACAGCTGGCAGTAATTTTATCGATGGCATCCTCTGTCAATGAGAGTGTTGCCTGTGCATCCTGGAGTGCATTGTAGAGTGTCAGTCTCACTTGGCTGCTGGGGTCATCCATCATCAGCATCAGTTCGGCTTGGAGGTCGCTGTCAGGGGTCTCTTCGGTGGTGAGTTGTAGGCAGGCTTTGAGTGCTGCATCTCTCACTACTTCATCCGGATCCCGGAGCATTTTTGTCAGTGCACTAAGATACTTAGTGGCGCCGCAGTTGCCCAGTGCCATAATCGACTCGGCCCGCACATCCCGCGACGTGTCTTTGAGTGCGCGTCCCAGGGCGATGATGCCTTCAGAGCTGTTTGCTCTGCCAAGGGCTTTTGCCGCACGCCAGCGGGATTGTGGTAGCGACTCCTGATTCTGCAGGCGTTCGATAAGCGCTCCGACTCCCTTTCCAGGGATTTTCGATAGTGACTTTAGAATATCGTTCTCTATATCCTGCATAGTCTCGTCATCGATAATTTGGGTCAGTGTATCAACCGCCTCTTCACCGCCAAAATCCCCCAGCGCCCTGACCGCTTCGAGTTGAATATCCCACCAGGTGTCCCAGTCGTCTTCCCACTCAATGTTCTCAGGTCTTTCGCTGGCCGCTTTTTTCAGTACTTCAATAACGTCGCTTCCACCAAATTTTCTCAGCGATGCCACTACGGCAGTACATATTTCACCACTGTTATCGTTAGATAGAGACTCTACCAGGGCAGGGACGGCTTTCGGATTGCCTATCCTTCCCAGCGCCTCTGCTGCATCCATGCAGACATCGATATCCTCATCCCGGAGGCATTCAATAAGACGATCTACAGCGTCCTCTGCTTTCAATGCACCCAGTGCTTTGGAGGAGTAGCATCGATCTACCTCATCTCCTGTGATGAGTAGTTGAACGAGGGTATCAACGGTCTGAGTCTGTGTTGTCATGGTTTTCAATCACCAGAAGCGTAAACAGTAAAGATATAGGTGATTGCACGATCTGTACCAACTTGGTAAACAACGGTATTCAAGGGGATCTGGTCGTTCAATCCTGAAGAGTATGGAATGAATCGTTCACATACTTGGTATTGCGTCCAGTTGTGAGTGAACGATTTCTTCAACCTCAAGGGTGTACGGGAGGTCTGATCTGGATCTGGTTGGCTAGTTTTTTCATCAGAGTGGTTATTGAACAAAAACATACATCATTAAACCGATATGCTGAATGGTTTGTTCATAATTTGAGCGCCCTATGTCGTTTCAAATTGGCCGTTAGTTAGGGGGAGTGCTGCTACCCGTCGGCTAATTATCATGGCAAGACAAGGGATTATCATAGTTGTTGTCTTGTTGCCGTGCCGTTTCCAAGGATGCTTGGTAAGAAAATTGATCTTGGCCTGGTAATTGCAGATATCCGTGGGATCAGTCAAATAAGAAATATGTACTATTCACCTTGCTACCAGGAGTGAAATATGACCCAAACACCAAAAGAGAATGAGGCGGGGCAGCCGGAGGAAGAGACAACCTCCTGGGGGCCGAAACTGTTTTTTGGCACCCTTGTGGCGATACTCGTTTTTTTTTATTGGCTCGTGATCTATTCGGGCGGCGTTGTAGTACATCACGGTTAGTGGAGGGGATCTGATGGAAGAGCAGAGAAGTTTAGGTGTGATGGGTACGTTGGCAACTTTTGCCGTTGCCTTTGTCGTTGCCACCGCCGTCTTTTATGGTCTGGACCATTTTATTATGAGCATTCAGGGCTTACCGCTGAATCTTGATTTGACCCCGGCTGGTTAGCCGGAGGAATGTAAATATGCCATTACAAAAAAATAGAAAGAGCATTTTTAGCCTCTTCCCTCTGTTTAAGCAGTTGGGAATGGTGTTGCTTGTGGCCCTGTTGATGAGTGTGGCAGGTCTCTCTGTGGCACAGGCGTCCAGTGGTGTGAGCGCAACTGACACCCTGGAGCAGCGAATCTCTCCTATCGGTCGTATCCATATAGAGGGTGAGGAGTTTACCGAGAAGGAGACTTCAAGCGCAGCAGATGCTGAAGAGGTGGAGGTGGTTGTTGCACCTACGCCCACTCGCAAGGACTACCCCAATGTCGGCGTAAGCAGCCGCGCAATCGTCTGGATTTTGGCGCAGATGCATCTCTTCTTCGGTGCCTTGGTGCTGGCGGTGCCTCTCTTCGTTCTGGTGATCGAATTAACGGGGATGATCACCAAGGACGAGCGTTACGACGACATGGCTCATGAGTTCATGAAGATCAGCCTCGTCGGCTTCTCCATCACTGCTATTTTTGGTGGCTCCCTGGCCCTGGCGCTGTTCATGCTCTATCCCGATTTCATGGGTTATATGATGCATGTCTTTGGCGCCCAGTGGCTGGTCTACGCCAGCCTCTTCTTCCTCGAGAGCTTCTTCCTCTATACCTACTACTACGGTTGGGATGCCTTCCGCTATGGCAATAAAAAGTGGCTGCATATCACCCTCGGGTTGATGCTCAACGGTGCCGGTATGACCATCATGGTCCTCGCCAACTCCTGGGCGACCTTTATGATGGCCCCCTCGGGTGTCAATGAGGTGGGTGCGGTGGTCGGCAATATCTGGGAGGTGATGAAAGGGCCTCTGTGGAATCCGATCAACCTCCATCGCTTTATCGCCAATATTGGCTTCGGCGGCGCGGTGGTGGGTGCCTATGCGGCATTCAAGTTCCTCAGCAGTCGTGATCCGGTCAAACGGGCACACTACGATTGGATGGGTTACACCTCCAACTTTATTGCAATTCTTGCCTTCCTGCCGCTGCCATTTGCCGGTTACTGGCTGATGGCGGAGATCTACGCTTACTCCCAGCAGATGGGTATCACCGCCATGGGTGGCATCCTCGCCTGGTTGTTTATCGTCCAGGCGGTACTGATTGGCACCATTCTTCTGGCGGGTAACTTCTACCTCTGGTCGGGCATGTCCCGTACCGAGGGGTCAGTGCGCTACAAGTGGCTGATCAAGTACATCGCTCTGGTACTGGTGGTCTGCTTCCTCATCTGGGTAACTCCGCACACCATCATGTTGTCGGCTTCAGAGATTGCGGCGCTGGGTGGCAGTCATCACCATATTCTCGGCCCGCTGGGTATTATGCCGGCGAAGAATATCGCAGTGAATCTGATGCTGATTGTGACCTTCCTCTCGTTCCAGCTCTACCGGCGCTCCGATAAGGTGGCGACGGTGAGCTGGGCGCCGATGGGTAATGCCCTGCTGGTGGCGATTTACATCGTCGCCATGGTTAACATCATCTTTGCCGGTGTCTACTACGGCTACTTCACCAATACCGTCTACAAGGTGGGTTCGTCGGTGATGCAGGTGGGAACGACTTTGGTGGTGATCATTGCCGGTATCGTTATCGATGCCCTGATGTTCAAGAAGGCAAAAGTGCTGCCATCGCACTGGGGAAAAATTCCTGATCGCTCCCAGTATGCCCTGTTCGCCTTGCCGATCGCCTTTACTTGGCTGATGGGGCTGATGGGTTATGTCCGCTCCTCGGTAAAGACCCACTGGCATGTCTACACCGTAATGAAGGACACCTCGCCGGATAACTATATTCCAACCATCGGCTACGCCGGCAATATGATTACCATTGTCACTGTGCTGTTCCTGCTGTGTGTGCTGTTCATGTTCTGGGTGGCCAATCTTAGCGCAACAAAACAGCCCAAACCGGTGGCCGCAGCAGAGGGGGGCGCATCATGACGGATGTTAATGAGAAGTCCGGGATGGGCGTATTGGGAAAGACCATGGGCTTCAGCCTGGGGCTGACGCTGGTCTTTACACTGGTGGCCAATCTGCTGCCTCAAGTGGAGGGTGAAGCACCCCAGGAAAGTAAGGTGGATTTGAGCTCTCTCACCATGGATGATTTTATTGTCATGGGTGAGGATCTGTTCAATAACAAGGGTACCTGTACCCTCTGCCACAAACCGGCCCCTTTGGGTAGGGCGCCCGATATCCAGGGATTCGATGTAGTGGCGAAATCTACTGAGCGTCTGGCTGATGAACGCTATAAAGGCGCTTCCACAGATGCCGCCGACTATATTTTGGAGTCGATGGTCGATCCCAGTGCCTACGTGGTTACCGGCTGGGGCAAGAAGGGAAGTAACGATAGCGAGTCCCCCATGCCCGCTGTCAATAAAGCACCAATCCAACTCTCAGCCATGGAGATGGATGCCATTATCGCCTACCTCCAGTCTAAAGATGGCAATGAGGTGACCGTCTCTCTGCCATCGCCTGAAGTAGCCGCGGAAGTGGCTGCTGCGGCACCCGCTGGAGGAGGTGGCAGCGCACCTGCACCTGCTACAACCGCTGAAGAGGCGCTGGGGAAATTCACCTGTACCGCTTGCCACTCAATGGATAGCAAGGACGCCTTGGTGGGACCTGGTCTGGTTGATGTCGGCAGTCGTCTGAGCATTGAGGAGATCAGGCAGAGTATTGTCGATCCCAATGTCGTGCTTGCCGAAGGTTTCCCTGCAGCCATGCCGGCGGACTTTGCCGGGAAGATGACGGTAAAAGAGTTGCAGATGATCGTTGACCTGCTGGCGGAGAAAAAATAATGAAATTCAAGATACCCGCATTCTGGTCAGCGATACTGGTTCTTATTGTCGCTTACCTGGTTTTTGATAACGCCTTCCCGCCACTACTGCCGAAGACGCTGATGGTGCAGTACATGATCATCACGATCATCGGCGTACTGCTCTACTTCGCCTTTGACGATAAGAGCTGGGCGGAGTTTAAGGCGCCGATACTCTCGACGTTGCGTGATGATAATAAGGGCGTTGTCCGTTGGGCCTTCCTGCTGATTATTCCCGCCATTGTCGGCTATACCACCTACGGTATGGTCAAACCGTCCAATGATGCGCCGGTTGAGCTGCGTCAGGTGCATCCGGCGCCTCCGGCGTCGGTCAAGGCTTTTGGCAATAGCTATGATCTTGCCACCCTGGAGAATCCGATCAGAGAGGATATTCTCGCCACGCTGAAATCAGACAGGGATGCAGGCTGGGAAAAATACACCGAAGCGGTAGCTGCCGGGCGTGACGTCTACTACCAGAACTGCTTCTTCTGTCATGGTGATCTGCTGGATGGTCAGGGGCCTTATGCCACCGGCTTCAACCCGATGCCGATCAACTTCCAGGACCCCACCATTATTCCCCAGTTGCAGGAGGCGTTCCTCTTCTGGCGTATCACCACCGGTGGTCCCGGACTGCCGAAAGAGGGCACCCCCTGGAACTCCGCCATGCCGGTATGGCATGAGATGCTCGAAGAGAGTGATGTCTGGAACGTTATTACCTTTATCTTTGATTACAACGGTCAGGTACCGCGCATCTGGGACCCGGAAGTCTCCAGGGCGGTTACCGGTATCAAGGATGAGGTGCTGGCCAAACGCGCCGACATGAAAGGCAAGGATCTCTACAAGTTCCGCTGTGAGGTGTGCCACGGTGAACAGGGCGCAGGTGACGGTGTTGCTGCAGAGCTGATGTATCCCAAACCCCGTGACTTCAGCCTTGCACTGTTTAAATACAAAACATCACCGGGCACCGAGCTGCCTCGTGATGAGGACCTCTTTGACACCATTAAATATGGTCTCACCGGTACCGCTATGCCGGGGTGGGCGAGCCTGCTGACGGATGATCAGATCAAAAGCCTGATCCCTGTAGTTAAGGGCTTCGATATTACCCTGGCCTGGCCGCCTGAAGGCGCAGATGATGATGACGAGGCCTTCGATGATGATGGCTTCTATACCAAAACCGACTTCCGCGTGATTACCGATGTGGAGCCACTTGATGGCCAGGTGGCCTACTCGGAAGAGTCGGTTGTCAAGGGGCGCGAGGCCTTTATTAAGTCCTGTAAAGAGTGTCATGGTGAAGCGGGTCGCGGCAACATCGTCTCCGGCAAGAAACTGGAGGATGACTGGGGTAACCGTATCTGGCCCCGCGATCTGACTAAGCCCTGGAGCTGGCGCGCCTCTCAGTCCCGCCTGACCGGTGAGGGTGAACGTGACGCGACCATCAAGAACATCTACACCCGCCTCTCCATCGGTATCCTCGGTACACCGATGCCGGCCCACCGTGCAGTGGAGGAGGGTAACAAGGACCCGGTCTCTCTTGAGGATCGCTGGCATATCGCCAACTTTGTCTACAGCCTGCGTGACAGCGATACCCCTCCGGGAGAGGGTGGAGTGGTCACCGGCCTGAAGGTAGAGGGCTCTCTGCCCGCATCCCTGGATGATGAGCGTTGGAACCAGGCCATGCCTGTGACCCTGCAACTGGTGCCCAACATCATCAAGGATGAGCGTCTGTTCACCCCCTTGAACGATGCAGTGACGGTACGCGCCCTCTACAACGACAAGGAGATCGCCTTCCTTATGGAGGTGGGTGATCGTACCGAGAGTCGTCCGGGTGACGAGTACTTCAGCGACCTTATGGATGAGAATCTGGAGATGCACCCCGACGCCTTCGCCATCCAGTTCCCGAAAGAGGGGAGCTACACCTCCTCACCCACAGTGGAGAAACCGCTCTATCGTCACGGTGACGCTAAACGTAATACTACTATCTGGTACTGGAATGCCGGTAGCGTTGAGCCCAAGAGTGATGCGGCAGCCATACTGCTTGAAGGCTCCGGCCCCGGCAAGAAGCTGACGATGCGCGAAAATGACAAGAGCCTGGAAGCGTCTGGTGAGTGGAAGGATGGCCGCTGGCAGGTGCTGATGAAGCGCCCACGCCAGGGCAGCGACGGCGACATTAATTTCAATGAAGGGACGTTTATGCCGGTCTCCTTCGCCAACTGGGATGGCAGCAATGGCGAGTCGGGTTCGAAGCACACCCTCAGTACATGGTACTGGCTGGTGTTGCCGCAGGAACTTGATGTTGCCAGGGTTTACGGTATGCCTGCCGGTATTGCGCTTCTGGTGTTCCTTGCCGGTTTAATGCTGGTGCGCAGCCAAAGGAGTAAAACGGCCTAGATCGTTTGGAATTGATGCAGGTTGTTGGACCCGGCCTGTAGTTTTTTCAAATCCCCAGTTTGATAGCTAGGGCTGTTTTCGAAGGGGGTAGGTTTTACCTGCTCCCTTTTTTATGGGACTGTTACGGAAATTAAAGCGGAACACAGAGCACATTAACCCAGGTTAAAGTAAGTACCATAGGACAGCGAACTCTGCTAACAACCAGGCTAAGCTAAATTGAATATTGTTCTATTTGACCAGCAGGACTATCTGAACGCAGAGACGATTCGCCTTATTGACCGCCGCTTTGTTCACCTGAAAAAGGTGCTGCGGGTCGAAGAGGGTGATCAGCTTCGTGTTGGCTTAATCAACGGTGATATGGGATTTGCTCGAGTCTCACAGATAGATCATGAAAGCGTTGAGCTCAAGCCGATACTCGATACACCCCGACCCCCACCTACACCGATTACACTGGTGTTGGCACTCTCCCGACCTAAGATGATGCGGCGTATCTACCGCATGGTGGCCGAGCTTGGTATCAAGGAGTTGATAGTTATCAACACTCAGAAGACGGAAAAGAGCTTCTGGCAGAGTCCCGTTGTAGAGCAGCAGCATATATACAGTTACCTGCTGGAAGGGCTTGAGCAGGCGGTTGACACCAAGGTGCCCAGAGTCACTTTTAAACAGCGCTTCAAGCCTTTTGTTGAAGATGAGCTGGCAGAAATTATCGGTGACCAGCCTGCTCTGCTGGCCCATCCCGGTGACTACCCATCATGCCCGATTGCGCTCAAGCAGCCGATGGTGCTGGCTATTGGGCCAGAGGGGGGCTTTATCCCCTACGAGGTGGAGAAACTGGTTGAGGCAGGGATGCAGTCGGTGACACTGGGGCCACGGATTCTGCGGGTCGAGAATGCGGTGGTGACGCTTATTTCTCGGCTCTTCGATGGTGCAGGGTAAATCTGCGGGGGAGAGCGCTTTTGTAGGAGCGCTTTCTCGAGGCGCGATGAATGATTGCACTATAGCGGCTGTTTCATCGCGGTCCGAGAGACCGCTCCTACAGATGATTACAGAATTTTTGTACAGAGCCATTTTTGGAATTAGATATGTTTAAAAAAGAAGTTTTTCTATTTTTACTGTTTCTCCTGTTGGTCCCTGTGTCGACCTATGCCGGGGGTGAAGCGCTGGCTGCTGATGAGGTTCCCGGTATTGAAGAGGCCCCTCCAGGAGGGGGCTTTACCCTGCAGTCTGCAGATGGGCCGGTCTCTCTCGATGCGTTGCGAGGCAAGGTGGTGCTGCTCTACTTTGGTTATACAAAGTGCCCGGATGTCTGCCCCACCTCACTCTCATTTATGACCCAGGCGCTGAATGAGATGACAGATGATGAACTGGCCAAGGTGCAGGGCCTCTTTGTCAGCGTGGACCCGAAGCGCGACACAGTCGAGTCTCTGAAGGAGTATGTTGAATATTTTCATCCCAATTTAGTAGGTATTACCGGAACTGAGCAGGAGGTGGCCGAGGTGGCTGCACTGTATGGGGCCAAATACTACGAGGTGGCGCTGGAAGGATCAGCTTTTGGTTACTCTGTTAACCACTCCGCCGTGACCTATCTGATCACGCCTCAAGGTGATCTGCGCTTTATCTTTCCCCACGGGACAAGTCCATCAGTGATTCTTGAAGCGGTGCGCTATCTGCTTGCTGGAAATTGACGCTGAATCTATGGCGATTTAGTAATTCCTGGTGCAACCTGCTGAATCTCAAGTGAAACCACACCAGTGCATCTTTCATATTTCACGGTGGGCAAGCTGACCAGTTGTGTTCATTTGTTTGAACGAAATCGATAGATTGATGGGGATGTTTTTTTTTGCGGAACGATTTATTCAATTTTACCGGATGGTGTTATTGATATAGATCAATATGAAAAACCTAACATCAAGAATAGTAAGGAAAAAATAACATTAAAAAATCTTGGCCCGTATTGTGCAGTTAATGCAGAGTTCAGGAATTTGACAATTTTGTCTGCTTTCTGAATAAAACGTCGGAACACCGATAAAGCAAAAATTGACCTGGAGGAAATCCAATGGGTGTACGAGTCACGACCGGGCGTTCACTACTAGCCGCAGCACTGGGGCTGGGAGTGACAATTAGCGCTCAAGCGGGCCAGTATCCGGATATCGGTCCTTTGCCGCAGTTGAAAACCAACGCTGCAAAGGCTGAACTGGGTAAACGTCTGTTTTTTGATCGCCGTATCTCAGGCGACGCAGGTATATCCTGCTCAGATTGTCACAAACCTGAAAATGGTTATGCGCATCCCGATGCGCTATCACCGGGCTATCCCGGCAACGGCCATTTCCGCAACAGCATCTCCCTGATCAACGTTGCACACAAAAAAGTGTGGAACCATGATGGCCGTATCGGCACCAACCTTAACGATATGACTCGTGAGATGTTGACCGAAGACTACACCATGAACATGGATATGCGGATCATGCAGGAGCGTGCCAAGCAGGATCCTGTCTATGTGAAGATGTTCAAGGATGCCGGTTACGGTGAGCCATCAAACGGTTCTATTCGTAAGGCGATTCCTGAGTATATGAAGACGCTCACCTCCAGCGGTGCGCCTTTTGATAGTGGTAAAATGTCTGCTTCCGCCAAACGCGGCATGGCGACCTTCAAAGGCAAGGGCGGCTGCATCCAGTGCCATAACGGCCCTCTGTTGACCGACCAGAAACCTCATAACACCGGTGTAGCTGAAAACTTCGATGTATTCATGGATCCCATGAACCATCAGACCTTCATCGCCTTCACCATGTTCCAGGGTATTCCTGACTACATGAATCTGAAGCGTGACCCTGGTTACTTCAACATCACTCTCCTTGAGAAAGATATGGGTAAGTTCATTACTCCCAGTCTGCGTGAGCTGAAATACACCGCACCTTACATGCACAACGGCACGATTAAGTCATTGGCCGGCGTTGTTGATTTCTACAACAGAGGCGGTGGTAAGGACAGCAACAAGAGCAAGATGTTGAAGCCTTTGAAGCTGAGCACCCAGGAGAAAAAAGATCTGGTGGCGTTCCTTGAGTCTCTCTCCGGCAACCAACTGACCAGTTCCAAGCATGTGTGGCAGCAGCCTTACCCGGCTGAATATGAAGCCATCAGCAACTGGACTAAGGTCCGTAACTAAGAGGTCATAACCATGAGTATGAAGAAATTTGCTCCTACCCTGGTTGCTGCCGCGGTTGCGACCGTGCTGTTCGGCTGCCAGGCGCAGGCTACCAAGCAGGATGGTGCTAAAGCATCCAAAGCTGCTCCTGCAAAAGCAATGGCCATGGCCAAGAAAGGTCCTGCACCACTTGCTCCATTGGGTAATGTCCCCGTTCCTCCAGATAACAAGATTACCGCTGCTAAAGTTGAGCTCGGCAAAATCCTGTTCTTTGATCCACGTATTGGTGGTGATGCCTCCACCGGTTGTTCAACTTGCCACGAGCCCGATCAGGGTTGGGCGTGGGCCGAGGACTTCTCCCGCGGCTACCCCGGTACCGTTCACTGGCGTAACAGCCAGACGGTGATAAATAGTGGCTACTATCCGCGTCAGTTCTGGGCCGGTTCCGCTTCCTCTAACGAGAAGCAGGCCAAGTCCGCTGCCAAAGGTGGTGTGGCCGGTAACGGCGAGAGCGACATCATGGAAGCGCGTCTGGCGTTGATCCCTGAGTATCGCAAGCGCTTTAAAGATGTCTATGGCAGCGAGTGGCCACTGATCTCCGACGTTTGGAAAGCGATCTCTGCATTCGAGCGCACACTGAACACCACCGGTAAGTTCACGACCCCCATCGATGAGTACCTGAAAGGCGATAAAACTGCACTGAGTGAAGAGCAGTTGCGTGGTAAGGCAGTATTCGAAGGTAAGGGCGGCTGTATCAACTGCCACAACGGTGAGCAGGCCAGTGATCTCGACTTCCACAATATCGGTATTCCACCGAACAAGCGTTGGGAAGAGGATGGTCTGGCACAGATCACCTTCCGCTTTGAGCAGTACGCCAAAGGCCAGACTCAAGAGGGTTACCGTGGTGCCAAGTCCGACTGGGGCTTCTACTACCGTGGCAAGAACAAGTGGGATAAAGGTAAGTTTCGTACCGCACCTCTGCGCTACACCGCTTACACCGCACCCTACATGCACAACGGTGTCTTCTACACCCTCGAAGAGGTTGTGGATTTCTATGACCGCGGTGGTTTTGATGAGGAAGGACGTACCACTCTGTTCCCAGAGAATAAGTCCAAGCTGATCAAGCCCCTGGGTCTGAGTGACCAGGAGAAAGAAGATCTGATAGCGTTCCTTGGCGCATTCTCAGGCCCTGAGGTCACCGTGGCGAAGCCGGAGATGCCTGAATATGCACCTCTCTTCACCAAGGCTGAGCTCAAAGCCGCACAGGAGGCAAAGTAATGACTGATATAGAGAAGAAAGACGAGTCAGCTGCCGCCCACGGGCAATGCATGCTGAACCGTCGTGAGTTCCTGATGTATTCAGGCGCCGCCGCGACTGCTGTCAGCACCATCTCTCTGGGCGTGCTGCCTGGTCAGGCGCAGGCGAAAGCCCGTGTCGTCGGCTACCCACGCAAGCTAGTGGCTAAACTGAGCCAACTGAAAGCAAACACCCCGGTGGATTTCAACTACCCGGATGATGGCCGTAACTCCCAGTGCTTCATCGTCAATATGGACGGTGCCAAGGCAGGTGGTGGTGTTGGTGGGAAACGTGATGTGGTGGCTTTTAGCTATCTCTGCACCCACCAGGGCGGCTTCATGAACGGTAAGTATCAGGCCGTTGGTGAGCACCGTGTATTGGGCCAGTGCCCACTGCATCTTTCCACTTACGACTTGACCCGTCACGGTATCATCGTTTCCGGTCAGGCATACCAGAGTATTCCTCAGGTGCTGTTGGAAGTGGATGGTGACGACGTATACGCCGTCGGTGTCATGGGCCTGCTGTTTGGCCGTTCTCAAAACCTGATGGAGGAGGCATAACATGTCATCTAAGTACTATCTCCCAGAGGACCATGCTCCTCTTCCTCCCAAGAATGCGGAGGTTTTGACCACCTGCTGCGATTACTGCATTGTCGCCTGTGGCTACAAAGTCTATCGCTGGCCTGTGGGCACACCGGATGGTGGCATGAAGGCATCTGATAATGCCTTCAACGTTGACTTCCCTACCGGTCCTCTGCAGGCGTGGGTTGCGCCTACCCAGCACAACGTGGGTATGCACAACGACAAACCACACAATATCGTCATCGTTCCGGATAAGGATACCAAAGCCGTCAACATCGGCGGCGACTCCTCCATCCGTGGTGGTTGTATTGCGCAGAAGATCTATAATCCTGACAAGCCGACCCGTGATCGCCTGATGTCACCGATGATTCGTATCAACGGTGTACTGCAGCCTGTATCCTGGGATATGGCTCTTGATGTTGCCGCTGATCTGATCAAGCATACCATCAAGAAGCATGGTGCCAATGCCTACGGTATGAAGCAGTACTCCTACCAGTTTGTGGAGAACACCTATGCTTGCTCCAAGTTCTCCAAGGGCTCTATCGATACCGCTAACTGGACGATGCACGATACGCCGGCCAACGTAACCTCTACACCAGGTTTCCGTGACGCCGGTTTCGATAACTTCGGTCCTTCCTACAAGGACTGGGGTGATGCAGACACTCTGATGATTTGCGGTACCGATCCGTACGAAACCAAGACCATGATCTTCAACCAGTTCATGCGTCCTGCGATTGACAGCGGCATGAAGACCATCTGGGTGAACGTGCGTGAGACCGCCGGTCTTGCTTATGCCAAGAGCAGAGGCAATGCGCTGTTCCTGCAGATTGATCCAGGTACTGATACACCGGTACTGGGTGCTATCGCCCGCGTCATTCTTGAGAATGGCTGGGAAGACAGCGACTGGATCAAAAACTGGGTCAACGACAAGTGGGGTTCCAGTTCCGGCTTCGGTCAGGGTACTCGTAACACACCTTGGCAGTGGCGTACCACCTGGGGCAAGTTCCAGACCAAGGGCTTTGAGGACTACAAAAAGTGGAACCTCTCCCAGAAGGACTGTGATCCCAAGGTTGCGGCTGAGATTGCCAATATCCCTGTTGAGCAGATCTACCAGGCCGCTGAGTGGCTGGCCAAACCCAAGGCTGATGGTACCCGTGTAAAAGCTTCTCTGGGTATTGAGAAGGGCTTCTACTGGTCCAACAACACCGGTAACACCAACGCGGTAAGCTCACTGGCAACTATATGTGGTGCCGGTGGTCGTCCGGGTCAGGTTGTCGGCCGCTTCGGTGGTCACCAACGTGGTGGTACCGGCGGTGGCGGTTACTCACGTAACAAGTCTCCTCAGAAACGCCCGGGTCGTCGTCGTCAGGCGCTCGATTGCGATCGTTTCTTCTATCAAGGCAACACTCGCTTTGCACACGTTGTTGGTACCACCTGGATTCAAGCCATGTGTGGTTCTGCCGGCCTCAATGCCAAGTTCGAAGAGTATGTCACCATGAATCCTCATCAGGTGCGCTCCTTCGACAAGGCTGAGATCATCGATACGCTGAAGAAGCGTATGGACTCCGGTGGTACCGTGGTACTCGATCAGGATATCTACCTGCGCGATCCCATCGGTTCCAAGTTCGCCGACATCGTACTGCCGGCGGCAACCTGGGGTGAGTCTGACTTTGTCCGTGCAAACGGCGAGCGTCGTCTCCGTCTCTACTCCAAGTTCATGGATGCACCGGGTGATGCGAAGCCGGATTGGTGGATCATTGGTCAGCTGGGTCAGCGTATGGGCTTCGACGGCTACGATTGGAAAGACGCCAATCAGGTCTGCGAAGAGTCCTCACGCTTCAGCCGTGGCAACCGCAAGGCTTACCACATGATCAAGGTTGCGGCCCACAAAGAGGGTAAGACCCTGCATGAGAAGCTGCGTGAACTGGGTACCGACGGTATTCAGGGCCCAACCTTCTACAACTATGAGACTGGCGAGCTGTTGGGTACCACCCGTCTGCACGACACCACTGTGAAACAAGAGCAGATGGTGGCAGAAGGCCGTACCAAAGGCGCCAACATGGTCAACAAGAAGGGTACGCACTTCAACTCGCAGACCGGTCGTGTCAACATTCAGAAACACCCATGGAGTCTCTTCTCTGACTACTGGGCGTGGATGAAGCCTAAGGGTGACGAGCTGTGGCACACCAATGGTCGTATCAATGAGGTCTGGCAGTCAGGCTTCGATGATGTGGATCGTCGCGCCTACATCGCTCAGCGTTGGCCTGAGAACTGGACCGAGATTCACCCGGACGATGCCGCCAAGCGTGGTATTGAATCAGGTGATCAGGTGATGCTCTACAGTGATCGTGTGCCTAACTTCACGCAGACTGTAAAAGGTGTGCATGGATCTGACTTCAACTTTGCAGATCTGATGAAGAACGGCTGGATCAAGCTGGACAAGGCAGCTGTGACGGCAGTGGCAATTGTCACTCCTCACGTGAAGAAGGGGACCATGTACTCCTACTTCATCAACACTTCCCAGCCCAGCAACGTGCTGCAGGGTCGTGTGCCTGACCAGATCTCTGGTAACTACAACTACAAGATGGGTAACGCCAAGGTCAAGAAGATCGGCGAGTCGAAGTACAAGAGCGAGTTCCGCTCCATGTCATTCGCACCTCGTAACATCGTCTGATCCTGACGCATACCATTAAGTGGTGATTAAGGGGCGGCCTTCGGGTCGCCCCTTTTTTATTTAAGGCGTATTTTTTGTAGGGGTTAGGTGATGTCGGAAGGGAGGAGGGCCGTTCCGGGTTTGGTGGCTTGGATGGAGCGGGGGTTACCCCTGATCAATCTCCAACCGAAAACAGCGAACCAATGGAATAGAGCTTCGGCTGTCCTGGTCAGTGGAGCGTGGGTTGCTGTGTGTAAGGGGCGAAGTGGCGCATGTCAGGAGGATAGGTCGGTCTCGTCAAATTGCATCATGGTTGCGATCTCAAAGCGCAACCGTTTATCTATGCCCAGGCCTTGCCATCCATTATTTCCATTTAGTGCCGCCAGGGCTACAGGGAGGCCTTCGTAGCTACGTATTACAAGTGTCTCGGTGGTACCGTCAGTAACTTGATCAACAATCTGTCGCCCATACTCATCTTGGTAGTCGATATCACCCTCTTCATCCCACTGCATACTCTGCTTCTCATCCAGTGTGACAATAGCGAGTGGACGATCATCCATAGTGGAGATGAAAGCTTTCAACTCGTCGAGGGTGCGTTGGCGTGATGCATCCTCTTCAGCTTCGTCGGTAAATTTAAGCTGATATTCTGGCATGGGTATCCTTGGTTGAGCGTGATTTGGAACTGATTGTCCAGTGAATTAGGTTATTATAAAGGGGCTGTCGTACTGTTGTATAGCAGGCCCGTTTGCAAAAATATTTTGGTAAATCTATGGAACATAAAAAGGTCAAAAAACGTCCCGGTAAAGTCATTCACAGTGCTGTATCAAAACATGTGATCGAGAAGGCAAGCCAGATCCGCTCACTTTATGGTCCCGTTATCGACTACCCTACCGTGCTACGCATTCTTGAGGATAGAAGGTGTATTCGTTACCCGGTCAGGATCGAATTCGTTTCCGATGGCATCGAGCCGGGTTTGTTTGCCAAGACAGAGGCGGTATCGGAGACACCGGACGATGGTTACGTCATCTCATTACACCAGTACTTCGAGGATCGCGCAGACTTACTGCCCGCACTGATTCTCTACCAGTCTGTATTGGTCAACTATGGCGATCTTGCCACCGCAGTCGACGCCGAGCTCTTCGGTTCCGGTATTCTTGACATGGATCGTGATGCCTACTATGAACAGATTGTCTCCTTGACGGATACTCTCTGGCCAAATTAAACGCTACTGCTTTTTAGCTTACAGTGTCGGCGTCTACTGTGTGGAAAGCCAATTTGCAATAGTCCGCATCTCCACTTCAGTGACATTGGCAATAATGCCCTTCATAACACCAGTCTGTCCGTTATTGCGGCTACCATTTTTGGTATCGCGCAACTGGTTGAAGATATATCCGGCATTTTGACCGGCAACTTTTGGAAAGACCGGAGTTAAAGGCGTGCGACCGTCAGCACCATGACAAGACGCACACGCCTTTGTCAGATAGAGTTGTGCACCATCCTCTGCGGCATCCTCTGTGGTAGCGCTCGCCGAAGCTCCTTCCGGCAGGCCGGATAGCCACTCGACAAGGATAGCCATCTCCTCATCGTTAGTCATATGCATTACGTTTCTCATCGCAGCAGAGTGGGAACTGGCGCGCGAACCGTTTTTGATATCTTTCATCTGAGCCAGCATGTAGGGTGCGGTTTGTCCGGCAATCTTTGGATACTCATCCATGGCGGGTACTCGACCTTCAGCGCCGTGACAGGCGATACATGTCCGCTCTTTGTAAAGGCTAGCGGCATCGAGTGCCTGTGCCGGGTTGGCCATCAGTGAAGCGGTAATGATTCCGAGGGCCGTAATCAGTGTCTTGTTAGCCGTCATTGTATTAATCCCCAAAATAGTGAAGTTGGAGGGAAAAGGGGGCGTAGAGGGCATGGTCGACCATAGGGGGTGCTTCTATCATAATATCGGTTACCCCTGCCCTCTACGCATAATCGTTGTAGTTAGCAGCGCATAACAGCTGTTTCAGGCTGGACAGATCAACACCAGACCGGCTGTAGAGACAGTCGGTCTGACAATTGAATTTGCCGCCAATGGTAGTGCCGGTATGCATTGCCTATCTAGTGACCCGGTCCGTGCTTGACGCGCTCATGGTCAGCGTTAGCCATGGTTTTTGGCAAATTTGGCGCCGGTTCCGGATGTAGCTGAGCAAAGCCCGATGTTCTGTCGCCCTGCTGTATATCGTGGGGGTTGTGGCATTCGGTGCAAACCCACCAACGCTTCTTTCCACCCTTGTTCCACATACCGATGCGTTTGCCGTGAATGCCTTCGCGCCAACGCCTAAGCACCTGTCCGTGACATTTTCCGCAGAGGTTTTGCGGCTGGTTGAAGCTGACTTCATTGTTAAAGTTATCAACCAGTTTTGTCCGGTTGTCCGGGTGGTGGCAGTCCAGACACCAGATGGCCCCTTTTCCATGTTTCAACTCCATGGAATCCGGCACAATGTCTTTGTGCATCTTTAGCGGACGTGGATTTTTGTTTTCTGGAACAGGAACATATTCACCGTTGTGACAGGCGACGGCACAGATGGTCAGAAGTTTGTTCTTGTCGATCTGCGGTTCGCGCGGTTTGACCACTGCCTCTTCATGAGTGTAGTCGGCTTCGACCGCCATATCGCCCATCGGGATGGTTCCGTCGAAGGGGTCGCCCCACCACAAAACACCGCTGGTGGTGGGTGAGCACTTGACATTGGGAGTGCCTGGGGCGATCTCCCGCTGTACAACCTGGCTTCTTCCGTCCCTGCTTTCGAAGCACTCTTTACCCTGCTGGGTCGCTTCTCCGAAGACAGGGGCTGTGGATGCAGCCGCCAACAGGCAGAGGCCTATGGCTGATCCAAACAATCGGTAGCTAATCATTCTCTTTCGTCTCCTAGAATCGGTGGAGTCGGCATGACCTCTCGGACGCGCCGGGATCGATTTGTCAGTGTGCTGCTCAGGTTGCCGCTGCATCTGACTTCCCTCCATAGCTGACATCTCCCAGTAAGACCCCAACTGCGCCTTTGATCAGCACGGTCAGGATAAAGAGACCAATGGCCCAGACGCCGAGGATGATCATCATCTCAATCATGGATGGACTGTATTCGGCGAATTCACCTATAGGTGTCGGGATCACACCCGGCAGCATCAGCCCCATTCCCTTATCGATCCAGATGCCGACAAAGACCCCAACGCAGAGGAAAGGCAGGATCGTCATGTTTTTTCTAATCCTGGGAATCAGCAGCAGAATAAATGATCCGACCATCAAAGCAATGGCAGTCCAGAAGAACGGAACCAGCATATTGAGTCCATTGTGACCAAACATCAGGTATTTCAGCCCCGCGGTGTGCTCAGTGCTGGGGTAGAGTTCGGTGACGATCTCTGAAAGAACCAGGAACAGAGCGATACCAAGACACCAGGTGACAATCTGAGAGAGCATGTGGAATGCCTCATCGGCAATCTTCAGCGGAGTGAACTTGCGTACCAGCATAAAGACGATGATGATCAGTGACGGACCTGCCGCAAAGGCGGTGGTTATGAACTTGATCGGCATTATTGAGTGGTGCCACATAGGTCGTGCCGGCATGGTGTTGATAAGGAATGCCGTTACCGTGTGGATACTCAGTGCCCAGACGATGGCGATAAATATCAGCGGTATATAGAAGGACTTGTTCAGTGGCTGGTCTGTATACTTCTTGAACAGAAAGTAGAAGCCGCCAACCAGGTTGAGGATCAGATAGCCGGTAAGTACGAGGACGTCCCAGGTCAACATGGCGTTGGGCCAGTTGTAGATGCCGATCACCGGAATGATGTGCCAAATTCTGTCGGGCCTACCCATATGGGCAGTTACAAACAGGAGACACATGATCACCGCTGCGATCGCCAGCATCTCGCCGAGAACGACTATCTTATGCAACTCATGGTGTTTATAGACATAGGCGGGAAAGACCACCGTTACCGCTGCTGCGGCGACACCCACCATAAAGACGAAGTTGGCCAGATAGAGTCCCCAGCTGACCTGATCGGTAAGGTTGGTGACAATCATGCCGTCGCGGATCTGGACAAATTCACCATAGCCCCAGAGCATGATGAAGAAGGAGAGGAACAGCATCCAGGCCCAGAACATAAGACCCCCGGTAAAACCGGCACGGATAAAATCTATTGCAAATTGGAGAAAACGTTTCACGGTATACCCCTTAGTCCATGAAGTAGAAAAACTTGGGATAGGTATTGAGATCGGCTCTCAGGCGGAAGACTTTTTTCGTCTCCAATACCTTGCGAACGTCACTCTCCGGATCCAGCAGGTTGCCAAGTTTGCGTGCGCCTACCGGGCAGACCTCAACACAGGCGGTCCAGCGGCCCTTTCTAGTGCGCTGCACACAGAAAGTGCACTTTTCAGCGACACCTTTCATGCGCGGCCGGTTACCCAGGTAGTGTGTCACCGGGTTCATCTCTTCGGCCGGAAGGCTCGGCTCACCCCAGTTGAAACGGCGTGCCCAGTAGGGGCAGGCGCCAATGCACATGCGACAGCCGATACACCAGTTGTAATCGATAACGACGATACCGTCGGGATCACGATAGGTGGTTTGTACCGGGCAGACCTTGACGCAGGGGGGCTTTTCACACTGCATGCATTGCATGGGCATGTAGAAAGCATCTTTCTCCGGCACCTGCTCGGCTTCGTAGTAGTGCTGACCCTCCAGCACCACACCTGCGGGCTTGTAGGCATTGCCGCCTACCTGAATGCCATAGTCTCCCGGGTAGCCGGCGTTGTCCCTGTCATCTGCAGAGAACTGACCTTTCTCCAGACGAAGGACTCGAATCCATTCAATCTGCTGTTCATCACCCCGGGACTGATTGTTTTCGGCAACACACGCTTTTGCGCAGCGCCGGCAGCCAATACATTTCTGGATATTGAGTGCGTAGCCGAAGAGGACGCCGTCCATTGCGGGTGAGCCGTCGACTGTGACCTCTTTGCCGAACTCCTCGGAGTAGCGTTTCTCAAGTCGGTCGAGCGCCTCCTGCTTCTCCTCTTCCGTCATCAGACGGTAGTTTTTCTGAAAATGCTCTGCCCATTCGACGTTTGTCGTCGCCTGAGCCGGTTTTGGATTGGACAGGAGCATGGCAGCCCCAGAGAGTGATGCTGCACTGTAGGTCCCCGCCTTACGCAAAAAATCGCGTCGGGAGACGCTTTGAGCGCCATTCTCTTTGTTGTCTTCTTTAGACATGAGTTACCCCCAGATCGATCTGAAATCGAGTGAAACTGAACGGTAGAAAGATAATTTGAGATATAAATCTCAGGATGTTATTCGAGGCCGTCATGCCTGTGTAGAGTGGTTACTAATGAAAGATTCCACCATGTCCGTCTTCTCTTGCTCGGACATCAGTACATAGTCCCGATTCTTGAGCTCTTCTTCTCCGGCGAGACCATCCGTCGCATACTTATCCTGCAGATTGGGGCGTGGCATTGAATCAACGACCGCCTTTGCAACTCCTGCGGTACCTGTAATAGAAACCGCACCAACGGCAGCTCGCTTGAAAAAGCTCCGTCTTGTGGCACAGACATCGTTGTCTTGCGACGCTTGTGGATCTTGGTCGGTTTGCCGAGAAAATAAGCTTCTCCGGATTGCCGCTATCGATCGCTTCAACATACTCTAATCCCTCCTTATCGGTGGTCCTGTTCTTATTGACGTACTAGGTCCACCCATCGGACCCAGGTTGGATTGTTGAATTTTTTCGAGTCTTGCTGCTAAGTTGGAGAACCGCATTTTTATCAGTTCTCCTAAAAGTTGTGGTGCTCAACCCGGGTGAACAAAATCATGTCCGGTGAATTCTAGCAATTGCTGTACCACTACTTTTTTATTTTATTCATCAGTTTGTTTTATAAAGGAATATATTAAATTTTGCCAGTGTTTTTTTATCTCTATCAATAGCAATAAACATGACAGGTTGACATGTTTATTTCGGGTGAAGGTAGTACGTTGTTGTTTTAATAAAGAATTATATTTATGCCAATTTGGCGCAATAAGCAGCGCCAAAAGATAGATTTTTTTCGACTGATTAACTTCGATATGGAGAAACAAATAGCCAGCACTACCCCCAGCTTTTTTGAGAGGCTTTTGATAAGTGCTGGGTAAGGTGGATAGTGATTTAGAGAGTCTGGAAGCAGGAAAAACCGTGCTGGTTTGCACTCTTGGGAGTGCGTTCAGCATACTGCCACTGCTCTTGTGAATACGAGATATGAATTGACGAATTGATCAAGGGTTCCCAGCTGGATTGTGATAGACTTTGCGTTATTTTTCTGTTGCCAGGGGTTAGTTAGATGTATCGCGAAGAGATCAAAGTTCTGGACTGCACCATTAGAGATGGCGGGTTGATCAACAACTACCAGTTTAAGGACGACTTTGTGAAGGCAGTTTACCGCGCCGCCTGTGACTCAGGTGTGGATGTGGTTGAACTGGGAAAGAAGCTAACCGAAAGTGATGAGTACACGCGTGAAAAATACGGGAAGTGGAATTTCTGTGATGATGATGACCTGAAGAGGGTGATCGACTCCCATGAGAGTGAGCAGCGACCTCTGATTGCAGTGATGTTTGATGTTGGGCGAGTCGATTTTTCTACCTTGAAACCCGCCGACCAAGCACCATCTGACATGATTCGTACAGCCTGTTATGTGGCGGATATCGATAAGGGAATCGATTTTGCCAAACGCTCCAAGGACCTGGGCTATCTCACCACAATCAATATCATGGCGCCCTCTGCATCCATCCGCACTGACCTGATCGAGGGGCTGTCACAGATTAATGAGGTTGATGAGGTAGATTATCTCTATCTGGTGGACAGCTATGGTGCCTTCTATTCTGAGCAGGTTACCGACTACCTAAACCTGTACAAGAAATACGCACCTAACAAAGAGTTGGGTTTTCACGCCCATAATAACCAGCAGTTAGCCTTTTCAAATACCCAGCAGGCAATCATCGATGGCGTAAACATGCTTGATGCCACTATCAATGGGATTGGTCGTGGCGCCGGCAACTGTAACCTGGAACTACTATTGAACTTCCTCAAAAACCCAAAGTTCGATGTACGTCCTGTTTATAAAGCGATTCAGGAACATCTCGTTCCTCTGAGGAGTGAGATTGAGTGGGGTTTCAATGATATCTATGGTATCAGCGGCCACCTTAATCAGCATCCTCGTGCTGCTATGAAATGCAGAGGCGATAATGAGATCAAAGATCTTTGCCATGAATTTTATCTCTCATCTACCAGGATGGATGAGGATACACTGACTTGATGCAGAGAGAGTTGATTGACCTGCTTCGAGGAGTATCTGTTTCCTGATTGATCTCTTTTGGTGAGTTCCTATAAACCAGAGATAAGCGAGTCTTCGATTTCGTGATGCAAAACGGGACATCCAAGTCCCCCTTTTGCACTCAATCTTTGACAGCCTATTAGTGCCCCGGCCGTCCTGGTCACTGACCGCTACGCGATAACATCGCAAGCTCGTTACCGCTTCGCAGTCAGTTCCCAGTGACTGGACGCCGTGTTCGGATGCCTACTTTGCTTCCCCTCTGGCGCGCTACGCGCACGACGGGTAAGCAGTGCGGCCTCACGGCTACCGGGGATTACCAGCCTTCGCTTCGCTCTCCATGGCTGGCAGCGAGGGCAGGTATGGAAATCATACCTGCCCTTCTTTAGGTTTTAGTGGGCGATTTTGGCTGAATTCTAGGTTAAACCAGAATTTACTCGGTTTAGAGCCCGGATTCCCATTCGGTGATATTCACACGGAAGTGTGAAAACTTTTGTGAGGGAGTAAATAGGGCATCGTACAGTTTTTTGCATGGTAGGGAGAGGTGCCACAATTTAAGGCAGAGTAGCTTCTGCATAGTGGTTACATTACCCTTGTACCTATCGTAAAGTTCTTTGGTCTCGTCCAGAGATAAATCTGCGTCGTAGTCGTTATAGAAGCCTCTCTTGCTTGACTCTATAAAGCGTTCATCACGCTTCAGCTCTTTCGCGTTCCACCATTGAGGCTCCATCTCTATGAGAATTTCTCCGTTGGTTTTTGAGTACCCTGTAATCTTTACTGACGATGCCATGCCCGTTACCGCTAAATAAATTGTCGATAGTTAACTGAACAACCATAACACTGTAGCTTATAGGCGTCAATACTGCCGGCGTGTTTGCTGAGTGGTTATTTTTTCCTCTGTTGCGACTCGACAAACGCCCGCATATGAAAGCGTGCATGCTCAGGCCGGTAACGGAATGATTGACCTTCCGGGCAGGCAAGGCGGGCCAGGCAGCCTCTATACAGGCATTCTGAATCGGCCTCTTCTATCAGGTATCTGACACAGCGGTCACTAAGGTAGCGGTGGTTGGTAAAAGCCCCGACCGGACACTTCTGCAGACAGGGTTGGGTGATGCATTTGTCGCAGGGTGCTACAGCGATTTTGGGAGGAGCCAAATTATAGAGTGGCTCAGCGAGTGCCAAGGCAAAGCGGTAGGCGTGCCATAGACCGTATTTCGGATGAATCTTTATTAGCAACGGGGAGGTGGCCGTTGGTTCTCCCTTCTCCGCCCAAGTTAAAAATGGATGGAAGGGTGGGCCGTCGAAGGGGTAGAGTGCCAGGCCGTCGAACTGTTTAGCCATTGACTCTCCGATCCGCCTGCTCCAGCGATCGAGGGGATCGAGTTTGCCATCCAAGTACTCTGGGGAGCGGCTGAAGGCCGGCCAGATGGATGAGCCGGCATTACCAAACAGAACCAATGAGACAGTAGGACGCAGGGGGGATAGAGAGGGTACCTGATCCTCTGCTATCACCGTAAATCCGCCGCGCAAGACCAAACCGTATGGTTCGGCCTGCCGCTGCAGTTTTTTGAGCAGTTTCTCCTGTTGCATGAGTTTGGTATCCATTTTTCACGTCCACCCGGGGCGGCTTAAAGCAGTATACGACAAGTTGCTGTAGCCATGCTTTGGACAAGGTCGCCGCCATCTGAAACAATGCTCCGGTTCGGTTTTCACGCAATCAACCAAGGTTTATACAAATGTCATTAGTAAAAGCATTCAGGGGTTTAAGACCCGCACCCGGCTATACCGCAGATGTGGCGGCTCCCCCCTACGATGTTATGAGTGCTGATGAGGCGCGTACAATGGTAGAGGGAAAGCCATGGAGCTTTCTCCATGTATCGAGAGCGGAGGTTGATCTACCTCCGGGTACGGATCCCTATGCGGCTGATGTCTATGCCAAAGCGGCTGAAAACCTACAGCGAATGAAAGCGGAAGAGGTGTTGGTTCAAGACGCGCTACCCAGCTTCTATGTCTACCGTTTGACCATGGGTAGTCATCGCCAGACCGGTTTAGTCGCTGCCGCCTCCGTTGAGGCCTATGATCAGGGACGGATAAAAAAGCATGAGTTTACCCGCCCAATGAAAGAGGATGACCGGGTACGTCAGATCGATGTTTTGAATGCCCAGACTGGTCCGGTGTTTTTGGTCTATCCGAGTGAGGCTGAGGTGGACCGGATACTCGCTGATGCTACATCCGCCGCTCCGGCGATGGATGTCACTGCAGAAGATGAGGTGCGGCACGAAGTGTGGGTGGTTGATGATGCCGAGCGGGTGGCACGCTTGACCACCCTGTTTGACGCTATGCCGGCGCTCTACGTAGCGGATGGGCATCATCGCTCTGCTGCCGCTTCACGGGTTACCGCCGACCGAAAGGCGGCAAATCCGGACCACAATGGAGAAGAGGCCTATAACTACTTTCTCTCGGTTATCTTTCCCCATAATCAGATGCAGATTCTCGATTACAATCGTGTGATCAGGGATCTCAATGGACATGAGCGTTCGGCATTTGTCGAAGCCGTTGGTGAGCGCTTTGAGCTTACTGCCAGTGATCAGCCTGTGAAGCCGACGGGCCCGGGTGAGTTTGGCATGTACCTTACCGACCAGTGGTATCGGTTGTGCATTGATCCGCAGAAAATTCCTACTGACGATCCAGTCGCCAGCCTCGACATTAGCCTGCTTACGGCTGAACTGATCGATCCTATACTGGGTATCAGTGACCCCCGACGTGACAACCGTATCGACTTTATTGGTGGTATTCGGGGCCTGGAAGGCTTGGCTAAGCGTGTTGATAGCGGTGAAATGGCGGTTGCGTTTTCTCTTTATCCCACCTCTATGGAAGCTTTAATGGCAGTGGCTGACGATGATGAGGTGATGCCCCCCAAGTCGACTTGGTTCGAGCCGAAACTGGCCGACGGTCTGGTTAGTCACGAGTTGTAGAGTTTCAAGTTGCTGATTAATGGTTAGTACTACAACCCATCTTCCTCAAGGCGATGCACTGGGTGTACAGGATGTGCGCAGCTGGCTGAAGGACCTTGCCGCGAGTCGCACGGATGAAGAGATGGAGATGATTACGGCTGCCTGCGGTCTTGCCCTGAATGTTCATCAGGAGTCGAGGGAGCCGACCGGGGAGTCAACCCTTCGCCACGCCTTAGCGGTGGCAGAGATTCTTGAGGATATGGCGCTGGACTGGGAGACCCTGGTGGCCGCCATACTGCACGATGTGCTGCCTAGCGACCAGGTGGATGCCGTCGGTCTTGAGGGGCGATTTGGTTCTGATGTCGCCCGCATGGTTGGTGATATGGCTCGAATTGGTAATATCATCAAGGTGCAGAGCGAAGCCCGGCACCGTGATGAAGTCGAGCATACTGAGAATATCCGGCGAATGCTGCTCAGCATTGCCGATGATATCCGTGTGGTGCTGATTGTACTGGCGGAGCGTCTCCATGTGCTGCGAATTTTAAAACATCTGCCGGGACCTCTCAGGGTGGCAGAAGCAAAAGAGACTCAGCTGATCTATGCACCGATGGCAAACCGTCTCGGTATCTGGCAGATCAAGTGGGAGATGGAGGACCTCTGTTTACGCTATCTGGAGCCGGAGAGTTACAAAGAGATTGCAGGTAATCTTGATGGTCGCCGTGCCGATCGAGAGGTGTTTATCACTGAGGTGATCAATCTACTGCAGGAGAAGTTTGCCGCCATCGGTATCCATGGGGAGATATCCGGTAGACCAAAGCATATCTACAGCATCTGGAAAAAGATGCAACGCAAGTCGGTCGAGATTAACCAGATATTTGATCTGCGTGCAGTGCGAGTGCTGGTGGACGATGTTGCTGAGTGTTACGCCGCATTGGGTGTGATCCACGGTCTTTGGCGGCATATACCGGGTGAGTTCGATGACTATATCGCCACACCAAAAGCCAATATGTACCGTTCCATCCATACTGCGGTAATCGGTCCTGAAGAGAAGACGTTGGAGGTGCAGATTCGTAGCCGCAAGATGCACGAGCACGCTGAACTGGGTGTGGCCGCCCACTGGCGTTACAAGGAGAGCGTCGGTAAGGGGGATATGGAATTTGAGCGACGTATTGCCCTTATGCGCAGTTGGCTCGATCTACGTGATGACGCCGACAGTGGTAGTGATGAGTTTGCCGATAGCCTCAAGAGTGATTTTGAGGCACAACAAGTTTACGTTCTAACTCCTCAGGGGAGAGTGGTCGAGTTACCAAAAGGTGCCACCGCCATCGATTTTGCTTACGCCATCCATACCTCTGTCGGCCACCGATGCCGGGGTGCCAAGGTGAATGGTCACATCATACCCCTGACCCAGCCGCTGGAGAGTGGGCAGACGGTCCATATATTGACCACCAAGGAAGGGGGGCCAAGCAGGGACTGGATCAGCCCTCATCTCGGCTATATCAAGACAGGCAGAGCGCGCAACCGGATACGACACTGGTTTAAAGAGCAGGATTACGAAGCCCACCTCCATGCCGGACGGACTGGCCTGGAGCGTGAGGTAACCCGTCTTGGTGTTCACAAGCCGAACCTGGAAGAGGCGGCGAAACGGTTCAATCTGAAAAAGAGCGATGATCTGCTGGCTGCCATAGGCCGGGGTGATATATCTCCCATCCAGGTGGCCGGTATGGGGGTGGCGCAGGTTGAAGAGCAGTCACCGTCACCACAAAAGCTGCCCCAGCGCCGCAGAAAAACTACGGCGGCAAAGCGGCGTAGCGAAGTGGTGGTGGAGGGCGTCTCTGATCTGCTTACCCATATGGCGCGCTGCTGCAAACCGGTCCCTTATGACGATATCATCGGTTTCATCACCCGGGGGAAAGGGGTGACCGTGCATCGCAGGGATTGCTCAATGATCCATAACCTTAACGAGAAAGATCAGGGTAGGCTGGCCTCTGTGGTGTGGGCGGATCAGCAGGAAGAGACGACCTATCCAGTGGACATTCAGGTGATCGCCGGTGATCGTAAGGGGTTGTTGCGGGACCTTTCATCTGTCCTTACCAATGAAGAGGTGGATGTGATCGGGGTGAACACCCAGTCTAACCGTAAGACTGACCGTGCAACCATGCGTTTTACCGTCGAGATCAGTGATATGAAGCAGCTGAGCCGAATTATCGACAAGATGGCACAGTTCCCGGATATACTGGATGTCAAACGCCGGGTGTGAGTCCTTAAGAATTGCCGCCCTCTCCGTCGCGAGGTAAACTAACCTCCGGTTTTGTAAGTGGAAAACAGAAAGCGCCTCGTTTTTTTAACCGGTCCGGCTGTTTCTGCGGTGTAAACTTCTCCCTGCTCTCCTTTGCAGAGGCGGATTAACCGCCGCCACTATTGTCTGCTGTGCTGCCGAAAATGGCGGTGCAGTGTTGTTTTATTGTTTGAATTTCATGGAGTTAAACTAAATGGCGCTAGAGCGTACTTTTTCCATCGTCAAGCCCGATGCGGTGGCAAAAAACGTCATTGGAGAGATCTATAACCGCTTCGAAAAAGCGGGATTGAAGATTGTTGCCTCGAAGATGTTGCATCTTACTCGTGAGCAGGCAGGGGAGTTTTATGCCGTTCACAAGGAGCGTCCATTTTACGGTGAGCTGGTCGACTTCATGACATCCGGGCCAGTGATGGTGCAGGTACTGGAAGGTGAAGGCGCTATTGCCAAAAATCGTGAAGTGATGGGTGCCACCAACCCTCAGGAAGCCGCTACAGGTACTATTCGTGCCGATTTCGCCGAGACCGTGGATGAGAATGCCGTACACGGCTCTGATGCACCTGAAACCGCCAAGGTGGAGATCGACTTTTTCTTCCCTGAAGGCGTCTGTGGACGCACCCGCTGAGGTAGAAATTGTCAGTGGAAGAGAAAATTAATCTGCTGGGCCTTGATCGCAAGGCGATCGAAGCGCTCTTCGTAGAGTTGGGTTCGAAGCCGTTTCACGGTCGTAATGTGCTGAAGTGGATTCACAAGCACGGAGTGACCGATTTTGACGCTATGACCGATCTGTCGAAGAAGCTGCGAGCCCAACTGCAGGAGGTGGCCGAGGTGCGGGTGCCTGAGATCGTTTTCGATCAGCCGGCGAGTGACGGTACCCACAAGTGGGTGTTGGAACTCAACTGTGGCAACCGCATTGAGTCAGTACTGATCCCGGATGATGGCCGCAATACCCTCTGTGTCTCCTCTCAGGTAGGTTGTTCCCTCGACTGCAGTTTCTGCTCGACCGCCCAGCAGGGCTTCAATCGTAATCTGACAGTGGCCGAGATCATAGGTCAGGTTTGGGTGGCGACACGAGAGCTGGGCAAACCCCTTACCAATGTGGTGTTGATGGGAATGGGTGAACCCTTGGCCAATTTTGATGCCGTGGTCAGCGCCATGGACATAATGCAGGACGACCTTGCTTATATGCTCTCAAAGTACCGGGTGACCATCAGTACCTCGGGTATTGTGCCCGCCCTCTATCAGCTTAGGGAAGTGAGCGATGTCAGTCTCGCCGTCTCGCTCCATGCTCCGAATAATGAGCTGCGGGACCAGTTGGTATCGGTTAATAAAAAGTACCCTCTGGAAGAGCTGATTCCCGCCTGTCGTGAGTATGTCAAAGACGACAAGCGGCGTAAGGTGACCTGGGAGTACGTTATGCTCGACGGGATAAATGACAGCATTCAGCATGCCAAACAGTTGATCCGCTTGCTGGAGGGGACACCATCGAAGATGAATTTAATCCCGTTTAATCCCTTTCCGGGAACAGAGTACCGCTGTTCTCCCAAGGAGCGTATCGATGCTTTCCGTGATCGGTTGATGAAAGCGGGCATTATTACTGTTACCCGCAAGACCCGCGGTGAAGACATTGATGCCGCTTGCGGGCAGTTGGTCGGGCGGGTAAAAGATCGTAGTCGGCGGGAATTGAAACAGATTAAACAGGGCGGGAGATTAAGTTGAACAATCGTATCACGGCGTTGTTGTTACTCTCTGCATTGACTCTTGTCGTTAGCGGATGTCAGCAGGGTGCAGTGCGTCCAGATGTGGACATGGAAGACAGCACCGGTCAGATGGGGCAGGAGTCGGCAGTTGGGGTCGGTGATGTCTATGTCAAATTAGCGGTTGGCTATATGCGGGAGGGTCGGCTTGACGTAGCCTTGAAGAAGGCTCGACGTGCACTGCAGGTAGAGCCGGGGAATGTCGAGGGGCACAATATTATTGCTCTGCTCTACGATAGACTGAATGAGCCCGGCTTGGCCGAGCGACATTTCAAACGGGGACTAAAGCTGCAGCCGCGCCATCCCTATATGCTCAATGCCTATGGGACCTTTCTCTGTCGTAATGGTCGCTACGAAGAGGCGGATATGCAGTTCCAGCAGGCACTGAAAAACCCTCTCTACACGACACCCGAAGTGGCTTTTACCAACGCCGGAATTTGTGCCGGAAGAAAGCCTGATCCTGTTCAGGCTGAGCGCTATCTACGTCAGGCACTCGAACGTAATCCCAGGCTGCCAACGGCACTGATCCAGATGGCCAGAGTGAGTTACAACAATGGTGAGTATCTCTCCTCCCGGGCGTATCTGCAGCGCTATCTGGAGTCAGCCAGGCATACTGCAGCCAGTCTCTGGCTCGGCATACAGGCTGAGCGTAAGTTGGGAGATCGGAACGCTGTCTCCAGCTACTCCCTGTTACTGCGAAACAGCTTCCCGGACTCCCAGGAGGTTCTCTTGCTGAAGGAATCAAATAAAAAATGAGTGCCGTCGACAGAGAAGATGAAGAAAAAGTAATCGAACCTGCCGGCCCTGGAAGTCGGCTAAGGGCCGCCAGGGAGGCTCAGGGCCTCGATATTGGACGGGTATCTGCCCATTTGCACCTGGCTGAGGATATTCTCATCGCCCTTGAGGCCGATGACTACGGTAAGTTGCCGGGGGCGGTTTTTGTCCAGGGTTATCTGCGCAACTACGCCCGCATGATGGGTATGTCGGCGGAACCGTTGCTGGAGGCATTTCAGCAAGCCAACGCATACGGGAAGCAGAAGACCAAGCTCAAGATCTCCAATGTGAGGCGGGAGGTACGTAGCAGCCATGCGGTGGTGAGGAGCATAACCTGGCTCATTATCCTGGGACTGATTGCACTGGTAGTGGTGTGGTGGCAGGGTTTCCTGCAGTGGCCAGCCCCGCTAGGGAGTGACGCTACCCTGTCTGTAGATGGAGAGCAGGCTGCTGTTACAGGTGAGGTTTCACCACAGCCTGAGATGCCTGAGTTGATGGGGATCCCAGAGATTCGGGAAGAGGCCTCCACGGCAGGGTCCGATGTTTCCACGATGCAGCCACAAGTGGTAGCGGATGTAATCGAGAGTGAAGAGGTAAGCAGCGCGGCGCAGGTCGAGGCGGTAACTGCTGAGCCGCTGCCGGAGCAGGAGGAGCCTGTGGCTAGGGAGGCAGCAGTCGCTGACCCCACTGAGGCAGATACCCTGGCAGTACCACCACTGACGACGGCGACAGAGGATGTTACTCCCACGAGTGGAGCTTCTCTGGAGTCGGTGGAGGATTCTACCGTTACCTTAGCTGAGGCGGTGGATAATTCCGTGGTGGTGACATTTAAGGATGCTTGCTGGGTGGACATCAAGGATGCCGATAGAAGCCACCGGATTTTTGGCGTGAAGCCGGCAGGTGCCCGCCTGACGTTGGAAGGAAATCCTCCTTACAGTTTTGTTATCGGCAATGCCGCTGCTGTGGAGATTACGGTGAAAGGCGAGCTTTTCGATCTTAGTGAACACACCCGTGCCAACGTGGCCAGATTTACTCTCGACCCAGAATAAGCAGTTTTAACAGTAAATGGCTATGTACAATAATCCTGTTCCACACAGCCAAAACCAGTGATGTAGGAGCGCCGCCCTCGGCGCGATGGAACTTGGCAGGGCGGTGCAATGTTCATCGCGGCGGGGGCGCCGCTCCTACAGAGAAGATGAAAATTGCGTGGAACAGGAACATAGTGCAGAGCCGGTTAATAGTAAGTTCATGCCAGGGCAGCCACCAAGTGGGCTGTCTTCTGGTCAATTATTTGATACGAAGATACACAGCGAGTTAATGGCAAAAAATATTCGGGCAATTCGTGGTATGCATGACGTTCTTCCGGAGCAGTCGCCAATGTGGCAGTTTCTGGAGGATCAAGTGCGTAATGTTGTCGACGCTTATGGTTACCAGGAGATGCGTACCCCAATCCTGGAGATGACCGATCTTTTCAAGCGCTCTATTGGTGAGGTTACCGATATCGTTGAGAAAGAGATGTACACCTTCGAGGATCGCAACGGCGATAGTCTGACGCTGCGACCGGAGAATACCGCCAGCTGTGTGCGTGCAGGAATTGAAAACGGGCTGTTCCACAACCAGACCCAACGCATCTGGTATCGCGGGCCGATGTTTCGGCATGAACGTCCACAAAAAGGACGTTATCGCCAGTTTCACCAGATCGGTGTCGAAGCCTACGGCCTCGAAGGTCCGGATATCGATCTTGAGATTATCCTGATTGCTCATCGTTTCTGGAAGGTGTTGGGATTGGAGGGGCTGGAACTGCAGATTAACTCGCTCGGTACTGCCGAGGAGCGGGCAACCTACCGTAGCGTGCTGGTAGAATATCTCTCAGCCCACCGTGAACAGTTGGATGAAGATAGCCTGCGTCGACTCGAAAGCAATCCCCTGAGGGTGCTGGATTCAAAGAATCCTGCGCTACAACTGCTGATAGCCGAAGCACCTTCATTGATGGATTACCTGGGTGAGGAGTCACGGGTTCACTTTGAAACCCTCTGCGCCGGTCTGAAAGACGCCGGGGTAGACTATGTGGTCAACACCCGCCTGGTCCGGGGGCTCGACTACTATGGTCGCACCGTGTTCGAATGGGTAACCGACAAGCTGGGTGCCCAGGGCACTGTTTGTGCCGGTGGCCGTTATGATGGGCTGGTGGAGCAGTTGGGTGGCAGGCATACCCCTGCGATCGGTTTTGCCATGGGGGTTGAGCGGCTCATCTCCCTGTTGGAGGAGCGGGACTCACCGCTCTCACTGCGGGGTATTGATGTCTACCTTGTATTGATGGGTGAAGGCCCGCAAAAGGCCGGTATGACACTGGCGGAGAAATTGCGTAATGAGTGTCTGGGTCTGCGGCTGATGACCCACTGCGGCGGCGGTAGTTTCAAAAGCCAGTTTAAGAAAGCGGATCGCAGTGGTGCTCGTTTTGCTTTGGTACTGGGTGAGGATGAACTGGAGCGCGGTGTCATCGGTATCAAGTCACTGAGAGATAAGCGTGAACAACAGCAGGTGGCACTGGATGAGCTGGCCGGCGTATTGACGAATCTATTGTAGACCCCGAAAAGCAGGGAGCAGGTTGAATGGCTCATTGTTGGGAATTTATCGAATGCTCTCTGGTTGTAGGAGCGACTTCAGTCGCGAAGGAATAAAGCACTGTAGCAGATTTTGGCACCGAGCCAATCGCGACTGAAGTCGCTCCTACAGAAAAAACGAGCTTAAGATAAGCACCATTAGAACCAGACATGAATTGAATAACCACCCCAATGAAGGGGTGCTGAAGAGGATAAAAGCGGTGGATGTCAATCTTTCCGAAGAAGAGCAGGTCGAACAACTTAAAAAGTGGTGGAAGGAGAACGGTACCTCGGTGATCGCCGGTGTTGTGATCGGTCTTGGCGGTGTATTTGGCTGGCAGTATTGGACTCAGCATCAGCAGTCAATTGCTGAGCAGGCCTCGGCTCAGTTCGAGCAGCTCAATCACTCAGTGGCAACCGGTGCTGAAAACCTGGCGACGGTGCAGGCAGAGGGTGTGATCAATAACTATCCTGACTCCTCTTATGCAGTTTTTTCCGCGCTCAGTCTGGCCAAGCTGAAGCTACAACAGGATGATGCTGCAGGTGCCAAAGTTCAGCTGCAGTGGGTACTGGATAACACAACGGACCAATCGCTGAAGCAGGTGGCACGCTTGCGCAAAGCGCGAATACTGTTGTCGGAGGGTGATGCAGAAGCTGTTGAGGCAATTGTTGCCACTGCTCCCGATGATAGCTTCCGCGGTACCTTTGCTGAACTGAAAGGAGACGCCGCCTTGCTTAAAGGTGATAAGTCTGCCGCACGACAGGCATACGGTCAGGCTCTGGAGCTGCAGGCGGGTAACTCGGCTCTGGTACAGATGAAGTTTGATGATCTGGCGGCTGTCGAATAGGAGTGGGACCTATGATGAAGCGATATATGATTCTGCTGTCAGCACTGTTGCTGAACGCCTGCAGTTCGATGAATCCTCTTGACCTCCTTGCCGATGAAGAGTCTGCAGTTCGGCCGGCGGAGTTGGTTGAGGTGAGTAATCAGGTAGAGGTGACCACGCTCTGGTCCACCACAGTAGGTGGGGGTGCCGGTGAGCAGCAAATCAAGCTCTCTCCTCTGGTAATGGGTGGGCAGCTCTACGTTGCCGGGCACAATGGAGTGATCAAGGCGCTTAATGCCGCTAGCGGCAGGGCGATCTGGTCGATCGATTCAGGGCTTGAAATCTCCGGTGGGATCGGTGGAGGTGAAAATCTGCTGCTGGTAGGTACCGCTAACGCCGAAGTGATCGCCTTCGATATGGCAAACGGCAGTGAGCGGTGGCGTACCCGAGTCAGCAGTGAAGTGCTCTCGACACCCCAGGTGGGGCATGGAAAGGTGGTGGTGCATACCATCGACGGCAAAGTGGTCGGATTGAACGCGGCTGACGGCAGTCAGGCGTGGATCTATGATCGGACGATTCCGGTACTGACACTCTACGGTAGCAGCTCTCCGGTAATAAGCGGTGATAATGTGATCTGTGGTTTCTCCAGCGGCAAGCTGGCGGCACTGGATTTGGCCAGTGGAAACCTTCAGTGGGAGATTTCAGTTACGGCACCCAGTGGGCGTTCGGAGCTGGAACGAATGGTCGATATTGACGGTGATCCACTGGTACGTGATGGCGTGATCTACGTCACCACTTACCAGGGGGAGATGGCTGCGATCTCTGAGTCGAATGGTTCTGTGCTATGGCGGCGCAAGCTCTCCTCCTATAGCGGTCTTGGAGCTGATGCGGATTATCTGTACGTATCCGATGCCGAGGGTCATGTGTGGGCTATCGCGCCAAGAAATGGATCGGCACTGTGGCGCAACAAGAAGATGCAGGCCCGTGGGCTCTCTGCTCCAGTGGTCGTTAGGGACTATGTAGTCGTGGGTGACTTCGAAGGTTACCTACACTGGCTCACACGCAGCAATGGCCGCATCGTTGCTCGCACTCGGGTTGGTAAGGCCCCCATCAACACCCCGCCCGTGGTGGTCGACAATGTCGCCTACGTCTACGGTAACGGCGGTGCACTCTCGGCTCTGGCCGTTCGTTAGCAGGCCCTGAATTATGTTACCCGTTATTGCACTGGTGGGTCGACCCAATGTCGGCAAGTCGACTCTGTTTAATCGTCTCACCCGGAGTCGTGATGCCTTGGTGGCAGATCAACCCGGTCTCACCCGTGATCGCCAGTATGGTGTCGGCAGAATGGGGAACAAGCCTTATGTTGTGGTTGATACCGGTGGCCTTAGCGGTGAAGAGGATGGTGTCGATGTGCTGATGGAGCAGCAGGCACAGGCGGCAATAGCTGAGGCCGATCACATCTTCTTTCTGCTCGACGGCAAAGCGGGTTGTACCGGCAGTGATGAGAATATTGCGCGGCAGTTGCGTCGTACCGGTAAGCCGATCAGTGCAGTAGTCAATAAGAGCGAGAATCTGGATCAGGATATTGCCGGTGCCGACTTTTATGTCCTTGGCCTGGGAGATCCGATTGCCATTGCTGCGGCCCACGGCCGTGGTGTTAAGCAGATGATCAGTCAGGTACTCGACACCTTCCCCGATGAGGAAGAGGCGGGTGACGATGGTGTAGAGAAGGGTGTTCAGATCGCCGTGGTCGGGCGACCCAATGTCGGTAAGTCAACACTGGTCAATCGCATGCTGGGTGAGGAGCGGGTGGTTGCATTCGATCAACCAGGCACTACCCGTGACAGCGTTTTCATTAACTATACTCACGATGACAAGCCCTATACTTTGATCGATACCGCCGGCGTGCGACGCCGCTCCAGAGTCAATGAGGCGGTTGAAAAATTCAGTGTCATTAAAACACTGCAGGCGATAGAGGAAGCCAACGTCGTTATGCTGGTGCTCGATGCCCACAAGGAGGTGAGTGAGCAGGATGCCACCCTGGCCGGCCATATCCTGGAGAGTGGTCGTGCTCTGGTTGTGGTGGTGAATAAGTGGGATGGTATCGACAGTGACCAGCGGGCATCTATCAAGGAGGAGCTGGATCGTAAACTACCGTTTCTCGGTTTTGCCTCCAAGAAGTTTATTTCAGCACTTCACGGTTCGGGGGTTGGTACCCTCTACAAATCGGTCGATGCCGCCTACGCCAATGCCGTTCGCAATCTTGCAACTCCAGAACTGACCCGTATTCTTGAATGGGCGGTACAGGAGCACCAACCACCCATGGTTAACGGCCGTCGCATCAAGCTGCGCTATGCTCACCAGGGGGGGCAAAACCCACCGATAATTGTGATCCATGGCAATCAGACCGATGCGGTACCCGCAGCCTACAAACGCTACCTGACCAATCGCTTCCGTAAAGTGCTGAAGCTCGATGGTACCCCAATTCGCCTCGAATTCCGTTCTGGCAGCAACCCTTTTGAGGGCCGCAAGAACAAACTTACCGATCGCCAGGTGCGCAAGCGTCAACGGCTGAAAAAGTATGTAAAAGGAAAGAAAAAATAGCTTGTCCCCGGTTTGGTGGAGGCCAAAGGCCCTGTGAGTAGATTGCTGGGGCGGTTGCATATCTGGCGGGCATGAGCTAAAAAATAACGAATATAATAATCCTGCAAGGAGGAGATAGCAGTATGTCTACCTATTTTATAATTGGCTCCGGTGTTGCCGGCAGACGAGCGGCAGAGGCAATTCGGGAACGTGATGCCAACGGCGCAATCATAATGGCAGAGGCGCAGGAGAGTGCGCTCTATACACGCCCCATGCTTGGGGAGATGCTGGCCAAAGGATCGGTAAGTTCAGCGGCTACTCAGCATAAGCTGAAAGAGCTCGGGGTACAGTTTCAGTCCGGGATCAGTGCCAAAGAGGTGCGTCTCTCCTCTCAGCAGGTACTGCTTAGCAATAAACGCCTGGTTACCTACGACAAACTACTGGTCACCACCGGCAAGAGAACAGCCCGCGCTTTTTTTGATGATGATCAGACCGACGGCATTGTCCATCTCGACCATCTTCCTGATCTTCAACAAATTGAATCCCGTATTAAATCAACACGCAAAGCGGTGGTTTACGGGGACAATTTTCAGGCGGTAAGCGCCGTCTATGGGCTTCAGCGTCGTGGCATACACTGCACACTGGTGCTTCCAAAAGCACGTCTATATCCAGGGTATCTTGACGTTATTGCTGACGAGATCATGGAGACCCGACTACGCCAGGCGGGAGCAGAAGTGATTCGAAGTGCCGACGTCCAGTTGGTGGAGAAGGATGGTTCAACACTGAGCGGTGTGGTTATCAGTGGCGGGCGTAAGTTGGCTGCAGACCTGCTGGTGCTCTCCGCGGTTCAGGCCCCCTCTCTTGACTTTTTCGGCGATAGTATATTGGGCTCGGCCCATGGTGTTGAAGTCGCTACAAACCAGTGTAGCCGTGAATCAAATATATATGCCGCTGGTGATGTAGCACTAATCGCCACAGAAGGGGTGGGTGATAGTGGTGCCTTGAGAGGGTGGCTGCGTGCCTGGAAGCAGGGTCACATTGCCGGTGCTAATATGGCGGGTGATTCTCTGGTCTATGAAGGCACTCCATCGTTGCGTACCAAGGTTCTGGATCTGGATCTGGTCTGCCTCGGTGAGAGTAATACGATCGGTGACAATGTCCTCCATGAGTCCGGCGACTACCCCTACGCTGAACTCCCGTATGTCTATAAAAAACTGGTCTTCCGCGACGATAAGATCATCGGTGCCATCTTTGTTGGTGATGTCAGCGAGGCGGGTGAAGTGGAGCAGTGGATACGTAAGGGGCTGAACAGGCGCGAGTGTGATCCACGGATTATTAACCAGATGTTCGCTTTGCAGTTCCGCAAACCTGTTGCACACAGCGTTCTCTGCCCGGTCTGTAAGTACCAGATGCAGCACTCTGAAAAAGAGGAGGAGGGGGCGATAACCACTTGCCCGGCCTGTGGTATCGACTTCCAGATCGAGCGCCAGTCAAACAACGCCTACCGGGCGGTGCCTGTCGATTAGCTAATAGCAGCCGCTGCTGTTCGATAAACTCCCTCTCCCCACCGGGGAGATGCCTACATGGACGTAATAGTGTCGCGAGAGGGCAGGAGCCCGTAGCGACCTAACCTTCTCCCTCGTAGAGAGAAGGAACCAGAGCTTTTTACAACACCTTCACTGGGGAGAGGGTGCTGCTATTTTATAAGTTTTTCACGAGGGTGGGATTGATGGCGCAGCTATTGTGACGGCAAAATGGCACTGAGTTTTTACTGGCACGACTATGAAACCTGGGGTATTGATCCTCGGCGGGACCGGGCGGTTCAGTTTGCCGGTATCCGTACCGATGACGAGTTGAATGTTATCGATAAGCCGCTGACGGTTTTCTGCAAGCCCTCTGATGATATGTTGCCACAACCCGGCGCCTGTCTGGTGACCGGCATTACCCCTCAACGGGCGCAGGAAGAGGGCGTCAACGAGGCGGAGTTTTTCGCCATGATCCATCGGGAGATGACGCGCCCCGGGACTTGTGGTGTTGGCTACAACTCTATCCGCTTCGATGATGAGTTCACCCGTTACGGCTTCTACCGTAACTTCTTTGATCCCTACGCAAGGGAGTGGCAAAACGGTAATTCGCGCTGGGATGTTATCGATATGGTGCGTCTTACCCACGCCCTTCGGCCTGAGGGAATCGTCTGGCCAACCCATGATGATGGTGTCACCAGCTTCAAACTGGAGCGGCTGACCGCTGAGAACGGCATAGCCCATGAGGCGGCACACGACGCCCTCTCCGATGTCTATGCGACCATTGCCATGGCGAAACTGATAAAGGAGAAGCAGCCGCGCCTGTTTGACTATCTGTTGCCCCTGAGGGATAAGCGCAAGGTGGGTGCATTGCTCAATCTGCAAAAGATGGAGCCGGTACTTCATGTCTCATCAATGTATCCCGCAGCTCTTGGCTGCATCGCCATGGTTGTTCCTCTGGCAAAACACCCGACCAACCCCAATGGGGTGATCGTATATGACTTGCGCCATGATCCTGCGCCGCTGATAGAGCTAGATCAGGATGAGATAGCCAAACGGCTGTTTACAGCAAAAGATCAGTTGCCTGAAGGGGTGGAGCGGATTCCTCTTAAGACCATTCATCTCAATAAAAGTCCCGCCGTGGTACCGCTAAACACGATGAGTGATGCGGTGGCGGAACGTTGGCAGATCGACCGGGATGCCGGGAGGCGCCACTTAGAGCAGCTGCGTAGTGCATCGGGTCTGGTGGAGAAGATTCGCTCAGTACATTCGGCGAGGGAGTTTGAGCCACAGACTGACCCGGATCAGAATCTCTACGGCGGTGGTTTCTTTAGCAAGGAAGATCGAAAGCGCATGGATAGTATCAGGGCCTCAGAACCTGCAGTACTGGCTTCTCTGGGAATCAGTTTTGATGACTCACGCTTACCCGAAATGCTGTTTCGTTATCGTGCAAGGAACTGGCCGGACACCCTCTCCGGGGGGGAGCGGGCAGAGTGGAATGAGTACCGTATGGTGCGCCTGACCGAGGATCAAGGCGGTGGCAGCATCACCCTGGCCCGCTTCCGCTCGGAGCTGGCAGCGCTGATGGTTGATCCTGCCAATGGAGAGCGGGAGAGAGCGGTACTCTCCCAGCTTGCCGACTGGCCGGGAGTGATTGGTCTGCAGTAGTTGGAAAATCGACACCCGTAGGAGCGAACTTGTTCACGATCAGCTCCAAGGCGGGCTTATCGTGCACAAGTTCGCTTCTATGTTTTTCTCTGTGTCCCGCTTTTGACGTTTCCAGAGGGGTACGGTTATTCAGTCTCTATCCAGCCCTGCAAGGCTTCGATAATCGCCTTGGCCTGTTTTTCACTGGAGATGTTGAACTTGGACTTTGGCATGAATTCACCGTTGCGCTTCTGGTAACGGCGGATGCTGTACTTGTCCGGGCTGTACTCTTCTTTACTTCGATTCCACTCCTGGTATCGGTACATCACGGTGGACCAGGCGCCTTTGGTCAGAATGACCTTATCTAGCTCCTTGACCACGTCGATGCCATCTTCGCTGTAGTTGATGGTGAGCTCGTCAACAGTTTCCGCCATGAGTTTTGTCCTAAATTAGGTAGGCGTTATCGCCTCAAATTAAAAAAATATGTGCTCTGCTCAATAATCCTGAAGTCACTTGTAGGAGCGAACTTGTTCGCGAGGAGCATACCTCGGAGCTAATCGCGAACAAGTTCGCTCCTACTGGTGCAACCCTTATCCATCAAGATGGTTTTCAGGATTACTGTTTATAGCCAGGAAGAAACATCCTAAGGTTGGCTGAGTATCTACCCTATTCGGCCAAGAGCCGAAAGTTAACAGAAGCGGAGGGCTACGTCACTACTCTTCGGTTTTATCTGAGGGGCGCGCGCCGTTGCGGTGCAGTAATCGTATGATGTCACGATCTTGCAGTTCATTGGCTATGTCGAGAGGGCGATGCCCCCTGCTGTTCTCGGCATTAACATCGGCACCGTTGGCTATCAGCAATTTCACCAGTACCCGCTGCTTCGCGATGATTGCCCGCATCATCGGTGTTCTACCTTCAGCGTCCCTATGATCGATGTCGGCACCCCACTTAAGCAGCAAGGGGATAATGTCACGGTCCGCCACACTCTCATTGACCACTTCATCCAGTAGTTTGTCCGGCTGGGGGTCGGCCCCTCTCTTTACCAGCAGTTCGGCGATCTGTGTTCTGCCTGAGAGTACCGCGTGATAGAGAGCCGGCTTGCCGTTGCGGTCACCTGCATTGATATCGGCTCCGTTATCGATGAGCAGCTTGGTGATGACATAGCGCCCCTTGCCGGCGGCGACGTGAAGTGGACGCCTGCCATCGGAATCTATGCTGTTGATATCGGTTTTCCAGGCGATATGGCGTTCGATCTGGTCGATATCACCGCGTTGTATGGCTAGATAGAGGCCAATTGTCGGTTGATCCGGATTGCCGCAGGCACTCAGGAGTGAGAGAAGGAGGAGGGCCGCTACTAACAGCCAAAGTCTTATCGATTTATGGCTGCACTTTGGTGATTGTTGTGTTGTCTGTTGGTGATTCATCGCTGTCAGATTGTCCTCGCTCATACTTCCCTTTATAACATAGCCTCTATCTCAACTGCATGTTAAGGTCGTCGCCATGTTTTTAAAACTTTTACTCACAATACTGGTGATCGGCGGTGCTCTGATCTATGTTAGGCGACGTAATCAGAGGGCGTTACTCCAGCAGCCTGCATCCCCACGAAGCCTCCCTTCAGAACCACAACGTTCAAGTCTGGTAAAAGTTGCCGCTGTTGTCTCTGTTGTCTTGATGCTGTTGGGTGCCGTCGGCTATCTCTACTTTCAGTGGCAGGATAACTATCAGGTGGTTGATCTTCGGGTGGTTGATGCCCGCTCAGGTAATGAGAAACACTATCAGGCCTATAAAGGTGATGTTGAGGCGAGAGGGTTTGTTACTACGGATGGACTTCGGGTCTCTCTGGCTGAGGTTGAGAGGATGGAGGTGGGAAGCGGCAGATAAACTTTCTGACCACAGCTGAATCTCATTCTGTTTTTAGGGAAATAGGCTAGACTTAAACTCAGGTGTTCAGTAGAGACATATTTTTTAAGTAGAAGCGAGGCTTACATCCATGCCATTGGCAAGAGTGGTTGTGCAGCACTGCTATGACCTTGAAGACTCCCCCCGCTACAAACGGGCGAAACGCTTTTTTTTCGACTTGATGGAGAACCCCCAGTCGGCGATTCGCCCCTACTTTGATATCTTTATGATCATACTGGTGCTCTCCAGTGTCTCTGTCCTGATATACGAAGTGAAGGTGGATCTTGGCACACCGGGGGATATCTTTGAGTGGTGCGCAGTCTCCATTTTTTTGACAGAATATCTGCTGCGCCTCTGGCTCTACAACGATATCCACAAAATCTTCATTGATCACTACGAGCGGGCTGAGTTTGTTGGTGGCGGCTTCCACCTTTGGGCGCCGCTTAAAGAGGCGCTGTTGAAGAAGTGGGACTACATGACCACACCTCTTGCCATTATCGACCTGCTTGCGATTATCCCCAGCTACCGTCCTCTCCGTTTTCTTCGTATTTTTCTGCTGTTTCGGCTCTTTAAACTGTTTCGCTACGCCCGCAGTATCAATGAGTTCGCCAAGATTCTTGCTGAGAAACGGTTTGAACTCTACACACTGGCGATTTTTATCACCTTTATGGTGTTTACCTCTGCTTCCGCCTTCTACTTCTTTGAGGCACAGCATGAGGGGGGGGCGATTGATAACTTTTTTGACGGTGTCTACTGGGCCCTGGTGACGCTCTCAACGGTGGGCTATGGCGATATTACGCCGCAGACCAGCGAGGGACGCGCTATTACATTAGTGCTGATTCTCAGTGGTATCGGTGTGCTGGCGTTCAGCACCTCTGTAATCGTTGCCGCTTTCAGCGAAAAGATGGATGAGCTGAAGGATAATCGCATCTTCTCAGAGTTGGAGAAGAAGAAGGGTAAACATACGATCATCTGTGGCTATGGCCGGGTTGGCCAGATCGTGGCTGAGCGTTTGGCAAAGGATCGGGAACATTTTGTCGTTATTGATAGAGAGCCGGAAAATATCAACAAGGCGAAGCGGCTGGGCTATTTGGCGATTGAGGGCAACGCCGAGGGCAATGAACTACTGGAACAACTGGGAATAAGAGAGCGGGCGAGTCGTATCCTCTGTCTTACCGGTGATGATGTGGCCAACGTCTATATCACCCTGACCGCTCGCTACCTCAATCCTGATATTGAAATTGTCTCCCGTGCCAATCGGCAGGAGGCGGTACGCAAGCTCTATCAGGCGGGTGCTGATCATACTGTGGCGCCCTTCAAGTCGGTGGCGTTGATTGCCGGCGAATATGTGGGGCAGCCGGTCGCCTTTGAGGCGATTCACGGAATATTATCGGGTGAGAACGGGATCGGTTTGGATACGGTTGTGGTGCATGGTGGCTCCCACATAGATGGCCTGAACATTGGTGAGATCGACTTTCTTGCCAATAAACTGATTCTCTTCGGTGTCATCAGCCAGAAAGATGGTGAAAAGATAGCCGGTGGGGAGATCTATGAGCTGCGTGACCGCTCTCTCCACTTCAATCCGCAGCCTGGTTTTGGCCTGGTTTCCGGTGATGTGCTGGTGTTGATTGGTCATGAGTACAGTATCATCCACTTCAAGGAGCGCTTGGAGAAGGGCGTGGAGTTGAGCCGAGGATGACAAAAAAATATAAAATTATCATATTTGGCTGTAACTCACTCAGTGCAGCGGTAGCTGAGCAGCTGAAGGAGCGTTCCTGGGAGCTGCTGTTGGTGGCGCGGGAGACACAGTGTATCGAGGCCATGGCAGCCCGTGGCTTTGACACACTGTCGGTGGACTATACCGATGATGATGAACTCAGAGCCTTGGGTATAGGTGAGAGTGTAGAGATTATTTTCACCTTTTTTGAGGATGATGCACAAAATGTTTTTCTTACCATCAGTGCCAAGGATATCGACCCACAACTGAAGGTGATCTCCTTGACCCAGTCTGGTGATTCATCCCATAAGCTGCTTGCGGCGGGGGCGACCAAGGTGGTGGACCCTTATGAAATTAGTGGGCGAAAGATCTACGACATGCTGAAGCGCCCGTTGATCGCAGAGACTATAGAGAGTGTTGTGTTCGGTCAGGACTATCTCAATCTCGCTCAGGTGGCGATAGAGGAGGGGGCGTTCATGGATGGCAAGCGGTTGGGTGAGTTGGCGCTATCGCACCACTATGACCTGGTTGTCCTTGGAGCCATAGACAGGGAGTTGAGTGATGAGTTTATCTTCGCCTGTAGTGGTACGGACCACAAGCTCGACCAAGGTGATGTTCTGGTGGTGATTGGTCAGGCTGATGCTATCAACCGGTTAAAACAGGACGCCCTGCAGTCCACTGCAGAGCCTTGAATTTTGTTGCGTCAGGCGGGCGCCTGGGTTAGCAGGCCGGTCGCCTGTTCCGCAGAAATTTTCCCATACACTTCCAGCGCCTGGGAACCGGCATCTCTAAGCTGATCACGTACCCGTACTGCAAGGGCAGACGCCTGATCAGGATCCTGGAGGGATGTTCTGCTGTCCTCTGCGGATACCTGATTAAGTGATTCACCCGCTTGGCTCAGACTGACGGTATCGCCCGCTGTCTCTGCTGTGGCAGGGGGAGCGGTTTCAGTCGCTGTTTCTGTAACAGTACTCTTTTTGCTCGTTTTGTCGCCATCTGAAACCTGACTGCGATCAGGTATCTGCGATGAGATTTTGTCACTTGAAATTGGTCCGACCATCTTTATTCCTCCGAGATGCCATTTAAATGGCACTCGCTACGAAGTTATCCTCTATACCCTGAGTTAAGCAAAAGCAGGGCCAAAAAGCTATGTCTACTCCTGCCTTGCCCGGTTGAAACCTTTTCTGATTATAGTCGATTCGGCAGATATATCAGATCACACTATTGCCCTATTTACGCCTCTCTCTAATGAAGATGTGTTAAATCAATGAGTTATCGGCTGAGCACCTCACCCTCGGCAAGCTGCTCCTGCGTTGCTCTACTACCTACATATATGGACCCACTCCGTTTGCAAGACATTTTACCGATGTGCGAGAGGAAATCATTGCTCTCATATATCCGGCCTATTTGATGGAAGCTTTTTTCGCTTCCTGGCCCCGATGGTTATCTGCGCTCATCCTCCTCATCATCCTTCCGGCTTCTGTAAGAGCCGATGCAGGTAAAAGGTTTTGAATGAGCCGGTCTGACCTATCTCACCATCCGATCAATCTGTCTTTTGCAACTGTAGGAAAGGGGTTACCTCTTTTTTCAATCAACGCAAGCAATCAGCTTCCGTCAAATTCATCACTGTGTTCATACGACTGTACGATAGGTCTCACCTTTCGCCATGATGACCCATGCGATTCGGGCCATCTTATTGGCAACCGCAACGCATGCCCTATTGTGCCCTCGACGCTCCAATAGGGCTTGAGCCCACCGGCTAAAGTGATCTGTCTTATTCGCAGAGTGACGCAGAACAGCCCGGGCACCGTGAATAAACAGTGTTCTGAGATAGGCGTTACCCCGTTTACTGATCCCCAGAAGGACCGTCTTGCCACCCGTCGAGTGTTGACCAGGCACCAAGCCTAACCAGGCTGAAAAATGACGGCCACTCACAAAATCTTTGCCGTCACCGGCTGCAGCATAAGTCGCGCTGGCGGTGATGGGGCCGATCCCTAATATCTCATCGAGTCGTTGGCACACCTCATTTTCTTGATTGAGACTTTTGATTCGCTTCTCACACTGCTCAAGCCGTTTGTCGATGGTCTGTGATTCTTCCTGAAGCTCTGCGAATAACTCACGCGCAAGGGGCGTCAAACCATTCTCTGCATCTTCCAGAATCTCAGGGAGACCCTGCGCACGGCGGCAACCCCTTTATTGATGACCACCCCATATTCAGCCAATAATCCACGCACCTGATTCACCAAGGCGGTACGTTCTTTTTGATGCGCTCCCGTTGACGGTGAATACTCTGGATATCTTGCTGTTCGACGGACTTAATCGGCACAAAACGCATATTGGGCCGTTGTGCCGCCTCAGCGATCCCTTCGGCATCATTGTAGTCGTTCTTGTTACCTTTGACGTAGGGTTTGACATATTGAGGCGCGATTAGCTTAACCTGATGCCCCTGAGCGGCAAATTCTCTTGCCCAGTAGTTGGCACCTCCACACGCCTCCATTGCAATCAAACACGGCTCCATGTTTGCCATATACGCCAAGACCTGTTTTCGCTTGAGTTGCTTCTTCTTGATGTATCGCCCCACTGAGTTCACTACATACAGGTGAAATACTGATTTTGCGATATCAAGGCCGATTGTTGTAATCTTCATCACTGGATCCACTCCGCTATTAGATGGTTGATAACAATTCCATCTTGGCCCTATTGAGGCCGGCTATGAAGTGGAGTGGGTCCATACCATTATCCATGTAGGCATCTCCTCTGTGTGGAGAGGGGGCTTTTGCGACACTTTATAGGGAAAGCGTAGTAATAGCTCCAACCTCTTCTCCTCACGAGGAGAATGTCGTACCAGAGGCTCCCTAAGCATCATCAGGGTCATCAAGTTTTAGTTCACTGATGTCGGGAATAGGCGTCGGCTCAGGCTCAATATGACAATCTTCAAAGCTTCCTGAGTTGGGTGGATTGAGTATTAGCCCACTGGTATCGATCTCTGCGGTGGCGGGGGAAGGGGTTTGATCAAGTTCGCTGCCGGCTGGAGCGAGGTCGATACCGGTGATATCAGGAATTACCGCAGGCTCTTTTTCGACAGCAAAGTCAGCGAGGCTTCCTGTACGAGGTGGGAGTAGTGACATCTCTTCCGTGGCGGCAGGGCTGCTGCTTTTTGTTGTTACCGAACTGTTACAAGGCCTGATATCCACCAGCGCCCCCATATTGCGGAAAGCTACGCGGTATTTAATGGCGGTATCCTGGTCCGCCTTGCCCTTTATTTTTACTGGTGTGCCCGAGAAGAGGTGGCCCAATTTTGCCTCGTCCATTTTGAACATTCGGGCAATGTTGCTACGCACCTCGTTCGGATCTCGATCGTCCATGATCTCCCCAGAAAAGAAGAGATCGTACAGCGGCTCAGACATAACAGATTTCCTCAGGCCGGATGATTTATCCGGTATTTTCACTTGCTCCACTTCTTCAACGCAAGAATAGCGCCTTTGATCGACTCCTCAACATAGTAGTAGAAGAAGTCCGGGGTGGTGTAACCCACGATACTCTTGTGCAACTCGCGACCATCGGGAGAGAGGAATAGGAGTGTCGGGGTGAAGTCTGCGTTGTAATCGGCAGCGAGGTTTATACCGCTGCGTTTTGTCCCCGAGAAATCCCGCACTTCCACTCCAGGATCTATAGAGAGTTCCCTGATCATTAACTGACCCTTGAAGTCTTCTCCACGGATCATCGGTCTGATGACATCCCGTTTGATATCCTCGCAGAAGGGACAGAACTCCTGGGATACCAGTACCATGAGAACTTTTTTCTCATGGCCGGCTTTTATACCGTCCGCCACCATATCGGATGCCTCCACTACAGTGACTTCAGGAAGTGAAGACTCCTCCTCATTATCAGCTGCCTGCGCCGTAAGGGGAATAGAGAGCAGTAATGTAAGGAGGAGAAAGATCAGTCGTGATAGGGCTGGTTTCATTATCTCTCCAGTAGTTTTCGTAGATCGTTCATCGCTTGGTATTCACCGACATCGATCCCTGCAGCTGCAAGATTTATCGCATCCGGGTAGCCACTGGCTTCCCGCCCTCGTTGCTCGGCATCGTAACACCAACTCTCCAGCCAGCAAGAGAGCTGGTGGTACTCGCTGTCTGTCAGCTTTTTGCTCGCCTTCCCCAGGATATCGTGGAAACCATTTCGGGATAGCTGTCGATGAAGGCGCGCAATCTCATGGCTGCTCTCTCTGTGAAGGGCGGGGAGTAGTTCATCGGTATACTCCTGTAGCAGCTCAGTGCGTGTTTTCTCTGAAAAATCTTCTATTATTTCAAGTAGATGGTGATAAATCGCGGTGTATTTTTCTGTTCCGGCATGTTGGCTGATAAAGCCCTCCATGGCGATCAGTGCAGCATGTTTTCTTGCTGTATTGCTGCTGTTGTTAGTGATCGTCCGGCAGAAAGCTGTCATCTCCTTCACTGAAATGCGTAGAGTCAATTGTTGGTTATCGGATTCCATTTTGTTGAGATTACCCGTTTCAGGCGGCTGATGGAATGGTGTCTGCTAATTTACCGAATCAGCTAGCATGGAGGGCATCTTTGATGCCTGGGAGGCGGTGCTTACCACAACCATCTATCGATGATTTTTAAGGTACAATGCGGGAGTATAAAGAATTTGCTTTTTTGCATGGCACCGCTATGCAGGGTGTGGGTCGCCTAATGAGAGCCTCCCACCGCCGGTTGGTACGGGGTTCCAATAAATTATTATAATGATCAGAAAAATAGTTCTAATGCTGCTGATGCTGCTTCCTCTTACGGCAGCCGCTTTGGGTATGGGAGTGATAACTGTTAACTCCGGCCTGAATCAGCCCCTCAATGCACGGGTTGAGCTGGTGGCGGCGGATCCCGAGCAGCTTGAGGACATCAAAGCGGAGCTGGCATCGGCGGCACTGTTTGAGAAGGCGGGGTTGGAGAGGCCCTTTGTTCTCTCAAAACTTCGCTTTCAGCCCCGGATTTCCGAAGGTATGGGTGTGTTTGTTCAGATCACCTCGCGCCAGGCGATAGTTGAACCCTTCCTTAATTTTCTACTTGAAGTCAATGTTAACGGCGGGCGCTTTTTGCGGGAGTACACCATCCTGCTTGACCCTCTTCCCTTTCGAACAAGCACTGAGAGTGGTACTTCCAAGAGACCCTCCCGGTCCGTCGGAGAGCGTTATGGACCGGTTATTGCCGGTGAAACCCTTTGGAAAATTGCACAGGCGACCAGACCCGATGCCGGTATAACCGTTGAACAGATGATGCTTGCCCTTCAGCGGCAGAATCCGAAGGCGTTCAGCGGCGGTAATATCAACCATCTGAAGCGTGGGGTGGTGCTGGATATTCCACAGCGGAAGATGGTTGTTGCGATGGGAGCTGCCGAGGCTGAGCGTGCATTTCTGCGGCAGACACAGCGGTGGCGCGCACAGTCCATGCCTGAGAAGGGGCGACCTCCCTCTCCCGTGCAGGTGGCTACGAAAGCAGCCGAGGATACAGCTCAGGAGGGTGAGATGGCCCTTAAGGTGGTGGAGAGCAGGGAGCCTCTGCCGACCTCCAGTGAGGGGCATATCACCTATCCCGCCGGTGAGTTCGAGAAACTCCGCGAGACAATTTTGGATACAGAGGGTGATCTGGCTGCTGCACGTGACATCAATAACGGCTTGACTGAACTCAAAAATAGGCTGGAGCTGCGAATTGGAGAACTTCGTCAAGCAATGGCAAAGCGAGACGATGTGATTGAGGCGCTGACAAGGCAACTGGATGAGCTCGAAAGAGCGGGTCGCTCACCTTCGCCGGTAGAAACCCGGGCGTTGGAGCCATCGACAGATGAAGGTTCATCCACTCTGCAGTTGTCACAGGTTGATTCTGAAGAGAGAGGCCAACTCTCTTTGGCAGATCGGATAACAGGCTTTTCTCCCTCTTCCGATAACGGAGAGCTCTCCTGGATTAATAATTACTGGCAGCTTTTAGTTGCTGTGGTTGTTGTGATTGCCACCCTTGTTTTTGGCATATTGTGGCTTGGGGGTAGGCGCAATGAGTTGGGTGGTTTGCACCCAAATACGGAGCTTTTTCATGCAGTTCAGGTAGATATTCCAGATGCCCAGGACTCACTTCTGATTAAGACGAAGCCGGAGACTCTTGAGGAGACGGTCTCAGCAGTGGTAGAGAGGGAGTCTTCCAACTCCAAAAGTGATGTTGCTTCGGTGATGATGGAGGTGGATATCTATCTTGCTTACCGGAGATTTAGCCAGGCTGAGTCACTGATTACTTCGGCAATGGTGAGTTTTCCTGAGAGTGCCGAGTTAAAAGCGAAGCTACTCGAAATATACCTGTTCCAGGCGAACAAAGAGGCATTTTCCGACTATCTGGACGACGTTCACCTGTTTCTCTCCAGAACCTCTCCCGCCCTGTGGGAACGTGTTGCCGAGATGGGACGAGACCTGGTACCTGATCATCCCGCTCTGGCATCGGTGGCTACAGCGCGGCAAAGGGGTTCAGGAGGAATGGATAGTCCCGCCTTGGGTGTTGGAGAGACTGCTCACAGTGAGGGGGTTGATGATCTGGAGATCGATATAGATATAGATTCTCTCCTCGATACCGACTCAGTGCTGGCGGATTTTGTCGATGACGGGGAAAGAACGCATGCCTGGGATGTTGGTACTGTAACGGCAGGGGACAGTCCTGATCTCTCAGCTGACGTAGATGAGCAGGCAGCCACTGCTCAAAAGCCGATAATTGAAGAGTTAATATCTATCGATGACCTGGATCTGGCGGATTTGGAGGAGATCGATTTTGATTTCGAGCTGAAACAGGATGGTGATACCTAGGAGCATTCCGCAGCAGGCTCTCTATTCTCTGACAGGCTCCTAGGGAACCTCTGAACGAATCATGATCACACATCTTGGCGCTGGAATTCGCCACTTTATCGTTGTGAATCTTCACAATAGCCTGCTATTACGTGCGATTCACGCCTCAAACTGACAAATTCCGATCACCAATCTGCTGTGACCAGATTCATTCAGAGGTTCCCTAGTCAGGCCGCCACTTTTCGTTTGGACCCAGATGTAGTATATCTACACTCCCTCTGTGTGAAATATGAGAAAGTCTCAGGGGTATAAACCGGCCAATAAAGAAGAGCCAGGATCGATTAGGAACTATAAATCAAAGAGGATGTACCTTATGCAGGTTAGAGAAGTAATGAGCCGCTCACCGCGGACAGTCACACCTGATACACCGTTGCTTGAGGTGGTATCGCTTATGTGCCTTTATCGCTACAGCGGTCTGCCGGTGATGGAGGGGGATCAGATGATCGGATTTATCGCCGAGAAGGACGTACTGAATCGGCTATTTCCAACTCTTGAGGATATGATGACCGACGGCCTTGGTGGTGTGGATTTTGAGGCACTGATGTACAGCTACAAGGATGTGATCGGTATGAAGGTTGAAGAGGTGATGGTAAAAGGTGTTATCACTGTTTCACCAAATGAGCATATTTTGAAAGCGGCCACCACCATGACGCGTCATAAGTTTCGCCGTATTCCCGTGGCTGAGGAGGGGCGTCTTGTGGGTATGCTCAGCCTGGGTGATGTACACAAGGCGGTTTTCCAGGCCAATATACACGACGGTATGTGCAAATAGCCCCTTTTTTCTGTTTGCAAAATTTGCCCGTCGGCGGGTATTGATATCAGCCGGCGGGGGCTACTTCTCTGCTGAGATGTAGCAGATCCAACCGGCGTCCGCCTCGCCCTCTTCAACGGGCTCAAATATTCCATCGGCTTCGCCGTCTTCGTCCCAGCCTTGCCAGTAGACGGTCACATTGCGGAAGCCCGCTTCGTCGAGCAGTTCTCTTACTTCCGGTAGCGTCCACAAGCGCCAGTCATAGCTGAAAGCGCGCTCTATCTGTGATCCATCTGGAAAAGCAAAGCCGATATGACATATCAGCCCACCGCTGATCGGTTCGTACTTCTCCTGTTCCCAGATATAGGTGAACTCACCGTCGTTGATTTCACGCTCTTCCCTGATTTCACGAAAGGAGTCGTAGCCGCCATAAGCATCCATAAAGAGAATGCCGTCAGAGGCGAGGGCTTGGTGAACCCTGTTGAAGTAGCGCCTCAGTTTAGTGCGCTCTTTGAATAGCCAGTAGCTGAAGTTCATTGCCGAAATGATATCCGGTGCGTCGGTCTCTGCCTTCAGTACGTCTGCTTCAAGCAGTGATACCCGCTTCTGCTGCTCGCGGCTAAGTCTTTTTACCCGGTTCTTCAGCCCCCAGCCCAGTACTTCAGAATCGATATCAACACCGATGGAGCGATTACTCTTGCGCTGGCGCACCCATTCGCAACAGACATTGGCGGTCCCGCAGAAATCCTCTCGAAGCAGTTTGGCCCTGCGTCCGCGAAGCAGCCTATAGGTGTCGTCGATAAATTCAATCTCAGAAGCGGCATATTGCACCGAGAGCTCGTAGAGATGGTGGCGGTCTGCTCGTTCCGCTATGCTTTTTATACTCTTTTTCTTCTTTTTTCGTTTACTTGGCGCCATTTTTCATTCCTAAGGCATTAACGCTATGGCGAACTATACTCGAAAGTGAGAGGGAGTGTGAGGTGGCTATTCAGTAGATTCCTACACGACCCTGTGATCGTTGTAGTAGCCCGCTATCTATACACGAGAACTCACGTTCTTTGCTGAATAGTTAGTGCGGCCAGAGTAAGAAGGAGAAGTGCAGATGGGTATTGCAATCACCTTGAAAGAGTTTTTCGAAAATCATCAAACAGCCTATGAACTGATTCCTCACCCCAGAACCGCCTCCACCCTGGAGAGTTCGGAAGTGGCGCATATTCCGGGTGATCGAATGGTGAAGGGTGTTCTTCTTGGCGACCAGGATCGGTACATGTTGGCCCTGATTCCCGCTACCCACCATTTGAATATCGGTCGGGTTAATCAAATTCTCGGACGTAAGCTGGAACTGATCACAGAGGATGAACTTGCCAGCGCTTTTTCTGACTGTGAAGTTGGAGCTATTCCCCCGGTTGGAGAGGCTTATGGTATAGAGACTCTGCTCGATAGTAATTTGGCTGATCAGGCTGAGCTGTACTTGGAATCGGGAGATCACAGTGTATTGATCCGTATGGAGAGAGAAGCTTTTCTGGATGTTGTTGGCGGAAATGAAGCGTTGGCTATTAGCGAACATCTCTAATAAACCGGTTTTTTAATAGAGTATTTGCACAGCGTGCACTTCTGGTATACCCTTGCGCCTCCAAAATTTGGAGAGCTGTCCGAGTGGCTGAAGGAGCACGCCTGGAAAGTGTGTATACGTTAATAGCGTATCGAGGGTTCGAATCCCTCGCTCTCCGCCATACACAAAAAACCCGCCATCAGGCGGGTTTTTTGTGTATGGGGTCGAGCGAGGCTTTGGTGAGAACCCTAAGTTCGATAAAAACGGCAGGAAGCCGTTTTGAGCGCGTGATATCGCGACCCCGCAGGGGTGAGTGCCATGGATGGCATGAATCAATCCCGAGCCGGCAATTCAGCTCCAGGTTAGAAAAGTCCTGGTGGGTTTTTTTGTGCTCGGGGTCGAGCGAGGCTTTGGTGAGAACCCCAAATTTGCATACAAAAGGTGGGAAACTACCCTGTTTTCTCTATTTACCATGCGATCTCTCTAGTTTTTCACCACGGTGAATGGTGGAAAAAAATCCACAGTTTCCCTATTCTTGGGTTGCAGTTCCCAACCATCGCAAGGCTGATCAACTTCTATGCTCATCGTTATCTCCCCCGCCAAGACACTTGATTACGAAACACCGGCCCAGACAGGCAGCTTTACACAACCAGACTACCTGAAGTCATCAGGCCAACTGATTGAGCAACTGCGCCGGCTCTCAGCTATCGATATCGCCGAGATGATGAAGGTAAGCATGAAAATAGCGGAGCTCAACTTCGACCGCTTCGAGGCGTGGAGGAGGCCGTTTACCCTAAAAAATAGCAAGCAGGCACTGCTCGCTTTTAAAGGGGATGTATACACAGGGCTCAACGCAATAGACTTCAGTGAGGATGATCTGGCTTTTGCCCAGGATCATCTGCGTATCCTTTCAGGACTTTATGGACTATTGCGGCCACTGGATCTGATGCAGCCCTACCGGCTGGAGATGGGGAGAAAGCTGAAGACGGCTCAGGGTGGCACCCTCTATCAGTTTTGGGGAGAGATCCTGACAAAAGGTCTGAACAAGGTGCTGGCAGAACAGGAGAGTCAGGTGCTGATCAATCTTGCCTCCAATGAATATTTCAAAGCGGTGAAGCCGGCATTGCTGGAAGGGCGCCTGATCAATCCGGTATTCAAAGAGCGCAAGGGAATGGAGTATAAGATCATCGGCGTTCATGCGAAAAAGGCCCGTGGTCTGATGAGCCGCTTTATCATCAAGAATCGCCTGCAGCAGCCTGAGGCGTTGAAGGCGTTTGTTGACGCGGACTATTGTTACAATGCCGACCTCTCAAATGAGAGGGATTGGGTGTTTACACGCGGTTGATCTCCCTATCTACGCTAGTCAAACAGGGCCGCATGCTCCTTGAATGCCTCTTCTGATGCGTTGAGATAGATTTCGCTGATCTGGCGCTCATCAAAGTCGTTAAAGTGTACCTCTTCCCAGTCATTGCGCTCATAGGCGAGGGTGCAGGTGAGTGCCTCTCCCACTGGGCCTTCGCCTTTGAGCAAGGCATCATGAATCTCATCCGCTAGTGGTAGTTTACTCACCACCTGTTCGATAGTCTCTCCCATGAGAACATCCAGATTAGAGAGCAGGCCTGCCATAAAACCTGTGGTCTCCAGGTGCTGCTGCTTGCTTTCTATCAGTAGCAGGCGGCACATGTGAGCACGTACCAGTGCGGTATTGAAAAGCTCATCAGGTACGGCGGCGATTCCGGAGAGGGCAATGAGATTGGCCCAGGACTGGATCTGGCGAAGCCCCAGGTAGATGATTGCCTGGCCGATGGAAGCCACCTTGCGCGGCATTCCCATGGCTGCTGAATTGAGGTGGCGGAGGATTCTGTAACTAAGCGTCGAGTCTTGAGTGATCAATCGCTCCAGCTCTTTGTGGGTTGTTTTGGGATCATTCAGTGACGCCAGTAGCCTGATCGCCACTTGACGGTTGTCCTCCAACCGTTTTCCCTTGATCATAGTCGGCCGGGAGAAGAAGTAGCCCTGAAAATAGTCGAAGCCCAATTTAAAAAGACGGCTGTATTGGTCTATATTTTCGACCTTCTCCGCTAACAGCTTGATGTTATATTGACGCAGTGGAACTATCGTTTTTTCAATGGTTTCCCAGTCGATCAGCGGTACCTCGATCTTGATGATGTCGATGTAAGGATAGAGTGGCGCCCACTTCTCCTCAAATGCAAAATCGTCGATGGCGATGCTGCATTCGTCCTGGGACAGAGTGCGTACTCCATTGATGATCGCCTCATCCACCTCGATATCTTCAAGAATCTCCAGTACCACCTTTGACCTCTCCAGAGGAATAGGGGCTTCCTCCAGCAGAAGGCTTCTGGTCAGGTTGAAGAACGCCTTGGATTTACCAACCAGACGCTCAAGACCAATATCACTGAGGGCGTTGAGGATGACCAGTGATGAGGCGCGGTCACCATCCTCCACTTGAGCTGAATTGACATCGGTTTCCCGATAGAGAAGCTCGTAGGCAAATACCCGCATCTTGCGATCATGTATAGCCTGGCGGCCAATAAAGAAGTTTTCCATCAATTCCCCGTGATTATGGCTGTGCACTCTCCTGTGTCACTTTATACTGTAGTCGGTTATCTGGAGGTTTTCCTGGTAATGGGGAAGCTGCCGGAGAGTTGGCGTTATGGAATAGAGAGAGGAGTGGATAGTGGCAGGTGCTGTAGAAGGCAGTCTGATAATTACGCTAAGGGGGTGGGACAAAGGTGAGCGGGGGGTCTCCATCCGTTCCACCCGACCGCTACACATGCCGAAGATTTTTGTCGGCAAGGGGGTGGATGAGTTGATCAGAACCCTGCCTCTGCTCTATAACGTCTGTGGGACCGCGCAAGCCTGTGCTGCGGCTGAGGCGTGTGAGCAGGCGTTGGGGATAGATGCTGACACTGGGCGGCGGGAAGCACGGGAGATGCTGGTCTGGTTCGAGACGGCCCGAGAGCATATCTGGCGTATTCTCCTTGATTGGAGCGCTTTTCTGACTCAACCGTCGGACTCCGCTACGGTAGCCGATGCAATGGGTCTGTTCAGCGATTTTCGCAATGCCCTCTACCCGGATCAGGAGCCCTTTGGTATCGACCGGCAGGCCATTGAGCCGAATCGCCACAAGTTGGAACAGGTGATCGGACGGTTGGAGCAGTTGTTGGAGCGTTCCTTATATACCTACTCTCCCGGTGAATGGCTCGGAATCGAAAGTGAAGATGCGTTGTCGGAGTGGATAAAAAGATCAGAGTCTATACCGTCTCAGCTGCTTCGAAAGTTGTCTGACCGAGGGTGGAGCGGTGTCGGTTCAGCAGCATCGGCTGCTCTGCCTGAACTGATGGTAGAGACGCTGGAGGACCGATTGAGTGGTGGTGAGGTAGAGGCTTTCATCGCTACACCAACACATGAGGGCCACTGCTGTGAAACCTCCCCCTATACCCGGGTGAGGGAGCAGTCGCTGGTAAAATCACTCTCTGCTGACTATGGCGGCGGCTTATTACCGCGTACGGTGGCCCGGTTGGTGGAACTGGCCGGTATACCTGCACGGTTGAAGCGGGGCATCACTCACTTGAATGGGAATAACTCTCTTCTCTTTGACAGGACAGCGGCTGACAATATCGGCATTGCTCAAGTCGAGGCTGCAAGGGGGCGGCTGGTTCATCGGGTGGAGCTTGTCGATCAGCGAATAGCGGACTACCGCATTCTCGCTCCTACCGAGTGGAACTTTCACCCTGAGGGAGTCTTGGCCCAAGGACTTATGAGCCTCGATGGGAATTCTCATGAGGAGCTGAAGCAACAGGCGACCTGGCTGATCAACGCAATTGATCCCTGCGTGGGGTATTCGCTGGAGATCGTGTAATAGCTACTCGTCAGATACCTCAAAAGCGGAACGCAGAGAACACAAAGGAGGCGCAGAGGGCGCAGAGAATAACTTTTCCCGATTACCCATAAACCTCAGCCATTCTCAAGAAGCGATAAGGCATTGGTGGTGTACGCAACGCAACAAAGAGCAATCGCTCAATCATTTCTGGAAGATTGAAGCGACGATTAAACCGATATTCGAATTCGGCAAGATAACGAGGTACATGTTTTTTTCGTATAGCATGAAAAGTTCCCTGCAAAGAATTCTTGACGTTGCCAAGCATGGTGTTCACCCACTTGAAGGTGGAGCTCTGTGCGCTTTTTCGACCGCCACCAGTCACAATGGCCACATGATCGCATTCAGCATCAGTGACAGCTCTGAAGCAGCAGAGACCATCCAGAGAATACAGTGCTACCAGAAACCAGACTGGACTTGGCATATCGAGCAATTTCTGCACTACGAAAACCACGCACACGACGCAGATGAATTTTCAAAGGCCTGCCGTCCTGCGTCGTCTCAACGGCGGCTACGAAAGGGATTTTGTTGCGGGAGCCTCGTCCACGCTTACCAGGTTTTTCACCGCCAATATATGCATCATCCATTTCAATGCGGCCAGTCAGCTTTTTCTTACCCTGGCGTTCCATCATTACCTGCATCAGTTTGTGCTTGAGCTTCCACGCAGTGTTGTAGTTCACTCCAATCTCACGAGACAGTTGCAAGGCAGAGGTGCTCTTTTTACGCTGGGTCAGCAAATAGATGGCCAGAAACCATTTCTTCAAAGGCAACTTTGTGCCATGAAAAATGGTACCCGCAGTAAGCGATGTCTGGTGATGACATTTATGGCACTGGTATATCTTGCGGCTTTTGAGTTCGCAGCACGTTGCGTTACCGCACTCTGGGCAAACATATCCACTTGGCCAGCGAAGTCGATGCAACGCTTGGCTGCATTGAGTATCGGTACCATATTTTTCCAGAAATTCGTGCAAACCAAGCCCTTTTTGAAACTGGATAGTATTTTTTGGCATGATGGAAACCCTCGTATATTCAGAGGGTTCCATTATGCGGCCACCACAGGCTCAATAGCTGAGCCTGGTGGGTAATCAGGTAACTTTTTTGTGTACGCCCAGCATGGGCATGAACTAATGAGGTGAAAGTCCTCTGTAGGAAGGTCACCATCCTTAGCGAATTAAAAGCTATTAGATGATAACTACTAGCGAATGGCAAGGGCCAACCCGCGAGGGGCGGTCTGAAGGAAGCCGGACGCAAATCTGCGAGCTGATGAACAAGAACATCATATGAGGCGTAGGCTGGAGGCGAGATGGCACAAGACATCGAAGCCACATGACTTAACGGCCACCGTAAATGATGCAGCAGTGCAGGGAAAGTTCATGTCCTTATCTGGGGAGATCTGCTTAACAAGCGATCGGCAGATAACCAGTGAGGCTCTGGTTTATAAGTGCCTTGGCTCCCTTGAGTCCATCACCAAGGGTGAGCGAATAGATGGAAACCGATAGCGCCTTGCCGGGTAACTGGTGGGGTGATTAAGCAGAAGTCAGCAGACGGCATAGTAGCCAAATGCCCATCGTAATGGTTGGGACAGGGTGAAGGCCTGAACCTGAAGATCAGTGAGGAGCCTGTGCAGCTCAATTGTTCCATGCCCGACCGGGTTAAGGAGTGTTGGCGCAAAAGCAGCAGCCAGCATTGGGGTAAGTCGGAGCTAATCGGCCAGCTTACTTTGAAGAATCTTTGGGAAACGCCCTGTGCGGAGCCGCATGCAGGGTGTTGTGGGGGCTGGGGGTTAGAGACCCCCGGCTACCCGATTGGCTCTGTACTGTCTTACCGTTCCACGCCTATGGTGATCTGACTGCAGTTGATTCCAGGCAATGGTATAAAGCCGGCATCATGCCAAATGGTAGAGAATTTGTGGCGTTCATCGCGGCGAGGGCGCCGCTCCTACAGGTGGGGCGCTGCCTTTCTGGATAAGTACGTGTAGGAGCCCCGCCCTCGGGGCGATAGGGCGGGCACATTGCTCACTATCTGCGTATGAATAAACTGCGTGGAACAGTAGTTTTGTACACAACCATTAAGCTTTTTTATTGGCTGTGCACAATAATCCGGGAACCGGGTGTAGGAGCGAACTTGTTCGCGAAGAACAAGCCTCGGAGCCTGATCGCGAATAAATTCGCTCCTACAGATGCACTTTTTTCTATGTAGATAGTGCTTCAGGATTATTGTGCATAGCCACTAAACTTTTTTCAGAAGTAAATCAGCGTGCTTCTCCGCCTCAACGACCTCTATGTTTCGCTTTTGGTGTTTCCCTACTGACGCACTATTCAGAAAAGCATCATCTGATCAGCGGTGATGCGCTCAAAACTGTCATCAACAAAGTGTAGTATGCCGTCTGCTACTGGTGCCAGCTGGCGATCTATATAGTGCTGATAGTCGATGGGACTGACCTGCTCTGTTACCGGCTCCGGGCCGTTGAGGGTGATCAGGTAGCTGATCGAGCGCCCTGCCTTTTTTAGCTTACGTGCCGCCTGGACATGGGGCGGTACATTGCGGGTGTAGTCATCCAGCTTGCGGCGCAGGCGCTTGCGGTAGACCAGAAGGTGGTCCAACTCCCCGGCTTTTAACCGTGTGGCTGTCTCAGCAACATAGGCTTCATAGGGTTCGTCGAAGAAGATGCGACGATAGAGCTCACGCTGGAATGTTTGGGCCATAGGGGTCCAATCGCTACGCACACTCTCCAGCCCCTTGAAAATCAGCTGATACTCTCCCTGAGCATCTCGTATGTAGCCTGCATAGCGTTTCTTGCTGCCGGTTTCCGAGCCGCGGATGGTGGGCATGAGGAAGCGTATAAAGTGGGTCTCGAATTCGATTTCCAGCCGGCAGGTGAGCTGGTACTCCTCTTTGAGTGTTGCTTGCCACCATTGGTTGAGTTCACCAGCGAGCCGTTGCCCGGTGGTTTGGGCCTGCTCTTCCGAAAATCCTCCACCGAGAAGCACGAATACCGAATCGGTATCGCCATAGATCACCCGGAAGCCCTGCTGCTCCAGCCAGTCACGACTGCGGGTGATTATCTCATGACCACGCCGGGTAATACTGCTGGCCAGTCGAGGATCGAAGAAGCGGCAGCCGCTGGAGCCGAGTACGCCATAGAATGAGTTCATGATGATCTTGACCGCCTGGGAGAGGGGCTTGTTGCTCTCCCGTTTGGCCATGTCACGCTTGTACCAGAGGTCGGTAATGATACCGGGCAGTATCCCTTCACTGCGGGAGAACTCTGCCTCAAGAAAACCGGGAACGGGATTCTTGCCTGGGCGCGCCATTCCCAGGGGATCGATCTGGAAGGTGCGAATGATGCTGGGATAGAGGCTCTTGAAGTCGAGTACCAGTACGTTGTCGTAAAGCCCGGGCTGGGAGTTCATTACATAGCCGCCGGGGCTGGATATGTTGTGCTTGACGGCGCCGATATCATGAGCAACTGCGCCGGCCCGATGAAGGCGGGGAAGATAGAGGTTGTCAAAGGCGGCAACCGAACCGCCCTGCCTTCCAAGGGGCAGGCCGGTCATAACGCTACGCTGAGTGATGAAGTTGAGCAGATCGGTCTTGTGGAAGATATCTTCCACAAGGCGGCAATCCTCCAGGTTATAGGCGGCGAGGGCGGGGCGATCTTCGCGGTAGAGACGACGGATCTCTGCGATTTTCTCACTACTACTGCTCTCTATCAGCTTTGTTCGTCCCAGCAGTTCAGCCGCCACATGCCCCAAGGCAAAGCTCTCAAACGACCAGAAGGCGGCGCGCAAGTTGTCGATACCGTCCAGAGCTACTCGCCCCGGAATGCTTGCAATGCGAGGCTGCCCCGGCTGCTGGGGTTGCAGTACGGCGGCAGTGCTTCTGCCCCGCCCAAGTGTGAAGGGAATACGGTATCGATGGCAGCGCTGTTCCAGGATATTGAGATCGAAATTGATCAGGTTCCAACCGAGAATCAAATCGGGATCAAGCTGTCCGAAACGATGGAGAAAACCTTTTAGCAGCACTGCTTCATTGTCGAACCAGAAAAGAGGAAGATCGCAGGGCCACTGACTCTTCTCTCCCTGCATCAGCACCTCTTCATAACCTTGACCACAGAAAGCGATAGAGAGTATCTCTCCATCGATGCCGTCGGTCTCGATATCGAGGCTGAGATAGCTCAAGTCGGTAAGGTACTCTCCCTGCTTTATCTGTGGCGAGACCAGCTCCAGGTAGCCCACTTTCTTCTGAGCCGCTCCACTAATCTGCATTGATGCTGTGATAAAGCGCTCCATCAGGTAGCGGTCGGCCGGTTTGATATCAGATTCAAGCAGCTGGATGCCTTGGGTGGTAGCTCTATCCCTTAGCTGGAATAATTGCCGCTGCTGATGAAAGTAGAGTCCGTCCACCGGCTCACCAGGAAGAGAGAAAAGGTCGAGCGGCTTACGCTGAAAGGGAATGTTGCCACCATCGATGCTGCAGTGCCGTTCAATAAAACAGACAGCCTGTTGACCGGGTATGACCAGACGTAGCACCCCTTGTTCACTGCCGGCCCAGAGCTCGAGTTCAATACCAGCTGGTGTGTCCCGCCACTGTCGGGTTAGGAGAAAAGCTGGTTGGTTTATCAGCTGCATCGGTTTTATTAAATATGGAAAAAGCAGAAGGCAGAGGAGCAATAGAGGGTGTAGTACTGTGTGTTGATTGTATCCATTCGGCAGGGCATTGGATACCGTACGCACCGCCAGGTAGTCAATAAATAGGTGCCCACAAAACTGTTAAGTCTCAGTAGCACAAGATGATTCAACTTGACCCTTTGCCTTTCGGCGTCCATAAATGGTCTATGGATACTGGAAAATATAACTTCTTCTATCTTCTGTTGCTTGGGTGTTTGCTCCTCTCTACAGAAGGAATGGCTGCGTCCAGTGCCCTGCAGAAGGTTGATGCGCTGCTATTTCAGGGGCAGGTGGAGAGGGCGGCCCAGCTCTGTAAGACAGAGCTGGAACGTAGCCCAGACAATCTTGATATCCGTAACAATCTCGGCAATATTTATCTGCTTCAGGGGCGCATCTCTGCTGCACAAAAAGAGTTTGAAGCGATACTCAAGCAACAACCTACCTATGTTCAGGCACGCAATAACTTGGGATTGTGCTACCTGAGGCGTGATCGTCCAGCGCAGGCCGTTGAGGCGTTTCGCAAGGTCCTGGATCACCAACCTGATCATCTTCAGGGGATGGTGAATCTGACCGAAGGGTTGATCGCCATGGGTGATCATGAAGAGGCCGGTATGACGCTGACCTATGCCCTGATAGTGCATACAGAAATCCCCTCGCTACACTATCGTATGGGTACTCTGTCGGCCCTGCAGGGCGACTTTGCCGAGGCAATGAAACGCTATACCCGAGCTCTTGAACTCGATCCCAGGCATCTGGCCAGCCTGATACAGGCGGGGTTCGCGAGTCTGGCCCTTGATCGGTTGGAGCAGGCGTTGGGGTTCTTCGCTCACGCCAATCGTCTCAAGCCTGATGATCCCAATATTCACCATGGCCTGGGCCTCTGTTTGCTACGCCAGGGATTACTCGATGATGGCATCGACGCACTCAATCACTCACTACGACTGCGTCCCGGTGATGATCGTATTCATGCTCAATTGGCTCAGGCATGGGAACAGCATGGGAATTATGATGCAGAGGGTCGGGCGCTGAAGCACTACCAGCGGGCGTTGACGCTGAACCCGAAAAACCAGAGCGCCACCTTCCATCTGGCGCTGTTGATGGAGGAGCTGGTTCGCAAGGCTGATGCAGAGCAACTCTATACGACGCTACTTAAGCTCGATCCCCAGCACCTGGAGGGCAAGACGCGGTTGGCTCTTCTGCTCAAGGGGCGGCATGAGTATGAACCGGCCGCACAACTGCTGGCGCAGGTTGTGGAGGCGACACCAAACAACAGTTTCCTGAAACTACAGCTGGCCGGGCTCTATAAGCAGCTGGGGCGCAAAGCACTTGCAGTGGCGCTGGTTCAGAATGTGAGAGATGGCGCGACTGATCTCCGCCACCGTGAGCAGGCGGATAAGATGTTTGAAGGGCTGCAGGCTGATGAATAATCTGCGTATTTTCTGTCTACTATTGGCCTGGGTCTGGAGCACGCAGCTGGGAGCGGTTGCCGGCAAGGTTGACTCTCTGGTGGGTGATGCCGCGGCTGTGGACCAGGATGGCAGTCATCGTGAGATGGTGGAGGGCGATGGTGTAGATCAGGGAGATACCCTCTACACCTATGATGGTCGAATGGAGCTGGCTTTTACCGATGGCGGAAAGATCAAGCTGGGGCGCTACACCATCTTCAGGGTTGATGACTATCGGTACGCAGCACTGGACGGTGAAGATACTGGGGTATTCAGCCTGCTCAAAGGGGCTCTGCGGGCTGTGAGTGGCGCTATTGGTAAGAAACGCCGTGAGGAGTATCGGATCAATACCCCGGTTGCCACCGTGGGTCTGCGCGGTACTGAATTCTATCTGCGCTACTGTAAAGGAGATTGCCTGCGTCTCTCAGATGGACTCTACTCGAGTGTTTCCGATGGGGGCATTTTTCTGCGCAATAAAACGGGTACCGTAGATGTGTGGCAGGGACAGGCCGCCTTCGTTGCTGATCCGGCAACCCTACCACGACTGATTGTGCCACCTCCGCCGTTCATAAAGGGTGATTTGGCCGCTGCAGTTCAAACTCAGGCCATGCCCAACTTTCAGCCCGTCTGGTCGGGGCAGTTTCAGGGGGTGGTGAAGCCGCCGGTAGCAAAACCACAAGTAAAACCCAAGCCCAAGCCAAAATCTTCATCTGGGTATAATCCTCTCGACGACCCCGGTATGGGAACCCCCGGCAGTCTCGACACCGGTCAGATTAGTCAATTGAGTCAGGCGTTTCAGGCGGGGAGCATTCCGAGTAAACCTCCCGGCCCTGGAGGGAGTCCGGGGGCGATGATTCCTCAGGATTATACGACGGCCCCCATACCACCGGCCCCGGTGGTGGATCCCGCCACCCAGCAGCAGTTTCCCCAGGCCCCTCTTGATGATTTTGGCGACCAGTTTATGAATCCCACCCAGTATCTGCCGTCACAAACTTCGCAACCGACAGCGTCGGCATCCTCCAGTCAGGGGCTGAGTGATGTTACCGTGGATTCCCGCAATGTAACCGTCTCTTTCTGGGACCATGGCAGTGAGGATGGCGATAGAATCGACATCAATCTTAATGGGCAGCCCCTGCGTCAGAACATCTCCCTGACCAAGGCCAAGCAATCGTTCAACGTTACCCTGCAGTCGGGAACAAATCAGTTTGGTGTAAAGGCACTCAATGAGGGTAGCGCTTCACCCAATACTGCTTCTGTGGAGATCTCCAATGTGACCAGCGGTCGTGCCGTCCAGGTCTACAGTATCAAGAATGGACAGAGTACGGGCATGAACCTGATTGCTCCATCCAGTGTGAATAGTGGGCCGAGTGACTACAACAGCTATTAGCCTGGAGCGCTTATTACCAGGCAGTTGTTCCAGATGAAAGTGCAGTAAAAACCAAAATTAAAACTCATGTTTCCGAGTTCATTCGCTTTCTCCCGAATCAACCAAGTGAATAATTGGGTACGCATAAACTTACCCGATTACCCATAAACCTCAGCCATTCTCAAGAAGCGATAAGGCATTGGTGGTGTACGCAACGCAACAAAGAGCAATCGCTCAATCATTTCTGGAAGATTGAAGCGACGATTAAACCGATATTCGAATTCGGCAAGATAACGAGGTACATGTTTTTTTCGTATAGCATGAAAAGTTCCCTGCAAAGAATTCTTGACGTTGCCAAGCATGGTGTTCACCCACTTGAAGGTGGAGCTCTGTGCGCTTTTTCGACCGCCACCAGTCACAATGGCCACATGATCGCATTCAGCATCAGTGACAGCTCTGAAGCAGCAGAGACCATCAGAGAATACAGTGCTACCAGAAACCAGACTGGACTTGGCATATCGAGCAATTTCTGCACTACGAAAACCACGCACACGACGCAGATGAATTTTCAAAGGCCTGCCGTCCTGCGTCGTCTCAACGGCGGCTACGAAAGGGATTTTGTTGCGGGAGCCTCGTCCACGCTTACCAGGTTTTTCACCGCCAATATATGCATCATCCATTTCAATGCGGCCAGTCAGCTTTTTCTTACCCTGGCGTTCCATCATTACCTGCATCAGTTTGTGCTTGAGCTTCCACGCAGTGTTGTAGTTCACTCAATCTCACGAGACAGTTGCAAGGCAGAGGTGCTCTTTTTACGCTGGGTCAGCAAATAGATGGCCAGAAACCATTTCTTCAAAGGCAACTTTGTGCCATGAAAAATGGTACCCGCAGTAAGCGATGTCTGGTGATGACATTTATGGCACTGGTATATCTTGCGGCTTTTGAGTTCGCAGCACGTTGCGTTACCGCACTCTGGGCAAACATATCCACTTGGCCAGCGAAGTCGATGCAACGCTTGGCTGCATTGAGTATCGGTACCATATTTTTCCAGAAATTCGTGCAAACCAAGCCCTTTTTGAAACTGGATAGTATTTTTTGGCATGATGGAAACCCTCGTATATTCAGAGGGTTCCATTATGCGGCCACCACAGGCTCAATAGCTGAGCCTGGTGGGTAATCAGGTAAACTTATGGACAACAGCCATGAAGTGAAAAATGCACCCTGTAGGAGCGACTTCAGTCGCGAACAGGCTCCGCGGTCTGTTCTTCGCGACTGAAGTCGCTCCTACGTACAGTTTTCAGATAGCCATTTTGCGTTATTTGAACTCCGAAACTTGAGTTAAAAGGTCATTTTTGTGACACCCTCTGGTGGGGTAGGGGCTTTATGGCAGGTGGACCTGCCTTTATTTGCTCTGGAAGGTAAAAACACCATCCCAGTCATCACCGGGTGGGTGCCGGCGATAGTGGGTGATGCGCTTTAGAAACAGGGTGTAGAGGAGCTCTTCTGTGGTATCTGTCAGCAGTTCTCTGTAGATGGTTTCTGCCTGGGTCCAATCCTGTCGACGGTAGTAATCCAGTCCCTGCTGATGTGCATCCAATCGACGGATAACCTGCGAGCTCAGTTCTGTGGTGAGACCGATGGGCTCATAGATGGAGACGGGCTTAGTTTTTCCTTTCACCCGCACCCGGTCTAGTTCACGGAAGGTGAAATCGGCTAGCTGTTTTACCAGCGCTTCGCCAACGATGATATCCACCCCGTACTGACGGGTAAGTGCCTCTAGTCGTGAGCCCAAATTGACCGCATCTCCCATTACGGTGTAGGCCATGCGAAACTGGGAACCCATATTGCCAACATTCATCATGCCGGTGTTGATACCCACTCCCATGCGAATAGAGGGGAGACCGATAGATTCAAAGTGAGGGACTAGGCGTTGCAGCTCCTGCTGCATTTCCAAGGCCGCCTGAAGGGCATGACGGGCATGCTCCGGATCCTGCAGCGGTGCTCCCCAAAAGGCCATGATGGCATCACCCATGTACTTGTCTATGGTGCCCCGGTGGTTGTGAATGATACGGGTCATGGGGGTAAGCATCTCGTTCATCAGAAATGTCAGCTCTCTGGGCTCAAGACTTTCTGACAGGGTGGTAAAGTTACGGACATCCGAGAACAGCACGGTCAGTTCCCGTGCCTCGCCCTCCAGCCCCAGGTTATCTTTCTGCTCTACCAATTCATCGACCAATTCAGGCGGGACATACTGCCCGAATGTGTGCGCAATTTGTCGTTTATTGCGAGACTCAAGAAAAAAGCCAAATCCCATGTGTAGCAGGTAGAGTATTAACAGTAACAGTAGCGAAGAGGCGATCGGCAGTACCATCTGTAGCTCTTGCCAGGTGTAGAGATTAAAACCCAGTGTGACCAGTGTCAGGAGCAGAATGGCTGCTGAGGTGTGTATTGCTGAAAGACGGGGTAGTAGCAGGGATGCCAGTAGCCCCAAGGTGAAGAGTTGCAGCAACTCTAAAGCTGAAACATAGCCAGGTTGCTGAAGAACTCTCCCATCCAGCATCCCCGAGATCAGGTTGGCATGCAGTTCAGCGCCGGGCAGCACGCTCTGCACCGGAGTGGCAATCTCTCGTGTCAGCCCCAGAGCGGTGGTGCCCAATAGCACTATTTTACCCTTCAGCAGCTTCGGGTCGGTCTTGCCATGTAGTACATCCACTGCCGGTATGTAGGTAAAACTGCCGGGAGAGCGGAAGGGGATAAGGACCGCTCCCCGGCCATCGACAGGAAGCCGAATTCCATCCAGGCGAAGCCACTCCAGGTTTGGTTTATCAAAGATATCCGATGCTATTTCCAGCATGACCTGAGGTGAGTTCTGTAGATGACGAGTCATGGCCAGAGAGAGGGAGTCGAAGAGTGCAGTTCCATATTTTTGAATCAGCGGAATACGTCGCTGAACGCCGTCAGGGTCGATCAGCGGGTTATCAAAATAACCTGCACCCTGCGCATTTTTCTGCAGTATTGGCAGGTTACCACCATAACTATGGGGCTGCAGAAAAGGGATGTCAGAGAGTGCTGTCTCAGGAAGCTCCAGCAACGGTGGAGGTAGGGAGCCGATGCCGGCAACTTCTCCATTACTCTTAAAGTAGTAGCCCAACACAATTGGCCTGTCTGCCAGGCTATGGGCAAATTGGCGGTCGTGATCGAGTAGTGGGGTAAGCGTCTCCAGAGCCTGCATGAATGGCTCTGCATCATTCAGGTACTTATGGGCCAGGTCAGGCAGCGCCTCAAGATGGGTCATCTTCTCTGCTTCTGCAAAGACCACGTCGAAGCCCAATAGACGAATTTTGTAGTGTTCGAACAGTTGATTTGTCAGCGTTGCCAGCTGACGGCGAGGCCAGGGCCAGTGTCCCAGTTCACTCAGGCTGCGCTCATCAATATCCACAATGACAATGCGTGGGTCTGCTGTGCGGGGCATGGTGAGCCGCACCCGGGTATCGTAGGCCATCGCCTCCAATTGGCTAATTAATGGCAGGCGGCTACTGTTTGCAACCATGCCGAGAAAGAGCAGGGTGATCAGGAGGCTGGAAATCACACGGAACAGTTGGTGACGCAAGATCCCCCCTTTTTATTGTTGGATGGAATGATTACAAAAAACTGCGCTTCATGAGGTGATTATAGACTTAAGGAGCCTCTTACATCGATACTGCCTGTTTGCCTAGTCAAGAATACTGATGAAGAGGCTCGAATGAGTCTTACATCCAGCCGTTAATGGAGCCTAGGTCCCTATGGCATTCGCCGGCGGGGGGTATCTAATTAACGAGGTGTTTCCCTCAACAGGTTCCCAGGGTTTTCCCCGTGGCGGTTCAGCCTGTTTCACCATACGCTTCACTTGTGCAGCCGTTGAGTGACCTCTGGTTACTCGTTATAACAATCATCTATCAGGCTACACCGGTGCCTTGGGCTACACCCAGTTATACATAAATATCCGGATCAGATAACTCATCATCAGCTGCATCGTAAACGTTCAAATAGAAATTTGACGGCTTGCGTGTCAGTATATTCCATACACCAATCAAACGTCCCACATGCTTAATAAGAAGATGCTGAAAAAATGGATGCAATAAATAAAGAACGCCACTTATAGGGGCTATCACTATAGAGGGAAGGAAAATCTCAAAGGCTTTTATTCCCCCCCAGAAGAGACCTTTTGTATGGATTGCGATTTTAATGCGTGCTTCTGCTGAGCCTACTTTGCGTTTAAAATACCAATTTGTAGTAGCTTTCGATACTGGAATAATCTCTTTAATCTCTGCCTTGTCTGTTTTTAATATTCGCACTCCTTGCAAATGTGCGAGCCTAAAAAAGTGCGTATCTTCTCCGCCTGTAAAATTAAACTGTGGATCAAAACTCAAACCATCCTTAAAAATGGCAGTGGAGATCATGACGTTGCCTGATGCTGCGCTTCTCTTCCAGGAAGGCTTTTGATTACGGCGAGAATGTCCATGTAAATTTGTATACTCGAAGAATCTTGGAGCGGATTTTGGCAATTTGGGAACAACAAAACCACTGATAACATCTGCGCTATATTTTTTCGCCTCAGACATGAGGTTGCAAAGCCAGTCTTTTGCAACAACCTCATCATCATCGATCATGGCAACCCAATCTGTTTTTAATTCAATTGACTTTTTGAGGATACAGTTACGTGCATTGCTGATGCCTCGTTCCGGCTCTACTTCGTAGTAAACAGTTGCGTTACCAAAAGATGCTCTGCTTTTATTAACTATCTCTCGAACCAGTCCAGAACCCTCGTTATCGACAAAAACAAACGAAACGTTTGAATTCTCAGGATGCTGTAATGATGCAAGAGAGGAGATGCAGTGATGAAAAAGATTTGGCCGCTGATAGGTACAGACGCCAACCAGAATGCTGCTTTTCGTACTGCTAGGCATTTATGATTCTTTCGATATCAGCATTTATGATGCCTCTAATCAGGTCTCTACTGTGATGTCTCTCAAATCCCTGGCGCAACTTATCACCAAACTGTTTATTAGTGATGTCATCATTGATAACCCTGCATACGAATTCGGCAAATCTTTCTGGATTATCGGCCAACAAAAGATGTTTCATGAGTGATTGATCTATTCCTTCGGCACCTTTGGTAGGTTAGTCTCAGTTCTGCAGGGTACGTAGCGGCGGTTGGATGGTGAGGGGGTAGCTGGCGAGCACTCCGGCTGTACCGATGGCTATGGCACTACCCAGGACACCAACAATCCACACCCAGGGGTTGAGGTGGAAGGGAAAACCAAACACCTCGCCGGCGAGCAGCCAACCGGTGAGGCTGGCGCAACCGCTGGCAAGTGTACCGGCCAGCAGGCCGAGAGTGGAGAACTCTACCCAGGCTGCCATCAATAGTCCTCTCCGTTTCATGCCGAGTGTGCGCAGGATGGCAGACTCCTGCCGACGGTGCTCACGGTTTGCCTGAATTCCGGCATAGAGCATCAGTAGGCCTGCACCGAGGGTAAAGAAGAATACATATTGAACCGCCAGAGAACCACGGCTGATGATCTCTCTGATCTGCTGCATCAGGCTGGTGACATCAATGATAGTGACGGCTGGAAATTGAGTTACCAGTTCGGCGAGCAGCTTTTCACGCCCAGGTGGCAGGTGGAAACTGGTGATGTAGTTGCTTGGAAACTTTTTCAGTAGACCGGGGGTGCCGATAACGAAGAAGTTGGGTTTGAACGAGTCCCACTTTACCGTTCTCAGGCTGGTGACCTCACCACGAATTTCAGAGCCTGCCAGATTGAAGGTGAGCAGGTCATACATTTCGATACCCAGGGTATGGGCCAGATCGAGCTCTACCGAGAAGAGTGCCTTTTGCTGATCATTCTGTTCCCACCACTCACCGGCAACGATGCGGTTATCCGACTGCATCTGCTCTGCGTGGGAGAGGTTGAATTCGCGGGTGGTGAGTCGCTGAGCACGATCATCCTGGTAATCGTCTACTGATACTTGGTGGTTGTTGATGTGGGTTAGCCGGGCGCGCAGCATGGGGTAGATGTTCTGCTCTGGGATACCCCTGTCGGTGAGGAAACGGTTGAGTGACTCCACCTCGTCGGGTTGTATGTTGACCAGAAACTGGTTTGGTGCGTCTGCCGGGATGGTGCGCTGCCAAGCGGCGAGTAGATCGAGGCGGACAATGGCCAGCAGCAGCATGGCGAGGATACCCAAGCCAAAACCGGTGAGTTGCATGGCCGTCATTCCCGGATTTCTCGCCAGCCCGGCGAGACCGTAACGCCAGAGTGTGCCGCCACGTTTTCGCAGTGGGGCAAGCAGACGCACCAGTCCCCATGCAACCAACAGTAGCAGGCCGGTCGTAAGAAGCGTACCCAGCAGCACCCGAATGGCGAGGGCAGGATCACCGGCTTGCTGAAACATCAACAGAGAGATGGCGCCGACACTAAACAGGGCCACCACCCAGGCGGCGGGCGGTGGTGCGCCCAGCTCACGTCGCAGCACCCGTAATGGTGGCACCGCAGCCAGGCGTACCGCAGGCGGCAGGGTGAAGCCGATAAGTGTGACCAGACCGGTTCCCAGGCCGATCATCACAGGTTGGAGGCCAGGTGCGGGGAGGCCGCTGCCGAATTCGTTTTGTAGTAGGGCTGCCAAAAAAAACTGCGCGAGGTAACCGATTAGTGAGCCGAGCAGGCTGGCGAGAGTGGCCAGCATCATCAGCCTAAATATAAGCACTTGAAAAATCATTCGGCTGCTTGCGCCGAGACAGCGCATGATGGCACTGGTATCGGACTGGCGCTCAACAAAACGTCGGGTGGAGAGGGCCACCGCCGCACCGGCGACCAGCACCGCCGCCAGTGCAGCCAGTCCGAGAAAACGGCCCGCTCGATCCAGGGCGCTGCGCAGCTCCGGGCGTGCACTGCTCATGTGTTCGAGCCTTGCCCCTTTGGGAAGTCGAGCTTTGCTCCAGACAAGGAATTCATCGACCCCGCTTTTTGATCCGGCAATAAGTAGCTGGTGACGCACCTGACTTGCGGGGGTGACCAGCCCGGTTGACGGGATATCCCCGAGGGAGATCAGCACCTTTGGTCCGAGGCGTAGAAATCCGCTGCCCTCTCCGCTATCCCTGCTGAGCACTCGGCTGACCCTGAATTTTTTTTCACCCAGTGAGATCTCATCCTGGGGGGAGAGGTCAAGGGTGGCCAGGAGGCGGGCTTCTGCCCATATCTCTCCTGATGTGGGTGTCTCTTTGGTTGTCTGCTCCGGTGCGCCTGGGTTTGCGCGAAAACGCAGTTCACCACGCAGCGGATAATCAGCATCCACCGCTTTTACCTCCACCAGTTGTGTGGAATCTCCATGGAGTACGACACTGGGAAAGCGGAGCGTCCGTGCGCTCTCCAGCCTCAGCACTGCCGCCTTGGCTGGAAACTGTGACGGAATGGGATTGCTGCTGGAGAGCACCAAGTCGGCAGCCAGTATCTCACCTGCCTGAAGCGCCATCGCCCGCTCTACCCGATCGGTAAAGAAGCTCACGGCGGTGACTGCCGCTACGGCCACCATCAGCGCCAGCGACAGCAGACGGAGTTCACCGCTATGCCAGTCCCGACGGAGAAATCGCAGTGCCAGTGAGAGTGTCTTCACTCCCCATCCTCCAGCCTGCCGCCCTCAAGCCGAAGCCGACGGTCGCAGCGTGAAGCCAGCTGTTCGTCATGGGTTACCAGTAGCAGTGCGGCACCGGTCTGTTCCCGCATGGAGAACAACAGTTCGATCACTCTGCTGCCGGTGGCCTTGTCCAGACTGCCGGTGGGTTCGTCGGCAAACAGCAGCTTTGGCGAGGCGGCAAAGGCGCGGGCGATGGCCACCCGCTGCTGTTCACCACCGGAGAGTTGTCCCGGATAGTGGTGGAGTCGCTGTTCCAGTCCCACATGCCCCAGTGAGTCGGCGGCGACAGCTGCCGGGTCCGAATGCCCTGACAGCTCCAGTGGCAGCATCACATTCTCCAGAGCGGTCATACCGGGCAACAGCTGGAATGACTGAAAAACGAAACCGACCCGTCCGGCGCGCAGCTCGGCGCGGGCGTCCTCATTCAGCCCCTGGAGTGACTGACCAAAAAGATTGATATCTCCGCTGGTCGCCTCATCCAGACCGGCCAACAGCCCAAGCAGTGTCGATTTACCCGAGCCCGATGAGCCGACAATGGCGGTAATTTCACCCGCTGCAAGTTGCAAGGTGATCTCTTCAAGGAGGGTCAGTCTGCCGCCGGGGGCATCCACCACTTTGCCGAGGCGGTTGGCACTCACCAGAGAGGTGGTAGAATCGTTGGTCATGAAGAGACTGCTCCTAATATTGCTATTGCTGTCCGGTATCTGCCGTGCCGAGTCACCGGTGATTCTTGTGCTGGGTGATAGTCTGAGTGCCGCCCATGGTATCGCCCAGAGCACCGGCTGGGTAAACTTGTTGCAACTGCGACTGCAGGAGGAAGGTTATCCTCACCGGGTGGCCAATGCCAGTATTTCAGGTGAGACCACGGTGGGGGGGTTGAACAGACTCCCGGCGCTACTGGTACAGCACCAGCCGCAGATAATGATTGTTGCTCTTGGCGGTAATGACGGCCTGCGCGGGCTCAGCTTCGGCCGGATGCGGGATAACCTGTTGCAGATAGTCCAGTTGGGTCAGAAACGCAATAGCCGGGTGCTGCTGCTTGGCATCATGCTTCCCCCCAATTATGGCAAGGCGTTTAACGATAAGTTCTTGGCAGTCTTCCCAGAGATTGTCGGGCAGACAGATATCTCTCTGGTACCCTTTTTCCTCCAGGGGGTCGCTGACAGGCCGGAGTGGATGCAGATGGACGGCCTTCACCCCAACCGCTTTGGTCAGCCAAGGGTGTTGGAGAATGTCTGGGAGGAATTGGAACCACTACTGAAAGTGGGCACTGCTGAATCGACCATGTAACTAAAAGTTTTTCTCAGCGAACTCTGTGTTCCGTTTCTCACCCCTTCCTGAGCTTCGAAGCCAACAGCGAGTCTTGAAATAGCTGTACAAAATGGAACAGGATACAGGCCACCAGTGCAGGGCCTGTGGATCGATCCAGTGCGGTGAGGGCCGCTATCGCCAATGGCAGGGTCTTCTGGGATGCGGTGAACAGCAGTGCCAGCCACTCTGTACGTTCTGAAGGGTGAATCAGCCGTGAAAGCCATCCGAGCAACAGCAGTGCGGTGTGAATCACTGCCGATGCCAATAAGATCAACCCAATCTCCTGCAAGCTGATTGTTTTCAACGTCTCCGTAGAAGCTGACATCGACATCCATACAGTACCCAGTACACAGAGGGAGGGGAGATAACTCAGGAGTATGTTTTTGGATGAAAAGTTGGTCAGCTCTCTTACCACCATGCCGATGAAAAACGGCAGAAGTACGATCAGCATCAACTTCTGCAGCAGGGGCCAGGGGGAGAGTTCGATAATGCCACCACCTTCCAGCAGAAGTTGCAGGGTAAAGGGGAGGGAAAAGACCCCTATCAAGTTGAGCAGGATTGTCAGCATCAACGCTTTCACCGCATCACCACCGGCGATTCTGGTCAGTACGATAGCGGATGAGAGCGTAGTGGGTACGGATGCGACCAGGATCAACCCCAGGGTGGCGCCGGCGGAGAGGTTGATAAGTGAGGCAACGCTGAATCCGATAAGGGGGCTGAGGATGAGATTGATCACGATTGCGATAAGCAGCGTCTTGATAAGACGCGACTGCCCAGCCAACTGATGCAGTCGGGTCTGGTAACCGTTGACCAGGAATATGGTGACCACCATCCAGGGGATCAGGCCCTGCTCCTTGAGTAGTGCCCCCGGCTCAGGTGATAGCCAGGCGAAGGCAAAGGCGATGATCAGGCCGATGGGTAGAAAATAGTTACTGATACTGAGCCTCCGTTGTTGTGCTACTTTTATAAGCTGATCAGCGTACTATAAGGTCGGCAGTGAGAGAACAGGAAGTGACGGTACAAGATGTGAATACTAATCCTAACCGAGCCGGTGAAATAACAAAACCCACTGAGTCGTTAAGCTATGTGCTGACGCCATTTCAGTCACTAATGTGGTTGGAGGGGGAGATTCACCCAGGTGTGCCGGTCACGAATATGGTGACTCGGCTGGATATTGATACAGAGGTCGATGTCCCGGCGTTTCAAACGGCATTCTTATCTCTCTCTAAACATTACGATGCCATGCGAGCAGTAGTGTCAAAGGCGCGTGGTGCTCCGGTACTCCAGATCAGTTCCCAACTCGATCACAGTCTGGCATTCCATGATTTCTCCTCTGTTGATGATCCAGAGGGAGCTTACTCATCCTGGTCTCAGGAGGTGCTTAATAAGACCTTCTCATATAATCAACGTCTCTATGATGCTGCTTTGGTCAAGCTGAGTGATGGTCGCTTTATCTTCTTTATGAGTCAGCACCATCTGGTGACTGATGGTCGTTCATTGACTCTCTGGTTGGAAGCACTCGACAAGCACTATTCGGCTATCGTGAATGGGAATGAAGCTAGTGAAGAGAAGGTCCCTTGTTCATTCATTGACTACCTTCAAAACAGGCATGATTATTTTTCTTCCGATTCTGCAAAGGAAAGCGAGGCCTACTGGGCTGAACGGTACAGCACACCGGTTGAAGCGGTCAGTTTTTACGGTAGGAGTTGTGAGAGAAAAACCGCTTTATCCAAACGATTACAGGTCAGGCTGCCGGCTGAAGTCAGCTGCAAAATTCTCGATCTGAAACCAGACGTCTCTCCTTCCTTTGTCTTTACGACCGTTCTCTTTGCCTATCTGAAACGGGTTACCAGCAACAGTGATCTTTGTATTGGTGTGCCGCTACTCAATAGAACTGAGGAGTATATGGAAAGTGTCGGTCTTTTTATGGAGGTCTGCCCAAACCGGATCCATGTGGAGGAGGGAGACTCCTTTGCTGATTTGCTGAGAAAAGTTCGCGAAGAGATAACATCCGTCAAACCCCACCGTAGCCATACGGTGACGACACGCAATGCCAAGTATGAAGTACTGCTCAACTACAGGCTGCCTGCTGATCCGCAGTTTGATGGAAAACCAGTTACACTAAAACGCTGCTCGGCACTCAATCTGTTGGATCGGCCTCAGTTAGGTGAAAATGATTTCCATGATTGGTCTAGGCGCGACAGCCTTACTGTCGATATTACGCATATACCGAGCAGAGAAGAGTTCACAGTAAGTTTTGATTTTAATCTTGGTGTCTGGCCGGATGAGGTCTGCCGGCAGCGTTCAGCTGACCATTTCATCTGTCTAATGGAACATTTTCTTGATCACAGGGATCATGTAATAGACGAGGTAGACCTATTAACACCAGATGAAAATAAACTACTGTTTCCAGAAGAGAGGAGTGCGTTGCTACGAGGTGAGAAGGTACCCAATGTAGTGGAGCTGTTTGACCGGCAGGTTGCACAGCACTATACGAAGCCTGCTATAGAGTATGAAGATAGCGTACTGACATATGGTGAACTATCTTCCCGGATAAATGCTTTGGCAGCTAAACTCAGGTCGATGGGGGTCATGCCAGGTGTATTGGTTGCTGTATGCCTTCACCGTTCTCCAGCGGTGGTTATCACACTACTGGCAATTATTCGTGCCGGTGGGGCTTATGTGCCGATTGACCCGGATTATCCGGAAAAACGAATCAAGACCATTGTTGAAGATGCCAAACCAGCGGTATTTCTGACAGAGAAGACACTCTACAAAAAAGTTGCAAGTTACCATCAGGGGGAGGTTTTCTGTGTTGATAGCAAAGAGTTCCAATCACCTGTTGAAGATTCCCGTGGCACAGATTTGATTGTCGGCAATCTTGCCTATGTGATTTTTACATCAGGATCAACCGGCAGACCAAAAGGTGTTCAGGTAACAAATCATGGCCTTGGGACTTTTCTACTGGCAATGGCAAGTAAACCCGGCCTTATCGCTGAGGATAGATTGCTCGCGGTAACAACGATCTCTTTCGATACTTCAGTGCTCGAGCTTTTTCTTACCGCTTGTTGTTGGTGCGACAATCAAGATCGTCCCTCATGAAACAGCTTCAAACGGTAGGGCGCTGAGTAGTGTAATTGAGAGAGCCGGCATCACTGTCCTGCAGGCAACACCAGCCACGTTCCGCATGTTGGTTGCCGGTGGCTGGCAATATACCCACAAACTTCGCGTTCTCTGTGGCGGAGAGACTCTGCAGGATGACTTGGCACAAGAGATACTCACCCGTTGTGATGCCTTATGGAACATGTATGGTCCAACTGAAACGACCATCTGGTCCTCGGTAAAAAGGATCATCAATGATACAGATCCGGTTACTATCGGAAATCCAATAGCCGGCACTCAGATGTATATTCTTAACAACTCAATGCAACCTGTACCAGTGGGGGTGGAAGGGGAATTATATATTGCAGGTGATGGTGTTGCACATGGGTATCTTGGTAGACCTGATCTTACAGCGGAGCGTTTTCCAGAAAATCCATTCTCAAAGATTCCAAATGCACGAATGTATAGAACGGGTGATCGTGTCAGAGTATTGAGAAATATGGAGCTCGAATATCTTGGTCGGACTGATTTCCAAGTGAAAATCAGGGGGTACAGAATTGAACTTGGAGAGATTGAGTCGGTTACAAATCGGTTTGAGAAAGTGCAGCAGTGCATTGTCACTGTCAAGAAAAACAGCTCTGATGATCAGGTACTTGTGGCCTATGTGCTACCAATAGAAGGCAGCCAACGATTTGATGTAAGAGAACTAAAAAAGTTTTTGGAGAGAAATCTACCTAAATACATGATCCCATCAATATTCGTTATTGTTGATGACTTTTCGCTTACACCAAATGGTAAGGTGGACCGTAATGCATTGCCTGAACCGGATTATCATCATTCTGATAACAACAGAAATATCTCCCTGCCGGAGGATCAACTAGAAAAACAGCTGCTTTATCTATGGGAGAAGGTGTTAAATATACATCCAGTGAGTGTCGATGAAGATTTCTTTGAACTCGGGGGGCACTCCCTACTTGCTATGAGCCTCATAGGGGAGATAGAGCAAGCATTTGGCGGGGATGTACCTGCAACGGCAATTTTTCAGGCGCCGACGATAAAACAGTTTGCTAAAATGTTACGTAGTAGTGGATATGAAACATCCTGGCGTTCACTACTACCTATCCAACCGCATGGTTCACGTTCCCCACTGTTTTATATCGGCTCTACCAATAATGCAGTCAAACTGGCACCTTATCTCAGTGTTGACCAGCCTGTATATGGCCTTAACCTTTTTGGTATCGATATTCCTGAAACGGGTTTGGTTGATCTTGATGTAGCGTGGGTTGCACGGGATTTTCTGGAAGAGATTAAGCGGGTGCAGCCGCTTGGTCCTTATCAACTCTGTGGGTATTGTGGTGATGCAAAGGTTACCTATGAGATTGCTCAGCAGTTAATAGATCAGGGAGAGGTGGTTGAGCTATTGGCACTTATCGATACGGTCTGGGAGTATGAGCATGGAACCTGGTATGTTCGAAATCGTCATCGGCTGAACAACTTTCTTAAACTCGGATTTGGCTATCTGGGCTACAAGTTAAGTAGGAGATACCGGCAATTCGAAAAACGTATCATGGCTAATAACAAGGAAGTGTTTTCTGCGTCGGAGTCGCAAGAAGTTTCAGAGCTGGTTAAACAGCATAAGCAACTGATTGAGGCGTATCAGACAGCAAATGCTCAATATGAAATCAAAGATTACCAAGGGGAAATTACTCTCTTTCTCTCAAAAGAGTGGCAGTTTAAAAGTAGGAGAAAAATGGAACATTTAGCAAAAGAAGGCCTTTTGATAAATGAAGTGAATGGATTTCACCACAATCTGTTTGAAGCGGGTCAGATTGAACATCTGGGTAGCTTGCTGAATAACTACTTAACTGATTGAAACGGTGTGCTGCAAATTTGAGTTATAACTGAATCTGGTGTTTGAGTAGTTGAAAAAGGGCGGCGTATCTGGTTGATTTGTTGTTGCGAGACATCAAAACAACCATTGGATACGCCACCATGAGTAAGAATAACGTTGTTAAGCTGGCAGGTCGAGATACGATTATCGATCCGCTGACAGAGTTGCTGAGAAGCGGTGCAGAGCAGTTGATCTACCAGGCGGTAGAGGCAGAGTTGCTGGAGCTGTTGGCGGAGCACACCGAGCGACGGACAGAGGATGGCAAGGCGGGTGTGGTGCGTAATGGTCATCTGCCAGCTCGTAAACTGCAGACAGGATTGGGGCCGGTCACGGTCGAGATCCCCAAAGTTCGAGCGAAGACCGGCGAGCCGGTGACGTTCCGATCAGCTCTGGTACCGCCGTATGTACGCAAGACGAAGTCACTGGAAGCGGCGCTGCCGTGGCTCTACCTGAAGGGGATTTCCAGTGGTGAGATGGGTGAGGCCCTGAAAGTGCTGGTGGGTCCGGATGCAACAGGCTTGTCGGCCAGCACGGTATCGCGTCTGAAGCAGGTCTGGGCAGAAGAATATCGGAGCTGGTGTGAAGGAGCGCCTGGATAAGGAGCATTGGGTGTATGTGTGGGCAGACGGTGTCTACAGCGGACTGAGAGCAGAGCAGACGAAGCTGTGTGCCCTGGTGGTGATCGGTGTGAATGAGCGTGGTGAGAAGCATTTTCTGGCAATTGAGGATGGTGTGCGAGAGTCCACGCAGAGCTGGCGGGAGGTACTGTTGAAGCTGAAGTCACGCGGACTGAACCCGCCCAAATTGGCGATCGGTGACGGTGCCATGGGCTTCTGGGCTGCGCTGGAGGAAGTATATCCTGAGACGCGCCAGCAGCGCTGCTGCTGGATGCACAAGACCATGAACGTGCTGAACTGCCTGCCAAAGACAGCTCAGCCGAAAGCGAAAGCAGGCACTGCATAACATCTGGCAGGCGGAGACTCAGGCCGATGCGGAAAAGGCCTTTGATCTGTTTATCAAAACGTATGAGCCGAAGTATCCGAAGGCTGCCATCTGTCTGCACAAAGACCGAGAGGAACTGATGGCTTTTCTATCACTTTCCGGCACAGCACTGGCAGAGCATTCGGACCAGCAATCCGATTGAATCAACCTTCCGGGACAATCCGCCATCGAACCAAGCGTTCCAAGGGCTGCCTATCGCGTGACGGCATGCTACACATGATGTTCAAACTCGGCCTGTGTGCCGAGAAGAAGTGGAGACGATTACGGGGTTTCGGTTACCTGGCGAAGGTGATAACCGGAATCAAATTTAAAGATGGTGTTGAGGTAACAGGAGTCGATCAGGTCGCCGCTTGATTCAACTGGTTAAACACCAGATTTGACTATAACTCACAAATTCAGCAGAGGAGCGGTTTCTTCGCGAATTATGGATGCTACCTGTGAGTAGCGCTCTATCTAACTTGTCTGCAGGCCGAGCCTCTTTCTCGCCTCAGTAGGTGTCGCAATCTCCCTGCCCATCCCCTGCGCTGTTGCAACCGCCCGTATTACAAGCATCTCATTAGTCGCCAATATCGTCCGCTCGTGGTCGTACCAGATATTATCCTCAAGGCCCACGCGGATATGGCCGCCTGATGCAATCGCCATGTTATTGACATAATTTTGAAAACGACCGATACCCGTAGCGCTCCAGATACTCTCCTTGGGTAGTGAGTTGAGAAGTGCAGCGAGGTTGGAAGGTGTAGCACTCAAGGTTCCAAGAGAGCCCAGAAATAGATTGATGTGAGCGGGGTTGTCAATCAACTCCTTTTCAATTAGATGGTGGGCATAATCAAGCATTCCAAGGTCAAATATCTCAAGTTCCGGTTTTATACCCCTCTCTTTCATCAGGGTGGCGAGAGACTTTATGATATCAGGCGGGTTTATCGATGCTTGCTTTGGGAAGTTGAATGACCCTAAAGTGAGGGACGCAAGGTCTGGTTTTAAGTCGCCTTCGAGAAAGAGAATTGCAGAACGCTTCTCCAGCTCCTGAAAATTTCTACCGCTTGTACTTGCACAGATGATGAGATCCGGACACTTCTCCCTTATTCCACCTATGATCTCTGCATAGGTTTCAGGCCGCCAGGTGGGTATGCCATCTGCATCCCTGGCATGTATATGTACAATGCTTGCCCCTACTTTATGGCAGCGCTTGGCGTCTTCAATAATCTCTTGTGCCGTAATTGGCACCTCAGGTGTGTCCTTCTTTTGCGGAATCATGCCGGTTAAGGCGGCGTTGATAATCAGCTTCTCATACTTCCAGCCAGCAATGACGGGTTTCATAGCGTGTTGCACACCCAGTGATTAATAATCATCAATGAATTGGTGTCTTTGTGGGTCAGTTGTCTCTATCGCCATAGTATCTGTTATCTGTGTAGTTCAAAGTAGACCAATTGAGTGCTGGCCCACGGCATATTATTGTCATCACTCACCATAAAAAAGCGCTTTCCCTGATGACGAGTTAACCCCTCGAAATTTTGTGTACGCCAGCCTTTGGTAGTATCAAATTGTGCAACTGTCTCTAGCGAAAGTCTCTGATGCAGCTCAAGTTCCTGCTGCCTAATCCTGGAAAGTGTGATAACCAAAGGCGAGAGCAGTCCCCTATAGGCGCGTTGTAATATTAATAGGCCGCCATCAGGCAGGGTTTCCAGCGAGACAAGTGCGCTATACTCATTTTCCGCAGCGTAGCTCCACTGTTTTCCCTTTGAACTGAACAGGAAACTTGTTCCTGGGCTTTGCGATTTTTCTGTGCCGGTGATGATTCCAAATTTAGGATGAAGAGTCAGGGCTTCCATTCCTTTGTTACCTGTAGGCCGAAAAGCCGGTTTTTTAAGACCGACCGGAATATCGATTTGATCTTTGAGGTGCCCATTGGGAGTGTAGCGGATGATGCGGTGATCACGTTCGAATGAAACCAATAAACGGCTATCACCACGAATGCCGTTATAGCTGTTCTCCAGGGTCAGCCCCTCTGCATCCTGTCTGCTTCCAGAGGTCGCTTTGCCACTTTTCTCCAGCAGGGGATAGTGGGTGAGTAGTTCCATTCCCAGTAATATGCCCTCTTCGATCCGTGGTTGCAGATGCAATAGCCGGCCACGGTCTGTTATGCCGTAAAGTATCTGTTCATCCTCGTCCCAGGCGAGGTCAGAGAGTTCAGCAAGGGAAGCATCCCCTTTCAGTGTCAACACTCCCCGGAGTTGTAGTTTCATGTACTCATCACTGCTTGCCACCTGGTCGGAGAGGGTGACGGGGGTACCTATCTCCAGTGCTTGTAGGGAGAGAGGCGATGAGAGGAGACAGCAGAGAAAGGTGTTCCTCAATGCATTGCTGATAATCTGTTTGCTCACGATGAAGAGTTATACCTGTTAGGAGCTAAAAGGAGTTTATGGCCCACTCGATTAATTATGCCATTGTATCGGCCGATGAGGAGTATCACTCTGCACAATAATCCCTACTCGGTCGTAGGCGCGTTTTTTTAATGTGCAATGAATATTTGCACCAAGGTGGCTGTTTCATCGCGGTCCGAGAGACCACTCCTACAAGTGCAACTTTTTACATCGCGAGGGTTTTCAGGGTTATTGTGCATAGTCAGGAAGCGATAAGGTATCAACACTCCCAAAGAGTCGGGATTGAAATTGTAACAATATCCCTCTATCGTTCAGTTTACCTTAACGTAAACGGAAGATAATAGTAGTGCCCCTACCCAAGCCAGTAGAAAGAGAACACCTCCATTCACGCCGTATCCAGTGTGAGGGATTTCGACGTAGTGATGGTCTTTGGGATATTGAGGCCCGGATGGTCGATGATAAGACCTACGGTTTTCCCAATGAGGACCGTGGCGGACGAATTGATGCGGGTGAGGCGATTCACGATATGAGCCTACGGATTACCCTGGATCTCGACTTTGTGATACATGATGTAGTGGCTGTTACCGACTTCACTCCATTCACTGTCTGTGGTGAGGTGGCTGAAGGGATGCGACGACTGATTGGTCTACGCATCACCGCTGGCTGGATGCGTGAGGTGCGTGCTCGGGTGGGACGAACCTTAGGCTGTACTCATCTTGTGGAACTGCTTGGGCCCTTGGCAACAACGGCATACCAGACAATGCACTGGGAGCAGGAGAAGCGGGACAGGAGTCAGGAGGATCGGTCACGACCGAAGGTTATTAACACCTGTCACGCTATGGCCGATGATGGCCCTATAGTAAAAAGGGAGTGGCCGGAATTCTATGTAAGCGAAAAGAATAAAATGGCTGTGCACAATAATCAGGGAACCGGGTGTAGGAGCGAACTTGTTCGCGAAGAACATGCCCGGTCGCCTGATCGCGAATAAATTCAATCCTACAGATGCACTTTTTTCTATGAAGATAGTGCTTCAGGACCATTGTGCATAGCCACTAAGGAATAATGAGTGAGTTCCAAAGCCCACTCATCGACTGAGCTGAGCAGTCATCTCCTGGTAGGCGGAAGTCAGCCTCGCTTTGACCTCGTCAGATAGCGGGGGCTCAGTGCTCTCCACTATCACCAGGCACTGCTGATGATAACGGTCAATTGCCTGACGTAACGCCACAGGGTCCAGCGTGGCTGTTTTTGTGGCTTTGGATGCTGCATCCTCTGCTTCCAGCAGCTCCACAGCAGCAGAGCGCATGATCATCTTATGGTTACCACTACCCTCCGGTATCGCTTGCAGAGGGCCGGATTTACTATAGATCAGGCCGTTGAGGCGGAATCTCTGGCCCACCTGCAGTTGGCTGAACTTCATCTCTTAATCCTTGGAAGGCTGTTTTTTTCGGGTGTCCGGTTTCTTTCCCTTGAGTTTCGTCTTCCCACCTTTCTTCCCTTTTGGTGGCGAGTTCTCATCGGCCAGTCGTGAAATATTGAGCTGACGGCCGGATACCCAGACTTTTTTCAGGTCACGAAATACATCCTTTGGCATTCCTTCCGGCAGATCAATGATGCTGTAGCTGTCCTGTATATTGATATGGCCGATATACTGGCTATCCAGTCCCGCTTCATTGGCGATGGCGCCGACGATATTGCCAGGCAGAACCTTGTGCTCATGGCCCACTTCGATACGAAAACGCTCCATTCCCTCTTCAACTTCAGAGGATTTTCGTTGTGGCCTCTTGCCGGCGGGCTTCTCTCTGCGAGGCTTTTCATCCCTCGCCCTGGAGACCTTTTTCGGCTCTCTGACCGGTTTATTGGTGAGCAACATCGGGGTATCGCCCTGTAGCAGCAGCGCTAGGGCGGCGGCGATATCCAGTGCAGGGGTATTGTGCTCCAGCTGGTACTGCTCAAGCATCTGGTGATAGAACCCCAGCTCTTCTGTGGCCAAGGTGTCGGTAATGCGTTGTTTGAAGCCGGCCACGCGCTTGTCGTTGATTACTTCGGTGGAAGGGAGTTCCAGAGGGGTGATCTTTTGCCTGGTGGCGCGTTCAATATTGTGCAGCAGACGTTTTTCCCGGGGGGAGGCAAAGAGAATAGCCTCACCCTTTCTGCCCGCCCGACCGGTACGGCCGATGCGGTGAACATAAGCCTCAGTATCGAGGGGGATATCGTAGTTGATGACGTGGCTGATACGTTGAACGTCGAGTCCGCGAGCCGCTACATCGGTGGCAACCAGGATATCCAGCTTGCCCTTTTTTAGCTGATCAATGGTGCGTTCGCGCTGATTTTGGGCGATATCGCCGTTAAGGGCTGCGGCTTCATAGCCACGTGCCTTCAGTTTCTCTGCCAGATCGGCGGTGGCAATCTTGGTGCGGACAAAGATGATCATACCATCGAAGGTCTCTGCCTCAAGAATGCGTGTTAGGGCATCCAGCTTATGCACGCCGCTCACCATCCACACCCGCTGACGTATGGTGTCGGCGGTAGTGGTGGCCATCTTGATGGTCACCTCTTGCGGATTGGTCAGGTGCTTCTGGGCAATACGGCGGATGACTGACGGCATGGTGGCGGAGAAGAGGGCGACCTGACGCTCATCAGGTGTCTGCTCCAGTACCCACTCCACATCATCGATGAAACCCATGCGAAGCATCTCATCTGCCTCATCCAGTACCAGGCAGTCGAGCTCGTCCAGCATCAGTGTGCCGCGACGCATGTGATCCATCACCCGTCCCGGAGTGCCGACCACTACATGCACGCCGCGCTTCAGTTGCTGTAGTTGCCCTCTGTAGTCCTGCCCACCATAGACCGGTAGGACATGGAAACCCTTCATGTGGGATGCGTAGCGCTGAAACGCCTCAGCCACCTGGATAGCCAGCTCTCGTGTAGGTGCCAGCACCAGTACTTGCGGCTTTTTCTTTTTCAGATCGATGCGCGAGAGGAGTGGGAGAGCAAAGGCTGCAGTCTTACCGGTGCCGGTCTGTGCCTGGCCGATAACATCGGTTCCCGACATGACATGGGGAATCATCGCCGCCTGAATCGGTGAGGGGGTTTCGTAGCCGACCTCATTGAGTGCTTTGAGCACAGGCTTGGAGAGTGCCAGATCAAAGAAGCTCGGCAGCTCGGGGGTATCGCTTGACATCGGGGGTACCTATGGAGGTGAAAGGAGGAGAATCAGTCCTTAAATCAAATAGCTATGGTTCAAGAGGGGCGCGGATGATAGCATCCCAAGGCAACTATTGCACACCCTAACTAGGGTCTTTAACGATATAAAGTATAGTTCAGCCTTCATTTTCAGGTGTTTTTTCTGGAGAGAGGGGCTAGGAGCCTGTCCGAGAATAGGCATCGTAGCGAGGGAATTCCATTTTGAGCCATTTTTTTTGGTCATTTGAGACGAATAGTTACTCTTATTCAACGAAAATGAGCAGAAAAAAGGGCCAAAATGGGATTTCCGCAGTAGGTGTCCTATTCTCGGACAGGCTCCTAGTTACGATGGTAGCTTGCCATTAGGGCGGCAGCACCCATAAACATGCCGCCGAATATTCTATTCTGCCAGCGTTGGTGGCGTTCACTACGCATCCAGCGGGAGAGGCGGAATGCGAGGGTGGCATAGCCAATCATCACGGCGATGTCTACCAGTAGCAGGGTGCTCCCCATGATGGTGAACTGTAGTGTTTGTGGTGCCTGCAGATCCATGAACTGGGGGAAAAGGGCGACCAGAAAAATGGTGGCTTTGGGATTTGTCAGGTTGACGAAAGCGGCTTGCCAGAAACGGCGGCTGCCGCTTTCCGGTTTTTCAGCGCTCGCTTCAATCCGTAATGGGCGCTGTCGCCACTTACTGATACCGAGCCAGACCAAATAGGTGATCCCCAGCCATTTGATGATATTGAAGGCGATATTGGACGAAGCAAGCAGCGCCCCCAAGCCGATACCGACGATAACGATCTGGATACCGTAGCCCAGCTGTAGACCGAAAATTGCCGGCAGAGTGTCAACTACACCGTAACGTACGCCATTACTCATGGTATTGACCGCCCCAGCACCTGGAGAGATAGAGATCAATATCGAGGCAAGGAAGAAGGCGAGCCACAACTCTATACTCATGGTTTTTTCCGAAAGATTGGATATAAAAATACGAGGCCACAATTTGACCGGCGACTTATGAACTCGAGTTTCGGAGTTCATTAACTCCCTCTTCCTCAGGAGGGTGTTGTAAAAGCTCCAATCCCTTCTCCCTACGAGGGAGAAGGTTAGGATGAGGGTGTATTAAATCAATAAGTTACCTATTGATCCCCTCACCCTAACCCTCTCCCCGGTGGGGAGAGGGGACTTTTGCGACACCCTCCTGAGGGAGAAGGGACGGTCTATCCAAGCCTTTTACGTCATTTGAACTCCGAAACTTGAGTTATGTGAATTATAGCTGCTGATAGGTAATTAGCCTGATTTTGCCAGTATAATGGCTCGTCGCGGGGCCGGATGACCTTCGATAGTCAGTTGCGGATTGACGGAATCGAGATAGTCAGAGAGGGATTCAAACTGCATCCACTCTGTCTTCCTCTGCTCTTCTACCGATGTGGTGGTGACATCAATCAGCCGTACCTCATTGAAGCCACAACGACGCAGCCAGCCGCAGAGCGTTTCAGGAGATGGGATAAACCAGACATTGCGCATCTTGGCGTAGCGGCCGTCGGGCACCAGTATCCGGCCCTCACCACCTTCAATCACCAGGGTCTCCAATACCAGTTCACCTCCCTGACGCAGGCAGCTCTTGAGTTCATAGAGGTGGTCGATGGGGGAACGGCGGTGATAGAGAACACCCATGGAGAAGACCGTATCGAACGCCCGCAGGTTGTTCGGCACCTGCTCCAGGGCCAGGGGAAGCAGATGAACCGGGTAATCCTCCCCAAGAAAGTGGCGGACGGCAAGGAACTGGGCAAGAAACAGCTGCGTCGGATCGATACCGATAACCAGCTCGGCACCAGCCCCCGCCATGCGCCAGCAGTGGTAGCCGTTACCACAACCGACATCCAGCACAGTTCGACCCTCTAGGGGGGTAATGTGGGGTACAAGACGATCCCATTTCCAGTCAGACCGCCATTCGGTATCAATGTCGATGTCATGGAGCCGATAGGGGCCTTTACGCCAGGGGTGAAGCGCCTTGAGCAGCTCTTTTGTTTGAGCCTGCTGCTCCCCGCTTATTTTACTATCACTTTCAACAGCCACCCTAGCCTGATCGAGCTTGACTTTATCTGGTGACCAAGTTGGAAGTTGCTCTATTGCATTCAGCCAGCGGGCACAGTCACCATGCCTATCTTCGCTGAAAACAGTCTCTAACTGTTTCGGTAGCTGCTTAGCCCAGGACTCCAAGGCTGAACCTCTCATCTGTTTGTATAACGGCTCGTAGTCGATCACTTGCGCGCCACCAGAGAGACAAAGTTGAAACACTGGAACCAGAGGTCAGCTCGGCTGAAGCCGGCGGCATCCAATCGCTGTTTGTGAGCTACGAGCGTCTCCGGAATCAGTACATTTTCCAGTGCACTGCGTTTGCGGCTGATCTCCAGGTCGTTGTAACCGTTGGCACGTTTAAAGGCGTGGTGCATCTCCATCTGCAGCCGCTCCTCCTCGGGATCATCAAAAGTGATCTTCTCTGACAGGATCAAAATGCCTTGGGGTCGGAGTCCGTGATAGATCTTCTGCAGCAGTGACACGCGCTGTTCGACAGGGATGAACTGGAGAGTGAAGTTAAGCGTAACCAGAGAGGCATCACGGATCTCAATATCTTGAATATCTGCACAGACCAGCTCAATCGGTATCTCGTTCCTGCTGGGCTCGATATACTGTTTTGCCTGTTCAAGCATCGCGGCTGAGTTGTCCACAGCAATAATGCGGCATCCCTCGGTCTGAATGCCCTGCTGTATAGAGAGTGCCGTTGCACCCAGAGAACAGCCCAGGTCGTAGCAGTGGCTGTGGGGTTGTACATACTCGGCCGCGAGTACCCCGGTCATGCCTATCACTGTGGCATATCCAGGTACTGAGCGCTGTATCATGTCTGGAAATACGTCCGCAACCCTTTCGTCAAAAGTGAAACCGGTTGGCTCACTACGAGAGGCGGCGTATATCTGGTCACGCTCTGGTGATCTGCTCATAACGGATAGGGTGATGGAACTCAGTCAAGGGTGTGGGGTGATTATCCTAGAATCCGTAGTTGGACGGCGTGAAGCGTGCAATTCACGCTGTAGCGTGGGTCACCCAATAGTTGAGAGGGAAGTTTGAAATCTATGGTATTCATATTAGTCACTTAGTCTCAGAATGGAGCGGTCAACTGCGGAATCTAGGATTATATGATGGAGATGGAGCGCGGCCAAAAAAAAAGCCCGACTGAGGAAGTCGGGCTGAAGAATTACCACCAAAGGAGGATGGAGGTTCAGGTGGTCAAGAGAACACGACACCACTGCGATACTGCCTTTGGCCGTGCTCTGTTGACCTTAAAACGGTTCAATCAGGTGCAGTAACTACTGCATCAGCTCGAATTGTAAATAATAATATTCTAATATAGCCAGATTGTCAACTACCATTTTGTTTCATATCTATAAAGTCCATTTGTGTTACGTATTGCTCCAAATATCCATGTACCTGGAAAAAGGTACAGTTATGGCTCATGATGCCTTTTTTTGAGCAGTGGAACGACGCCAAGATGGAAAAACTGGGATGCTTTAAGGCCTACGATATCCGTGGCCAACTGGGTACGGAGCTTGATGAGGATATAGCTTACCGGATTGGTCGCGCTTATGCCGCTTCGATTGTGCCGCAATCGGTGGTGGTGGGGGGCGATATGCGGCTCTCGACAGAGCCTTTGAAACAGGCCCTGAGCAATGGATTGCGGGACTCCGGTGTCGAGGTCCTCGATATTGGTCTGTGCGGGACCGAAGAGATCTATTTTGCCACAGCTCATCTGGGTGTGGCCGGCGGCATCATGGTGACCGCCAGCCATAATCCTCGGGACTACAACGGCATGAAGCTGGTACGCGAGGGCTCCCGGCCGATCAGTGGAGATACCGGCCTGGATAAGATTGAACGACTGGCCCGTGAAAATGCCTTTACACCGGCCGATCCCTCACAAAGAGGCGGCTACCGCAAACTATCAGTACTTGATGCCTACGTCGATCATCTACTGGAATATATCCAGCCGGATGCGATCAAACCGATTAAGTTGGTTGTGAATGCAGGCAATGGTGCCGCCGGCCATGTGATTGATGTCTTGGAGCAGCGGCTGAACTCCGCCGGTGTGCCGATAACCTTTATCAAAGTGTTCCATGAGGCAGACGGCACTTTTCCCAATGGTATTCCCAACCCATTGTTGCCTGAGAATCGCCAGGATACCACCGATGCCGTGTTGGCCGGCTCAGCGGATATGGGTATTGCGTGGGATGGCGATTTTGACCGCTGTTTTCTTTTTGATGAGCGAGGCGAGTTTATAGAGGGCTACTATATTGTCGGCCTGCTGGCTGAGGCGTTTCTCGATAAATACCCGGGAAGCCCGATTATTCATGATCCCCGCCTGACGTGGAACACGGTGGACATTGTCACTGCCGGCGGCGGTGAACCGGTGCAGAGCAAGACTGGTCACGCCTTTATCAAAGAGCGGATGCGGGAAGAAGATGCCGTCTATGGTGGTGAGATGAGTGCCCACCACTATTTCCGTGATTTCAACTACTGCGACAGTGGCATGATCCCCTGGTTGTTGGTGGCTGAACTGATATGTAGCAAGGGGCAGTCACTGTCACAGTTGGTGGAAGAGCGTATCAATCGCTACCCCTCCTCAGGGGAGATCAACAGCAGACTGGATGATCCCAAGAGGGCTATTCAGTGTGTACTGGATCACTACCAGTCAGACGCCGAGGTTATCGATTATACGGATGGCATCAGCCTGGATATGGGAGAGTGGAGGTTCAACCTTCGAAGCTCCAATACCGAGCCAGTAGTGAGGTTGAATGTGGAATCACGGGGTGATGCCAAACTGATGCAGACAAGGACGGACGAGATACTCTCCATACTATGTAGTTGACGGACATTCAGAAAGTGATAAAAACCAGTACTGCACCAAGCAGCAAGCGGTAGATGACAAACGGCAGCATACTGATCCGCTCTATCAGTTTCAGGAAGTAGTGGATGCAGAGATAGGCGGAGACAAACGACAACAGTGCACCGAGGATGAGTTCGGTCCAGGCGACCGCCTCGGAACCGCTAATCAGATCGTAGGTGACCAGAGTTCCCGACATCAGAATAGTAGGGATTGAGAGCAGAAACGAGAAGCGTGAGGCAGCCTGTCTGGTCATGCCCAGTATCAACCCGGCCGTCATGGTGATACCAGAGCGGGAGGTGCCCGGAATCAGGGCGATAGCCTGTAACAGTCCGATAAAGAGGGCATCCCGCCAGGAAACAGAGTATTCATCCCTTCTCTTGGCTCCTTTCATATCAGCCCAGAGAAGCAGCAGTCCAAAAAGGATGGTGGTTGCGGCGATCACAGCAATGGAACGGAGATCATTCTGCACAATCGATTTGAGTAGCAGACCGGCAACCATCACCGGCAGGGTAGCCAGAATGATCATCCAAGCCATGCGTGAGTTCTCGGTCTTCTCACCATTGGCGCTCAGTGATGAGAAAAAGTCCCGAATCATGGCAAACAGCTCATGGCGGAAATAGGTGGTGACTGCCAGCAGTGAGCCGAGGTGAACGGCAACATCAAAGGCCAGTCCCTGATCCTCATAGCCGAACAGCATCGGGGTGAGAATCAGGTGGGCGGAACTGGATATGGGCAGAAATTCGGTCAGCCCCTGAACCAGGGCGAGAAGTACTATCTGTAGGTTATCCATGGTTCATGCGGTTTTTTTGTGGTTTATGTTTTTGCCAGTATAAGGCAACAGAAAGGGCAATTATGCCGCCGACTAAATCGGCGGCGATATCCTCTATCGAGGCGGTACGACCGGGAATGAACGACTGGTGCCATTCGTCAAAGGTGCCAAAGACTGCTGTCAGGCTCAGCACAGCGATAAATGCCAACGCCATATTCTGGAAGTGGTGTTTTATTCCAAGCCAGAGCAGGAGTGCGAAGAGGCCAAATATAGGTAGATGGAGGAGATTTTTGATCTCACCCGGGAGCCAGGGGGTTATCTCATCCGGCCCGCTTCCAGGCTGGTGGGAGAGGTAGGAAATAGTGGTCGCCCAACAGAGTGACAGCAGAAGGTAGTGTATGGGCTGCACTCTTTGGTGGTACATTTAACGTGATCCTATTAACTCAAGTTTCGGAGTCCATTAGCCCCCTCTCCCTCAGGAGGGTGTCGCAAAAGTCCCCTCTCCCCACCGGGGAGAGGGCTAGGGTGAGGGGGATCAATAGGTAACTTATTGATTTAATACACCCTCATCCTAACCTTCTCCCTCGTAGGGAGAAGGGACGGTCTATCCAAGCCTTTTACGTCATATGAACTCCGAAACCTGGGCTTTTAAAAGGCTTCCGGGTAATCCTTTCCTGTTGGTTGGCACACAATAAAACAGTCGGGAATCATACAGAGGATTATGGTTTTATGCATCCACCCTCATTTATCCACTCGTGAGATCTCTGTAGGATATATCCTACATGGTGTAGATCCCCTTGGTTGATGCCCTGTAGCGCTAATTTCTATACAATGACTGGTTGAGATGGATTGGTGGTGTACTATGCGCCAATTCCTGATACTTACGATAAAAAAACACCGGTAATAGATGAAGATTTTAGTTTGCGGCGGAGCCGGTTATATCGGCTCACACATGGTCAAAATGCTTGCCAGGCGGGGCCATGAGGTGGTTGTTTTCGACAACCTCTCAACAGGTCATCGTGAGGCGGTTAAGTGGGGTACTTTTGTACAAGGTGACCTACTCATTCCAGAGGATCTATCACTCCTCTTTGAGAGCCACTCATTTGATGCGGTGATGCATTTCTCGGCACGCTCTTTGGTAGGGGAGTCGATGACGAATCCAGCTCTCTACTACCAGAATAATGTTATCGGTACCTTCAACCTCCTGGAACAGATGCGGCAGAAAGAGGTAGGTAAATTTATCTTCTCTTCAAGTGCCGCTATTTTCGGCAATCCAGTGGCAGAGCAGATTGGTGAAGAGCACCCCAAAAACCCCATCAACCCCTATGGGCGGACCAAACTGATGGTAGAGCAGATGCTAAAAGACTATGCCGATGCCTACGCCTTAAACTCCGTCAGCCTGCGTTACTTCAATGCTGCGGGGGCTGATGCGGAAGGTGAACTTGGTGAAGAGCACGATCCCGAGACCCATTTGATCCCCAATATTCTAAAGGCTGCCAAGAGAGTTGCCGGTGCCGAATTACGGGTTTTTGGTAGTGATTACGCCACCCACGACGGTACTTGTGTAAGAGACTACATTCATGTTGAAGATCTCTGCAAGGCGCATTTGAAGGCGGTTGAGTTCCTTGGGAAAAACCGTGGGGCTCACGCATTCAACCTGGGTAACGGCTGTGGGTTCAGCGTTATGGAGGTGCTGGACTCGGCTAAAAGAGTGGTGGCTGGTGAGATACCCTATCAAATGGATGATCGGCGGCCGGGTGATCCAGCAACTTTGGTGGCTGATAGTACCCGTGCTATGGATGCACTTGACTGGGTGCCCACCTACAACGATATGGACCGTATTATCCAGACTGCCTGGGACTGGATGAAACGGGATGATGAATAGAATTATAACTGGCTATGTACAATAACCCTGAAGCAATATTTATGGAGAAACGTGCTCCCTGTAGGAGCGAATTTATTCGCGATCAGGCTCCGGGGCTATTTTTCGCGAACAAGTTCGCTCTTGCATATGGTTTCAGGATTATTGTGCATAGCCACTAAAGTATAAGGATGAGTTGATGACGACAGCGATAATCAGAAAGGCGGTGTTTCCTGTAGGTGGTTTGGGTACCCGCTTTCTGCCGGCAACCAAAGCGACTCCGAAAGAGATGTTGCCCATAGTGGACAAGCCTCTTATTCAATACGCTGTGGAAGAAGCCGTTGCCGCGGGAGTAGATACGCTGATCTTTGTTACCGGGAGGAACAAACGAGCTATTCCTGATCACTTTGATAAGGCTTATGAGCTTGAACATGAACTTGAACTCAAGGGTAAGGATAAGCTCCTCAAGCTGGTGAGTGAGATTATCCCCCCTAATGTTGACTGCATCTATATCCGGCAGAGTGAAGCTATGGGACTTGGGCATGCCGTTCTCTGTGCTGAGAAAGCGGTTGGGAATGAGCCTTTTGCCGTGATATTGGCTGATGATCTGATTGATGGTAACAGTAATCCTTGCCTGAAACAGATGGTAAAGCAGTTCGATGAGGCGGGGGAGAGTGTTATTGCAGTAGAGACGGTCGATAGGGATAAGACGGATCAGTACGGTATCGTTAAGGTAGATAACCCGGATGCCAAACTATCACGAATAGATAGTATCGTTGAGAAGCCAAAGCCTGAGAGCGCGCCCTCAAATCTGGGTGTGGTCGGACGGTATATTCTCTCTCCAAAGATCTTTGAACTGTTGCATGAAACCGGCAGAGGCGCTGGGAACGAAATACAGCTTACCGATGCAATCAGTGCCCTGTTGGCTCAAGAGAGTGTCAATGCTTATAAGTTTGATGGAATTCGTTACGATTGCGGATCCAAAGCCGGCTTTCTTGAAGCTAATATTGAATACGGCCTTCAGCACCCGGAACTGAGGGAGCAGTTAATTGAATACCTGGACACCCTTGGGCAACGACTACAAGAAGAGAAACATTCTTCTTGAGCAGCGCCTACTATCCCATAGCTATCTTCTAACTCAAGTTTCGGAGTTCAAATGACGTAAAAGTCTTAAATAGACCGTCCCTTCTCCCTCAGGAGGGTGTCGCAAAGGTCCCCTCTCCCCACCGGGGAGAGGGCTAGGGTGAGGGGGATCAATAGGTAACTTATTGATTTAATACACCCTCATCCTAACCTTCTCCCTCGTAGGGAGAAGGGATTGGTGCTTTTACGACACCCTCCTACAGAGAGATGATGATAATTGCGTGGAACAGAAACATAGTGAAGAACCAGTTAATTTTAACGGTATTTAGGCTTACCGATGACACCCAATAATTCAAATGAAAAGAGGGAGTACCACCTCGCACCGCATGGTGGAGAGCTGTGTGATCTGCTTGTTACCCCCGATCTGGCGGAGCTGCTAAAGACCGAGTCCGAAGCCTACCCTTCAGTCACACTTACCCGCCGCCAGCTTTGTGACCTTGAGCTGCTGATGAATGGTGGTTTCTCCCCACTGAAAGGGTTTATGGGAAAGGATGCTTATGAATCCGTATTAAGTGATATGAGACTTCCTGATGGCAACCTCTGGCCTATTCCGATCGTACTTGATATCGCAGAATCTGTTACAGAGCAGGTAGCTGTGGGTGAGAAACTCGCCTTGAGGGACCCGGAGGGCTTCATGGTGGCGGTATTGTCAATCACCGATCTGTGGAAACCTGATAAGTCTGTTGAAGCTGCTGCAGTCTACGGTACCGAATCTGAGGATCATCCGGGTGTGCACTATCTGATGCATGAGGTGCATCCACACTATGTGGGTGGTGGTATTCAGGGAATTCAGCTTCCAAGTCATTACGATTTTGAAAATTTGTGGGATACACCTGCAGAGCTGAGGCACTCGTTTGAAAAGAGTGGTTGGCGCAGGGTGATCGCCTTCCAGACCAGCAAGCCGATGCATCGCATCCATCGTGAATTTACTTTGGATGCAGCCAAGCGTGAGGGTGCACACCTGTTATTGCACCCAACCGTGGGTACTACCAAGCCGGGTGATCTCCAGTACTACGCACGGGTACACTGCTATCAAGCGATAAAAAAGTATTTTCCCCGACACCTCACCAAGCTCTCCCTGCTACCACTGGCAATGCGTATGGCGGGACCGAGAGAGACCCTATGGCACGGCTTGATACATCAAAATTATGGTTGTTCACATTTTATTGTCGGGCCTGACCATGCTGTGCCCCCCAACGGTAATGGTGGCGATGATTTTTATGCCACCTACGCTTCTCAGGAACTGACCAAAAAATATCAGGATGAATTACAGATTAAAATGGTGCCCCTGGAAGAGTGGCGATATGTACCCTCCGGTGATCATTTTCTTCCAGCATCAGCAATTGAGAAGAGTGATGTTGAGAGCCTTCGCTTCAGTGAACCGGCTTTGCGGGAAAACCTTCTACATGATGAGCCTATTGCTGAGTGGCAAAGCTATCCCGAGGTGATTGATGCGTTGCGCAAGGTATACCCACCTCGTAAAAGGCTCGGTTTTACCCTGTTTTTTACCGGTTTGTCTGGATCGGGAAAATCTACACTGGCGAAAATTGTCTATGCCAAGCTGATTGAAGAGGGGGGCAGGCCGGTTACGCTTCTGGATGGCGATGTTGTCCGTATGAATCTCTCCAGTGAATTGGGTTTTTCCAAGGTCCACAGGGACCTCAATATTCGCCGTATCGGTTTTGTCGCCAATGAGATCACGAAAAATCGTGGGGTTGCCATATGCGCCCCCATTGCACCTTATACGGCGACACGCAGGGCTGTTCGGAGCATGATCGAGCAACATGGTGACTTCATCGAGATCCATGTCGCTACACCACTTGAGGTGTGTGAAGCACGTGACAGAAAAGGATTGTACGCCAAGGCTCGGAAGGGAATTATCCCTGAGTTTACCGGTATCAGCGATCCCTATGAAACACCGGAAAAACCGGAATTTTATATCGATACCTCCCAGTACAGCCCAATGGAGGCGGCCCAGGAGGTCTTTCTCTACCTACTGGGGAAAGGCTATCTTGACAGCGATAACTAAACCAATGTTTATGATCATCACGTACAGTGAGCAATCCAGGTAACTTATGTTTCGGGGTTCAAGCGACGTAAAAAAGCTTAATTAGACCGTCCCTTCTCCCTACGAGGGAGAAGGTTAGGATGAGGGTGTATCAAATCAATAAGTTACCTATTGATCCCCCTCACCCTAACCCTCTCCCCCGGTGGGGAGAGGGGACTTTTGCGACATCCTCCTGAAGGAGAGGGGGCTAACGAACTCCTAAACTTGGGAAGGTAATGCCAACTGTTTTGTGTAAGAGCGAGCTTGTTCGCGAACGAGCTCTCTCCTACCTCTCATTTCACACAACAGAGCAACCATGACAACAATTGATGTATTTAACGGTGATGCAGATGGTATCTGTGCACTGCTTCAACTTCGACTAGCAGAGTCAAAAGAGTCTACCCTTGTTACCGGAATAAAACGGGACATAAAATTGCTGGAGGGAGTGTCAGCTCAAGCCGGTGATGAAGTGACAGTGCTGGATATCTCCTTGGCTAAAAATGCTGTAGAGCTGGAGAGAATATTGCGGCAGGGCGCCTCTGTTTTTTATGTTGACCATCATATGCCTGGTGAAATCCCAATACACCCGGCATTAAAGACTATTATCGATACAGATTCCAATATTTGCACCAGCCTGCTGGTGGATCAGTTTCTTGAGGGTGCTTTTCGTGGCTGGGCGGTCACGGCGGCATTTGGAGATAATATGATTGCAAGTGCAGAGCAGGCTGCCGGACAACTTGCCATTAACAGTGATCAGTTGGCAGAGCTGAAAACCCTGGGTACCTGCATCAACTATAATGGCTATGGCAGCTCTATTGATGACCTTCATTTCCCACCGGACATCCTATTCAAAGAGCTGCTTCCCTATCAGAGTCCACTCGATTACGTAGCAGACAAACAATCAAGCTTTGCTGCTTTACAAGCCGGCTATTTCGACGATATGGCAAAGGCTGAGGCTGTTTCGCCGGAGCATAAGTCAGCAGTAGCTGCTGTGTACATCCTTCCTGATGAAACATGGTCCCGTCGGATCAGTGGGGTGTTTGGTAATCATCTTGCCAACCGGCACCCTGACTCTGCCCATGCAGTATTGAGCTACAACCGGGAGGGGGGGTACCTGGTGAGTGTCCGTGCGCCGCTAAACAATAAAACAGGTGCAGATGAGCTCTGCAGCGAATTTCCTACAGGCGGCGGCAGAAAGGGCGCTGCAGGCATTAATCATCTGCCGGTGAACGAGCTGGACAGGTTTATCGATAGTCTGAATAAGCAATACGCTTCCTAAATTGAACGGCATGTGATATTGCTGTCCGATTAATGCCCTCACCCCATCGAGGGTGTTGTAAAAGCACCAGTTCCTTCTCCCTACGAGGGAGAAGGTTAGGATGAGGGTGTATTAAGTCAATAAGTTACCTATTGATCCCCCTCACCCTAACCCTCTCCCCGGTGGGGAGAGGGGATGTTCTGGTTTATAATGACCAGAAAGATCAAAGCACTCTGTAAATACCTTGGAAGAGGGATTTGCAGGTACATATTGTGAAGTAAATGGGACAGCAGTGAGGCTGTAGATGATGGAAAAAAACTACAAGGGGATCATCCTTGCGGGTGGATCGGGTACGCGACTGCACCCACTGACCCATTCGGTAAGTAAACAGCTGATGCCTGTTTATGACAAGCCGATGATCTACTATCCACTCTCTGTTCTGATGCTGTCGGGGATTCGTGAGGTATTGATTATTACCACTCCTGCCGATCAGCAGGCCTTCATCAACCTCCTCGGTGATGGCAGTCAGTGGGGAATGGTGATTAGCTACACTGTACAACCCTCACCCGATGGCCTTGCCCAGGCATTTTTGTTGGGTGAAGAGTTCATTGGTAACGACTCTGTCAGTTTAGTGCTGGGTGACAATATCTTTTTTGGCCACGGGATGGATGCACTTTTGAGTAGCGCCACAGAGAGAGAGTCTGGGGCCACGGTGTTTGGATACTATGTTAAGGATCCGGAACGTTACGGTGTCGTAAGCTTTGATGACAAAGGAAAGGCTGTCAATCTTGAGGAGAAACCAGCGCAGCCAAAAAGTAATTATGCGGTTACCGGTCTCTATTTCTACGATAATGATGTGGTTGATATCGCAAAAAGTATTGAGCCCTCTCCACGTGGCGAGTTGGAAATTACCGATGTCAATAAAGTCTATTTGAAAAGAGGAACGCTCAATGTACAGGTAATGGGTCGGGGGTTCGCCTGGCTGGATACGGGTACCCATGATTCACTCCTCTCCGCCGCTAACTTTATCCAGGTAGTGGAGGAGCGCCAGGGACTAAAAATCGCCTGCCCTGAAGAGATCGCCTACCGCATGGGGTATATTAATGCTGAACAGCTGGCCGGTCTGGCACAGCCGTTGAGTAAAAATGGCTACGGCCAGTATCTTCTGGACCTCCTCAGGCAGGAATAAGCAGCATGGAGTTTATCGAGACAAAGTTGCCTGGTGTGATGATTATTGAGCCAAAGGTGTTTGGTGATGAACGCGGTTTTTTCCTGGAGACATTCCGTACAGGAGCCTACTCAAAAGCAGGTATTACCGAGCCGTTTGTTCAGGCGAATCATTCACGTTCAACCAGAGGAGTTCTACGCGGGCTCCACTACCAGTTGGTTCAGCCCCAGGGAAAACTGGTGCGTGTGGCTAGGGGTAGCGTATACGATGTGGCGGTGGATGTGCGCAGAGGCTCTCCACACTTTGGTGATTGGTGCGGTGCCGCACTGGATGATACCGATATGCGAATGATGTATATCCCGCCTGGGTTTGCCCACGGTTTTGTCGTCCTATCCGAGGTGGCCGATTTTATCTACCAGTGTACAGACTATTACCACCCGGAATCGGAACAGGGAATTGCATGGAATGATCCTGCCATTGGGATTGAGTGGCCCTTGCAGGATGTTTCACTCTCTGAGAAAGACCTCAGGTACCCTGTCCTGTCTGAGCAGAGCGAGGCCAATTTGCCACGATACCCCGGCATGTAGCCATTTCCCCGGTAACTTGAGTTACTAGATGGTTAAAGCCAACAGAGTTAGGGATATGGGAAAACCTATAACGAAGGGTCCCCTATCCCACAGGAGGGTGTCGTAAAAGCACCAGTCCCTTCTCCCTACGAGGGAGAAGGTTAGGTCGCTACGGGCTCCTGCCCTCTCGCGACACTACTACGTCCATGTAGGTCGGATGAGGGTGTATTAAATCAATAAGTTACCTATTGATCCCCCTCACCCTAACCCTCTCCCCGGTGGGGAGAGGGGACTTTTGCGACGCCCTCCAGAGGGAGAGGGGGTTAGTCCGGTAACTATATATATAAATTCTGTGGTAGATCTATAAAAATGAGATGTAGCCGTAAGGTGAGTGTTAGATGAAAATTATGATAACCGGCTCCAATGGGCAGGTGGGCTCTGAGCTGAATGTTCGGGCACGGACAATGGGGTTTGATGTGATAGCTGTTGACTGTGATCAACTTGATATCACTCAGCGGGATGCGGTAAATGATTTTATTTCTAGATATTCTCCTGATCTTGTGATCAATGCGGCTGCTTATACAGCAGTCGATAAGGCTGAAGAAGAGGTAGCAATCGCATTCGCTGTTAATCGGGATGGTCCGTTATACCTTGCTAATGCTTGTGCTGAAAGAGATATTCCTCTTTTCCATATCTCAACAGACTATGTGTTTGATGGAGAAAAAGAAGCCCCCTATACAGAGTCAGACCAGCCAAATCCCCAGGGTGTTTATGGCCAGAGCAAACTTGAAGGTGAGCTGGCAGTTGCTAGTGCCTTGGAGCAGCAGATTACGCTACGTGTTGCCTGGGTGTTTGGAGCCACGGGTGCAAATTTTGTTAGAACGATGTTACGTCTTGGTGGAGAGAGGGCGGAGTTGGGTGTTGTTGCTGATCAATATGGTGGTCCTACCTACGCTGGGGATATTGCCGAAACACTATTGATGCTTGCGGAAAAGATTGATCGAGGAGATGCGCTGCAGTGGGGTCTCTATCACTATATAGGCTCACCTGCCACCTCCTGGCACGGATTTGCCGAAGAGATTTTCAAGCAGGCTGTAAGTCATGGAATGCTTGAAAAATTACCTAATGTAAATCGGATTACTACCGAAGAGTACCCGACTCCAGCCACACGGCCTAAAAATTCGGTGCTTGATAGTCAAAGAATCAATGAAATATTTGGTGTTGAGCAGCCTGACTGGCGCCAAGGCCTGGATAGGGTTTTAAGAGCTCAAGTTTCGGGATTCAAATGAAGCAAAAGGCACTGGATAGATCGTCCCTTCTCCCTCAGGGAGAAGAACAGGATGAGGGGAATCAGAAGAATCAAAGCGTTAGCTTTTCAACTCCCCTCACCCCAACCCTCTCCCTGAGGAGGGTGTAGTAAAAGCACAAATTCCTTCCCCCTACGAGGGAGAAGGTTAGGATGAGGGTGTATTAAATCAATAACTTACCTATTGATCCCCCTCACCCTAGCCCTCTCCCCGCTGGGGAGAGGGGACTTTTGCGACACCCTCCTGAGGGAGAGGGGGCTAACGAACTCCGAAACTTGAGTTAAGAGAATGGAAAGAAAAATGAGTTACAGCCCAGAGAGTCTACTTGTTACTGGTGGTGCCGGCTTTATTGGTGCCAATTTTGTTCACTACTGGCTGGAAAATAATCCAGGTTCACGTGTTGTAGTCTTGGATGCGCTCACCTATGCCGGAAACAGGGCAAGTTTGGCTGAGGTGGAGCAGAATAAAAATTACCTCTTTGTACAGGGGGATATCAGAGATCAGTCATTGGTAGAGAATCTGCTGCGGAAGGAGGGGATTAATACAGTTGTTCATTTTGCTGCTGAGAGTCATGTAGACCGCTCCATACATGGGCCGGATGCATTTCTGGATACCAATATAATGGGTACCCACTCACTGCTCAAAGCGGCGCAGGCGGTATGGCTTGATGAGAGTGCGCCTTTTAGGAACAATCACCGTTTTCATCATGTCTCAACCGATGAGGTCTATGGCACCCTGGAGCCTTCGGAACCACCATTCAGTGAGGCTAACCAGTACCTTCCCAACTCACCTTATGCAGCGAGCAAGGCGGCATCTGATCATATCGTCAGATCTTATCACCATACCTACGGGTTGCAGGTGACCACCAGCAACTGCTCCAATAACTACGGTCCCTATCAGTTCCCGGAAAAATTGATCCCTCTGATAATAGCCAACATTCTGGATGGAAAGCCACTGCCGATCTATGGGGATGGCTTACAGATCAGGGACTGGCTCTATGTCGATGATCACAATCGGGGTATCGAACAGATCATAAAAGGGGGAAGAGTAGGGGAGACCTACAATATCGGTGGCAACAACGAGTGGGCTAATATCGATATAGTACGCCTGGTGTGTGAACTGATGGATGAACGTTGTTCATCCCTCCCAGTGACGCCTTCCTCCTCCCTGATTACCCATGTGAAAGACCGGCTGGGCCATGATCGCAGATATGCGATTGATGCAACCAAGATCACATCTGAAATGGGCTACCAGCCCCAGGAGACATTTGAGACGGGTATCAGAAAAACTGTTGAGTGGTATCTTGCCAACGAATCCTGGTGGCGTTCGGTGACCCCCTCTGTCAGGATAGTTGTCCACCCGGTAGGATGGGACTTCAATAACCAATGAGAGTGGGCATAGAGAGCAATAAATGGGTTATCCAAAAGAGCGGAAAGAATCGGTACTGAAAAAGATGCTGCCGCCGAACAATAAAACGATACCAGAGATATCCAAGGAGGAAGGGATCTGCGAAGGCACGCTGTACAACTGGAGAAAAGCAGCCCGTGCTGAAGGGCGATTGATGCCTGATGGAGACAGCACTCCCACCGGATGGAGTGCCACAGATAAGTTCACAGCGGTTGTTGAGACTGCACCAATGAATGAGGCTGAGCTATCCGCTTACTGTCGTGAGCGTGGACTGTATGCCGAACAGATCGGTGAGTGGCGAGAAGCCTGTGAACAAGCGAATGACTGGGATCGAAATCAGAACAAGCGGTTAAAGGATATCCGTAAAGTGGATGAGAAGCGGATCAAAGAGTTGGAGCGAGATCTTAACCGCAAAGAGAAAGCGCTAGCTGAAACCGCAGCCCTACTGGTTCTGAGAAAAAAAGCCCAGGCGATCTGGGGGGACGGAGAGGAAGAATGATCAATGTCCCAGATCGCCGTAGAGCTGTTGAATTGATCGAAGAAGCGGTAGGTGCCGGTGCATCAGCGCAAAAAGCCTGCGAGGTACTGGAGATCAGTCTGCGCACCTATAAGCGCTGGACTGATGGTGATGCGGTCAATGCCGATGGCCGACCGGATGTTAAACGCCCAGAGCCCGCGAACAAACTGAAACCGGAGGAGCGACAGCAGATCCTGGAGACGTGTAATGAGGAAGCATACCAAAGCCTACCGCCATCACAGATCGTACCGGCACTGGCCGACAAAGACACCTATATCGCTTCCGAGTCCAGCTTTTACAGGGTACTGAAGGAGGAAGATCAGTTGCATCGCCGTGGGAGAGTGCAAGCACCGAGGCGAGTGAGCAAGCCAGCGGCTTACAAGGCTACAGCCCCGAATCAGGTATGGAGTTGGGATATCACATTCTTGGCAACGACCATCACCGGAATGTTCTACAGGCTTTACCTAGTGATGGACATCTACAGCCGCAAGATTGTCGGGTGGGAAATCCACGAAAATGAGACAGCTGATAATGCCTCGCTGTTGATCCGTAAAGCCTGCCTGACGGAGGGTATCCATGAACGTGGGCTGGTGCTTCACTCTGATAATGGATCACCGATGAAAGGTGCAACCATGCTGGCGACACTGCAAAAGTTGGGTGTAGTGCCGTCATTCAGTCGCCCTTCGGTGAGCAACGACAACCCCTATTCTGAGAGTTTGTTTGGGACAATGAAATACACACCGGCATTTCCGTCGAAACCGTTTGAGAGCTTAGATGCTGCGCGTGACTGGGTTTACAATTTCATTCGCTGGTATAACGAAGAGCACCGTCACAGCGGGATTCAGTTCGTGACACCCGCCCAACGTCATAGTGGTGTGGAGCTGTCGATTCTTGCGAATCGGGAGACGGTCTACGAAGCTGCAAAGCAACGAAACCCAGAGCGTTGGAGTAGAGAAACACGGAACTGGACGCCAGTCGGTGAAGTATGGCTGAACCCGGAGAATCAGGACTCGAGAGGAGCTGGAATTAGAGACGAAGCAGCGTAGAGAATTGGACAACTATCTTGATAATCGTCGGTGATGGACGGTAGTTACAAGCAGTGGGTTGCTGCAAACTATGACTGATGTTTCGGATAGTTTGGGCCTGTTAACTCTACGTGGCTATGCACAATAATCCTGAAGCAATGTTCATAGAGAAAAATGCTCCCTGTAGGAGCGAATTTATTCGCGATCAGCCTCCGGGGCCTGTTCTTCGCGAACAAGTTCGCTCCTCCCCCAGGAGGGTGTCGTAAAAGCACCAGTCCCTTCTCCCTACGAGGGAGAAGGTTAGGATGAGGGTGTATTAAATCAATAAGTAACTTATTGATTCCCCTCACCCTAACCCTCTCCCCGGTGGGGAGAGGGGACTTTTGCGACACCCTCCGAAGGAGAGGGGGTGTTTATAGGATGACAGTGATCTGGATACTAATAAGCACCCTTTTGAAAAGGAGCGCTGAGAGTACGAAATAATATGCTGATATCAAGCCAGATAGACCAGTTGTTGATGTACTCAAGATCGCTTTCCACCCGTTTTACCATCTGATCCAGCTCCTTTGTCTCCCCGCGATGACCCCGCACCTGTGCCAAACCGGTGATGCCGGGTTTGATCCTGTGGCGGGTGAGATAGGCCTCGATCTGTTTTGAATACTCCTTATTGTGGCTGATGGCATGGGGGCGGGGGCCTACCAATGACATGGTGCCATCCAGTACGTTGAACAGTTGTGGCAGTTCATCAATACTGGTCCTGCGGATAAATTTTCCAATACGCGTGAAGCGTGGATCATCCCTGGTTGCCTGCTCTACTAGCCCCTCCTCTGGATTATGGGAACGCATACTTCGAAATTTCCAGATCTTGAAACTCCTGCCATCCCAGCCGGTTCTCTCCTGCTTGAAAAAAACAGGCCCACGTGAGTCGAGTTTGATCGCAACAGCTGTCAGCAACATTAACGGGGAGAGGAGTAACAGCACGAAGAGAGAGATAAATTTATCTTCAACTGCTTTGAGGAGGAGGCTGGTTCCCGCCAGCGGCGTCTCCGAGAGTGTAATGATCGGGATGCCGGAGAGCTCTTTGACACTGTGGTTGAGCAGATTTAGAGCAAAAATATTTGGCGCCCAGTGAACATCTACATTCTTGTCGAGAAGTGAAAAGTAGATGTCATTGATGAGTGGTGAGCTATCCAGAGAGACCGCGATGTAGACGGTTCGGATATTGTGCTGATCTACCAATGCGGTGACTTGGGACAGATTGCCAAGTATGGGAAGTTGTTCATCATTCTTTCTTTCACCTTCCGGGGTATCGGAATCTGTTTCTATAAGACCGATAACATGTTCTCCCAGCCAGGGATTGCGATTGATCCGTTGGTAGAGATAGCCGGCCAGTTGATCTGTTCCGATGATAATAGACTGGCTCTTGCTTTGATTTGATTTAATCAGTGAGTGCAGGTAGCGAAGCGTGATGTGGACCAACTGTTGCCCGATAAAACCGAGGAAAAAGAGCATGGCCAGGAACTGTCTGGAAAAAAGATCTGATGTTTTTGACAGAAAACCAATCGTAAGAAGTATGGCAAAGGATATCGTCCATGCCTTGCCAATGAGCAGGGCTTTTTTAGTGTATCCGCCAAAGAAACTGTAGACGCCGAAATGGTCGTAAACAATGGCGGTGATGGCCATAAGCGCCAAACCAAGCATTAGGTACAGGCGGGGGAGGTGCCCAAAATTGACTAGAGCCATGCCATAGACCAGCCCAATAATTAAACTGCCATCAGAAAGTGACTGTATTGTGGAGAATATGGAACTTCTGCGCTGTAGTAGAGATCTTTGTCTATGCTTCATAACATACTGAAATTAAAGTAATATATTAACCGGCTTATTGAGTGCTAAAGATATGGAAATTGTTGGCTTGTCCCGGGAAAATCGTAACATGCGCATACCGGTGTTGCACTATGCGATCTTGATGATTCTACAATTAACTAAGGGGACTGTTGATGCAAACAGTGCAAGGAGCTCAACTGGAGGTAACTCAAGTTTCGGAGTTCAAATGACGTAAAAGGTCTTGGATAGACCGTCCCTTCTCCCTACGAGGGAGAAGGTTAGGTCGCTACGGGCTCCTGCCCTCTTGCGACACTACTACGTCCATGTAGGTCGGATGAGGGTGTATTAAATCAATGGATTATTAACTCCCCCTCACCCCAACCCTCTCCCCATCGGGGAGAGGGGGCTAACGAACTCCGAAACTTGATGAGGTAAGTACAGGATGCGCATGAGGTCATAAAATATATGTGTGTGATTAGGGGAGGCCCGGTTTGTGACTTTGAAATCCCACCTGGAGTTTAACCATTATTTGAACCCATTCACGTTTTTCGGTAAAATCCACCGCCACTGTGGGATGATGGTATTACCAGTTTAGAGGGATCTTAGCTTGCCAAAAGGATGTAGCCAAAAGTGTATTGCCATTCTAATTGCAGTTGTGGCACTTTCATCTGTTGCCACAACTACTCATGCAACTCCGGCATCCAATGACCAGGATCTCACCTCAGTGAGTCAGCTGCTATTAACGGATCACTTTCGTGATAGTCAAACTGTAAATATTTCTCCCGAACCGAAGAAAGAGGTTCCGCTTCCAGCCGCGCTGTGGCTGCTTGGGTCCGCTTTGGCAGGCTTTGTGGCTATCAGCAAGCGTCGCAGGGTCTAAGCTTTGTGTCAATGAGCAGGCTTTCAAACCATTCAGGGTGGTGTGGATTGGATGATGAGAGAGGGGTTTATACCGCTCTTTTTTTTGGTTAGTATTCTCCCTTACCTTAAACTATATACATGGAGTAGTGGTGTGCAGACAGTTTTCCGGTTCATAATCAATGTGTTACTCGTAGGGACGATCTGTGTCTCTACACCCCTTCTGTCTGCTGAGAATACGGGATATCGCCTGAAACCAGGGGATCAGTTGGAAATTTCTGTCTGGAAAGAGACTGACCTGCAGCGCCAGTTGCTGGTTTTGCCTGATGGCTCGATCTCATTTCCTCTGGTTGGGATTGTGGGTGTTGCCGACAAAACCCCTGCTGAGCTCCAGCAGACTATTACGGAAAAGCTTAAGGATTACATTCCTGATGCGGTAGTTACCGTACTGGTGACAGCAGTAACGGGAAACAGGGTCTATCTCATAGGGAAAGTGAATAATCCTGGAGAGTATGTGGTCTCTTCACCTATAGATATACTGCAGGCTTTGAGTCTTGCTGATGGTCTGGCAAAATTTGCCGACGAGGCGGGTATCAAGGTATTTCGTAGAGAAAATGGTGTACAGAAGGCGATTCCATTCAACTATTCAGATGTTGTGAAGGGGCGCGCCCTTGACACGAACATTGTGCTTCAGAGCGGTGACTTGGTGGTTGTGCCTTGATAGTCGTAAAAGCACCAGTCCCTTCTCCCTACGAGGGAGAAGGTTAGGATGAGGGTGTATTAAATCAATAGGTTACCTATTGATCCCCCTAACCCTTTCCCCGACGGGGAGGGGGCTTTTGCGACAACCTCCGTTAGGGAGAAGGAACTGCTGCTTTTACGGTGCTTATCCAAAAAAATTGGATCGGTACGTCCAGGCTTGTTGTGTCATTTGAACTCCGAAACTTGAGTTTTGTACTGCTTCAGACAGAGATGAATATAAGAAAAATGAGAACATTAGATAACAGGTATTACACCCCATGTCGCCTGGCATACCCTCTCTTTGTCGTTACCATGGTGCTGAGTGGAAGCGTCCATGCATACGAATGGACACTTGATCCAACGCTGTCTGCTGATCTTATGCATACCGATAACCTGCAGATGTCCGTCACTAATAAGCAGTCGGATACGCGATTACAAATAAGGCCGACTCTTACTGCTACAGCTGAAGATGAGACAGAAGTACTCACTGTTAATGGTGGACTGGTTATCGAACGCTACGACCAGGCTGGGCGGAGAGATAGAAATGATCCTTTTCTCTCGTTAAGTTGGGATCGTTTCCAAGAGCAAACTACCTATGGCCTGGATGCGAACTTTCGTCAGGAAGCAACGCTAACCAGTGAGGAGGAAGATTCGGGTATCCTCAACGTGTCAGGAGAGAAACGAAGCTTCAGTGTCAGCCCCCATTGGACTGGTGAGGTGGATGATAAGAATAGTATAACTGTCAGTGGCTCTGCTTCTGATGTCTCATACGATATAGCCAGTTTCACTGACCGTAGAGATTACAATATTACCGCAGCCTGGAATCATGAACTTGATGCTCAGCGTGTGATCAATTACAAGGCAAGTGCGACTGCCAATAGGCCTGATTCAGTCAATGCAGACTCCAACTATTACGGTTTGACTGTTGGACTAACCCAGGAAATCTCAGAACTGATGAGCTTTAATGTTTCCGGTGGTTTGAGTCATGTCGCACCAGAAACTGGTAATAGCACGAATGGATATCTTTTTGATGCCGGTGTTAATCGGCAGGGGCAGTACGACTCTGTAGGCGCTGGTTTTGTTATTAACTTGAGTCCCAGTAGTCTTGGTACTGTTAGAGAGAACTATCGACTAAAATTCAACTACAGTCGTGAACTGACGCCTTATACCAGCTTCACCTTTGCCGCAAATGCCAGTAGAAGTAAAACAGCCGGCGATAATGGTTCGAGTGAAAATACGAGCTATTCCATACAGCCGGGATTAAAGTGGCAGCTGAATGAAGAGCTGTCGCTCAATGCATCATATCGATACCGACGCAGTGAACTTGGTTCCGTAGGTGATTCAGCTGTAGCAAATTCTATACAAGCTGCGATTCAGTATTCACCAAAATATTAGACTACCCTCAGGTGTGAGCTCCTGTTTGCACCTTTGCACGGAAAAACATATCAATTTTCAGTTACACTTGTGAGTGCTATCAGGTTGTGTGAATAGCCACAAGCCACTGTTTATGTGGCAATAACCCCAAGCCTTAATGTAGAGGATTTAATGGAAGAAGAAGTCAAAACAATTGGTGATTATTGGCTAATAGCAAAACGAAGAAAGTATCTTTTCGTCATCCCATTTGTACTGCTAATGGCAGTAACGGTCGTCATTGCGCTTGTTTTGCCCGCAGTCTACCGCTCCGAAGGGGTTATTCTTGTCGAATCCCAGCAGATCCCATCAGATCTTATTCGCTCTACGGTGACAAGCTATGCGGAAGAGCGTATTCAGGTGATTAAGCAGAGAGTAATGACCCGTGATAACCTGCTTGAAATTGCCAAAAAATATAAAACAATGGGAGTGAAGGGAAAGAGTTCGCTGGTAACTGAAATCGTTGAAGATATAGAGTCCCGGATATCGATAGAACTTGTCAGTGTAGGAGGAAATAAGGATAGAAGAAAAAAAAATACTACCCAGACCCTCGCATTCACTGTTGCTTTTGAACATGAAATTCCAACTGTTGCCCAACAGGTAAGTAATGCGCTGGTGACGCTGTTTCTTGATGAAAACCTGAAGGCAAGAACAGAACGTGCCACCGAAACGACGGATTTTATCACCAAGGAGGCAGATAAGCTTAAAGCTGAGATTGAGGCTATTGAGGATCAAATTGCAGAATATAAGGAGCAGAATAAAGATAGTCTGCCTGAGCATCTTGATCTTAACATGAAGGCGCTTGAGAGAGCCCAGTTGGCACTTAGCGAGATCGACCGCGAGATAAAATCCCAGAGAGAGCAAAGAACATACCTGGATGTAGAGTTGACCTCACAAAAATCAATGATGCCCAGTGTCCAGGCTAATGAAGTATTGACTCCTGCTCAGAAACTGATATTGCTCAAGGAGAACTACTCTCAACTTTCCGCTGTATACGGTCCTGCACATCCGGATATAAAAAAGGTTAAAAGAGAAATTTCAATTCTTGAAGATGAAGTGGGGAAGAGTGGTGATGGGACACCTGAGAGTGGGGCAGTCGTAGAAGAGGTAAACCCAACAATCATGTTGCTGGAGGCAAGAATTGCTGCATCAAACTCTAATATAGCTTCATTGAATGCACTAAAAATTAAACAACTTAAAAAACTCGAGATGTTGGAAGAGCGTGTGATAAAAACGCCTCAGGTTGAGCGTGGCTTTAAAGCATTGGGGAGGGATTATGAAAATTTGCAGAAGAAATATGCTGGCCTAAGGACAAAGCAGACTGAAGCGCAACTCTCCCAAAGCATGGAAGAGCAGAGCAAAGCCGAGCGTTTCTCTCTGCTGGAACCACCGGTTCTGCCAGAGAAACCGATAAGACCGGATCGGGCAAAAATCATACTATTGGGCTTTTTTCTCTCCGTCGGAGGAGCATTCGGGCTTGTTCTTCTTGCCGAGGGTGTAGACCACAGTATTCGTGGATCAAGACACTTGGCGAGGATTGTCAAGGAGATGCCCCTTGTCAGCATCCCCTACATAATCAACCAGAAAGATATCAATAGGCGAAGGCGAATAAGATTGTATATTTTGCTGGCAATTGTTCTATTAATTGCAGCAGCACTGGTACTGGGGCATTTCTACTACAAACCGCTGGATATGATCTGGTATAAATTGCTGAGACTGTCGGGTTTACAGTGATACGCCATGCTTATAGGCTATTCCTAACGAGGATTTTGCAAAAGCTCCAGTCCCTTCTCCCTACGAGGGAGAAGGTGAGGATGAGGGTGTATTAAATCAGTAAGTAACCTATTGATACCCCTCTCCCCGGTGTGCGAGAGGGGTATTTTGTAAGAACATCTAACGATAACCATTTTTGAAGAGATATCCAGCATGGATCGAATAGAAAAAGCACTGCAGCAGGCTAAAGCAGAGCAGGCCAAGAGTAAGCGTGACGGAACAGTAGATGCACTGGATGGGGCGGATTCTATCGATGAAGCGACCTCTGATGGCAATGCTAAGGTGCAGCCGCAATATATCTCATATAGCAAGACAAAAATCATTAAATCAACGCCTGAGGTTTATGCTGAAAGCAGGCTCATTGCGGCACTGAAGCACGATCCTCGTAGTACCTCCTTTCGCATGCTTCGAACACAGCTTCTAAAGACGCTCCGTAAAAACCAATGGAACTCTATTGCTGTAACTGCTGCAACCCAGGGGGCGGGCAAATCATTTGTTGCAGCAAACCTGGCTGTCAGTATTTCGACGGAAGTCAATCAGACGGTAATGCTTGTGGATCTTGATATGCGCCGCCCAACCATTCACAGGTATTTTGGATTTAAGCCGGAGCACGGCCTTCAGGATTATCTTACCGGAAAGGTTGAGCTGGAGTCTGTGCTGGTCAATCCCGGCATGGAGCGGCTTGTCGTTTTGCCGGGGCGTGGGACACACCCTGAGTCATCAGAACTGATATCGACACCAAGGATGCGTGATTTAAGTCATGAGCTTAAGACGCGCTATGAGGCCAGAATTGTGATCTATGACCTCCCCCCCGTGCTGGCAGTGGATGATGCCATGGTCTTTATGCCTCATGCAGATGCTGCGCTGTTTATTGTTGAGAACGGAGTGAATACTGAGGATGAGGTACGTAGGTCAATGAATCTGTTGGGTGCTACCAACTTACTTGGCACCGTGCTGAATAAAGCTGAAGAACGAAACTCAGACTACTATTACGGCTATAACTAGATTCCCCGGCAATCAGAACAACTGTAACAGTACATAGATCAGATTATTTCGGATGGATGACTTTGATAGAAATGTATGGTGCATACTGGGGCTTCCATTCGATGCGGTAACCATTGAGGATGCGGTAGTAAGGGTACGGCGGTCGGCTAGGAATCATCACCCATGCTTTATATCTACCCCAAATGTAAACTTTTTGATTGCAAGTCAATCTGAATATGACTTTCGTTACTCTGTAATAAATAGTGATCTTGTCCTGGCTGATGGTATGCCAATTGTGTGGATTGCCAAACTGCTTAGGTTGCCTGTTACTCAAAGAGTGCCGGGATCAGGCCTGATTGAGAGGTTATGGTCTGAGACTGCAAGTAAATATGATCCAATAAAAGTGTTCTTTTTCGGGGGTGAGAAGGGCGTTGCCGAGACTGCCTGTGAAATAATGGGCAAGGAAAAGAGAGGGCTTGAGTGTGCCGGGCATTACTACCCGGGCTTTGGTTCTGTTGAAGATATGAGCAGTGATTCGGTTATTGATGCCATCAACAAGGCCGATCCCGATTTCACCATCGTCTCTCTCGGAGCAAGGAAGGGGCAAGCCTGGATTCAACTCAACAAGGATAAACTGCACTCACCGGTCATAAGTCATTTGGGAGCGGTGGTGAATTTTGTTGCAGGCACTGTTAAACGGGCACCCGTGTTGGTTCAGAAATTTGGCCTAGAGTGGTTGTGGCGAATAAAGGAAGAGCCTGCACTGTGGAGACGTTATCTGTTTGATGGTCTTTTGTTAGCAAAGCTAATCATAACAAAGGTGCTGCCGTATTCTGTTCTGGCGTGGCGTTGGAAGAGGGGGATCTGTAATAGTGAGCCTGCTGTTACTGAGTTAACAGAGAGCAGGGAGTCGATAACTATTTTCTTGAATGGGGCTCTGTTATCCAGCACACTGGGGCCATTAAGGAGCTGCTTTCGTGACTCTGTTTCATCACAAAAAGATGTGATCCTTGATTTCAGCAGAGTGAATTATATTGATAGTGCGGCAATTGGGCTTTTATATATGCTCAAGAAAAATCTCATGATAAACGAGAAAGAAATGATAATCAGATCGGTTTCGAAGAGAGTAAGCACTATTCTCTCATTCAATTGTGCATCGCATCTTTTAACTGATGATTGATTGTCTTGTGTATCGCTATATGGATAAAGGTTCAAAATGAAACATCGGAATATTACCCATTCCACTACTATTCTAATTACCTTGGCACTGCTTTCATTGATTGCCGCTTACTGGGGGGGGATAGAGAACCTGATCTTCAGGTGGACCTCGCAAGAGGAGTACAGTCACGGTTTTATGATTCCCTTTGTTGCCGGCTACTTTGCATGGCAAAAACGCTATCAGGTGATTGAGTGCGACTTTCAACCGGCATGGTCTGGGATTGGACTGGTTTTATTCGGTATTGCGCTACTGGTGCTTGGTGAATTAAGTGCCATCTATATACTGATACATTATTCACTTTTGCTCGTCATCGCTGGTTTGATTGTGGCTGCTTTTGGCTGGCGAGTGCTAAAAATCATACTTGTACCTCTGCTGATCCTTCTTTTCGCAATACCCTTACCCTATTTTATCGATTCGGCACTCTCCTGGAGGCTGCAGCTGATCTCATCAGAACTTGGGGTCTTTGTCGTCAGGGCATTTGATATTCCAGTTTACCTCGAGGGCAATGTGATCGATCTGGGTGTTTATAAGCTGCAGGTGGTGGAGGCGTGCAGTGGCCTTAGGTATCTTTTCCCCCTGATGAGCCTCGGGTTTATTGCAGCCTATATCTATAAGGCGCCATTCTGGCAGCGTGCGACGGTTTTTCTATCGACAATACCCATTACCATCCTAATGAATAGTTTCAGGATAGGCGTAATTGGAGTCCTTGTTAATGGCTGGGGAGTCGGAATGGCTGAGGGCTTCATTCACGACTTTGAGGGGTGGATAGTATTTATGGCCTGTTCAGCCGTTCTTGTGGGTGAAATCTGGTTGTTGACAAAGATGCGCCAGGACAAGCCGCAATTTGCGGATGTATTTGGAATCGAAATTGCTGAAAAGGGCAACTATGAAGCCGGTAGCAGGGCCGGCGGTAATAAGCCGCTTGCCGTTATAGTTGTGCTGATGTTGACTTCCACCCTCACGGTCAATCTTGTTGCAGAAAGGGATGAGCTTAAACCCGGTCGCCAGGATTTCTCTTCCTTCCCTCTGGAACAAAAGGGCTGGTCTGGCGTTACGAGTGAATTGAAACCGAATGTCGAGCGGAAGCTCCAGGTGGATGATTACCTTCTCGCCGACTTCCGAAAAGAGAGAGAGATTCCCATAAACCTCTACCTGGCATACTATGCATCTCAGAGAAAGGGGGTTTCTCCTCACTCTCCCAGGGTATGTATTCCTGGTGGCGGTTGGCGGATATCGGGGCTTGATGAGATGAGTATCCCTGTTGGCGATGGGGAAAGTATTTCTGTTAACCGGCTGATAATTCAAAAAAATGATGTAAAACAGCTGGTATACTACTGGTTCCAGCAGCGTGGCAGGAAGATTGCGAACGAGTATTGGATGAAGTGGTACCTGCTGTGGGACTCTATCACCATGAACAGGACGGATGGGGCGTTGGTAAGATTTACAACATTTATTCCCCCTGGGAGTGATGTAGCGATATCCGAAGGGAAGTTGCTTGAATTTATTCGAACTGTCTACCCATCTCTACCGGGATATATTCCGGATTAGTAGACTGTAGCCGCACTAATATTGTGCGTTTGGGTACTTATAGCGACAAGTTTTTTGGAACCCGGTGTCAGCTATTATAACAGTGACAGTTGAGTTATCTGGCAAGGACAAGATTGGAAAGCTAATAGATATGTCATTTCATAACATAAAGATCCTTTTGATTACTGTTTCTCTGCTGCTCCTGCTTTCAGGGTGCAGTTCCCCTGATGAGAAAGCCGCCGAGTATCTTAAGAGTGGCCAGGCGCTTCTTGAAAAAGGTGAATACAAAAGTGCAATTCTCGAGTTTAGAAATGCACTCCAAATCAAGAAAGATCTCGTGCCTGCCTGGTATGGCTGGTCTAAGGCGGCTGAGAAACAGGGGCGGTGGAAGCAGTCATATAAGCTGTTGAACAATGTGGTCAGCCTTGATCCCAATCACATTGATGCCAGAATCAAGCGCGGAAAGATCAGGCTTGCTGCAAAACTCCTGGACAAAGCGCTGGAAGAGAGTGATGAAACGCTTAAACTCGCACCCGACAATCCAGATGTAAGAGCCTTTAGAGCAGCGGTACTGTTTAAACTTGGCGATACAGATGGGGCAACAAGGGAAGCAGACAGAGCACTTAGCCTTGAACCAGGCCATGTCGATGCATTGATCGTACGCGCTACTGAGCGACTCTTAGCAGGAGATGCTGAAGCCGCCATAACCTACCTGGATAAAGGTATAACTTCACATGAGCGCAATGTTGCTCTGCAGTTGATCAAGATTAAAGCGTTGAGCAGCCTCGATGCGGGTGATAAAGCCGCTGATGTATTTGAGCGCTTGATTGAACTCTATCCCGAGAATATTGCATTCCGGCGTGCATTTGCCCAGTTCTATGTTTCGAATAAACAGATCGATAAGGCCGAAGCTGTTTTGAGGCAGATAGTAGTCGATTTCCCAGCTGACTTAGATAAAAAGTTGAGCCTGGTGAAGTTCTTACTTGCCAACTACGGATTAGATAAAGCGGTTACAGAGCTCGATAAATACATTTCAGAGAATCCTGAAGAGTATAAATTTCAATTTGCATTGGCTGAGATATACATATCTCAGAAGCAGCAAGAGAAAGCCAAAGAAGTTCTAAACAAAGTTGTCGCCACAGATGCTGAAGGCGCAAATGGAATAGCGGCAAAATCACGCTTGGCGGCACTTGCATTAAGTGCAGGGGATAAAAATGAGGCTCTGTTGCTGATAGAGGAAGTACTTGCACTGGAGCCAAAAAATAGCAGTGCTCTGCTTATCAAAGCGACCATGCAACTTACGGATAGAAAAGTTGAAGATGCCATCGCTACCCTGCGTACTGTACTTAAAAATGATTCTGGATCAGTCAATGCCCTGGCACTTCTTGCAAAAGCACATTTGAGTAATAAATCTCCGCAACTGGCAAAAGAGAACTACAAGCGAGCGATACAGATCGACCCAGTCAACCAGAAGATTGTGTTGGAATATGCGCGTCTTTTGATTAAAGACCGCGGGACTGACCAGGCCGGGGAGGAGTTGCAGAAGTTTATCGATCGTGTGCCGGACTCTATTGCAGCCCTGCAGATGATGGCACAGGTCAAGCTATCCCAGAGAGATTGGGCGACGGCACAACAGATTGCAGAGCGGCTGCGTGATCTTGATAGTAAGGCGTTATCAGATCAAATTTTGGGTGTGGTGTATCAAGGGCAGCAGCGATATGACCAGAGCATTGAGGCGTTCAAGCGAGCCCATGAGGCATCGCCCTTGGCTGTGCAGCCGATTGTTTCGCTGGTAAGGACCTATGTGCGCGCCGGCAAGCAGGATGATGCCGAAAGGTTTTTACAATCAGTCCTGAATATCCACCCGGAAAATCTGTTTGCGCATATCCTGATGGGGCAGCTCCATCTGCTGGCGAAGGATACAGAGAGTGCCGAAGGCTCCTTTGCACAGGCCATCTCGCTTAATCCGAGCAATGATATTGGTTACAGAGCAATGGCCAATGTTCTCCTGACGCAGAAAAAACCTGTGAAGGCACTAGAGGTTATTAATAAGGGTTTGGACGTCATACCGGACAACCTAAGTCTCTCATTGGCTAAGGCCGGTATTCTGGAGCAGGAAGGTGAGTACGACCAGGCGATAGAAGTATATGAAAAAATACTGAAGAAGAATCCTAATATAGACCTTGCGGCAAATAATCTCGCCAGCTTGTTGACTGACCACCGTAAGGACAAGAAGAGCCTGGAAACCGCACTGAAGTATGCCAAGCGCTTTGAGAAATCAAAAATGCCCTATTTCAAGGATACTCTGGGTTGGGTCCATTACCAGTTGGGCAACGCCAAAGATGCAACGCCATTGCTGAAGAGCGCGGCCGATGCGCTGCCCACTCTATCCATATTCCACTACCATGTGGGCAAGAGCCTGCTTGCCGAGGGCGACAAAGCGGGTGCTAAAGAGGCACTTACAAGAGCTATTTCCCTTTCAGATCAATCGTTTATTGAATTGGATGATGCAAAGCAGGCTCTGGATGGGCTATGACATGCGTGGCAGCGAGCGGTTATACTTCTCACCACCCATAGGAAGAGCATCATAAAAGCACAAGCTCCTTCTCCCTACGGAGGGTGTTGTAAAAGCTCCAGTCCCTTCTCCCTACGAGGGAGAAGGTTAGGATGAGGGTGTATTAAATCAATAAGTATCTATTGACCCCTCGATATTAGTCATTAAAGAGCATCAAAACTTCAATAATCATGTATTCAGCATTCTACGGCTTCCAGAAAAAGCCATTCTCTCTACTGCCGGACCCCCATTTTCTCTACATGGGGAAAAAACATACCATGGCATTCACCATGCTTGAGTATGGAATGATGAATGATGCGACAATTTCAGTTATTACAGGAGAGATAGGGTCGGGAAAAACCACCTTGATCAGACACCTGCTCAACAAGGTCGATGAAAAGACCACCATGGGTGTAATTAATAATACACAGGAGGAGATGGGCCCCCTACTCAAGTGGATCTTGATGGCATTTGGGTTGGAGTATAAACAGAAGGATGAGGTGGAACAGTACGAAGAGTTTCAGGATTTTTTACAGAAGCAGCAGAAGCGTGGTCTTAATACGGTATTGATTGTTGACGAAGGGCAGAACCTCAAAGAGAAAAAACTTGAAGAGTTACGAATGATCTCCAACGTCAACTTTGACGGGAGCCAACTACTGCAATTGATTTTGGTCGGCCAGCCCCAACTTAGAGATCTGCTGCATACCCCAGAACTCAGGCAGTTTGCCCAGAGAGTCTCTGTTGACTTCCATCTTGATGTCCTGGGATCTCAAGAGACCGTTGACTACATCCATCATCGCACTGCAGTTGCCGGTGCAAAAGTCACCATCTTTAGCGACCACGCCTGCAGAATGGCACATCAAGCGGCACAGGGAGTACCAAGACTTATCAACACGCTTTGTGATACCGCCCTGGTCTATGGATTCGCTGATAAGAAACGCATCATTGATGAGTCGTTGATGAGGGATGTGATCAGAGATAAGTCGCAATCCGGTATTTTGGAGTTGGCAAAAGTATGATCGTTCCAACGATACTCTCAGGTGGTTCAGGGACTCGTCTCTGGCCACTTTCTCGCAAGGCATATCCGAAACAGTTCCTGCCGTTAGTCGATGACCTCTCCCTTTTTCAGTCTACAGTTCAGCGTGTTGCCGGATTTGCAGATTGCTCGAACCCACTGATCGTCTGTAATGAGGAGCACCGTTTTCTCGTTGCGGAACAACTACGGAATATAGGAGCAGAAGCGAGCGCCATTTTGCTGGAGCCGGAAGCCAAAAATACAGCCCCTGCTTTAGCCTGTGCTGCACTAGCTGCTCAGGAGATGAGTGAAGATGCAGTTTTGCTGGTGCTTCCCTCGGATCACCTGATTCAGGATGTCGATCTTTTTCTGCAGGCTATCGAGAAGTGTCTCAGTTCAGCTGCCCAAGGAAAGCTGGCTACCTTTGGAATTGTTCCTACCTCTCCAGAGACAGGCTTTGGATACATTCGCTACACAGCCAAAAAACTCGATCAGCTTGCTGCTTACCCGGTAGATGAATTTGTTGAGAAGCCGCCTCTAGAGACTGCAAAAGAGTACCTGAAATCCGGTGACTACCTCTGGAACAGCGGTATGTTTCTATTCAAAGCGGCGACATATCTGGAAGAACTGCAGAGGCATGCCCCTGAAATTCTGCAACAGTGCCGTATCTCTTATGACAATCGAGGCCGTGATCTTGATTTTGAGCGACTGGAAAAGGATGCCTTCTCCGCATGTCCCAGTGAGTCCATTGATTATGCGGTCATGGAGAAGACGGATCGTGCAGCAGTAATACCCCTCGATGCCGGCTGGAGCGACGTAGGTGCATGGACTGCACTGTCAGATGTAAGTGATCCAGATAGTAACGGCAACGTGATGATTGGTGATGTCGTTGCCGAGGGAGTATCAAATAGCTATCTGCGTAGTGAACATCGCCTATTGGCAGGTATCGGTCTTGATCAGTTAGTAGTAGTGGAGACAGCCGATGCTGTCCTTGTGGCAGACAAATCCAGAATTCAGGATGTAAAACTGATTGTAGACCGACTGAAAAAAGAGGGTAGGGAAGAGTGCTCTGATCACGTGCGGGTCTACCGCCCTTGGGGAAGCTATGAAACGATCGATGAATGCAGTCGCTTCAAAGTGAAGAGAATTCTGGTTAAGCCGGGAGCAAGCCTATCCCTTCAGATGCACCACCATAGGGCAGAACATTGGGTGGTCGTAAATGGAACGGCAAAAGTCACCCGGGGTGAAGATGATCTTGTTTTGTCAGAGGATGAGTCCGTTTATATCCCGCTAGGCACCAAGCATCGTCTTGAGAATCAGGGAATTATCCCTTTGGAGATTATTGAAGTCCAAACGGGTAGTTATCTGGGTGAAGACGATATCGTTAGATACTCTGATGTCTATGGAAGGTAGGCGAGCAGCACAGAAAGCAAATCTTATCCTTGTCTCTGATATTTGAAGATCATGGCTGAAACAGTGTCCGCAACAGATCCGATATGGTCCAGGGAAATCCCTCGGAGGTATTGGGATCCCAGTCGGCGTTTACTCTCTTCCATAAGGGTGTATCAGCGCTGGGTAGACAAAACTGGGCTGCTGGCTCTTTTCGTCACTAGGAGTTGTGTTATACGCCACCGGTTTTGGAGCATAGTGACAGGTGCAGATATTCCTCTGAACTGTCAAATTGGGGGAGGGCTATTGATCCCCCATCCAAATGGCATAGTTATCCATCCAAATGCTGAAATTGGCTGTAACTGTCTAATATTTCAGCAGGTTACGATTGGGACGACAGGGCGGGGAGTTATAGTCAAATCTGGTGTTTAACCAGTTGAATCAAGCGGCGACCTGATCGACTCCTGTTACCTCAACACCATCTTTAAATTTGATTCCGGTTATCACCTTCGCCAGGTAACCGAAACCCCGTAATCGTCTCCACTTCTTCTCGGCACACAGGCCGAGTTTGAACATCATGTGTAGCATGCCGTCACGCGATAGGCAGCCCTTGGAACGCTTGGTTCGATGGCGGATTGTCCCGAAGGTTGATTCAATCGGATTGCTGGTCCGAATGCTCTGCCAGTGCTGTGCCGGAAAGTGATAGAAAGCCATCAGTTCCTCTCGGTCTTTGTGCAGACAGATGGCAGCCTTCGGATACTTCGGCTCATACGTTTTGATAAACAGATCAAAGGCCTTTTCCGCATCGGCCTGAGTCTCCGCCTGCCAGATGTTATGCAGTGCCTGCTTCGCTTTCGGCTGAGCTGTCTTTGGCAGGCAGTTCAGCACGTTCATGGTCTTGTGCATCCAGCAGCGCTGCTGGCGCGTCTCAGGATATACTTCCTCCAGCGCAGCCCAGAAGCCCATGGCACCGTCACCGATCGCCAATTTGGGCGGGTTCAGTCCGCGTGACTTCAGCTTCAACAGTACCTCCCGCCAGCTCTGCGTGGACTCCCGCACACCATCCTCAATTGCCAGAAAATGCTTCTCACCACGCTCATTCACACCGATCACCACCAGGGCACACAGCTTCGTCTGCTCTGCTCTCAGTCCGCTGTAGACACCGTCTGCCCACACATACACCCAATGCTCCTTATCCAGGCGCTCCTCACACCAGCTCCGATATTCTTCTGCCCAGACCTGCTTCAGACGCGATACCGTGCTGGCCGACAAGCCTGTTGCATCCGGACCCACCAGCACTTTCAGGGCCTCACCCATCTCACCACTGGAAATCCCCTTCAGGTAGAGCCACGGCAGCGCCGCTTCCAGTGACTTCGTCTTGCGTACATACGGCGGTACCAGCGCTGATCGGAACGTCACCGGCTCGCCGGTCTTCGCTCGAACTTTGGGGATCTCGACCGTGACCGGCCCCAATCCTGTCTGCAGTTTACGAGCTGGCAGATGACCATTACGCACCACACCCGCCTTGCCATCCTCTGTCCGTCGCTCGGTGTGCTCCGCCAACAGCTCCAGCAGCTCTGCCTCTACCGCCTGGTAGATCAACTGCTCTGCACCGCTTCTCAGCAACTCTGTCAGCGGATCGATAATCGTATCTCGACCTGCCAGCTTAACAACGTTATTCTTACTCATGGTGGCGTATCTCCAATGGTTGTTTTGATGTCTCGCAACAACAAATCAACCAGATACGCCGCCCTTTTTCAACTACTCAAACACCAGATTCAGTTATAACTCCAGGGCGGGGTGTGCCGTCTATCGGTGGACATGTGGATATTGGGGCCGGTGCCAAAGTGCTGGGAAATGTGGTTATTCAGGATCATGTTAGAGTGGGCGCCAATGCCGTGGTGCTCAATGATGTGGGGGAGGGGGATACAGTCGTTGGCATACCTGCGATCCCTCCTATTGAGACTGCAGAAAAGTACCTAAAATCAGGTGACTAGCTCTGGAATAGCGGTATGTTTCTGTTCAAAGTGACGACATATCCCTGATGAGCTTCAGAGACATGCACCTGATAACCTGCAACAGTGCCGTATCTCTTATGACAACCGAGGTCGCGATCTTGATTTTGAGCGACTGGAAAAGGATGTCTTCTCCGCATCCCCCAGTGAGTCTATTGATCATGCGGTGATGGAGAAGACTGATCGCGCTGCTGTTATCCCTCTTGATGCCGGCCGGAGTGACGTAGGTGCATGGACTGCACTGTCAGATGTAAGTGATCCAGATAGTAACGGCAACGTGATGATTGGTGATGTCGTTGCCGAGGGAGTATCAAATAGCTATCTGCGTAGTGAACATCGCCTATTGGCAGGTATCGGTCTTGATCAATTGGTCGTGGTAGAAACAGCTGATGCTGTTCTGGTAGCAGACAAATCCAGTATTCAGGATGTTAAATTAATTGTAGATCGACTGCAAGACGCGGGTAGGGAAGAGTGCTCTGATCACGTGCGTGTCTACCGGCCTTGGGGTAGTTACGAAACAATCGATGAATGCAGTCGCTTTAAAGTGAAGAGGATTCTGGTCAAGCCGGGAGCGAGCCTCTCACTACAGATGCACCACCACAGGGCGGAGCATTGGGTTGTCGTAAATGGAACGGCAAAAGTGACCCGGGGAGAAGATGATCTTGTTTTGTCAGAGGATGAGTCGGTTTATATTCCGCTGGGCACCAAGCATCGCCTTGAAAATCCAGGAATCATCCCGTTAGAGATTATTGAAGTCCAAACGGGCAGCTATCTGGGTGAAGATGATATCGTTAGATACTCTGATGTCTATGGAAGGTAGGCGAGCAGCACAGAAAGCAAACTCTTGTCCTTATCTCTGATATTGGAATATCATGGCTAAAACAGATCCGATATGGTTACGGGAACTTCCTTGGAGGTATTGGGATCCCAGTCGGTGTTTACTCCAGTACGAGCGCTAAAAATGGACAGTCCGTCTATTCCGCGCCGGTAGAGGGGTGCTTAAGATTCGAGCGCATGAGGGACCGGTTCATAAGTCATAGAGAACTGGCTGCTGAAAAAATACTACGACCTCACTTTTATTCACTCTCAGTCCTTTGACGGAGCAATTATGTTGAGATGGAGCGTAAAAATATTAACTGGGAAATTTGCATGAAAGCCAATTTGAATTTTTCGTTTTGGTTTTGTGTTGTAATTTTCCTTTTAGGCCACCAACTAGTCTATGGCAGTAGTTACAGCGAAGTTAAAGGTGAAGAGGTCACCTACCCTCGACTTAAAAATGTAGAAGGCTCAAGTGATCCTAGTCTGGCGGTTGGACTAGCTGGTATTAATGACTGGCACTCTGGTCTGCCATTTTTAGATATTATGAAAATGTCACGGGTGTGGATCGGGCATAAACCGGGGAAGTGGGGGGGATGCGTTATACAGATATCCGAGATGGGGGATACCTTGATGAACATGGTTGGCCGACTTCTATTCCCGCTGAACTGAAGTCAATCGGAACAATTTTTGCGTGGGGTGACAATGCCTATGGTCAGGGGGAAACACGGAAAGGACGCTACGTTTTGACCTATGAAGGAAAGGGAGATTTACAACTGATTCTAATTGATGATAAGCAGATTATCGAAGTAAAGCCAGGGCGCATTATCTTTGATATTAAAAATAACGAAGGTAACTGGGGGTTCAATATTTACGACACTGACCCTAAGGGTACGAAAAACTATATTCGTAATATAAAAATAATTAAAGAAAACCAACTTGAATTATATAGTGCCGGAGCTATCTTTAACCCTGATTGGCTAGCGTCGATTCGGGATGTTCGGCAAGTTCGTTTCATGGATATGATGGGAACCAATGGATCAAAAATAGCAAAGTGGGAAGAGCAGCGAAAAATTGATGACCACACTTGGTCCGGCAACGTCCCTGTTGAAGTACAGGTACGGCTGGCAAATGAAATAGGTGCTGATCCTTGGTTTAATATGCCATTTCATGCTGACAACAACTATGTTCGCAAGTTTTCCAACTATGTGCATGACAACCTCGATCCAGATTTGATTGCTAGCGTTGAGCTTTCTAATGAGGTTTGGAACTGGTCTTTTCAGCAGGCGCGGGATGCAAAGAAAATGTCCATTAACGAGTGGGATCTTGATTCTGCTAACGCCGGAGCTGGGGGTAACTTCTACGGCAAGCGTGCCTCAGAGGTTATGAAAATATGGACCGAGGTATTTGGTAACGAGACCAGCACCCGGTTAAAGCGAATAGCTGCTACCCAGGCCGTAAATGACTGGCTATCACAGCAAATTCTTAATGCTCCTAAGTGGAAAAAGCATGATCCAGACGGCTATGTGCCACCACATATGTATTTTGATGCTCTTTCGGTGGCGGCCTACTTTGGTGGTGGTGTCATACGTTCTCAGAAGAACCGGGAGGCTTTGTTCGCAGTCATGGACGATCCAACGGTTAATAATTTTGATTTCCACTACCGTCTCATTAAGGGGGAAATTGATGGGCTCGGAAATTTTCTGAAAAGGACGGTTGATGCCTTGCAATCTCAACGAACAGTGGCCGAAAAATACGATCTCGAATTGATAGCCTATGAAGGCGGTCAACATGTTCACCATAGTGCACACGTGAGTATTCCTGAGGCCGATCTTCAGCGTCTACAAAATCATTTAATTGGTTTTGTTCGCAGCCAACAGATGGCTGATTTATATCAGGAGTTATGGGATAAATGGAAGCAGATTGGTGCCGGACCATTCATGCAGTTTGTCGATATTGGTGCCCCTTCCAAGTATGGTTCATGGGGGCTTCGGGCTTCATTATCAGATACCTCCCCTCGTGCTGTCTTACTCAAACAGTTTAATGCCAACACCCCCGCATGGTGGGAATCTCGTGGCGGTGACCACTTCAGACAAGGTGTGATCAGGTATGGCACTGGCAATTCTGACACCCTCTCCGGCACCCATGCCGAAGATTACCTCATCGGCCGCGGTGGCGATGATATATTTTATCCGGGTCCTGGTAACGACGGGATCAATGGTGGAGCTGGTACAGACAGTGTTCTTTTTAGGGGGATCAATCAGAGTACACTGTTTCATCTGAACGGGATGGCTATCGCGTAGTAGGTCCCGAAGGCAGTGACTATATCCATGCTGTAGAGAGACTACAGTTTACAGATTCACAGGTACTGCTTGAGGGTTATTCTCCTTAGACAATAGATATTATAGAGTGATCTAACTATACTGAGGCAAATGTCAAATTACCTTGTATATTGTTTTCACTGTCATTTATCCGTAGTGTCCAACCATAATATCTAAGCAAGGATAGAGATATCCGTTAACACTCCAGCTCATTAAACTTTAGAGGAAGGACTGCTTATGGGTAAATTGGTAAGCATTGTTATTTTCGTACATAATGAAGAAGAAGCGTTACCCAATTTCCTGAGGGAACTTGCGAACCAGAGGTTATCCCTTGATCACTATAGATTTAACTTGTTTTTTGCATGTAACGGATGCAACGATAATTCGGTAAAATTATGTGAGGAAGCAAGTGATAATTTTGCAGATTTATTTGAATCATATATCGTCTATGATTGGTCCGAGCCTAGCAAGTCCATGGCTTGGAATAGATCTGTTAGATTACTTCAAGAACAGAATTCTCCCGATTTCATCGTCTTTATGGATAGTGATATTTCTATAGAGTCAGCAACATGCATAGAGGATTTATTGAGAGAATTTAGTGACGATAAGTGTCAAATTGTAACTAGTAAGCCTGTTAAACAGTTTTCATCTAGCACACCTTGGTTTCTGAAGGTTGCGTCCAAAATAGTTGGTAACAAACACCAAGATGGAGCTGTTTGCGGTCAGCTCTACGCAGCCAGGGCTTCTGCAGTTCACGACCTTTACCTTCCAGTTCCTTGTTTGGTAGAAGATGGTTTTATTGCCGCTACAATGGTTACAAACTATTTCACAGAGAACCCTGACCCATCATATGTACGAGCTTCCAAAAGAGCATGGCATTTTTTGAACCTCCTACTGGGTTGCTTGATTTCTTTAATCACGATGTAAGACTAGAACTTGGAACAGAGATGAATGCTGCCTTCTATACTCCACTGTGGGCAGCGCAGGATAGGAAAGGCTGTATCAGATTATGTAAAGATATTCTGTCACAAAGTCAGCATGAAAAGTATCTTTCAGAGCATGAAGCGTGCCCTTCCAAAGCTGCATTACAATATAAAAAACTAACACAAAATATATTGAAAAAAATAAATGGTAATAAATTCCCTCGAAATATTCTCTTATTGCCTTTATGGTTGGCTAATGCAGTGTATAAGATGTTGGTATATAACAAAGCAAAACGATTGTTCAGGCAGCGTATTTTTCGATGGTAGAGGCGTATCAGGTAGGGATTCCGTAAACTGAGAGTTATAACTGAATCTGGTGTTTGAGTAGTTGAAAAAGGGCGGCGTATCTGGTTGATTTGTTGTTGCGAGACATCAAAACAACCATTGGAGATACGCCACCATGAGTAAGAATAACGTTGTTAAGCTGGCAGGTCGAGATACGATTATCGATCCGCTGACAGAGTTGCTGAGAAGCGGTGCAGAGCAGTTGATCTACCAGGCGGTAGAGGCAGAGCTGCTGGAGCTGTTGGCGGAGCACACCGAGCGACGGACAGAGGATGGCAAGGCGGGTGTGGTGCGTAATGGTCATCTGCCAGCTCGTAAACTGCAGACAGGATTGGGGCCGGTCTAAGCGAGTCTTCGACCTCGTGAAAGATTTTGGGACATCCCAGTCCCCAAAATCAACTCGGCCTTCGACAACCTATTAGTGCCCCGGCCGTCCTGGTCACTGACCGCTACGCGATAACATCGCAAGCTCGTTACCGCTTCGCAGTCAGTTCCCATTGACTGGACGCCGTGTTCGGATGCCTACTTTGCTTCCCTCTGGCGCGCTGCGCGCACGACGGAGTAAGCAGTGCGGCCTCACGGCTACCGGGGATTACCAGCCTTCGCTTCGCTCTCCATGGCTGGCAGCGACGGTCGAGATCCCCAAAGTTCGAGCGAAGACCGGCGAGCCGGTGACGTTCCGATCAGCTCTGGTACCGCCGTATGTACGCAAGACGAAGTCACTGGAAGCGGCGCTGCCGTGGCTCTACCTGAAGGGGATTTCCAGTGGTGAGATGGGTGAGGCCCTGAAAGTGCTGGTGGGTCCGGATGCAACAGGCTTGTCGGCCAGCACGGTATCGCGTCTGAAGCAGGTCTGGGCAGAAGAATATCGGAGCTGGTGTGAGGAGCGCCTGGATAAGGAGCATTGGGTGTATGTGTGGGCAGACGGTGTCTACAGCGGACTGGAGAGCAGAGCAGACGAAGCTGTGTGCCCTGGTGGTGATCGGTGTGAATGAGCGTGGTGAGAAGCATTTTCTGGCAATTGAGGATGGTGTGCGGGAGTCCACGCAGAGCTGGCGGGAGGTACTGTTGAAGCTGAAGTCACGCGGACTGAACCCGCCCAAATTGGCGATCGGTGACGGTGCCATGGGCTTCTGGGCTGCGCTGGAGGAAGTATATCCTGAGACGCGCCAGCAGCGCTGCTGGATGCACAAGACCATGAACGTGCTGAACTGCCTGCCAAAGACAGCTCAGCCGAAAGCGAAGCAGGCACTGCATAACATCTGGCAGGCGGAGACTCAGGCCGATGCGGAAAAGGCCTTTGATCTGTTTATCAAAACGTATGAGCCGAAGTATCCGAAGGCTGCCATCTGTCTGCACAAAGACCGAGAGGAACTGATGGCTTTCTATCACTTTCCGGCACAGCACTGGCAGAGCATTCGGACCAGCAATCCGATTGAATCAACCTTCGGGACAATCCGCCATCGAACCAAGCGTTCCAAGGGCTGCCTATCGCGTGACGGCATGCTACACATGATGTTCAAACTCGGCCTGTGTGCCGAGAAGAAGTGGAGACGATTACGGGGTTTCGGTTACCTGGCGAAGGTGATAACCGGAATCAAATTTAAAGATGGTGTTGAGGTAACAGGAGTCGATCAGGTCGCCGCTTGATTCAACTGGTTAAACACCAGATTTGACTATAACTCGTAAACTGAGTGATAGAACTTTGCTTTTGATATGCAAAGCGAAAGATATTAGGCTTCTTCCGACTGGGGCCTGGATGTTACGATGGCATCAGGATGATCTGGTGAACTATTTTAGAATGCATATCCACAACGGAACCGTGGAGAGGCTCAATAACAAGGCTAAGGTTAACAGCTGCAAGGCCTGCATATTTCTGACTGCAAAGAACTACATCCGAAATCTATTCCACTGTATGGCTGATGAGCTACCTGTACCGAAAATCGCCCATACGTTCGCGTGACGAACCATATTTATTGATCATCTGAGTGTAAGCGACCCCAAGAGCTGCTACTGACCAATATACTATCGGAATGATGGTGATACTACTTACAGTAAATATGATTAACAGGATGGCTACCAAAGTTGCCAGTAATGAGCGCCCGAGCAGGTGCTCATCGCTACTCTTGTCCGGTATGCGTCGCAAAGAGGAAATGATGCCCCACGCTACCCAAAGGAAGAAACCAGAAAACAAAGCAAGTCCTACTAAGCCGCGTTCTAAAGTAACCCCGATATAGGTGTTTACGATATCAATGATCCCCTGGCCCTGTCTCATAGACTCCATCTCCTCGGTTTCCAGATAATTGATGGAGCCAAACCATGGGTGGCGTTTGATGACGATCAGGGACTTGCTAATGAGCCTTTCCCGGTAGGTGATGTTATTTTTTTCTGTCTCGCCAATAAATGGAATGAGATTGATGACTTTTTCACCGCTTGGCAAGGCCGCCAGCAGGGGAGTGATACCAGGGCTGCCAGTCCCAGGGTAGTTAGACGTCTCAGGGCATGAGGCCCGGTGGAGACAAAAACCACCACTAGTACGGCTGCACCAACCCAGGGGCCGCGTGATAATGCTGCGATAAGTCCAGCAACTAGCAGTGCCATGCCAAACCGGCGAATCAGTTTGTTTTTTATAGAATGTTGGAGGTACAGGTAGCAGCCGATTGCCACCGCCATTACATAGCCCAGTGCAATGGGATGCCCGGCTGCGCTAATCCCTCGAAGCACACCTGCTCGTCCAAGATAGTGCAGCATGCCCCCTGGAGCCCCAGAGCATCAATAAGCGGGTTATAGAGGATCCAGTGTCTGTAGGCTTCAAATACCCCGACAAGCGCAAGAATCATGGCGGCAATCACTAAGCTTAACAGCGTATCTCGAAAGCCTTGCAAATCTTTTAGTGAACGACTGATAACGAAATAGGGAAGGAAAATGTCGGTAAATAGGTAGAAGCTCTGTCGGAGTGTATCCGTTATGGTGGTTTCGCGTAGATAGAGTGCTGCTGTGAGAAACATATAGCCTGTCAGTAGTTTGTCTGGGGTGGTGCGTCCAAATGGTAGCCTCTCCCGCTGGCTTAACAGGTGAACGGTTGCAGGAAGAAGGATAACCAGCGCTAATAGGCGAGGATGAGAAAGGGAGAAAAGGTAGTTAACTAGGCCCATGCCCGGGATAGGCGCATTGACAACGGGAACAGCAAAAAGAACAAAGAAAAATAGCGCTGCTTTATTGGTCTCTCGCTTAGAGGAATAGTACAATAAAGTGCCAGCAATAAAGACGTATAGCCAGTAGTTGTGTGCGAGAAAGGCGGTTAGTGTCAGAGCGAACCAAAGATTCCTTCTCCTGGTGAAATCGCTGCAGTTGATTAAGTCACATGCGGGCCGCTTTGCAATTGCGAAGACAGCTGTAGAAAGGATCAGGAGAACAATTAAGCTACGGACATGCTCTGGCATTTATTAAATCCATTGTGAGAGAAATCATCGCTTCTTTCATATTAATCAATCTGCATTCTAGTCTATATAATCCTCCTTTAGAAGCGAGAGTAGGGTCAGGTGGCGATTCTTTTGGCATGCTATGCTGCTATATAAATAAAAAACCTTTCTATTAGAAGACTTTTTTGGTTTACATGAAGGGTATGCCTTAAGTGAATAAAATATTGCTATTTCTGTTGCCTGAGAGGCGAAAATACATTTCTAGTTTCTATCGATCGGGATGTCATCAGATAATATCCGTATACTTTAAATAGCTAAAGAGATTATTGCGGCATGGAGAAAACGAGCAGATCAGATAAAATAAGACTTTTGATTGTAATAGTTAATTATCGCACACCAGAGATGGTGCTAGATTGCCTGGAGTCTTTGCTATCTGCTGTAGATGATATTGATGCTAAGGTTGTTGTTGTTGATAATGACTCACAAGATGATTCTGATAAACATATCATCAGGTGGATTCGCGATAATCAAGCTACAGACATAATTAAATTTATAGCCTCTGATGAAAACTCTGGTTTTTCAGGGGGAATAATCTTGGCATTGAATCTATTTGCGCAGAAAATTATCTATTACTTAACAGTGATACTCTGATTAAAGGTAATGCAATTTATAAATTGCTGGACAACACGGATAAGTTTCCAGATGCTGGTCTTTTCAGTCCAAGACTTGAGTGGCCAGATGGGATACCTCAGGAAAGCTGCTTTCGATTTCTCACTCCAGTAGGTGAGCTCATCTCAGCGGCCAGAACCGGGCCTGTGACCAAAGCTTTTGCAAAGTATAATGTTCCAATAGCAGTAAGTGATCAAATCTCCTATCCAGAATGGACCAGTTTTGCCTGCGTGCTTGTGAGAGGCCAGGTGTTTGAAGATATTGGTTTGATGGATGATAAGTTCTTTATGTACTTTGAGGATGTAGAGTTTTGCCACAGGGCTGGGGCATCTGGATGGAAGATTATCAATGACCCCTCTGCACATGTGGTTCACCTGAGGGGAGGTAGTTCACCAGTGAAAGAGAACGCGCGAACCGGAAAACGACTGCCAAGATATTATTATGAGTCAAGAACCAGGTACTTCTATAAACTATATGGTTGGAAAGGATTACTGAAAGCAAATTTATTCTGGTCACTTGGGCGAATTATCTCCCTTACGCGTGAATTATTGGGTAAAAAGGCGCCTCATGTTAGCCATAAACAATGGTTGGATATTTGGGCAAACTTGAGATGTCCAGATGCGCCATACACAAAACCTAAGTGAGATTATTAATGCCGGAGAATAGAGTTTTCAGGCTCTGTAAATTACAAAGGTAGAAAAATGTTTGGTTTGTATAGAACAGGTCTAGCATTATGGGTTATGATTTTTCATCTACTGGACATCCCTGTGATTGGTCCATATGCTGTTTTTTCATTTTTTGCCCTTAGCGGGTTTCTTATGACAACCATTATGCATGATACATATGGTTATAATATATCTGGAATAAAGCGCTACGTGATAAATAGATTCTTAAGACTATATCCGATGTATTGGATGGTTGCAGTGGTTTCTATTCTAGCAATAATGTTCGTGTCAAAGCAGTATTCGATAAATTATAAAGATGTCTTGTATATACCTGAAGCAATAATATCGATCATATTTAATGGCATAATGATATTTCCTTCACTGATCCCTTATGATATTGGCCCCAGGCTTTCTCCACCCACATGGGCTTTATCTATAGAAATATTTTTCTATATATGCATTGCACTAGGTGTCTCAAGAACAAAAGAAGTAACACAAACATGGGTGGGATTAAGTGCCTTTTATGTTGTCCTCAGTTATGTAATTGGCTTGAGTGGTCCCCATAGATATGCATCGATATTTGCAGCGTCACTCCCTTTCTCGTTAGGCAGTTTGCTGTTTTTTTATAAAAAGAAATTCTTCTGTTTATAAAAAATTATAGGATCATGCATCCAGTGGCTATTGTATGCATATATATTTTACACGCAGCCATTTTTACTATTCATGCACACTATTACCCATTTATTAACTCTTACTATATAAGTGAGTTTGGGAGGTACTCCAATATTATTATTACTCTACTTACTATTATGTCGTTGTATTATAGAGGTGAGGAGATATTCAGTAAGAAACTTGACAAAGTGGCAGGGGATTACAGCTACCCAATATATTTATTACATTGGCAATGTGGTTTGGTTGCATCGTATTTTTTGTTCGACTCTCCTACTAGAGGAATGAGTAAGGAGGGGGGTGGTATTTCTATGTGCTTTATTAATCGTATTTGGGTTATCTTTTTTCCTTATTCAAATTGTGGATAAAAACATTGCTTTAGTCAGGGGAGAGGGTCAAGGCGAATACTCGGAGGTAATCTCACTAATAAATAGCTTTGTTTCTGGTGTGGTGAGAGGAGGGGGTCCGGGTGGGTAGTGTGAAAAAAGACGATAGCTATCATGAAAAACGCTAATCAAATGAAGAGTTCTAACTATAATTAAACTTTCTTAAAACGCTGTTAGCGATATATAGAAAATCACCTTGTTCTTCAGTATTTAGAAGATCGATATATCTACCAACTGTATCGGTACTTATGGGTTGCAATGTCCTTTTTTTCCAGTCTAACGTAAGGTCTGGCTCAAGTTTTTTGTCTGCGTTTTGTTTATAAAAGTCCATCATTCCCACTTCAAATGGTATGTCAATCCAATTACAAATACCCTTAACTATATACGATGGTTTGGCGACTAAATCCTCGTACCTTATTGTCATGGCATAACCGCACGGTAACAGGGATAAAAATCATCAATTTTAGTAATATCATTCTTCCAGATATGGGCAATATCTTGTATCTGCGTTTCTAATTCTGGAGCATAGGGACTAGTTGATTTATTAGTCATGACCTCTCTATATGAACAGGCTATATCACGACCATCTCTTACAATATGCAAGAATTTTGCATTAGGGTATACATTTATTAATTCATTAAGGTGATTTAAATAATAATTATTCTTATCCCCCCAATATTCATACCCTTTACCCGCCTTGTCTGCATAGGCAGAATATATAGCCGCACATAATTCAGCGTAATTTTCAGGCTGAAGCGAATATATTTTTTTACTTACGTCATGTTTGCATAAATTCCATGTGTCAATCTTTTGCACCTAAATAAATCATCAATAAATAGAGCAAGTTTATATTTGTTATTAGAGGACCTATTCCAACTCTTATACTTATCATATAGCCAAACAATAAATCCACATTCAGGAGGTATTATAATTTTCGAATGGCTTGTCAAAATTAATCTAAGAAGTGATGTGCCAGACCTTGGGCTTCCAATGACAAATAATGGGCTTTGGTGTTTTATGAAACTCATTTTAGTTGCACTCCACGCAAACTCGAATAACCGATGCTACGAGACGAACCATATTTTCATCCAGAGTTGTACCTGTAGGAAGAACTATAACCCTGCTTGCTACTTTGTTAGTGTTGGCTAACAGTAAATCTAAATGTGGGTTTAAATTTTTATATGGCTGCATTTTATGGCATCCTGGCCAAAAGTATTTACGAGCAAGTATGTTTTCAGCGTGTAGAGCTTGAATAATCTGATCCCTTGTCGCAGCACAATCATCGTGAACCTCCATTACTACATACTGATAGTTATTCTGCTCGGTTTCATTGAAGTCTAATAGACTGACACCGGGTATTCGTGACAACTCTTCGCGGTAGAGCCTGTAGTTGCGGCGATTGACCTCAATCACGCTATCCATGGCATCCAGGTTAACCAGTCCCATCGCTGCAGCAACTTCTATCATTTTTCCGTTGGTGCCGGGATAGATGACGTTATCTGCACCGGAGAAGCCAAAGTTACGCATTAGGCAGATAGCTTCAGCAAGTGCATCATCATTAGTAAGAACGGCTCCACCCTCAAAGGTGTTAAAGAATTTGGTGGCATGAAAACTCAAAATTTCACATGAGCCAAAATTACCGATCATGGTGCCCTTGTATGAACAGCCAAAGGCGTGGGCGGCATCAAATATCAACTTAAGGCCATAGTGATCTGCGATAGTCTGTAAGCCAGTCACAGGGGCACCGCGTCCCCAGAGGTGGACGCCAATAATGCCAGTTGTACGCGGTGTGATCATGCGACGTACTGCTTCTAGATCGAGTGTATGGGTTATGGGGTCAATGTCTGCAAAAACAGGCGTGATCTCTTGCCAGTGCAGCGCATGGGCCGTAGCAATGAATGTATAGGAAGGAATGATTACTTCACCTTCCAACCCCAATGCCCGTATAGCTATTTCGAGTGCTACCGTGCCATTACATATAGCCAAACAATGCTTGACACCATGGTATTCTGCCACTTTGTGCTCGAACTCTTGCACTAGTGGCCCATTATTACTCAACCAGCGACGATCAAAGATCTCATCGACATATTTCAGGAAATCTTCTTTATTCCCTATATTAGGGCGGCCAACGTGCAAGGGGTGCCTGAAGGCTGGTGCTGCCCCGTTAATCGCAAGATCTTGGATGGATTTTATATTCTTCATGCCTGGCACAATGATGTATTAGATTAGTTTTAAGCGACGCCATCTTATCAGGCATAACCAGTGGATTCTATAGGACTAAATGGAGTCTGAGGGTGCGAAGTGTATCGTTGGTGCAAGAGAATCACGTTGTACAACTTGCATAGCCCAATATCTCGGTATGTAGGGGGTAATGCCTTCAGTCTTGTGGCGGTCGACGTTAGCTTCACTGAAATAGCCCGTATCAGCCAGTAAAGTATCATCTTGACCGAGTGCGTCAGGAAGCCGTTGTAAACCCTCCACGGCGGGGGCGCCTCTTGTTTGTCGTTGGTTTGCTGGCTAACCCGCATATTTCACCCGGCATTCGACTCGATGGTTTTTCACCCAATAAGCGAGTCTTCGACCTCGTGAAAGATTTTGGGACATCCCAGTCCCCAAAATCAACTCGGCCTTCGACAACCTATTAGTGCCTCGGCCGTCCTGGTCACTGACCGCTACGCGATAACATCGCAAGCTCGTTACCGCTTCGCAGTCAGTTCCCATTGACTGGACGCCGTGTTCGGATGCCTACTTTGCTTCCCCTCTGGCGCGCTGCGCGCACGACGGGTAAGCAGTGCGGCCTCACGGCTACCGGGGATTACCAGCCTTCGCTTCGCTCTCCATGGCTGGCAGCGATTGAACGAGCCAGAAGCCGAATTGGAATGCTTATCCTAAATTGAGCAATTACTTGGTTCTCAAGGCACATCACCCCCTTACTCCCCCCCCCACTATACGGGGTAGGTGGGCACTTGATGCTAAAGAGCACGTTGGGTAGTCGACATAGATATAGCGATATGAGTTAAATACACGCGATTGTATGTTTTTGTTGGTAAATTATATGTCGACTATCCTATAGCCCCTTTAGTGAGTGCTTAGGGTTTAATGTATTTTTGGTTGCGAGAGTTATTGACAGGTGTGGTGCTTGGGGTGATAATTATTGGATTTGCACTTAGGGGGAGTTGGTGGGTCGATGCAGACTCGAATGGATGCAGTATCCACAAGATTACAAATAACAAATTTCACTCCTGGAACCCTGTGAGTGCCGGTCAGCAACCTGCCCGCTGGTTGAATATACTGCCTCAGTAATCCCAGTAATATTGTTGACTGATTATAGAATGGAAGATTCATTAAAAAGTAGGGCTTTAGGCGGCCTATTCTGGAGCTTCCTGGACGGCGTAGGTCTGCAGGGAGTGCGATTAATAATTACCATTATACTCGCGCGAATACTGCAACCGGAGGTGTTTGGTCAGATTGCAATGGTAATTGTTGTCATACTATTGGCAAAATCTGTTATCAATAGCGGCTTTAGTGCGGCAATAATAAGAAAAAAGATCTAACTCATCGTGATGAGTGCTCCGTATTTTATTTCAATATTGTAACTGCCTTTATTATTATACCAATTCTTTATTATTTGGCTCCTGATATGGCAATCTTTTATAGTGTACCGGATCTTTCACTTATAATCCGAGCTTTATCCTTGATTGTGATATTTGAGTCACTCAGTAATGTACACATTGCACTGCTGACTAAACGTATAAATTTTAAGACTCAGTTGAAAGCTAACTTGATTTCATATTCCATATCTGGCGCGATTGGAATAATAGCAGCGTATAACGGCTTTGGAATTTGGTCGCTGGTGTTGCAATTAGTTGGACACTCTTTATTGCAGACCATACTGTTGTGGCTACTCCATGATTGGAGGCCGTCATTGGTTTTCAGTATTTCATCCCTTAAGGATATGTTTCCGTTTGGATCAAGGCTTTTTGTATCGGGGATACTCGATACTGTCTTTAACAATATTTATTTCGTAGTAATTGGCAAAGTTTTTACGGTGGCTGATGTCGGCTATTATTCCCGTGCTAAGGGACTTCAGGAGTTGCCGGTCAGTAGCTTGTCAATGGTTGTGGGGAGGGTGACGTTCCCTGTATTTTGCGAGGTTCAAGATGATAAGGCAAAGCTAAAAAGGGGGTGCGCCAGTCACTCGTTGGAATAGCAACTATTAGTTTTCCAATAATGGTTGGTATGGCTATTGTTGCCGAGCCTTTGGTCAAGGTTTTACTGACAGATAAATGGCTGCCAAGCGTATTCTATCTTCAGTTACTCTGCGTTGTTGGTCTTTTTACCCTTTGAGTGCAGTTAATCTGAATGTGTTAAAGTCACAAGGCCGTTCTGATCTTTTCTTGAGGCTTGAAATAATAAAGAAAATGCTTGTTGCTGCATCAGTATATATAACATATAGATGGGGGATAAATGCAATGATATTAGGTGCAATTACCACATCAATTATTTCATATTTTTTAAATACGTACTATACTGAAAAGTTGATAAATTATTCTATTGTTGAGCAACTAGCTGATCTTGTTCCCGTGGTGTTTATAACCGCAATAATGGGTTTTTCTGTGTTCTATATTCAGTCTTATACATTTTCAAGTGAGATGGTCTTACTTATTTCGCAGATCTTGTTGGGTATATCTATCTACGCATTGCTGTCATTATTTTTTAGGCGTCATTTTTTTGTTTCTGTTGTCACTACATTATTTAAAACACGGTGACTAGTGTTATCTCTTATCCTATAAATAATTCTACACACTATATAATACATACACGTAATCTATCATTATGCCTACAGAATTGAATAGCAATAACTCCGAATCTATTTTTAAGCCACCAGTTCCTGGGGCAGAGCAGGAAATAATCAATAGATGGAATGAGGGCGCTGACAAACCACTAGTGTCTATTATTTGTCATACATATCAGCATGTGAATTATTTAAGAGATGCGCTAAACGGTTTCTTGATGCAAGAGACAAGTTTTTCATTCGAAGTCATATTGCGTGATGATGCTTCAGTGGATGGGACAAAAGAGATAGTTGAGGAATATGCAAGTAGATATCCAAGTATAATCAAACCGGTAATTGAAACAGAAAATCAGTTCTCGAAAGGTATAAAGCCGGCAACGGTCACATTTCCGCTGGCACTAGGTCGTTACATAGCTTTCTGTGAGGGTGATGACTATTGGTGTGATCATAAAAAACTTGCAAAGCAGGTGTCTTTCCTGGAGGAAAACGGGGATTATGTGGTTACCTATCACGATGCAGTAGTTATAGACGAAAAAAATATGATTGAACGGAGAAGCATTTTATGTGGCAAGCATATTGATTATAGTCAGGAAAAACTACTCACCTGCGCGATGATGCCTAACCTTACACGTTGTTATAGAAATGTGATTAAAGAGTTTCCCGAAGAATACAAGTATGTTTCTTCCGGTGATACATTTATGACATCGTTACTTGGGCAGCATGGAAAAGCAAAGTGTATGACTAATATCCTACCAGCAGTTTACAGGCGGCATGGTGGTGGGATATGGGCAGGGGTAGATGAAAGTAGAAGACGCATAAATAGTTCCGTTACATTTTATTGGTTGGCAGTTTACTATAAGAGGATTAACATGAACCGCGTTGCACAAAAACAAGCATTTTCCTCTGTAATGACATTATCAGCGCATTTGGGTTTAACTTGGTTTTCCATGGCTAAGATTTTTTTATATAAGATTTTGAATAAATAAAGGCAACGGCTATTCTTGATAAAGATAGCATCGATTTATGAGTACACACCTTAGCTATTCTTTCGCTACTTATGACGTTGGTCAACACTGGTTGATCGGTCCAGAAACCTATTTGATCGATCGTGCTGTGCCTGGTTGTGAATTCATACGCCTGCCAAATGTAAGAACACTGCCTGGTTTGTTGCAACTTGATATTTCGGACAAAGTGACCCTTTGCACCTCGATATGCATGGGTCGACTTGCAAGCCTCAGGAGTTTTTTAAAGTCAAGGTTATTTGGCCGTAAAATTCTAGGTGAGAAGTATGTCATTGATTTAAGGATGCAGGCACCAGAAAATTGGGCACATGCATTCACAAATCACTTACCACTATCATTGTTGGCAAAAAGCCTTCTAGAGAAAGAAGGCATTAGTGACTTTATATTGATATTTCCTGCAGATATTTCAGAAAAAATTTTGCAGTTATTTGTGTTATCTGGCTTCAGAGTAATTGCCTCTGATGATGCTATTGAGGCTAAACAGATCGCACTCAGTGTTAGTCCATGGATTTCGGTAAGAGGTGAAAGACATAGCATTATTGCACGTGGACTGAGATCATCTGAATTGGCAAGTGTTTTGGATCAATATAACGGTCCTCGCTATAAGAAAATATTTTTTGCAAGAAGAGATACGCGTCGATTACAAAACGAATCTCAAATATCTAAGTATCTCGATACTTTAGGCTATAAAAAATTTTATCCTGAAGACTATTCATTAATAGAACAAATCGCTTTACTTTCGTATGCGGATAATATTGTTGCAGTTCATGGTGCAGGGCTTGGTCCACTAATCATCAGAGGTGCTCTTAATGATCAGCCATTTTCTTTAGTAGAAATATTTTCACCGGCACATATGACAGACGTATTTCGTGTTATGACATGCCAACTTGGAGGTAAGTGGATCGGTGTTAGAGGGAGAATATGGCCTAGTCTCGTTAAGTACGCATATATGGATGGGATAGAAAAATGCTCTTTGAATGATTTCTATCTTGATTTAAAAAGCCTGAAGATAGCATTAGGTAATCTCGAGTGCCATTAGCGTTGCCATGGTGTCTATAGGATTTCTAACATCTTTCATTTCTATACAAGGCAATACACTCACTAGTTTAACAGTTAGATAATGGCATGGGTCAATTGAGCTTCGCTGAAGCAGAGCGTATTTACAGGCCCCATAAACATATGCATACAGTTAATAAATTACCACACTTCATAATTATTGGTGCCATGAAATCGGCCACCTCGTCGCTACAGGAACAGTTGGTCCAACAGGATGGTATCTTCATGTGCGACCCGAAGGAGCCAAATTTCTTCAGTGATAATGAGCAATATGCTAAGGGTATGGGTTGGTATTCCGGCTTGTTTTCGGCGGCACCTAATGGAAGTCTGCTCGGCGAAGCTAGCACCCACTACACAAAACTGCCAACGCATCCACACACCGTTGCACGGTTAAAAGAGCATCTCCCCCATGCCCGTTTTATCTATGTGATGCGCCATCCTGTTGATCGTTTAATATCCCATTACATTCACGAGTGGAGTATGGGGGTGTATCACTGTGATATAGAGAGGGCCGTTGAGCGGTATCCAGAGTTAACCACTTATGGCCAATATGCCATGCAACTCGAGCCCTATTTTGAGGCTTTTGGGAGTGATGCAATACTTCCGGTATTTTTTGATCACTTGATCAGGTATCCGCAAATGGAACTGGAGCGCATCTGTAAATTTATTGGGTATAGCGGCGAGCCTCTGTGGGTAAATGATTGTCAGCCTAGTAATTTGTCTAGCGAGCGTATTCGCCGATTTCCTTTGTACAAGCTGGTTATTGAGTCTGAGATTGCGGCCTGGTTGCGGCAAACGTTAATACCAAAAGGATTGCGTAACGCGGTGAAAAGCAGGCTTACTATGCGCCACCGGCCGGTTTTGGGTAATGATTTGCACGTAGAACTGGAAGCGGTATTTGACCAGGATTTGGGCCATTTGGGCAATTTTTTAGGAACCGAACTCAATTGTGGGAATTTCAAGAAGGTCACCGCTAGTAAGGTGTTAAGCTGGGCAGCTATAGATGGAAAGTGACGCCGATTCAGGTATAAATTTCGGCGTTGTGGTCATAGGCCGTAATGAAGGTGATCGCCTGAGGATTTGCCTTGAGTCTGTTTTCCATCTGGCTGAACAGACGGTGTATGTGGATTCAGGTTCTATTGATGAATCTGTGGTAATTGCTCGTGACATGGGTGTTGAAGTTGTCCAGTTAGATATGTCAATTCCCTTTACAGCTGCCCGCGCCCGCAATGAAGGATTCCGTCGTTTGTTGGAACTGGTGCCAAGCATAAGCAATGTACAGTTTGTAGATGGTGATTGCGAAGTTCTGCATAGCTGGCCGGTAGCGGCACTCGGCTTTCTGCAACAGCATAAGGATGTTGCTGTTGTGTGTGGCCGCCGACGGGAGCGTTTTCCCGAGAGGACTATCTATAATCTATTGTGTGATATCGAATGGAATACTTCTGTGGGTGAGACGAAGGCCTGCGGGGGCGACGCCATGATGAGAGTCCAGGCTTTTTCAGAGGTACAGGGCTTTCGGAATGACTTGATAGCCGGAGAGGAGCCTGAGTTATGTGTACGTCTTCGACAAGGCGGTTGGAAGATCTGGCGGCTGGATGAGGAGATGACGCTTCATGACGCGGCAATGAAGCGATTCTCCCAATGGTGGAAGCGCTCAATGCGTGCAGGATATGCCTTTACAGCGGGGGCTGCTATTCACGGAGCACCGCCGGAGCGGCATTGGGTGGCAGAGTCACGCAGGGCGCGAGTATGGGCAGCGATAATTCCCCTGCTTATAGTGGTAGGTGCGGTAATGGATGATTATGCACTCCTTGCATTTCTCATCTACCCATTACAAGTTCTTCGTGGCTGCATGAAAAGTCCGCAGAAACCCAGGCGTGTAGCCGGACTGTATGCTTTTTTTATAATGCTGGGGAAGTTCCCCGAGTTTGCGGGACAACTGAAGTATTATTGGCACCGACTAAGCAATCAAACATCAGCCTTAATTGAGTATAAATAACTCTGATCCATGCTGGTATGCCCGAGGACGTTAATGAAAGTCGCATATTTTATCAACCAGTACCCGAAAGTCAGTCATAGCTTTATTCGTCGTGAGATCATGGAGCTGGAAGCGCAGGGTGTTGAAGTGGCTCGTTATGCCTTGAGAAGTGATCCTGACGAACTCGTGGATTCCAAGGATAAAAGTGAACTGGATAAAACACACTATATCCTCCAAGAGTCACCATTCTATTTTTTTCTATCGTTTATCATCTGTCTGGTTGCTACTCCTAAGAGTTTTTTTAATTCGCTCTCAACAGCGATAAAGCTTGGGTGGAATTCTGATCGTGGGTTGCTACGGCATCTATTCTATTTTGTGGAAGCAGTAGTGTTGGAACGCAGAGTGAAAGAGGCCTGTGTTGAGCATATTCACGCACACTTTGGCTCCAACTCCGCAATGGTGGTTATGTTAGCCAAACTACTAGGTGGACCTAGCTACAGTTTTACAGTGCATGGTCCAGAAGAGTTCGACAAACCACAGTTTCTTTCGTTGGCTGAGAAAATAAAGCATGCTTCTTTTGTGGTGGCTATCAGCTCGTATGGCCGGTGCCAGTTATATCGCTGGGCTGCATATGATCAGTGGAGCAAGGTGAAAGTGGTGCACTGTGGATTGGATTCTGACTTTCATAGCGCTGATCAAGCACACTCAGAATATAACGCTTCACCAAGGTTCGTCTGTGTTGGTCGCCTGTGTGAACAGAAAGGGCAGTTGTTATTGGTTGAAGCAGCTGGACAGTTAATGGACGAGGGAGTGGAATTTGAACTTCTCTTGGCGGGTGATGGCCCCATGCGGGGCGAGATAGAATCTCTGATTACACACTATGGCCTCGATAGTCATGTGAAGATTACCGGCTGGGTGAGCAGTGAGCGGGTCAGGGATGAGTTGCTGGCGGCACGTGCGATGGTTCTCCCAAGCTTCGCCGAAGGCCTTCCTGTAGTTATCATGGAGGCGATGGCACTTAGTCGGCCGGTGCTGTCAACCTACGTGGCTGGCATACCCGAACTGGTACAGCCCGGCGTAAATGGCTGGTTGGCGGCGGCTGGAAGCGTGCCGGAGTTGAGCGAAATGATGCGGAATGTGCTGAGTAGGGATGTAGATGAGTTGAAGAGAATGGGGATTGCTGCCCGTGAACGGGTGCTGCAGAGACACGATATCAGCACTGAAGCTGATAAATTGATTGGTCATTTTCGAGAGGCACTGGAGAAACCTGCTGGGTAAGAAATATGGCGGTTCTTTTTGATCTGTTACTGACATTGTTGATTCTTCCGATTGCACTTTTGGTGGTAATCTTCGCTATTGAGGTGCTGGCAGCAGTTCTTCCTACTCCTAAGCGCGAGCATGAAGACTCTCCCGGTACTCGGCCAAGCATCGCGATCCTTGTACCTGCCCATAATGAAGAAAAAAATCTGTTTGCCACGTTGGAAAGTGTGAAGTCTCAGTTGTGGACGGTCGACCACCTTCTTGTAGTTGCAGATAATTGTGCTGATGGCACTGCTGGGATTGCGGCAGATTTTGGCGCCGAGGTGATAGAGCGTCACGATTCGGAGCAGCAAGGGAAGGGGTATGCCCTTGATTTTGGAATCAGGCACCTGGAACGATATAGGCCGGATGTGGTCATCGTTATAGACGCAGATTGTATTGTTGAGCCCGGTAGTATCGATAGGCTTGCAATTGCCTGCGCTGATAGCGGCCGCCCTGTTCAGGCACTTAATCTGATGTGTGCCCCAGAGGGTGCTGGTCTAAAGCTTCGTATTGCCGAGTTTGCCTGGCTTGTAAAAAATAGGGTACGCGCATTAGGGCTACGGAAGCTTGGCCTTCCCTGTCAGTTGATGGGAACAGGTATGGCTTTTCCATGGGCCACTATATCCAAAGCCAAAGTGGCTAGCGGTAACATTGTGGAAGATTTGGAGTTGGGACTTAGTCTGGCTCAGCAGGGAGTGCCGCCGATGTTTTGCCCGGAGGCAAAGGTATCCAGTATCTTTCCTACCAGCTCTGATGGTGTGAATTCTCAACGCACCCGTTGGGAGCATGGGCATCTCGGGATGATAATACAGCAGGCCCCCGGCCTTTTTGTTTCCGCATTGAAGTCCCGCAATCTGGGGCTGATGGCATTGGTACTGGATATGTCTGTTCCCCCTTTAGCTTTGCTGCTGCTGATGGTTTTGGGGGCTGGGGGTGCGAGTGGTGTCTTCTGGTTATTCTCTGGTGCCGCTGTATCGGCCACAGTGGCTGGATCTGCCATTGTTATCCTTTTCTTTTTTGTATTGTTGGCCTGGAGGCGGTTTGCCCGGGATGTAATCTCGTTGCGTGATCTGGCATATGCTCCCGTTTATATGCTGCAGAAGGTACCGTTGTATCTGAAGTACTTGATAAAACGAGAGACGAACTGGATACGTTCTCGACGCGATTAATAGCTGGTGAAGCAGTTGACGGATATTTACACAGTTTATGTGCAGGTTTCTCCATCTGTAGACAAGCAAGCTGCATTGTCCATTGAACACTCGATAATATACAATTTCCGAATTACAGAGAGCTGAGGTCGTAATCTCTATTGCTAGGCTACAGTCTGCTTACCAGGTCAAACGCCACCCTCAACTTATCTATCGAAAATTCCTTATTTATTTTGAATTATCAAGGCGTTATATGATTAAAATCAACGAAAATTACCAGAAGCTCCAGGCCTCTTATCTCTTTTCTGATATCGCAAAGCGGGTAAATGCCCATGTAGATGCAAATCCTGATGAGAAGATTATTCGCCTAGGTATTGGTGATGTCACCAGGGCGCTGCCTGAAGCCTGTATCAAGGCGTTTCATGCTGCGGTGGATGAGATGGCCACCGACAGCGGTTTTCATGGCTATGGCCCGGAACAGGGCTATGACTTCCTGCGAGAGGCCATCGCCAAGGGTGATTTCCAGTCCCGTGGTGCCAATATTGATGCCGATGAGGTGTTTGTCAGTGATGGTGCCAAGTGTGATTCTGGTAATTTTCAGGAGATATTCTCTACTGATATCACGGTCGCTATTCCCGATCCGGTCTATCCTGTCTATGTTGATACCAACGTGATGGCCGGTCGCTCAGGTGACTGGAGTGAGGGGCGCTATCAGGGCTTTGTCTATCTGGATGGTAGTCGTGAGAACGGCTTTATTCCCGATCTGCCAAAAGAGCCGGTGGATCTTATCTACCTTTGTTTCCCCAATAATCCTACCGGGGCGATGGCGACGAAAGAGCAGCTGAAACAGTGGGTTGATTATGCGCGTGATAACAAAGCATTGATTCTTTACGATGCGGCTTATGAGGCATTTGTTCAGGATGAGAATATGCCGCGTTCTATCTATGAGATCGAGGGTGCATATGAGGTGGCGATTGAGTTCCGTAGCCTCTCCAAGACCGCTGGATTTACCGGTACCCGCTGTGCCTACACCGTAGTGCCAAAAGCGTGTATGGCCTATACTGAGTCTGGAGAAAAGGTCTCTGTCCATTCCTTATGGAACCGACGCCACACCACCAAGTTCAACAGTGTCTCCTATCCGGTGCAGCGCGCAGCAGAGGCGGTCTATAGTGCTGAAGGGCAGGCCCAGGTGAGGGAGTTGATCTCCTACTATATGAATAATGCCGCCTATATCCGCCAGAAGATGGAGGGATTGGGCTTCGACTGTATTGGCGGCGAAAACTCTCCCTACATATGGGTGGATGCCAAGGGCAGCTCTTGGGACTTCTTTGATAAACTGCTCAACAATGCAGGTGTTGTCTGTACCCCTGGTGCAGGTTTCGGTACCTGTGGTGAAGGCTATATCCGCATCAGTGCTTTCAATAGTCTTGAGAATGTTCAGGAAGCGATGGAGCGTATTGCCAAGGCGTTGTAATATCCATCTTTTCCTGATCTGTAGGGCGTATCGCTAACGCCTTTATGTCTGGCCGTGAAGGGTGGCGTATGACCACCCTTCGCGGCCAAAACCGTTTATGAACTCAATTTTTCATGGTTTTCGCTACGGAGTGGTTGCGAATGCCTATGTGAATGTACTTTTCGACTCTTATATCACCGTTTTAAGCAGGTAGTTAACGATGCCGATGACCAATGATTTCCAGAACCGCCTCTCCCCAATGGTGGAGAGTATTGCCAAACACTACGGAACCCCCTTCCATATCTATGATGAGAAGGGGATGCGTGAAACCGGCCAGGCGATGATAGAGAAATTCTCAGGCATTGAGGGGTTTCGCGAGTACTTCGCAGTCAAGGCAAATCCCAATCCACGCGTCATGGAGATCATGGCTTCCATGGGATTTGGTTTTGACTGCAGCTCGGTGGCCGAGCTCTTGCTCAGCCGGGGGCTTGGTGCCGAGGGTGAGTCGATCATGTTTACCTCCAACAATACCAGTCAGGATGACTTTGCTGCGGCAGCAGCTGACGGTGGCTGTGTCCTCAATCTGGATGACATCTCGCTGGTGGAGAAGGTACCTGAGATGCCGGAGCTGATCTGCTTCCGCTATAACCCAGGGCAAAGGCGTACCGGCAATAGCATTATCGGTACGCCGGTGGAGGCGAAGTATGGTGTTACTCATGATCAGTTGCCGGAAGCGTATCGGCAGGCGATAGCGAGAGGTGCCAAGCGTTTCGGTCTCCACACTATGCTTGCCTCCAATGAGTTGGACTACAGCTACATGGTTGAGACGGCGCGGACACTGCTGGAACTGGTGAAGTGGATTTCTGGTGAGCTGGGTATTACCTTCGAGTTCATCAATATTGGCGGTGGCCTCGGTATTCCCTACAGACCGGAAGATGAGGGTCTAGATATCGACTCCATGGCAAAAGAGATCACCGAGCTGTTTGACGATTTCAAGGCACGCAACGACTATGCCCCTAAGATGTATATGGAGAGTGGGCGTTACTTTGCCGGCCCCTATGGTGCGCTGGTGACCACTGCGATTAACCGCAAGGAGATCTATCGTACCTACGTGGGTGTGGATGCCTGTATGTCGGCGCTGATGCGCCCCGGCATGTATGGAGCCTATCACCATATTACCGTACCGGGTAAAGAGGGTGGAGAGCAGGAGGTTGTGGATGTTGCAGGCTCGCTCTGTGAAAACAATGATAAATTCGCCATCCAGCGCTCACTGCCGAAGATGGAGGATGGAGATATTCTCTGTATTCACGATACCGGTGCCCATGGCCACGCTATGGGATTTAACTACAATGGTAAGGTGCGTCCCAAGGAGTTGTTGTTGAGGGAGGACGGTAGCGTTGAATTGATTCGTCGGGAGGAGACGCTGGATGATCTGTTTGCGACTCTTAAGTTTGAGAGTGATTTGTATGTTCCCTGAGGTTTTTACAAAGCTATCATCTCTTATCGGAAATCAAGTGGGTATTTAAATATGCATGCCGGCTCTCCTGTCTTTATAGTTGGCCCAGTAAGATCTGGTAGTACATTTCTCCGTTTAATGCTGGATTTTCACCCGGATATCAATAACCCAGGGGAGTGTGATTTTCTCTTTGATATGGTAAGTGATAGTGGTAAATATCCAGGCTTGAATGCCTACAAAAACTGGTTGTCAACAAATATGGTATTTCAGGCTAAAGTGCTCAAGGTCGACTCAAATGTGGAATTTCGTGATCTAATCCATTCGTTTGTTAGCCAACTTGAGTCTGAAAATGATGTCCTCACAATGAATGTGCATCGTCACTTTCATCGTATCCCTCATCTCTTTCCTGATGCACGCTATATCCATCTTCTGAGAGACCCTCGCGATGTGGCTCGATCCTGTATTGGAATGGAATGGGATGGGTTGGGCATGTCTATTTTGGTGCCGATGTCTGGTATGAAGCAGAAGCTTCCTGGGATCGGTTAAAAGCCGATTTGAAACCCAATCAATACATTGAAATCAGTTATGAAAATATTCTTGACGATGTAGCCAAAAGGCTTTCGAAACTCTATGAGTTTTTGGGTGTAGAGTATTCCGCGCGGTTGCTTGATTATGCAGATAACTCTACATATAGCTTGCCGGATAAGGGTCTCAGCTATCAATGGAAGAGAAAATACAGTGATCGGGAGTTGCAGCTTGTAGAGGGGAAGCTAGGGGGTATGATTACTGCCAAGGGATATGAGCTTAGCGGCTTGAAGCCTGTACTACCAAGTATACTTGAGCGCATTACCCTACTTGTGAAAAACAAACACTATCGTGCCATGTTCCAAATTAATAGATATGGATTGATGATGTTTTTAGAAGGGATTCTTGTGCGCCGGATAGGGTATTCTGCGTGGTGTGAGTCTTATAAGAGTCGAAGAAATATCGTGGATATTAAATATCTGAAATAGTATTTAGGTGACGCTATGTGAATATTTTTACATAGCCTGCATCAGAAAACCCAACATGAAGTACCCCACCCACATCAACCACCGGCCGCTTAATAATAGTGGGCGTCTCCAACATAATCTCAATAGCACTAGCCTCATCAATATTGGCTTTGGCCTCATCCGACAGCTTACGCCACATCATCCCTCTGCGGTTTAGCAGCGTCTCCCAGCCAACTTTTCTGTTCCACTCGAGTAGCATCTCTCTATCCAAGCCGTGCTTCTTGAAGTCATGAAAGCGATACTCGACACCCTGGGCATCCAGCCATTTTCTCGCCTTTTTCATGGTGTCGCAGTTGGGTATGCCGTAGATCACTACCATCAGATATCCCTCAGCAATTCGTTGATGCTTACTTTGCCACGGGTCTGCTCATCCACCTGCTTGACGATGACGGCGCAGTAGACACTGTGGCTGCCATCTTTGGCGGGCAGGCTACCGGAGACTACAACCGAACCAGGGGGAACCCGGCCATAGATGATCTCTCCTGTGTCACGGTTGTATATCTTGGTCGACTGCCCAATATGGACACCGGTACCAATAACAGAACCTTCAGCGATCACTACACCTTCGACCACAGAGCAGCCGGCACCGAGAAAGCAGTTGTCCTCAATGATAGTGGGACTTGCCTGTACCGGTTCGAGTACGCCGCCAATACTTACATTGCTGGAGATGTGAACATTTTTACCCAACTGCGCACAGGAGCCGACTGCGGCCCAGATATCGATAAAGCAGCCACTATCTATATAGGCTCCGACGTTGACGTAGCTGGATAATAGGAGAGTGCTGGAAGCGATATAGGCACCCTTGCGGGCTGTTGCTGGTGGTACCACGCGTACTCCGCATTCACGAAACTCCCGAGAGTCGTAATCGGAAAATTTGGATGCGAACTTATCGTAGTAGTTGGTAAAACTGCCTTTGCAGAATTGGTTGTCCTGGATACGGAATTTCAGCATTACCGCTTTCTTCACCCAGTCGTTGACTACCCACTCATCACCTTTTTTCTCTGCCGCCCGAATCTCTCCCCGGTCCAGCATCTCTATGGTTGCAAGAACGGCATCCTTTACTACGGTGTCAACACTCCGTGGGGTAATTTCAGCCCGCTGCTCATATGCTTCTTCGATAATCGCCTGAATATCACTCATGGGTGCCTCCCGATGGCTAGGATGATGGCCTTAACTTTGAGCTATTTTCACAGTCGGCGTCAAGGTGTAATGCCGGTTCTTACTTACTCAAGTTTCGGAGTTCAATGATGCAAAAAGCTTATTCGTACCAAGCCATTTTCCTCGGAGAGCATCATAAAAGCTCTAGTTCCTTCTTCCCATGGAGGGTGTCGCAAAAGCCAGAATTGTAGGAGCGAACTTGTTCGCGAAGGACATGCCCCGGAGCCTGATCGCGAATAAATTCGCTCCTACAGATGCACTTTTTTCTATGAAGATAGTGCTTCAGGACTATAGTGCATAGCCACTTTGGATTTAATACACCCTCATCCTAACCTTCTCCCTCGTAGGGAGAAGGGATTGGAGTTTTTATGACACCCTCCTCAAGGGAGAGTGATGGTGGGGTTTTGCATGTACCTAAAAGTTGTTCTAATGATCAACTTCCAGAAACTTGGGTTGCTCAGCCGTCACCCAATCTGGTCAAGCCGCTCATGAATCGATTTCTCGATGCATTGGAGTTGTGACGGCTCAGAAATAGGGCGGTTTTCACGATCCGTGATGAAGAATGTATCTTCCACCTTGGCACCTATGGTGGCAATTTTGGCATTGATCAGCCGTATTTTGCAGTCAACAAAGGCGTAACCCACTTGTGACAGCAGCCCTGGGCGGTCGTCTGTCTCCAGTTTCATGATGGTGCGCAAATTATTGGCGTCTAGCGCGAAATCGATTCGGGTTGGGATTGAGAAGTGTTTCAGCTGCCTGGGAATGCGCCTGTTGACTACTGCATCGGCAGTTTTGGGAGAGACCAGGGCCTGCCGCAGTATACGAGTTATCTCATCCTGCCGTGGAGCATCGATCACCGCTTCACCACTCTCTTCCAGTACCAGGAAGCTATTGAGGGTATAACCGGTGTCGGTGGTCTCAATGCGAGCGCTGACGATGTTCAGGCCGAGCTGAACCAGCAGGCTGGTGGTCAGGGCGAAGAAGTAGTCCTGATCCCGGCTGTAGAGAAATACCTCTGTGCCACCCCGGGTATTTGATTTGCGCACGATAACCAAAGGCAGCTTGTCCGTCTTAGTTGTCAGTGCCATTCTGGTCTGCCAGGCGATCTCTCCCCAGGTGTGGTGTAGAAAATAGTCGAGGCTGAGTATTGCCCAATGAGCGTTAACTCGCTCGATATCGATACCATCGGACTTAAGCAGGTGGCGTGCTCCGGCCTGCTTGTTTTGGACTACCTCACTCTGCTCCTGTGGATTGTTTAATCCGCGTAGCAGGGCATACTTGGTATTCAAGTAGAGTTCACGCAGTAGTGAATTTTTCCAGCTGTTCCACTTTTTGGGGTCGGTGGCCGTCATATCGGCCACAGTCAGCAGATAGAGACAGTCCAGCTGCACCATATCACCCACCTCTGCGGCAAATTCGCTGATCACCTCGGGATCACTGATGTCTTTTCTCTGGGCGGTGATTGACATCAGCAAATGGTACTTGACCAGCCATGCCACTAGCTTGCACTCGCTCTCTTCCAGGCCGTGTTGTTGGGCAAAGTTCCAGGCATCCTCTGCTCCCAGCAGCGAATGGTTGCCTCCGCGTCCCTTTGCGATATCGTGAAAAAGACCGGCAAGGAAGAGCAGTTCCCGTTTCGGTAGTCGTGCCATGATGTCGTTCAACAGCGGGAATGTAGAGCGCCACTCCGGTACACAAAACCGACGCAGGTTGCGGATGACTATCAGCGTATGCTCGTCGACAGTATAGATGTGGAATAGATCGTACTGCATCCGACCGACGATATTGGCAAAGGCGGGGATGTAGCGGGCAAGAATCCCGTAGCGGTTCATGCGGCGAAGTTCATGGGAGATGCCGCTGGGGCCGTGGATGATCGACATGAAAACTTCTTGTGCTTGCGGGTTGTTACGGAAATCATCATCGATCAGATGTCGGCAACTTCGCGCTTGTCGTATGGTACTGGCACGTACCCCCTGAAGCTCTGGATGCTGCTGCATTACCCAAAACAACTCCAGCAGGGCAAGTGGTTGTTTCTCAAAGGTATCTTCATTTACCACCTCCAAAAAACCGCTACGTGACTGAAAATGGCGGCCGATCGGTTTGGGTGGATCAAGATGTGACTTCAGCAGAATCACCTCCTGAAAGAGCTGCAACAGCATCTCATTCATTCTGCTGACACGCAGGGCGGTCAGGTAGTACTGCTGCATGAATTTTTCGACACCCAACTGCTGCTTATCGGCAACATGACCAAATTGCTCGGCCAGTGTGTGCTGGTAATCGAAAAGGAGGCGGTCTTCATGGCGACCGGTCAGGAGGTGAAGTGCGAAGCGAACCTGCCAGAGGAACGTCTGGGAGTCCATCAGATCCTGGAACTCCTCTTCGGTGAGGAAATCGTGAGAAACCAGGTCATGCATAGTAGCAGCCCCAAAATGGCGCTTTACCACCCAGCCGATCATCTGAATATCCCGCATCCCCCCGGGGCTCTCCTTGATATTGGGTTCAAGGCTGCTGACCGTGTCATCGTATTTTTTGTAGCGCTGCTTCTGCTCTTTCCATTTTGCTTTGAAAAAAGCAACACTCGGCCAGATTTCTCCTGGACCCGTGGCATGTTTCAGACGATCAAGAGGATCTGCCGGTCCTGCCAGCAGGCGGCTCTCCATCAAGTTGGTTGCCGTTGTTATGTCCTGTTTAGCCTCTTTGACGCATTCATTGAAGGTGCGCACACTGTGGCCGATCTCCAGTCCAATATCCCAGAAAAAGGTTACCAGCTCTCCCAATGCTTCAAGGAGGGTGGGGCTGTTCTCAGCCTCCAGTAGAATAAGCAGATCAATATCTGAAGACGGGTGCAGCTCACCACGGCCATAACCGCCAACGGCAATCAGTGACGTATCACTGTTGGAGGGTATTTTGAGTTTCCACGCCTGCTGAAGAATGTGGTCTATATGGCGAGCCCTGGCCCTGACCAGTTCATTGACATCCCTACCCTGATCAAACAGCGTCTTGAGCTGCTTATTGGCCTCTTTGATAGATTTTTGGAAAAGAGGGAGTGGTTTCCCGCCCTTGCTGAGTGCCTGTGGAATGGTGTCGGAATCGAAGAGTTGCAGTGGCATTGTCGGTTTAACCTAGGTTTTACGCTCTTCGTCACGCAGGGTGAGTACCTCATAGCCACTGTCAGTGACGAGAATGGTGTGTTCCCACTGGGCGGAGAGTGAACGGTCTTTAGTGACCACAGTCCAGCCGTCGGGAAGCATCTTTACATGTCGCTTGCCGGAGTTGACCATCGGTTCTATGGTGAAACACATCCCGGCCTGTAGCTGGATGCCGGTACCCGCTTTGCCGTAGTGCAATACCTGCGGCTCTTCGTGAAAGCCTCTGCCGATGCCATGGCCGCAGTATTCGTGAACCACGGAGTAGTGGTTTGCTTCGACGTATTGCTGGATAGCGTCTCCTATATCCCCGAGATGGGCGCCGGGACGGACCTGCTCAATGCCGAGCCACATAGACTCCTGGGTGATTTTGGCCAGTCGCTGGGCGAGGATAGGAGGCTGTCCAACGGCGAACATTTTGCTGGTATCGCCATGAAATCCATCCTTGATCACGGTGATATCAATATTGATGAGGTCACCGGTTTTTAATTTCTTTCCACCGGGGATGCCGTGACACACTTGATGATTGACTGAAGTACAGATCGATTTTGGAAATCCACGGTAGTTGAGTGGTGCAGGAACGGCATTCTGAATATTGACGATATAGTCGTGACAGATGTGGTTCAGCTCATCAGTGGTCACCCCAGAGGTGACATGGGGTGCAATCATCTCCAGTACCTCCGCGGCCAGCCTTCCGGCTACGCGCATCTTTTCAATCTCATCGGTGGTCTTAATGATGATGCTCATGCAGTTGAATTCCCGGGAAAAAATATGAAATACAGGCCGTCGTGATTGTGGCGGCAAGCGGGTTATGGTATAAAACGCGCCCCGGAATCGCAAACGACTTCGTGGCACCGACCCCTGCGGGGGCGGTGAAAATCACACACATACCGACACAGTTGCCGGGGTGCCTGGGAAACCGGGTCGACAACTGGGGTATGTGGAGGCCTAACCCGTACAATTCGGAGTAATTATGAGCAAAGTATCCATGCGCCAGATGCTGGAAGCAGGCGTGCATTTCGGTCACCAGACCCGTTACTGGAACCCCAAAATGGGGGCCTACATTTTCGGTCATCGTAACAAGATTCATATCGTCAATCTTGAGAAGACCCTCCCTCTCTACAACGATGCCATGAACTTTATCGGTTCTCTTGCCGCCAACGGCGGTAAGATTCTCTTCGTCGGCACCAAACGTGCCGCACGTGACACCATTAAAGAAGAGGCAGAGCGTTGTGGTATGCCTTACGTCAACCATCGCTGGTTGGGTGGCATGCTGACTAACTTCAAAACCATCAAGCAGCGCATCAAGCGCCTGAAGGATCTTGAGGCAATGTTTGAAGACGGCTCGGTTGAGCGTTTCAACAAGAAAGAGGCCCTGGGTCTGAGCCGCGAGATGGAGAAGTTGGATCGCAGCCTGGGCGGAATCAAGAACATGCCGGGACTGCCCGATGTACTGTTCGTGATTGACAACGGCCATGAGAATATCGCCATTGCTGAAGCTCACAAGCTGGGTATCCCGGTAGTTGGTGTTGTTGATACCAACAACGACCCGGAGAAAATCGATTATGTCATTCCCGGTAACGATGATGCCATGCGAGCCATTCAGCTCTACGTGCAGGGTGCATCTGCAGCTGTTCTGGAAGGGCGTGCAAGTGCCGCCCATCTCGGTGGTGAAGAGGCGCCCGCCGCCCAAGCTGCTGAGCCGG